>NZ_FXAN01000086.1 GCF_900176645.1 Burkholderia singularis
ATGGGGCGCGGCCGCGCGGCCGCGCCCCATCGCGGCGCGGCGCGGTGCGCCGGCGTCGGCAGTTGCCTGAGCTGACACGGCATCGCCGTCGAACACATCGGCTTCGGCTGGATCGGCAACGGAACGGCGAACGGGTACGGGCATCGGTCAGAGAAGGCTTCGTCGAGCAAGTACAATAGCGGCTTTCACGTCACGCGAACGCACCACGCCGGCCGGCCGCGCAACCCCGCCATCATAGCGGCTCACGCACGCCGCCACGCGCTTTGCTTGTGCGGCCGGCCGTCCCGACCCGGTTTGCAGTCCCGGTTTGCAATCCCGTTTCGCAGCTTTATTTCGCATGCTTACGCTTTCCGATTTCGATTTCGATCTGCCGCCCGAGTTGATCGCGCAAACCGCGCTGCCCGAGCGCAGCGCGAGCCGCCTGCTCGAGGTCGGCAACGCACCCGCGGGCGCCCGGCTCGTCGATAGACGCTTCGCCGAGTTGCCCGGCTGCATCGCGCCGGGCGATTTGCTCGTCTTCAACGATACCAAAGTGCTGAAGGCCCGCTTGCTCGGCCGCAAGGCGAGCGGCGGCAAGATCGAAGTGCTGATCGAACGCGTGACCGGGCCGCGCACCGCGCTCGCGCAAATCCGCGCAAGCAAGAGCCCGGCTGCCGGCACGACGCTCACGCTCGCCGACGCGTTCGACGTGACGGTCGGCGAGCGGGTCGAGCCGTTCTTCACGCTGCATTTTCCCGACGACTGCGGCACGCTGATCGAGCGCTACGGCCGCCTGCCGCTGCCGCCGTACATCGAGCACGCGCCCGATGCGATCGACGAGACCCGCTATCAAACCGTGTTCGCGGCCAATCCCGGCGCCGTCGCCGCGCCCACCGCCGGACTGCATTTCGACGATGCGGTGCTCGCCGCGCTCGATGTGCGCGGCGTCGAGCGCGCGACGCTCACGCTGCACGTCGGCGCGGGCACGTTCCAGCCGGTGCGCGCCGAGAATATCGCCGAGCACCGGATGCACCGCGAATGGTACGAACTGAGCGGCGCGCTCGTCGACCAGATCGCCGCGACGCGTGCGCGCGGCGGCCGCGTGATCGCGGTCGGCACGACATCGCTGCGCGCGCTCGAGGCCGCCGCGCGGGACGCCGAAGCGGCCGGCCGGCCGCTTGCCGCGACGCGCGCGGAAACCGATATTTTCATCACGCCGGGCTATCGTTTTCGTGTCGTCGACCGGCTGGTGACGAATTTCCATTTGCCGAAGTCGACGCTGATGATGCTGGTCAGCGCGTTTGCCGGCCTCGAGACGATCCGTGCCGCGTACCGGCATGCGATCGACGCTCGCTACCGCTTCTTCAGCTACGGCGACGCGATGCTGCTCACGCGGCGGGACTTGCCCGAGGAGAATCGCCGCGACGCATGAGCGCAGCGTGTCGGTGATTGGGCGCGCCGGCAACGCCGCTGCGCGATCTCATGCGAACCCGGGCCGCAATCCACCGTCTTTCTTACCGCCGCCGGCCCTCGCCGGCGGCGCTTTCAACATGCGCCGCACTGGGTCGGCCGCAGCCAGCGCTTCGGCGCTTACCGCGGCCCCGTGCAAACGGCTCTCCGGCGGCAAGGAGTTCAAACAGATGACCGAAGGCTCATCCCACGATACGCATACGCACGTGCATGCGCACGACGGCCTCAAATTCGAACTGCTGACGACCGACGGCCGTGCGCGCCGCGGCCGCGTCACGCTCAATCACGGCGTGGTCGACACGCCGATCTTCATGCCGGTGGGCACCTACGGGACCGTGAAGGCGGTCAAGCCGAGCGAGCTTGACGAAATGCGCGCGCAGATCATCCTCGGCAACACGTTTCATCTGTGGCTGCGCCCCGGCCTCGAGACGATCGGCGCGCACGGCGGGCTGCACCGCTTCATGGGCTGGAACAAGCCGATCCTGACCGATTCGGGCGGCTTCCAGGTATTCTCGCTCGGCGAGCTGCGCAAGATCACCGAGGAAGGCGTCACGTTCGCGTCGCCGATCAACGGCGACCGGCTGTTCCTGTCGCCGGAAGTGTCGATGCAGATTCAGAAGGTGCTGAACTCGGACATCGTGATGCAGTTCGACGAGTGCACGCCTTACGCGACCAACGGCGTGCCGACCACGCACCGGGAAGCGGCCGACTCGATGCGCATGTCGCTGCGCTGGGCGAAGCGCTCGCTCGACGAGTTCCGGCGGCTGGGCAATCCGAATGCGCTCTTCGGCATCGTTCAGGGCGGGATGTACGAGGATTTGCGCGACGAATCGCTCGCCGGGCTGTCCGAACTGGGCTTTCACGGGCTCGCGATCGGCGGACTGTCGGTCGGCGAGCCGAAAGAGGACATGATGCGCGTGCTCGAGCACGTCGCACCGCGCCTGCCCGCCGACAAACCGCATTACCTGATGGGCGTCGGCACGCCCGAGGATCTGGTCGCCGGGGTCGCCGCGGGCGTCGACATGTTCGACTGCGTGATGCCGACCCGCAACGCCCGCAACGGCTGGCTGTTCACCCGCTTCGGCGACGTGAAGATCCGCAACGCGTCGCACAAGAACGCGCTGAAGCCGCTCGACGAGACGTGCGGCTGCTATACGTGCCGGAATTTCTCGCGCGGCTACCTGCATCATCTGCACCGCGTCGGCGAGATTCTCGGCGCCCAGTTGAACACGATCCACAACCTGCACTACTACCTCGAACTGATGCGCGAGATCCGCGAGGCGATCGATACGCACACGTTCGACGCATTCAGGAAGCGCTTCGCGCAAGATCGCGCGCGCGGCGTCGACTGACGGCCCGCCACGCCGGTTGCGCGCAACATCTTACAATATTCTTTCGATACGCACGCAAACGCGCGCCAATCGGCGTGAGCGGCCCGTGAACGGTCGTTAACAGCTTGAAACCAAAGCGCATTTGCGCCGCTGTCGCAATGAGGGCCGGTGGTAGAATAACCGGCTTGTTTTTTTCGATCTTCCCACGGAGAGACCAACGTGTCGTTCATTTCCAATGCCTATGCGCAAGGCGCAGCGGGCGGCGCCGAATCGAGCCTGATGAGCTTCCTGCCGCTCGTGCTGATGTTCGGTGTGCTTTACTTCATCATGATCCGTCCGCAAATGAAGCGGCAGAAGGAGCACCGGAACATGCTCGCCGCGATGGCCAAGGGCGATGAAGTGGTGACGAGCGGCGGGCTCGTCGGCAAGGTGACGAAGGTGACGGATGCCTATATCGGCGTCGAAATCGCGTCGGGCACCGAAATCACCGTGCAGAAGGCCGCCGTGACGGCCATCCTGCCGAAGGGCACGATCAAGTCGCTGTAAGCCCCCGCCGCCGCGTTCGCGCGCCCGAGCGCCCCGCCGCATGCGCGGCGCGGGCGGCGCCGGATGCGGCGCAATCCCAGCCAACCCACCCGTTCGGCCCCCTCATGAATCGTTATCCACTCTGGAAATATGTCGTGATGGTCGTGGCGCTCGCCATCGGCTTCCTATACACGCTGCCCAACTTCTTCGGAGAAGCGCCGGCGGTGCAGGTGTCGAGCGGCAAGGCCACGGTCAAGCTCGGCGCCGACACGCTCGCGCAGGTCGAAACCGCGCTCAAGGCCAACAACGTCGCGGCCGACGACGTCACGTTCGACAACGCATCCGCGAACGCGACCATCCGCGTGCGCCTGAAGGACACCGACACGCAGTTGCGCGTGAAGGATCTGCTGCAAAAGACGCTGAACGCCGATCCGAACGATCCGCAGTACGTCGTCGCGCTGAACCTGCAAAGCGCGTCGCCGCGCTGGCTGAGTGCGCTGCACGCGCTGCCGATGTATCTCGGTCTCGATTTGCGCGGCGGCGTCCACTTCCTGCTGCAGGTCGACATGACGGGCGCGCTGACGAAAAAGCTCGACTCCGACGCGTCCGACGCGCGCACGCTGCTGCGCGACAAGGGTATCCGCGACGGCGGCGTGAACCGCGTCGACCAAGCTGTGGTCGCGAATTTCGCCGACCAGGACACCGCGGAGCAGGCGCGCAAGCTGCTCGCGCAGTCCGTCTCCGAGCTGCAATGGGCCACGCAGCCGGGCGGCGGCGGCTATCAGGTGGTCGGCACGTTCACGCCGGCCGTGCAAAAGGCCGTCGAGGACGCCGCGCTCAAGCAGAACCTGACGACGCTGCACAACCGCGTCAACGAGCTGGGCGTATCCGAGCCGATCCTCCAGCAGCAGGGCAACGACCGGATCGTCGTCGAGCTGCCGGGCGTGCAGGACACCGCGAAGGCGAAGGACATCATCGGCCGCACGGCGACGCTCGAGGCGCGCCTCGCCGATCCGCTCAACACGCACCCGAATCCGAACGATCCGGTGCCGCCCGGCGAGGAATTGTTCACGCAGGGCAACCAGACGCCCGTGCTGCTGAAGAAGCAAGTGATCTTCACCGGCGACCGGATCATCGACGCGTCGGCCGGTTTCGACGAACATCAGCGTCCGTCCGTCAACATCCGCCTTGATGCGGCAGGCGGCCGCGCGGTGCGCGCGGTGTCGCGCGAGAACATCGGCAAGCCGATGGCGATGGTGCTGTTCGAGAAGGGCCGCGGCGAAGTGCTGACCGTCGCGACGATCCAGTCCGAGCTTGGCGACCGCTTCCAGATCACCGGCCAGCCGACGCCGCAGGCGGCCACCGATCTCGCGCTGCTGCTGCGCGCGGGCTCGCTCGCCGCGCCGATGGACATCATCGAGGAACGCACGATCGGCCCGAGCCTCGGCGCGGACAACATCAAGATGGGCTTCCATTCGGTGGTCTGGGGCTTCGTTGCGATCGCCGTGTTCATGATCGCGTACTACATGCTGTTCGGCCTGGTGTCGGTGATCGGGCTGTCGGTGAACCTGCTGCTGCTGATCGCCGTGCTGTCGATGATGCAGGCCACGCTCACGCTGCCCGGCATCGCCGCGATCGCGCTCGCGCTCGGCATGGCGATCGACTCGAACGTGCTGATCAACGAGCGCATCCGCGAGGAGCTGCGCAACGGCGCGGCGCCGCAAACCGCGATCCAGCAAGGCTACGCGCACGCGTGGGCGACGATTTTCGATTCGAACGTCACGACGCTGATCGCCGGCCTCGCGCTGCTCGCGTTCGGCTCGGGCCCGGTGCGCGGCTTCGCGATCGTTCACTGCATCGGCATCGTCACGTCGATGTTCTCCGCGGTGTTCTTCTCGCGCGGGCTCGTGAATCTCTGGTACGGCGGACGCAGGAAGCTTCAGTCGCTCGCGATCGGGCAGGTGTGGCGCCCCGCCGCCGACGCGCCCGGCGCGCCCGCGCAACTCGGCGACGACGCGCGGGCGAACGCGCCGCTTGCCGGCACGCACGCCGCCACGCCGAAGCAGCCCGCCAATGCGCCGCGCGCCGGCAAGCCGGTCGCGCGCCGCCGCTCGGGGCCGGGCGTGCCGCCGAAGCAAGGCCCGTCCAACTAAGCGCCGGAGACCATCATGGAATTTTTCCGCATCCGTAAAGACATCCCGTTCATGCGGCACGCGCTGGTCTTCAACGTGATCTCGCTCGTGACGTTCGTGGCCGCCGTGTTCTTCCTGTTCCATCGCGGGCTGCATCTGTCCGTCGAGTTCACGGGCGGCACGGTGATCGAAGTGCAATACCAGCAGGCCGCGCAGCTCGAGCCGGTGCGCGCGACGCTCGGCCAGCTCGGCTATGCCGATGCGCAGGTGCAGAACTTCGGCACGTCGCGCAACGTGCTGATCCGGCTGCCGCTCAAGCAAGGGCTCACGTCCGCGCAACAGAGCGACCAGGTGATGGCGGGGCTGAAGGCGCAGAGCCCGGACGTGCAATTGCAGCGCGTCGAGTTCGTCGGCCCGCAGGTCGGCCGCGAACTCGCGACCGACGGCCTGCTCGCGCTCGCGTGCGTCGTGATCGGCATCGTGATCTACCTGTCGTTTCGCTTCGAGTGGAAATACGCGGTCGCGGGCATCATCGCGAACCTGCACGACGTCGTGATCATTCTCGGCTTCTTCGCGTTCTTCCAGTGGGAGTTCTCGCTGTCGGTGCTGGCCGCGGTGCTCGCGGTGCTCGGCTACTCGGTCAACGAATCGGTCGTCATTTTCGACAGAATCCGCGAGACGTTCCGCCGTGAACGTAAGATGAGCGTGCAGGAAGTGATCAACCACGCGATCACCAGCACGATGTCGCGCACGATCATCACGCACACGTCGACCGAAATGATGGTGCTGTCGATGTTCTTCTTCGGCGGCCCGACGCTGCACTACTTCGCGCTCGCGCTGACGGTGGGCATCATGTTCGGCATCTACTCGTCGGTGTTCGTCGCCGGTTCGCTGGCGATGTGGCTCGGGATCAAACGCGAGGATCTGATGAAAGAGAAAAAAGCCGCGCACGACCCGAACGACCCGAATGCGGGAGCCCAGGTTTGAGCGGGATTCGCACCGCTTGAAAGCGTTGCTCGTGCTGCTTTGAACGTGCCGCTCGGCGGCGACGCTTGAAAACGATGAAGGCCGGTTCGTTGCGAACCGGCCTTTTTTTGTGCGCATCCCAGCGCACAAAAAAAGGCCGCGCTCCTTGCGAAGCGCGGCCGCGTAGCCTGCTCCACCGCGCAGCGCAAGCACGCGCGGTTTCGCATCACGCTTACTGCTTCACCGCCTCGGCCGTGATCAGCAGCTTCGTCTTCATCTTGAAACCGTACTGCTTGCCGTAGTCGAGGCCGAAATCGTCGCGGTTGAACTCGCCGGCTGCATCCACGCCGCATACTTCCTTCTTCAGCATCGGATGCGGCATGCACTTGAACGAAACGATCTTCAGCGTCAGCGGCTTCGTCACGCCATGCAGCGTCAGATTGCCGACCACTTCCGCCGGTTTGTCGCCTTCGAACTTGATCGTGCCCTTGTAGTTCGCATCCGGATACTTGGCCGAATCGAAGAAATCGGCGGTCTGCAAATGCTCGTTGAGCTTCGTATTGCCCGTCGCGATCGACGCAACCTTCGTCGTCACGTCGACCGTGCCCGTCTTCGCCGCGCGGTCGAGCGTCACCGTGCCGCTCGACTCGTCGAACTTACCGCGCCACACCGACAGCCCGCCGAAGTGGTCGGCCTCGAAGCTCGGGTACGTGTGGGTCGGGTCGAACTTGTAGGTGTCGGGGGCGGCGTGCGCCGAGAACGACAGTGCGGCGGCCAGCGCACCCGCCGCGATCATCAGTTGCTGGTTCAAATCAATCTCCTTGTGACGGGGCCGCCCGCCAGGGCGGCGTGGTGGTGCGAAAAAATCTCCCGGCCCGCCCAGAGCCGTGAGTCGAGTGAAACAAAAACAGCGCGGGACCGCGACGCGGCGGCCCCGGCGGCCTAAGCCGCCCGCGTCATTTCGCGGCGACGATATGGAACTTGATCTGCACTTCGTCGGCAACGATCGACGTATCCTTCCACTCGCCAGTGCCGACGTTGAATGCCGAACGCTTGATCGGCAGCACGCCGTCGAACGTCTGCGTCGCGCCGCTGGAGGTGACCGTCACGGGCAAAGTGACCGCCTGGGTCTTGCCCTTGATCGTCAGCTTGCCCGACACGTTGTACTTGTTGCCGCCCGCGGGCGCGATCGCGGTCGACACGAAGCTCGCCTGCGGATACGTCTTCGCGTCGAACCAGTCCTTGCCCGCGACCTGGTCGTTGTACATTTGATCGCCGAGATCGTAGCTCGCGACATCGATCGTCACCTGGGCGCTGCCCTGCGCGGCCTTCGCCGGATCGAACTTGATCTGCGCGTTGAACTTCTTGAACACGCCTTCCGTCGGCACGTTCATCTGCTTGGACACGGCCGACACCTTGCTCTTGGCCAGATCGACCTGTGCAAGCGCATCGCCCGACAAGGCAACCGAAGCGGCTGCAAACGCCGCGAGCATGTAACGGTAGAACGAGACTTTCATAAGCGTTCCTGATTTCCGGGTTATTTGAGAAAGGGAAGCATACGCGACAGCACGCCGTCGCGATCGAGCCACTGGTGCTTGACGGCCGCGGCGACGTGCGCGGCAACGAGCGCAAGCAGACCGTAGTTGAGCGCGACGTGCGCCGCCTTCAACGTCGCCTTCAGCGCCGGGTCCGGGTCGATCAGGCGCGGCAGCGGCACGAGACCGAGGTAGACGACCGGAATGTTCGCGGCCGAGCTGTACAAATAGCCCGTGGCCGGAATCGCGAGCATCAGCACGTAGAGCAGCGCATGCACGCCGTGTGCGCCCGCGCGCTGCCACGCGGGCATGCCGGCCGGCATCGGCGGCGGCACGTGGGTGGCGCGCCACAGCACGCGGGCGATCGCGAGCGCGAACACGGTGACGCCGATCCATTTGTGCCACGAGTAGTACTTGAGCTTGGCCGGCGTGAAACCGGGAATATCGGTCATCAGCCAGCCGAGCGCGAAGCCGCACACGATCAGGAGTGCGATCAGCCAATGAAGCGCGATCGCGGTGCGCGTATACGCCACCGGCGGGGCCGAGGCAGATGAAAAAAGCGAGGTCATGAATTCTCCAGTTATGCGAAGCGCCGCGCCGGCGCGCTCGTATCCGTGCAACGCATTCATTCCACGGCCGCCATGCTACCGTAACCGGCCGCGCTTGGCAGAAGCGCGCACGGCGGCGCGAGGCGGCCGGCGGCTCGAGCGGCCGACCGCCTCCGTCAGCCGAATGTCGCATACTTGACGCCGGGCAAATCGCCCTTTTGGTAATATGGGCGCGGATTCCAGCCCTGCGGGCATGCACCGGCAATACCGCGCAACCGTCCCTTTCTATGGAACGACACACTCTCATTGCCTGTCATGAGTGCGACGCACTGTTGCACAAACCACGCCTTAGCGGCAAACAAACCGCACGCTGCCCGCGCTGTGACGCACTGCTCTACCGGAGCGGCTCGGCGCAAATCGACCGCCTTTGCGCCCTCACGCTCGGCGCGCTCATCACGTTCCTGATCGCACAAGGGTTTCCGATCCTCGAAATGGACGTCAACGGCATGCGCGTGCAGACGACCGTGATCGGCGCGCTCGATACATTGTGGCGTCAGGGGATGGAAATCGTCGCGGTCATGGTGTTCTGCTCGACGCTGCTGTTTCCGCTGATCGAGCTCGCCGCGCTTCTCTACGTGCTTTTTGCGCTGCGCGCCGGCATCGTCCCGCCCGGCTTCAACCGCGTGCTGCGCGCAATCCAATTCGTGCGGCCGTGGGGAATGATCGAGGTGTTCATGCTCGGCATCCTCGTCACGATCGTGAAAATGGTGAGTCTGGCGCGCGTGATTCCGGACGCCGCACTGTTCGCGTTCGCCGCGCTCACACTGATACTCGCGGTCGTCGTCATGGTCGAGCCGCATACGCTGTGGGATATCGCCGACGAGTTGAACGAACGCGGGCGCAAGCCGGGCGAGCGCCCATCGGCCAGCCCGGCCGAGGAGGCACGCTGCCGATGAGCGAGATCGTCACCGCCGCGCGTGCCGGCATGGCGAGCTGCCATGCATGTGCGCACGTGCAGAAACTTGCGCCCGTTTCGCCCGGCGCGCCGCACCCGAAAACACGTTGCGAGCGCTGCGGCGCGACGCTGCACCTGCGCACGCCGGACAGCATCGCGCGCACATGGGCGTTCCTGATCGCCGCGACGATCCTCTATCTGCCGGCGAATTTGCTGCCGATCATGCACACGACATCGATCGTCGGCTCGCAGGATGACACGATCATGAGCGGCGTCGTCTATTTCTGGATATCGGGCGAATGGCCGTTGGCCGCCATCGTTTTCATCGCCAGCATCCTTGTGCCGATGCTCAAGCTCGGCGTGCTGCTCATTCTGGTCGTCACCGCGCAGCGCCGCTCCGCGTGGCGGCCGATGCAGCGCACCCGGCTGTACCGGATCGTCGAGCGCATCGGCCGCTGGTCGATGCTCGACATCTTCGTCGTCACGCTGACCGTCGCGCTCGTGCATTTCCGCTCGCTCGCGACGATCACCGCCGGCCCCGCCGCGCTCGCGTTCGGCGCGGTCGTAATTCTGACCATGATCGCGTCGATGCAGTTCGACCCCCGACTCATTTGGGACAACGTAGAAGAAACGTCAGGGAATCCTCATGAATAGTCCGCAAGGCCCGCAGCACGACCCGAATGCGGCTCCCCCCTCCCCATCCGGCGGCGAACCGCCGAAGCTGCCCGAGCCCGTCGTTAGCCGGCGCACCGGCTGGCTGCCGTCGCTCGTCTGGCTCGTGCCGCTCGTCGCGGCGCTGATCGGCATCGGGCTCGTCGTGAAATCCGTGCTCGATCGCGGCCCCGACATCACGATCAGCTTTCGCAGCGCCGAAGGCCTCGAACCCGGCAAGACGCAGGTGAAATACAAAGACGTCGAGATCGGCATGGTGAAGACGATCAAGCTGTCGAATGATCTGTCGCACGTGCTCGTCGACGTGCAGTTGAAGAAGGAAGCCGAACGCTTCGCCACGAAGGATTCGCGCTTCTGGATCGTGCGGCCGCGGGTCGGCGCGAGCGGCGTGTCGGGGCTCGGCACGCTGCTGTCGGGCGCGTATATCGGCGCCGACGCCGGCCGCTCGGACGAGACCCTGAGCTCGTTTACCGGGCTCGAAACGCCGCCCGCCGTCACCGGCGACCAGAAAGGCACGCAGTATGTGCTGCGCGGCGATTCGCTCGGCTCGATCGACATCGGCTCGCCCGTCTACTACCGGCGCGTGCAGGTCGGCCAAGTGGTCGGCTTCTCGCTTGACAAGGAGGGCACGGGCGTCACGTTCAACGTGTTCGTCAACGCGCCGTATGACCAGTACGTCGGCCTGAATTCGCGCTGGTGGCAGGCAAGCGGCGTCGATCTGCAGCTTGACTCGAGCGGCCTGAAGCTGAACACGCAGTCGCTCGCGACCGTGATTCTCGGCGGCCTCGCGTTCCAGGCGCCCACCGGCCAGTCGGCGGGGCCGGTCGCGCCCAAAAACACCACGTTCCGTCTCGGCGCCGACCAGGCCGACGCGATGCGCGATCCAGACGGCGAGCCCGTGCAGGTCGTGATGAGCTTCAACCAGTCGCTGCGCGGGCTGTCGATCGGCGCGCCGGTCGATTTTCGCGGTATCGTGCTCGGTCAGGTGACGAACATCGGCATCGACTTCGATCCCAAGACGAAGAATTTCATCATGCCGGTGACGATGAATCTGTACCCCGACCGGCTCGGCAGACGCTTTCGCGACGCGACGGACAGCAGAGGCGAAACGGCGCGGCGCGAGCTGCTGCAGCGCCTGGTCCAGCATGGGCTGCGCGGGCAGTTGCGAACCGGCAACCTGCTGACGAGCCAGCTCTACGTCGCGCTCGACTTCTTCCCGAAAACCTCGCCGGTGAAGCTCAACCTGGCGCACGAGCCGGTCGAGCTGCCGACGGTGCCCAATACGCTCGACGAACTGCAACTGCAGGTCGCGGACATCGCGAAGAAGCTCGACAAGGTGCCGTTCGACCAGATCGGCAACAACCTGAACAGCGCGCTCACGAATGCGGACAAGCTGTTCAAACGGCTCGACACCGAAGTCGCGCCCGAAGCGCGCGATACGCTGTCAGCAGCCAAGCAGACGTTCACCACCGCCGAGGCGACGCTGCAGCAGGATTCGCCGCTGCAATCGGACGTGCGCGGCGCGCTGAAGGAGCTGACGCGCACGCTGCAATCGCTGAACGCGCTCGCCGACTATCTCGAACGGCATCCCGAATCGTTGCTGCAAGGCAAACCAGGAGACAAGAAATGACCGCACACACGATCCGAGCGGCCCATATCGCACGGGCCGTGCGTGCGGTGCGCGGTGCCGCGCGCCTCTCGCTCGCGGGTGCGGCGGCGGCCGCGCTCGCGGCCTGCTCGTCGCCGCCCGCGCGCTTCTATACGCTCGACGCGGCGGCGGCCGCTGCCGCATCGGCACCGGCCGTCAGCGCGAATCCCGCATTTTTGATCCAGGTGCCCGCGATCGACGTGCCGGAACAAGTCGCGATGAATCAATTCGTCGTCCAGAAGAGTCCGTCGCAGGTAGACGTGCTCGAGCAAACGCGCTGGGTGTCGCAGCCTGCCGACGAGATACGCCGCGCGCTGTCGTCGGCACTCACGCGGCGGCTCGATACGATCGACGTCGCGAATTCCGCTTATCCGGCCAATGTCCCCGTCTACCGGATCAGCGTGAACGTTCAACGCTTCGAATCGTGGCCGGACCGGCATGCGGCGCTGACCGCCGTCTGGAGCGTGCGCGCGCTGCCGAGCCAAATGGTCATGACGTGTCGCACCGACGTCGTCGAGCCGGTGCAGCCGGGCTACGACGCGCTCGTCGACGGCCATCGCCGTGCGATCGGCGTGCTTGCAGATCAAATCACGGCCGGTGTGCACGCGATTTCTGCCGCACGTGCGCCAACTCAGGCTGCGGCCCCCGCAAAGCGGCCGGCAGCCGGCGGCGCGGCAGCAGCGCCCGCCGCACCTGTCGTCCGTTGTCCAGCCAGCCCGGCGGCGCGGAGCGCGCAGTCCGTCGATAGCACGTCGTAACGGGCCGCCGGCGCGCTCGAATCCAACGCGAAATCCGGTCGGCGCGCACCGTCTGCGCGCTGCCCTCGCGCCGCGGCGTCAGCGCGCCACCGCCGAAGCGCCCGGCTTGCGCCATCCTGCGACCGGCGCGCCGCCGGGCCGCCCAAGCTCAGGCAAGCAACTGCTCGATCGCGATTCGAACCGGATAGCCGTGCGGAAGCGTCGCGGCATACGCCAGATAATCGCCGCGGGTCAGCGGCCGGTTCGGATGCACCCAGTTGATCTGCACGACCTCGCAGGTGGCGGCGTAATGCCTCGCCAGCACCTCCAGGCTTTGCAAATCCACGTCGCCGTAGCCGGCAAACGAACCCTCCATCCGGTCCTGGATCACCCGGCTGCGTGCCGCTTCGGCAAACAGAAACAGCAGTTGCGTTTTCTGATTCAGATTGACGGCGGCCGGGTTGACGGGAAAAGCGAACGGAAACGTCCCGCAGTCGAACGCCGGCAACTGTTGAGGATAGTTGTAGTCGATCGGCTGACCGTTGATCTCGCTTACCTCGAAATTATGGTTGGAGAACCGCAACGTGATCCACGGCGGGTTCGGGGAAGGCAACGCATGCCCGTACACGTTGACGTGGTTGTGCTGCAATGCGCCGCCGGCATGAACGAAGGCCCGCATAGCTTGCAGCGTGTCCCGGTAGCCGACGATCTTATCCATGGGGGTACTGTCCCCTGTAATGACCCAATTTGGCATGTTTCGCTCCTTTCGTGTTTAGCGGACGTTCGAGTAGGCGATCAGGCCGCCCGACGCGATCGCCCGCGTTGAAGAACGCCAGAGCGAAAGGTTCGTGAAGCACCGCATCGCGCAAATCGGCTCGCGAGCCATGCGCATACGCCATCTGCGCATCAATTGGGCGGCCATCGCACGCGACGCCTGGCCCGCCGATTGCCGTTCATGCTTAGCGGGTAATATGTCTGGTTTTTTGACGCGAAGCCTCAAGTCGCGCCGCCGGCCTGCTGGCCGGACTCGGCGTCAAGCGGCATCTATCTCTTTATGTTCGAATCCCTGACGACCCTGATCAAGAAATGGCGGGCGTCGCGAAACGCGAGTCACCAGCTCGACGCGCTCCTTGCGACCGCCGACGCCAACGCGCCGTATGCGGAGCGCGCCGAATGGCTGATCGAGTTCGCGCATTGGCTGCGGCGCAGCGGCGCGATGCCGGCCGCGACGTCGGGGACGCCGCCCGATGGCGACGCCCCCGACGAGCGCACGCTGACCGCGCACGCACGGCTGCGCTATGCGCTGCACGTGCTCGAGCGCAATCCCGCGTGGAAGACCAATGTCGCGCGCGTGATCCGCGGCGTGCTGCGCGACAGCGATGGCATCTCGCTGCTGTGCGATGCGGGCATGCCGGTGCATTCGGGCTTTTTCGGCGCGCTCGTCGAGCGGTTCGACTCGTCGCTGATCCCGCCCGCGCCGAACCGCCGCGAGCTGGCCGCGCTGTTCACGCTGATGTTCCCGCTCACGACCGACGCCGCGTGGATCGACTCGCTGCCGGACGATCTGCTCGCGCGCCTGTCCGATCTGTTCGCCTTCGACGTGACGGACCAGGAGCGCCACGAGCCCGGCGCGTTCTCGCGCGATCTGCTCGCCGCGCTGCATAACCTGACGTGCCAGATCAGCTCGACCGGCCTGTCGCAGACCGTGCGCAGCCGCCTGGCGACCGACGACGCGCGGGCGCCGCTCGAAGCGCAGCCGTTCTTCCGGCTCACGCGCGCGATGCTCGCCGTCGAGACCGCGAACGCGGCGCTCGAGGAAAGCGCGGGCGGCGATCCGAGCAAGCTGCTGCACGAAGTGAACTATCTGCGCGTGCTGCTGGACGAATGCGGGCAATCGATCGAAGACATATACGCGCACCTGTACCGCAACGGCGTGTCGGTCGACATCGTGTTCCAGGTCGAGCGCATGCGCATGCGCATCAAGCGCGCGGAGACGCTGCTGAACGCCTGGATGGCGCGCGACGATCTGCGCGGACTCGCGCGGCTGACGGCCGAGCTGATCGATGCGAATCACAACAGCCAAAGCGTGTCGCATCTCATGCGCAGCAATTTCGCGCTGTTCGCGCGCAAGCTCGTCGAGACGAACGCCGATACCGGCGAGCACTACATCACGCGCGGCCGCGCCGACTATCTGAAGATGCTGCGCATGGCTGCGGGCGGCGGCCTCGTGACGGTCGCAACTGTCTGCATCAAGTTTTGGATCACTGGCGCGCACCTGCAATCGATGCTCGAAGGTCTGCTCGCCGGCATCAATTACGCGGCAAGCTTCCTGCTGATGCACTTTCTGCATTTCACGCTCGCCACCAAGCAGCCGGCGATGACCGCGCCGACGATCGCGCGCGAACTGGACGGCACGTCGCACGACGCAGGCGTGAAGCAGTTCGTGTCGTCGGTGATCGCGCTGATCCGCACGCAGGCGGCCGCGATCTGCGGCAACGTGCTCGTCGTGCTGCCCGTATGTTTCGCCGTGCAGATGTTCGCGCAAACCGTGCTGCATACAAACGTGATCTCGCCGCAAAAGGCGCATGCCACGTTGCAGTCGTTCTCGCTGATCGGCCCGACGCCGATCTATGCCGCGTTGACGGGCGTGCTGCTGTGGGCGTCGAGTCTCGTCGCCGGCTGGGCCGACAACTGGTTCGTGCTGCACCGCGTCGGCGACGCGCTCGCATACAACCGGCGCCTGCGGCTCACGCTCGGCATCGCGGGCGCGGCCAAGCTCGCGCACTTTTGCCGCTCGAACGTCGCGGGCGTGGTCGGCAACGTCGGCCTCGGGCTGATGCTCGGCCTCGTGCCGGCAATCGTCAGCGTGTTCGCGTTCTCGTTCGAGGTGCGCCACGTGACGCTGTCTGCCGGCTCGATCGGCGTCGCGCTCGGCGTGCTCGGCGAGCAAACGCTGCGCTCGGGCGAGCTGTGGTGGGCCGTCGCGGGCGTGCTCAGCATGGCGATCCTCAACGTCGCGGTGAGCTTCGCGCTCGCCTTCACGATGGCCGTGCGCTCGCGCAGCCTTCGGCCAACGAAGGTGCGCTCGCTCGTCGCCGCGATCGGCCGCGCGGTGCTCAAGCGGCCGATCAGCCTCGTTTGGCCACCGCGCGGGGCGGCGGGAGAAAGCGGCGCGCATTGAGCGGCAAGGCTCGTCCGGAAATGTCGGGGAGCGGCGGAAAAACGCCAGGGCAGCCGCCGAAGCAGCCCCGGCCATGCACCACGGCAAACGCGCCGTTTCCTGTTGTTATCCGGCGTGCGCGCCCGCGCACGCGCCCCCGCTCCCTGCCCGGCCGCCGCCGGCGCGGCCACCCCGCGCGCGCGTACAATGGCGTACTTTTGCCCGCATCCGCCCGTCCTATGTCTTTGCCGACCCTATTCGATTTTTTCGCTCCTTGCCCGCGCGGGCTTGAAGCCGCGCTCGCCGGCGAACTCGCCGAGATCGCCGCGCGCCACGCCGTCGCCCCGTTCGAAACGGGCGCGCAGGTGCCGGGCGGCGTGCATTTTCGAGGCGGCTGGGCGGCCGGCATGGCGGCCAATCTGCATTCGCGGATCGCAAGCCGCGTCCTGCTGAAAATCGCCTCGCGCCCGTACCGCAACGAGCAGGACGTCTACGCGCTCGCGCTCGAACAGCCGTGGGAGCGCTGGTTCGCGGCGACGCAGACGCTGCGCGTCGACATTACCGCAATCAAATCGCCGCTCAAGAGCCTCGAATTCGCGACGCTGCGCGTGAAAGACGCCGTCTGCGACCGTTTGCGCGACAAAACGGGCGCGCGTCCGAGCATCGATACCGCGCAGCCCGACGTGCGCGTGTTCGCGTTCCTGACGGCCGCAGACTGCACGCTGTACCTCGACACGTCCGGCGAGCCGCTCTTCAAGCGCGGCTGGCGGCTCGACAAGGGCGCCGCGCCGCTGCGCGAGAATCTCGCCGCAGGCATCCTGCGGCTGACCGGCTGGACGCCCGGCACGCCGTTGTACGATCCGATGTGCGGCAGCGGCACGTTCGTCGCGGAAGCCGCGCAGATCGCGCTCGACGTGGCGCCCGGCGTCGAACGCCGTTTCGGCTTCGAGAAGCTCAAGCAATACGACATCACCACGTGGCAAACGCTCAAGGTCGCCGCGATGGACGCGAAGCGCGCGGCGCGCGGCAAGCGCGACGATCTCGCGATCTTCGGCAGCGACATCTCCGGCGACATGCTCGACAAAACCCGTGCGAATCTCGAGCGTGCGGGCGTGCCGCCGATGTGGCTCAAGCAGCTCGACGCGCGCCACATGGCGCCGCCCGTCGGCACACCCGGCGTGATCGTCGCAAACCCGCCGTATGGCGAGCGAATCGCCGTGCGCGGCCGCGGACCGCGCGGCGACGTGCGCGGCGCGGATCGTCCGCGCAGCGACGACGCGTTCCGCCGCACCCACACCGACGCGCCGGACAGCGAGTTCTTCCGCGCGCTCGGCGATGCGCTCAAGCAGCACTTCACCGGCTGGCGCGCGTTCCTGCTGAGTTCGGACCGCACGCTGCCGGGGCAATTGCGGTTGCGCGAATCGGCGAAAACGCCGCTGTTCAACGGCGCGCTCGAATGCCGGCTGTTCCGCTTCGATCTGATCGCGGGCAGCACGCGGCAACGCAACAACGCATCCGCGAGCGACGACGCCGATCACGACGCTTGACGGGCGGCAAACCGCCGGGCATGCTGCGCTCGCCCGGCATTACCGGCGCGCGCCGCGCCTCGGACCGTTCAGAGCGGCGCGCGCGTGATTGCATCGCCCCATCGCGTTGCGATCTCACGGATCGGCAGCACATTGCGCGCCGTACCGCCGCTTTCGTTCGCGTCGCACGATCGCGACTCGAGACTTGAGCCGCTTGCCGGCCCCGGTACGAAGCCGCCGCCCGACATCGCACCACTGCGCTCACGCGTCATTCGCATTCGGCTCGATCGCGCCCGCCAGTTGCGAATAGGCCGCACCCCGAACAAGCAAACGCAAGCCGCATCCACGTGCGCCTTGGCCCGTTACAACGCCCGTTCGGCCGCCCGCCCACCGCGCTTCGCCCCGTAGCCGAACGCGCGCCCCCCACGCTGCGACGCTACTGACAACACGCTGTCAGCAGGCCTCGCGCACACTGCGAAACCGTCGCGATGCGGCCCATCTCCCGGCGGGACGTCGTCTTCACCCATGTATTCAGGAGCCTTCATGACCACCGCAAACAGCGAACATGTGATCGCATGGTTCGACATTCCGTCGCTCGATTTCGAACGCGCGATCCGTTTCTACGAAGCGATGCTCGACACCGCACTGCAACGCGACGTGATCGGCGGCGTACCGACCGCGGTATTCGTGCATCCCGAAGCGGCCACGGGCGGCGCGCTCGTCTATGATCCGCAGCGGCTCAGGCCCGGCGAGCACGGCGTCGCCGTCTACCTGAACGCGAACGGACCGGTGACGGCCGCGCTCGAGCGCGCCAAGCGCGCGGGCGGTGTCGTGCAGGGATCGGTAATCGAGCTGCCGAACAACTACGGCTACATCGGCTATCTGATCGACACCGAAGGCAACCGCATCGGCCTGCATTCGCGCACATGCCGTTGAGCGCGGCGACGCCCGCGCGCGCACGGCCGGGCGCCGCAAACAGACGTGCCGGCCGTCACGCGTGGCGCTATCATCGCGACATTGCCAATCCCGCTCACTCCTCGAAAGCCCCGCGATGACGCGCCGCGCCGACCGCTTGTTCCAGATCGCCGAATTGCTGCGCGGCCGGCGTCTGACGACCGCGCAGCAACTCGCCGACTGGCTGTCGGTATCGCCGCGCACCGTGTACCGCGACGTGCGCGATCTGCAACTGTCCGGTGTGCCGATCGAGGGCGAAGCCGGCATCGGCTATCGCCTGAACCGCACGGCGAGCCTGCCGCCGCTGACGTTCACCGCCGAAGAGCTGGCCGCACTCGCGGCCGGCGCGCGGATGATCGAGACCTGGGGCGGCGCGCGCTTCGCGGGCGGCGCGCGCTCGGCCCTCGCGAAAATCGCCTCGGCGATGCCCGCCGACAAGCGCGCGACGCTCGAGCGGCTCGCGGTGTTCGCCCCGTCGTTTCACATCGACCGCTCATTCTCGGAGAAAGTGGATGCGCTGCACGAGGCCGTCGACAGCCGGCGCACGGTCAGCTTCGCGTACCGCGACCGGTTCGGCGCGCAGACGGCGCGCCGCGTATGGCCGCTCGGGCTGCTGTATTGGGGCGGGCGCTGGACGATCGGCGCGTGGTGCGAGATGCGCGGGGATTTCCGCACGTTCGATATCGCCCGGATGAGCGAGGTTGCGGTGTGCGAACCGTTTCCCGATCAGGAAGGCCGGCGGCTCGCCGATTATCTGCGCAACGCGAATGCACCGATGCATCAGCGCTAGGCTCCGTCCACGCCCGTAACGGGCCCGGCTGAGCGGCCGCGCGAGGCGGCCGCTCGGCAAGCGCGCCGCCCCGCGCGTCGCGCGCGCTCACTCGACCGCCTTCACCATGTCCTCGATGACCTTCTTCGCATCGCCGAAGACCATCATCGTCTTGTCCATGTAGAACAGCTCGTTGTCGAGCCCCGCGTAGCCTGCCGCCATCGACCGCTTGTTGACGATCACCGTGCGCGCCTTGTACGCCTCGATGATCGGCATGCCCGCGATCGGCGATTTCGGATCGTTCTTCGCCGCCGGGTTGACGACGTCGTTCGCGCCGAGCACCAGCACCACGTCGACTTGACCGAACTCGCCGTTGATGTCTTCCATCTCGTGCACGATCTCGTAAGGCACTTCCGCTTCCGCGAGCAGCACGTTCATATGCCCCGGCATCCGCCCGGCGACCGGGTGAATCGCGTATTTCACGTCGATGCCCTTGTCGGCCAGCTTATCGGTCAACTCCTTGAGCGCATGCTGCGCACGCGCCACCGCAAGACCGTAGCCCGGCACGATCACCACCGTCTCCGCGTTGCCGAGCATGAATGCGGCGTCGTCGGCCGAGCCCGATTTCACCGGCCGCTGTTCCTTCGCGCCGCCCGACGCGGCCGCGCCCGCGTCGCCGCCGAAGCCGCCCAGGATCACGTTGAAGAACGAGCGGTTCATCGCGTGGCACATGATGTACGACAGAATCGCGCCCGACGAGCCGACCAGGGAGCCCGCGATGATCAGCATCGCGTTGTTCAGCGAGAAGCCGATGCCCGCCGCCGCCCAGCCCGAGTACGAATTCAGCATCGACACGACGACCGGCATGTCCGCGCCGCCGATCGGGATGATGATCAGCACGCCGAGCACGAACGCGATCGCCGTCATCACGATGAACGGCAGCCACGCCTGCGTCAGGAAGAACAGCACGCCGAAGCCGAGCATCGCGAGCGCGAGCATCAGGTTGATCAGATGCTGGCCGGGGTAGACCACGGGCGCGCCCTGGAACAGCCGGAACTTGTATTTGCCTGACAGCTTGCCGAACGCGATCACCGAGCCGGAGAACGTGATCGCGCCGACGAACGTGCCGATGAACAGCTCGATGCGGTTGCCGTATGGAATGAAGTCCGGCGATGCCGCATCCTGCGGCACCAGGCCGAACGCCGCCGGCTCGGCCACCACCGCATACGCGATGCACACCGCGGCCAGACCGATCAGCGAGTGCATCGCGGCGACGAGCTCCGGCATCTTCGTCATCTCGACACGCGCGGCCACCACCGCGCCGATCGCGCCGCCGACGACGAGCGCGCCGAGCACGAGCGCGAGCCCGAGCGGCAGATTCGCGCCGAGCCACGCGGCCTGCTTGACGATCAGCGCGACGGTCGTGAGAATCGCGATCGTCATGCCGACCATTCCGAATAGATTGCCTCGTCTAGCGCTCTTCGGATTCGACAGACCTTTGAGCGCCTGAATGAAGCACACCGACGCGACCAGATACAGCAGCGTGACGACGTTCATGCTCATCGCGCGCCCTCCTTCGCGTTGCCGCCGGCTTTCGGCTCCTTCTTCCTGAACATCTCGAGCATCCGGCGCGTGACGAGAAAGCCGCCGAACACGTTGACGGCCGCGAGCGCGACGGCGAGCGTGCCGAAGAACTTGCCCACGCTGCCCACCGTGAGCGCGGCGGCAAGCATCGCGCCGACGATCACGATTGCCGAGATCGCGTTGGTCACCGCCATCAGCGGCGTGTGCAGCGCGGGCGTCACGTTCCAGACCACGTGATAGCCGACATACACCGCGAGCACGAAGATGATCACGTTGATGACCGTGTGATTGATGAGTTCCATCGCCGCCTCCCCGTTATTTGCGCGTGACTTCGCCGTCGCGGCACAAAAGCGTCGCGGCGACGATGTCATCCGAAAGATCGATGTTGAGCGCGCCTTCCTTCGTGACGATCAGCTTCAGGAAGTCGAACAGATTGCGCGCGTAGAGCGACGACGCGTCGGCGGGCACCATCGCGGCCAGATTCGTGTAACCGGCGATCGTCACGCCCTGGTGGACGATCACCTGATCGGCCACGCTCAGCGGGCAGTTGCCGCCTTTGCGGCCGTCGATCTCGGGCCCGCGGCCCGCCGCGAGATCGACGAGCACCGAGCCGGGCTTCATCGACTGGACGGTCTGCGCGGAGATCAGCGTCGGCGCGGGGCGCCCCGGAATCAGCGCGGTGGTGATGACGATGTCGGCCTGCTTCGCGCGCTCGTGCACGAGCGCCGCCTGGCGCCCGAGCCACGATGCCGGCATCGGCCGCGCGTAGCCGCCCACGCCCTCGGCCGCGTCGCGCTCCTCCTGCGTTTCATACGGAACGTCGAGAAACTTCGCGCCGAGCGATTCGATCTGCTCCTTCACCGCCGGGCGCACGTCGGACGCCTCGATCACCGCGCCCAGACGCTTGGCGGTCGCGATCGCCTGCAAGCCCGCGACGCCCGCGCCGAGCACCAGCACGCGCGCGGCCTTCACGGTGCCGGCGGCTGTCATCAGCATCGGCAGAAAGCGCGGATACAGCGACGCGGCGACCAGCACCGCCTTGTAGCCGGCGATATTGGCCTGCGACGACAGCACGTCGAGGCTCTGCGCGCGCGTGGTGCGCGGCGCGGCCTCCAGCGCGAAACCGGTGACGCCCGCCGCCGCGAGCCGCGCCGCCTGCTCGGCGTTGAACGGCTCGAGCATCCCGACGAGCGTCGCGCCGCGTTTCAGATGCGCGGTTTCGGCCTCGGTCGGCGCCTGGACCTTCAGCACGAGATCCGCGCCGAGCGCGGCGGACGCATCGGCAAGCTCCGCGCCGGCCGCCGCATACGCGTCGTCCGGAAAGCTCGCGCCCGCGCCGGCGCCGCGTTCGAGCGTCACGCGATGGCCGCCCGCTACGTATTTCTTGACCGTCTCCGGCGTCGCCGCCACGCGCGCCTCGTTCGCCCGCGTCTCGGCAGGCACTCCGATATGCATCGTCGATCCCTCCTCTGCATGATTTTTGCTGCTGGACTGCGGGCGAGCCGGACGACTGGACATACCGGCTCGAAGGCAACGGCTGTTTCAGGCGCCACTTTAACCGAAAGCGGCTGCGATTCCGCAACGGGGCGGGTTCGCAGCGGCCCCACCGGGGCAGCGCGGCAACGCAGGGGCTTGCGCCGGGGTCGGAACCGCGCTATGGGGTTACGGCAGCCCACGCGCGCAACCGGTAAAATGCGGGACCATGAAACCCGAAATCTGGACTCCGCACGTGACGGTCGCCGCGATCGTCGAGCGCGACGGGCGCTTTCTCGTCATCGAAGAGCACACGTCATCGGGCCTGCGAATCAATCAGCCCGCAGGCCATCTCGAAGCCGGCGAAACGCTCGTCGACGCGGTGATTCGCGAAACGCTCGAGGAAACCGCGCGTCCGTTCGAGCCCGACGCGCTCGTTGGCATCTACCTCGCGCACTACGAGCGCCCGGCGCGTGCCGGCGCGACCTATCTGCGCTTTGCGTTCTGCGGCCGCGCGGGCGACGCGCTCGCGGGCCGCGCGCTCGACGACGGCATCGTCCGCACGCTGTGGATGACGGCCGACGAGTTGCGCGCCTGCGCGCAGCACCACCGCTCGCCCACCGTGATGCGCAGCGTCGACGACTACCTCGCCGGGCGCCGCGTGCCGCTCGATTTCGTGCACACGCACTCGGTCGCGCCCTACCGCACGGGCAGCACGGCCGACGTCCGGCAGGCGGTGGACAAATGAGCAAGCGCCGGGTGGTGGTGGGCATGTCGGGCGGCGTCGATTCGTCGGTGACCGCATGGCTCTTGAAGGAACAGGGCTACGACGTCGTCGGCCTCTTCATGAAGAACTGGGAGGACGACGACGACGGCGAATACTGCTCGACGCGGCAGGACTGGATCGACGTCGTATCGGTTGCGGATCTGATCGGCATCGACGTCGAGGCGGTCAATTTCGCGGCCGAATACAAGGACCGGGTATTCGCCGAATTCCTGCGCGAGTACTCGGCGGGCCGCACGCCGAATCCGGACGTGCTCTGCAACGCCGAGATCAAGTTCAAGGCGTTCCTCGATCACGCGATGTCACTTGGCGCGCAGACGATCGCGACCGGCCACTACGCGCGCGTGCGCGAGCGCGACGGCCGCTTCGAGCTGCTCAAGGCGTTCGATCACACGAAAGACCAGTCGTACTTCCTGCACCGGCTGAATCAAGCGCAATTGTCGAAGACGCTCTTCCCGCTCGGCGAGATTCCGAAAACTCAGGTGCGCGAGATCGCCGAGCGCATCGGCCTGCCGAATGCGAAGAAAAAAGATTCGACCGGCATCTGCTTCATCGGCGAGCGGCCGTTCCGCGACTTCCTGAACCGCTATCTGCCGACGCAGCCCGGCCCGATGAAGACGCCCGACGGCAAGACGGTCGGCGAGCACATCGGCCTCGCGTTCTACACGTTCGGGCAGCGCAAGGGCATCGGCCTGGGCGGCAGCAAGGACGGCAGCGGCGAGCCGTGGTTCGTCGCGGCGAAGGACATTGCGTCGAACACGCTGTACGTCGTCCAAGGCCATGACCATCCGTGGCTGCTGTCGCGCGAACTTGTCGCGGGCAACGTCAGCTGGATCGCGGGCGAGCCACCCGCCGACGGCATGCGGTGCGGCGCGAAAACCCGCTACCGGCAGGCCGACGCGCACTGCGCGTTCGGCCGCGCCCCGGCCGGCGACGCGAACGGCGAACGCTTCTCGCTCACGTTCGACACGCCGCAGTGGGCAGTCACGCCCGGCCAGTCGGCGGTGCTGTACGACGGCGACGTGTGCATCGGCGGCGGCATCATCGAATCGGCGGCCGGCAGCCCAGCCGGCCTCACCGCTCCGGCCGCGCCCACATCCGCGTTGAGCGCCGCGCACCCGGCAAGCGGCGTTGCCACGCTCGCCGGCGCGCGCTGAGCGGCGAACGGTTTAGACTGGCGGCACGCGCACGGCGCCGCGTCGAACGGCGCGCCGTGCCGGTTGCCGCACCGCCCGGCCCTACCGGGCATCGCGGCGTCTCAAAAAACGATGATTGGGAGTCCCCATGTTTTCTCGACGCTATCTCGCGATGTGGTGCGCAGCCGTTCTGCTCGCCGCGCTCGCGCTGCTTGCCGCGCGGCATGCGATTTCGTGGCTATGGATGGTGCCGGTTGCCGCCGCCTTCGCGCTCGGCCTGTATGACCTGAAGCAGGACCGGCACGCGATCCTGCGCAACTATCCGATCTGGGGCCACCTGCGCTTCCTGTTCGAGTTCATCCGCCCGGAGATCCGCCAATACTTCGTCGAGGACGATACCGACGAAAAGCCGTTCTCGCGCGCGCAGCGCAGCCTCGTCTACCAGCGCGCGAAAAACGTCGCCGACAACCGGCCTTACGGCACCGAGCTGGACGTGAAAGCCGTCGCGCATCAATGGATCAGCCACTCGCTCGCGCCGACGAAGCTCGACGGGCATGATTTCCGGATTCGCGTCGGCGCGTCGCGCAAGCAGCCTTACGACATCTCGATTTTCAATATCTCGGCGATGAGCTTCGGCGCGCTGTCGGCAAACGCGATCCGCGCGCTGAACCTCGGCGCGAAGCTGGGCGGCTTCGCGCACGACACCGGCGAGGGCTCGATGTCGAAGTACCACCGCGAGAACGGCGGCGACATCATCTGGGAAATCGGCTCCGGCTACTTCGGCTGCCGCCGCGCCGACGGCACGTTCGATCCGGACAAATTCGAGAAGCAGTCGCGCGAGCCGCAAGTGAAGATGATCGAGGTGAAGCTCTCGCAGGGCGCCAAGCCGGGCCACGGCGGCGTGCTGCCCGCCGCGAAGATCACGCCCGAGATCGCCGAGACGCGCGGCGTGCCGATGGGCGAGGATTGCGTGTCGCCCGCCGCGCATTCGGCATTCTCGACGCCGCGCGAGCTGCTCGAATTCGTCGACCGGCTGCGCGAGCTGGCGGGCGGCAAACCGACCGGCTTTAAGCTGTGCATCGGCCATCCGTGGGAATTTTTCGGCATCGCGAAGGCAATGCTCGAAACGGGCATCGTGCCGGATTTCATCGTCGTCGACGGCGCGGAAGGCGGCACGGGCGCAGCCCCGCTCGAATTCACCGATCACGTCGGCGTGCCGCTGCAGGAAGGGCTCCTGCTCGTCCATAACACGCTCGTCGGAATCGGGCTGCGCGATCGCGTGAAACTCGGCGCAAGCGGCAAGATCATCACCGCGTTCGATATCGCGCGCACGCTCGCGATCGGCGCGGACTGGGTGAACTCGGCGCGCGGCTTCATGTTCGCGGTCGGCTGCATCCAGGCGCAGAACTGCCATACCGGCCGCTGCCCGACCGGCGTCGCCACGCAAGACCCGGTGCGCCAGCGCGCGCTCGTCGTGCCCGACAAGGCCGAACGCGTGCGCAACTTCCATCGCAATACGCTGCATGCGCTGCAGGAATTGATCCAGGCGGCGGGGCTGCGCCATCCGAGCGAGCTGCGCGCGCACCACATCGTTCAGCGCATCGCGCCGCACGAGGTGCGGCTGATGTCGCAACTGCTCAAATATCTGCCGCCGGGCGCGCTGCTCAGCGGCAGCCCGTGCGGGCTGTCGCTGTACGACACGTGGTGGCCCGCCGCGCGCAGCGATTCGTTCACGCCCGGCGAAATCGTCTACGCGCAACTCGGCTGAGCCTGCCCGCGTCCCAAACGACAACGCCTCGCGGCGCTCGCCGCGAGGCGTTGTCGTTGGCCGCTTAGCGGCCGCTGCCTATCGGCCGCGCGCCGCCGTCACTGCGGCACCGTATCGACGAACGACGGGCGCTGCGACAGCTTCGCGTAATGCTTGTCGAGATACGGATGGCGCTCGCGCCAATTGATTTCCGGCATCCGGAAGTCGAGATAACCGAGCGTGCAGCCGAGCGCGATGTCGGCGAGCGTGTAGTGATTGCCGACGCACCACGGCTTGCCGCCGAGCCCCTGCGACATCGCGACGAGGCCGTCGTCGATCTTGCGCTGCTGGCGCGCGATCCACGCGTCGTTCCGCTGCTGCGGCTCGCGCTGCGTGTGCTCCACGCGAATCGCCACCGCCGCGTCGAGCACCCCGTCGCCAAGCGCCTCCCAGCACCGCACCTCGATGCGCTCGCGCCCGGACGGCGGAATCAGCTTGCCCACCGGCGACAGCGTATCGACGTATTCGCAAATCACGCGCGAATCGAACACCGCGGCGCCGTCTTCCATCACCAGGCAGGGCACCTTGCCGAGCGGGTTCGACGCGTGGATGTGGGTGTCTGGCGCCCAAACGTTCTCGAGTTCCAGTTTGTAGTCGATCTTCTTTTCAGCGAGCACGATTCGCGCCTTGCGGGTGAATGGGCTGCTGAGCGAGCCGATTAATTTCATCATTGCCTTCTGTCGGGTTCTATCGAGAATACCGCCCGAGAGTATACGTTGCCGCCGATCATAACCGGGGGGCGTTGACTGATTGACAATCGGCTGCCCGGCCTGTGGATGGTTTGCAACAATTTCCGCCGCCCATTGCGCTCGCGCGCATGCGCCGCGACGGCGCTACAATCGCGTGATGAACCAGCCGACCGAACCCGCCATCGCCCTCGACGTCTACCGCCAGCGCCGCGACCGCGTGCTGGCCGCGCTGCGCGCGCAAGGCGGCGGCGTCGCGATCATCTGCACCGCGCCGGAAGTGATGCGCAACCGCGACAGCGCTTATCCGTACCGGCACGACAGCTACTTCTACTACTTGAGCGGCTTTGCCGAGCCCGATGCGCTCGTCGTGCTCGACGCATCGTCCGAGGCAAGCGCGCCGCGCACGATTCTGTTCTGCCGCGCGAAAAATCCCGAGCGCGAGATCTGGGAAGGCTTCCATTTCGGCCCCGACGCCGCGCGCGACGCCTTCGGCTTCGACGCCGCGTTCGCCTACGACGCGCTCGATGCCGAGATGCCGCGCATCATTGCCGACGCGCCCGCGCTCTTCTATCTGTTCGGCGCATCCGCCGAACTCGAGCGCCGCATCGCCGGCTGGCTCGACGCGGTGCGCGCGCGCGAACGCACGGGCGTCGCACCGCCGCGCGCGGCGTTCGATCTGACGCCGCTCGTTGACGACATGCGGCTCGTCAAGGACGCGCACGAGCAAACCATCATGCGCCGCGCCGCCGACATTTCCGCGCTCGCGCACCGCCGCGCGATCGCCGCATGCCGCCCCGGCGTGCGCGAATACGAACTGGAAGCCGAGCTGCTGTACACGTTCCGGCGCCACGGCGCGCAATCGCCGGCTTACGGCTCGATCGTCGCCGCCGGCGCGAACGCCTGCGTGCTTCATTACCCGGCCGGCGACGCGATCGTTCAAGACGGCGATCTGGTTCTGATCGACGCGGCGTGCGAACTCGACGGCTACGCGTCCGACATCACCCGCACGTTTCCGGCGAACGGCCGCTTCTCGGGCCCTCAGCACGAGCTGTACGACATCGTGCTCGCCGCGCAGGAGGCTGCGATCGCGGCCACGCGCGCCGGCGCGGCATTCGACGATCCGCACGACGCCGCGGTGCGCGTACTCGCGCAAGGCATGCTCGACACCGGCCTCGTGCCGAAAGCGCGCTTCCCGAGCGTCGACGACGTGATCGCCGAGCGCGCGTACACGCGCTTTTACATGCACCGCACCGGCCACTGGCTCGGCATGGATGTGCACGATTGCGGCGACTATCGCGAGCGCCATGCACCGCGCGGAGAAGACGGCGCACGGCCGTCTCGCGTGCTGCAACCGGGCATGGCGCTCACGATCGAGCCGGGCCTCTACGTGCGCCCCGCCGACGACGTGCCGCCGGCGTACTGGAACATCGGCATCCGGATCGAGGACGACGCCTTCGTCACGCCCGGCGGCTGCGAGCTGATCACGCGCGGCGTGCCGGTGGCCGCGGGCGAGATCGAGGCGCTGATGCGCGATGCGCGCGCCGCCGCGCCGTCACCGCAGCAGCAACCGTGACGCTCGCGCCTCGCCTTCCCGCCAGAACGAACCACCACTCACGATGACGACCGCCGCCTCCTCACCTGCGTTCGATTTCGATTTCGATATCGCGATCGTCGGCGCGGGCCCGGTCGGGCTCGCGCTTGCCGGTTGGCTCACGCGCCGCAGCGCCACGCGCGCGCTGTCGATCGCGTTGATCGACGCGCGCGCGCCGCAAGCGAGCGCAAACGATCCGCGCGCGATCGCCGTATCGCAAGGCAGCCGGATTCTGCTCGACACGCTCGGCTGGCCTGCCGACGCCACGCCGATCGAGCATATCCACGTGTCGCAGCGCGGCCGCTTCGGGCGCACGCTGATCGACCGGGACGAGCACGACCTCGCCGCACTCGGCTATGTCGCGCGCTACGGCTCGATCGTCGAGGCGCTCGCACGCGCGGTGCGCGGCGCGCCGGTGCACTGGTTCATGTCGGCTTGCGCGCAAACGCCCACGCAGGACGCCGACGGCGTGAGCGTGACGATCGAGACGCCGGATGGCATGCGCACGCTGCGCGCGCGCGTGCTCGTCAACGCCGAAGGCGGGCTCTTCGGCGACCGCGAACGCAAGCTCGCCAAGCGCACGCGGCGCCGAGACTACGAACAAACCGCGCTCGTCGGCACCGTCTCGGTATCGGCGCCGCGCCCGCGCGTCGCATGGGAGCGCTTCACCGCCGAAGGCCCGCTCGCGCTGCTGCCGCTGGGCGGCCCGCGCCAGGCGGACTATGCGCTCGTCTGGTGCTGCGCGCCCGACGCCGCGCAGCGGCGCGGCGCGTTGCCCGACGACGCGTTTCTACGCGAACTCGGCGCCGCGTTCGGCGAGCGAATGGGCCGCTTCACGCATATCGCGGGACGCGCGTCGTTTCCGCTCGGACTCGCCGCGGCCGACACGCTCGTCGACGGCCGTATCGCAATCGTCGGCAACGCCGCGCAAACGCTGCATCCGGTCGCGGGCCAGGGGTTGAATCTCGGCTTGCGCGATGCGCACACCCTCGTCGAGGCGCTGTCCGAACATGGCGCAACGCCGCTTGCGCTCGCGGCGTTCAACGCGCGCCGCGCACTCGACCGGCGCCTCACGATCGGCACAACGGATACGCTCGCGCGCCTCTTCACGATCGATTCGACGCCGCTCGCGCTGCTGCGCGGCGCGGCGCTCACCGCGCTCGAATGCGTGCCGCCGCTCAAGACGGCCATCGCACGGCAGATGATGTTCGGACAGCGGCGCTAAAGCGTGCCGCGCCGGTCGAATCGTCGGCCGGCCGTTTTCCGTTTTCCCGAAAATTCACGGGCCCGATCCGGTGAAAGCCGCCCGGCATGCGCGGGCGGTGCGTGGCGCGACGCGCCGGCACGCGCGTCGGCGCCCGCCATAACCGGCGGCACATGCGCCGATATCGCGCCGCATCGACCCGCCGCGCACGCTGCCGCTTGTCGACGGGCTGCGTCACTTCGTCATGCCCGCGATGCACAAACCGCTGCCCGGCTCGCGCGCCGATCGCCGCGAATCGTCGAAGCCCCAGGCAAGCGCCAATGCCGTGCGCATCATCCGCCGCCGCACGGTGGCGCGACACGCTCCGCCCGCACATTGCGTTGCCGCAAAAACGCCGCGATACGCCGCATTACCTCGAGCCGCCTGCCGCGACCATGCGCCGCGCCACTTTCGCGCCCTGTTCATCGCCGATTTAACGATCACCGACATTTGCACAATTCGGCAGCATCGGCGGTTACGGTAAAATGCGCGTTTTCCCGTCCGTCGACCTCCTGCCCGCGCCCGTGCGGGCAGCCCCATTGCGATGCCCGTTCTCGGCTCTCACGTTCTGCGCAACAACCTGTTCGTCGCCCCGATGGCGGGCGTCACGGACCGGCCGTTCCGCCAGCTTTGCAAGCGCCTCGGCGCGGGCTACGCCGTGTCCGAGATGGTCGCGTCGAATGCGCAGCTCTGGAAGAGCGAGAAGACGATGCGCCGCGCGAATCACGCAGGCGAGGTCGAGCCGATCGCCGTGCAAATCGCGGGCGCCGACCCGGCGATGATGGCCGAAGCCGCACGCTACAACGTCGCCAACGGCGCGCAGATCATCGACATCAACATGGGCTGCCCGGCAAAGAAGGTTTGCAACGTCGCCGCGGGCTCCGCGCTGCTGCAAAACGAGCCGCTCGTCGCTCGGATCGTCGAGGCGGTCGTCGCCGCGGTCGGCACCGGGCCCGATGCCGTGCCGGTCACGCTGAAGATCCGCACCGGCTGGGATCGCGAGCACAAGAACGCTGTGACGGTCGCCAAACTTGCCGAGGCGGCCGGCATCTCGATGCTGACCGTGCACGGCCGCACGCGCGCCGACCTGTACCACGGCGACGCCGAATACGAGACGATTGCTGCGGTGAAGGCCGCGGTGCGCATTCCGGTCGTCGCCAACGGCGATATCACGTCGCCGGAAAAAGCCAAGGCCGTGCTCGACACGACGCACGCCGACGCGCTGATGATCGGTCGCGCCGCGCAAGGAAGGCCGTGGCTCTTTCGCGAAATCGATCATTTCCTGCAAACCGGCGAGCGAATGCCGCCGCCGCGCATCGACGAGATCCGCCAGGTCATGAACGAGCACCTCGAGGATCACTACGCGTTCTACGGAGAATTCACGGGCGTGCGCACTGCGCGCAAGCACATCGGCTGGTACACTCGCGGCCTTTCCGGCGCGAATGGGTTCCGGCACCGAATGAACACGCTCGATTCCACCCGCGAGCAGCTTGCCGCCGTCAACGAGTTCTTCGACGCGCAACAGGCGCTGTCCGATCGTCTCGTCTATGTCGACGAAGCGGACGGCGGCCGCGGCGGCTCGGGTGATTCCAACCAGTTAGCAGCATGAGCAAGCACAACATCGAACAATGCGTCCGCGACAGCCTGGATGGCTACTTCCGGGATCTCGACGGCTCCAATCCGCATGACGTCTACGAAATGGTGATGTCGTGCGTCGAAAAGCCGATGCTCGAAGTCGTGCTCGAGCAGGCGGGCGGCAATCAGTCGCTCGCCGCCGAGTACCTCGGCATCAATCGCAACACGCTGCGCAAGAAACTACAGCAGCACGGCCTGCTGTAGTGCCGCGCGCGGCCGCGCCCCCGTTTTCCTGGTTATCCTGCCTATTGGTGGCTCCATCATGATCAAGCAAGCGCTCCTCTCCGTTTCCGACAAGACCGGCATCGTCGACTTCGCAAAAGCGCTGTCCGGGCTCGGCGTCAAGCTGCTGTCGACGGGCGGCACCGCGAAACTGCTCGCCGACGCCGGCCTGCCCGTCACCGAAGTAGCCGATTACACCGGCTTCCCGGAAATGCTCGATGGACGCGTGAAGACGCTGCACCCGAAGGTGCACGGCGGCATCCTCGCGCGCCGCGACCTGCCCGAGCACATGCGCTCGCTCGAGCAGCATGGCATCCCGACGATCGATCTGCTCGTCGTGAACCTGTATCCGTTTGTCGCGACGGTCGCCAAGGACGACTGCACGCTCGCCGAGGCGATCGAAAACGTCGACATCGGTGGCCCGACGATGCTGCGCTCGGCGGCAAAGAACCACCGCGACGTGACGGTGATCGTCGATCCGGCCGATTACGCCGTGGTGCTCGACGAAATGAAGGCGAACGGCAACGCGCTCAGCTACAAGACGAACTTCCGGCTCGCGACGAAAGTATTCGCGCACACCGCACAGTACGACGGCGCGATCACCAACTATCTGACGAGCTTGACCGACGAATTGCAGCACGCGTCGCGCCACACCTATCCGGCGACGCTGAACCTGGCGTTCGACAAGGTGCAGGATCTGCGTTACGGCGAAAACCCGCACCAGAGCGCGGCGTTTTATCGCGACCTCGCGGCGCCGGCCGATGCGCTCGCGAACTATCGCCAGTTGCAGGGCAAGGAACTGTCGTACAACAACATCGCCGATTCGGATGCGGCATGGGAATGCGTGAAGACGTTCGACGCTCCCGCCTGCGTGATCATCAAACATGCGAACCCGTGCGGCGTCGCGCTCGGCGCGGATGCGGCCGAAGCTTACTCGAAGGCGTTCCAAACCGATCCGACCTCCGCGTTCGGCGGCATCATCGCGTTCAACCGCGAAGTCGACGAGGCCGCCGCGCAAGCGGTCGCCAAGCAGTTCGTCGAAGTGCTGATCGCACCGTCGTTCTCGGACGCCGCCAAGCAAGTGTTCGCGGCAAAGCAGAACGTGCGTCTGCTCGAAATCGCGCCGGGCGCCGCAGCGTCCAGCGACAGCCGTCCCTTCGATCTGAAGCGCGTCGGCGGCGGCCTGCTCGTGCAATCGCTCGACACACGCAACGTGCAGCCGCACGAATTGCGTGTCGTCACGAAGCGCCACCCGACGCCGAAGGAAATGGACGACCTGCTGTTTGCCTGGCGCGTCGCGAAGTACGTGAAGTCGAATGCCATCGTGTTCTGCGGCAATGGCATGACGCTCGGCGTCGGCGCGGGCCAAATGAGCCGCGTCGATTCGGCGCGCATCGCGAGCATCAAGGCGCAGAATGCGGGCCTCACGCTCGCCGGCTCGGCGGTCGCATCGGATGCGTTCTTCCCGTTTCGCGACGGCCTCGACGTCGTCGTTGCGGCGGGCGCGACCTGCGTGATCCAGCCGGGCGGCTCGGTACGCGACGACGAAGTGATCGCGGCTGCCGACGAGCACAACATCGCGATGGTGCTGACGGGCGTGCGCCACTTCCGCCATTGACGAACGGCTTGCGCGCTGCCCTCCGGCG
>NZ_FXAN01000026.1 GCF_900176645.1 Burkholderia singularis
GGGCCTGAGCCGGCGATAATGCCGGCAAAGGAACCCGGAAGATGACGAAGAGAACCCGACGGACGCACTCAGCGGCGTTCAAAGCGAAAGTGGCACTGGCGGCGGTCAAGGGCGAGCGGACGCTGGCCGAGCTGGCACAACAGTTCGATGTGCACCCGAACCAGATCACGGAATGGAAGCGGCAATTGCAGGCGCGGGCGGCGGACGTGTTCGGCGCGGGCAGTGCGCCGTCGAACGAGCCGCCGGTTGATCTGAAATCGCTGCACGCGAAGATCGGGCAACTGACGCTGGAAAATGATTTTTTAATCGGCGCGCTCGACAAGGCGGGATTGCTGAGCGCAAAGAAATGATCGACCGTAAGCACACGTTGCCGATTGCGCAGCAGGCCCGTCTCGTCGGCGTGGCGAGATCGAGCGTGTATTACCGGCCGCAGCCGGTAAGCGAAGCGGATCGGTTGCTGATGCGACGGATCGACGAATTGCATATGGAGTTTCCGTTTGCCGGGGCGCGGATGCTGGCGCGCCTGCTGCGCCGGGAAGGCCATGAGGTTGGTCGTCGCCGGGTACGGACGTTGATGAAGCGCATGGGCGTAGAGGCGTTGTACTGCAAGCCGAACACGAGCCGTCGCAATGCGCAGCACAAGGTCTGGCCGTACCTGCTGCGGGGCATGAAGATCAACCGGGCCAATCAGGTGTGGGCGCTGGACACGACCTACATTCCGATGTCTCGCGGCTTCGTGTACCTGACGGCGGTAGTGGACTGGGCGAGCCGCAAAA
>NZ_FXAN01000050.1 GCF_900176645.1 Burkholderia singularis
TTTCGCTTTGAACGCCGCTGAGTGCGTCCGTCGGGTTCTCTTCGTCATCTTCCGGGTTCCTTTGCCGGCATTATCGCCGGCTCAGGCCCCGAGCGTTCCACTTATCCGGCTGTCCGAATTTGCGCAGCCACCTCTTATGCCACGTTACGGTTACGAGGCAACCATGTCGTGGTTCGCAAGGAGAAGGGCAAACCCGTTGGTCGAAACCATATCAACGGCATTGAAGGCTTCTGGAGCTATGCCAAGAACTGGCTCTATCCGTATCGTAGCGTGCCTCAGAAATTCTTCCATCTTTATCTGGCTGAAGTCTGCTATCGATTCAACCATCGCGATGAGGACCTCAGACCCTTGCTGCGCAAGCTGTTGACGGCAACCCCCACCCTCGAAATCAAACCCATTCTGGTCCGGTTTGGGTAGGAATTACCTAATATTATGTTTTGCATCCTTCAGTAAAAATCCCCCTGTCCGCACACTCCCTGATTCGGTTCCAGGGGAGGGCAGGTGGCGGACAGAAACGACACGCGCAGCAAGCTCGCGCGCGAGATAGGCAAGGCGATCGCGCGGCGGCGCAAGACGCGCGGGCTCACGCAGGAGCGACTCTCGGAAGCCGGCGGACTGGCGCAGGCCTCGCTGTCGCAGATCGAGCGGGGTATCGTGCTGCCGAGCCTCGACCGGCTCGCTCAACTCGCCGAGCTGCTCGACTGCCGGCTGGCAGACCTGGTGTCGGAAGGGGGCACCGGCGCACTCGACCGGGCGACGCGCATTCACGAAAAACTGTCGGCCCTCACGCCCACCCAGCAGGAAGCGCTGGAACGCCTGCTCGATGAGGCGATCATCATGGTGACCGATACGCGTGCGGCAGCTCGACGGCGCGGCCGGAAAGCGACCGCGTGAATGCCTCCGAACGCAACTCCAGAGACGCGAAGCGCATGACCGGTAGCCTCCAGGACGAAAGCAGGGCCGGAATTCCGCCGGCCCCGGATCCCGACCTGACGCTCGCTCAGTCCCAGCTGTTCAGCTGCGCGCACGCCGCTCAGACGTCCTTCAACGACCGATTCGATGACCTTGACGCGTCGTAACTCGTTCATGCTGATCGTCACCAGTCCAGGCTCGTTCATGGCAGGCTCCGCCGGATTGCGCGTCGATAGCATGCGCCTCGGGCAGGCCTGAACCGGACATTTCTAAATGGCCCAAACCGGACATTACTAAATAGCCGTCACACATAAAAAGTCGATAATTTAGTTTATGTAAAATTTTTTGGCTAACAAAAGCCGGTAGTATGGAGTGCACAAGGTCTAGCACCGGTTGTTGCGCGATGGCGTGAAGATCGCGCGCTGCACGGTTGCGCGCCTGATGAAGGTGATGGGCCTCAAAGGTGTGCGGCGTGGGCGCCGGATCAAGACGACGCAGCGCGACGATGCGGTGCCGTGCCCGCTGGACCGGGTCAAACGTCAGTTCCGGGCCGAGCGGCCGAACGCGCTGTGGGTCGCGGATTTTACGTATTGCAAAACATGGTCGGGCTTCGTCTATGTGGCCTTCGTGACCGATGTGTTTGCGCGTCGTATCGTCGGTTGGCGCGTGTCGGCATCGATGAGGACTGACTTCGTGCTGAACGCGCTGAACCAGGCGTTACACGATCGCCAGCCACCGCCCGGGCTCATCCATCACAGCGATCACGGGTCGCAATACCTCAGCATTCGGTACACCGAACGTTTGGTGGACGTTGGCGTTGAACCATCAGTCGGAACTGTCGGCGACTCCTACGACAATGCGCTGGCCGAAACGATCAACGGCTTGTATAAGGCCGAAGTTGTACATCGGCGTTCATGGCGTACGCTCCAAGACGTCGAACTCGCCACGCTCGAATGGGTTCACTGGTATAACAACCATCGGTTGCTCGGCCCGCTCGGGTACGTATCGCCTGCGAAAGCAGAGGAAGTCTACATTCGGAATCTGGTGAAGGTAATCCAGGCCGTAGTGGATTTGGGCCTGAAGCCTGGCCGCGCGGCGAACGCGGCATTCGACGCGATGAAGAAAGGACATCGACTGCCGGCATGGGTAGCGCGTGTCGGCACCGAAACATCGGCAAGCACCGTATCGTTCGGTGGACGCGATGTGTCCGTAACGAATGCGTGCGAGCCGCACGACTACAGTTCGGAACACATCGCGGTGCTGTACGATTCGCAAAAGATGTCGTCATTCGCCCTTGAAAGGACGATTACCCCTATATGTGCAGCCGACTGAATTCCTCGGTCAAGTGCATCATATTGAGCGCATGGTCCTCCCCGTTCAAGATCCTCGTAATTTGCGCACCTTCGGCGCGCCACAGGCGCATGGGCATCGCATTGGCCAAAGCTTGCTCCGTCCAATTGAACCCCTGCTGAGCATCGAACACCGTAATCCGCCCGTCGACGTTCCAAAACCCGTGGACAGCATGGCGCATCGTGCCCTGGTTGATCGTGATCAAGTATTCGTCATCCCTGCTGTAGCGGCCCGCGTGAATAGCGGCTGACTGGAGATCGTCAAAGCTGTGAACGCTGCCCGTTCGTGACAGACCGCGCTCGACCATCATGGAACTGATTTCCGCATCGGAATGAACCAGCCCTTCCGTGCGACCGAGTATCCGCGCCGTTTGCGGCGCTGAGTCGCCCGTCATCGACCCAAGCGTGCAATAGACACAGTTGTAGTCCAGCCCAAGCGGGTTGATCCGCGACCAGGGCGCGCCCGCGCCCTCCTCCATCACTCGGGAAGCGCTTGCCGAAGCACGCTCGATCGCCGCCGCGCCCGATGCGGCGCGGCCCATCACATTGGCGGCGACGCTTCCGATGTCGGCTACCGCGCCGATACCGCCCAGCACCCAGGAGGCGATCTCCGCCCCCCCGTTGTTCGTGGCCGAGGCGGCAAGCGCTGTAGCGGAGCTCGCTGCTCCCAGGATGCCTCCCACCACGCCAGCCGCGACGACGGCGGACGAGCCACCCGAGAACGGCGCCGCCACCGCGCCGGCAATGCCGATAACGATGCCTAGCACGTCCAATCCGATTTCGGCCCCTGAAATATGTCCGGTCGGATCGATGCGATCCACCGGATTCCCTTCGCCAAAGGCGTACCGGTTATCAACCTGCATTTGGTCGTAGCTCAGGAATCGTTTGAGCTTGGGGTGATAGAAACGAGAACGCAAATAAACGAGCCCACTCGCCGCTGATTGGAATTCCTGATTCCAGCCGAAATCGGCAAACGCGGCGCCGTCCGTCGCGCCGAATCGCTCGCCATATGCCGCGTAGCTGAAGGCGTTGGCGCTCGCCCCGAACAGTTGCGTCGTCGAGCCGCGCGCGGTCTCGTAGTAGGTCGTGCCCTGCCCCAGCGGCGTCGCCGCGATCCGCGTGTCCCGCGCAAACAGGAAGGTGGTCCACTGCGTTTGGCCGTTCACCGTCTCCGCTGTGCAATTGACCTGCGCACCGTCTTGATAGAACTTGCAGCTCTTGTGCTGTACGAGCTGCTCGGACAGTGCGCCGGTCGGATAGTAACGATACTGCGACGACGAGCCGTCTTGATGTGTGACCGACGTCAGCCTGTTCCACGCATCATAAGCGTACATGCCGCCGCTTCCGTCCGACAACATATTGCCGTTGGCGTCATAGTCGATTCCGGGGAGCGTAAGCTGGTCCAGACCATTGTAGGTGTAATTGACGCTGTGGCCTTGCGACGTCGATTGGATGACGTTGTAGTTTCCGTCGTATTGGTAAGTCGTTGCGACGGGCGGTTGCGTGCCGTTCTGCTGCGACTCGCTGATCAGTTGGTCGAGACCGTCGTATTGATAAGCGGCAGTTGTCGATCCATCGCTGGAATTCGTATTCAACGAGATCAGCCTGGACTGAACGTCGTATATGTACGACGCTTGGTAAGCGGTCGACGTGGACTCGGTCGACTGCGAAGCCAAGCGCCCGAAGCCGTCGTAGCTGAAGCTGCGCTTCCAGACGAGCCCGGCCTGCGGCCCCGTGGTCGACATCGTCTGCCCAATGGGCGTGCCTTTGCGTCCCGCAGCGACGCCGTAGCCGATCACCAGACTAAGCGCGCCTTGTGACACGGAGCCGACCAAACCATCCGGGCGGTATTGATAGCTCGTCTGCGTGCCCGACACATCCGTCGAACGGATCACCCGGCTGCTCGCGTCGAACGCATAGGATTGCGTAAGCAGCCCCGGATAAGTCACCTGCTGCGTTTTGCCATCGAGCGTATAAGTCATCGACAACTGCTGCATCCCGTCTCCGACCGAAGTCATCCGGCCAACGGCATCGTATGTGTACTGCACGCCGAGCCGCGTTCCGCCTTGCGTCACGGTCATCGTCAGCAGGTTGCCGACGCGATCGTAGGTGTACGCCAGCGTCGAACCGCCAAGCGTAGTCGCCCCCGACATCCGGCCCGCCGCATCGTATTGATACGTCTGCACCTGACCGACGGCGTTCGTGACGCTGATCAGGTGCGAGTCGGCATCATAGGCGTTGACGGGACTTTGATGCTGGAAGCGCTTTTGCCCACCATAGGTGGTGGTTTTCACCCACGAAAGGGGATTGTTCATGAGATCGCGCGTAATCGATTTCGTCGACGCGACCCCGTTCGCTGCAGTGCTGGTCAGCGTCGCACTGGTGAGCGCGCTGTCCGGATTGTAGGCGTATGTCTTCGATTTCAGCGTCTGCGGCACGCCACCCGCTGAGGCGATCGACGTCCAGGTCTCGTTGATGACATTGCCGAAGCCATCGTAGACGTTCGCCATACCGAACGTATCGAGCCCCCCGCTGACCGGGAATACCTGCTTGGCAAGAACGTGATTCTGCGGATCGCTTTGCGTCCACAGCACCTTGGCTCCGTTCAACTGGGTGGTCATGCTGCTGTCGTCGGCGCTGTAGCTGTATGTGTAGACGTTGCCCACGGGATCCGTCGAACCGATCTTGCGCCCCAGGCTATCCCATCGTTGAGTGATGACACGGCCGTCGACGTCCGTCACGGCAATCACGCGCCCCATCGCGTCGTACTGCCATCGGTTCACCACGCGTTGCGGCTGACCGTTCGGATGCGTCGACAAACCGCCGTTGTCGAGCAACTGAATTTGTCGGGATAGGCCGTCGTACTGCGTGGCCAGCACATAACCGAGCGGATTCGTGCCGACCATCTGGTTGACCCGGTCCTGTGCCCAGATCCGGTAGACGGTTCGGCTCACGCTGCCGTCGGCCTGTGTCAGGGTCAGCGTGCGGCCAAAGGCGTCCAGCGTCATCGAAGTCACGTTGCCGAGCGCGTCGACTGTTCGGCAAACCGGCGCTTTCGGCAGATCCTGCCGCACAGACTCGGTTTTCGTATTGCCCCGTGAATCGGTGACGGCGATGCTGCCTTGATGCGTGCCGGCATCGTATGCATAGGCGTATTTCGTGGTAACGCCGCCGACACCCGGCTGCTCCGCTGCACCCGAAGCCCAACTGGTGGTGACCTGGGTGATCCTGCCGCAGGTGTCGTAAGAATATTGGATCGTCTTCCATGGGGTAAACGCCCCGCCGGGCCGAGACTGAATGGCGCTTGTCCGCGCGGCGACGGCGGTCTTGTCGCGGGTCAACGTATAGCTCGTCTGATTCGTCTTTCCCGATACGGCGTCAGTCTGCTGGCTGGTCGCCGGCATTTCGGTCGTGTGTCCATCGCTCCAGCTCACAGTCTGATAGATGTAGCGCTCCTGTGACTGTTTCACGAACGATTCCGTGCCGGCGTCGTAGAAGCTCAGCTCACGCGTGACGGGTTGATTGAAGATATCGTAGGCCGACGTCTGCCGTTGCGTTGGAAGGAACGCACCGCGGCTCGCGGACCAATCGGAGGAGTCGATCTGCACCGGCATGGCAAAGCTCGGTGTACGCGCATGCTGGTCAGGATCGATGTGGTACTGGTACTCGATCTTTCTCCATGATTGCGCCGAGCCATCGCTTTGGACGAGATATTCCTCCGTGCGAACGGCCAGGTGCAGAAAATTGAAATAGAGCGACGACGCTCCAACCAGCTTGCCGTTTGCATCGACGTTCTGAATGTAGACGTCATAGACATAGGACATGTTGTTGCTGTCCATCAATCCGTCGGCACCGCTCGACATGAGGTAGCCCGCGGAGGCTCCGGTAAATGTGCGGCCCGCGGTACTCATCCCATACGTGTACAAAGTCTGATCAAGAAAGCCGCTGGCGTCCGCATGGGTCAGGGTAGCGACCGCCGGGAAGCTCACCGAAGAACCATCGGAGAATTTGCCGGTGATTCCCGTGTAGGTGACCGTGGTCGTCAATCCTGTCGGATAACTAATCTGCGTGACGACGGGCTGAGTGGCGAACGTCGAGTACGAAAGCGTCGTCGTCTGATTCAATTGGTCGACGATCGAAGCGACGCCTTGCGGACTAAGCGCCAGGCTCAAATTCCCGCCGTCCGGCAAGGTCAGGCTCTGCTCGACACCGGGCATCTGCACAAACGTGATCGTCTGCCCCCAAGGATCAGTGATCGAGGAAAGGAAATTGTTATAGACGTCGCGATCGGTTACATAGGTGTAGACCAGGCTGTTGCCGAAGCGGTCTTGCTGAGCCAGCAATTTGCCGACGCTGTCGAAGAAATAGCGGGTGCCGTCGGCAAGATCGGCGCGATACGAGTATTGCCCGCCGGACGGCAATGGTTGCGCAGGGATGACGGTCCGAAACAGGATGCCGTGATTGTTCTCGTATCGCAGCCCCGATTGGTAGCCGGTCGCGTCAGACCATAGTGGATCGATGATGAACGAGCGTCCGTGCAGCGATAGGCTTTTTCCGGGTACCACGTAGGGCAAATCGTACAACCAGCCCTTCGGCAGCCCGAGAATACCCGAGCTTCCGGGGCTATATACCAGCGACAACTTTAAATCAATGCTATGCCTCACTCCCGCCAGATCAATTAGCACTTTTGTTAACGACAACGATCCGGTGCTCTTGTTGACCTGTTCTTCGACCGCGAATATCTGGTTAAAAGCCTGGGAACCCCGATAGCTCGTTGACATAATATTCCTTAATTTATGATTTGATCTCGGATCAGGTCAATCGCACCGACATGCCGCCACTCAATCAATGCAAACAATTCGCATAATTGAATAAATTAAGCGCACAATGCACTCGTCAAGCACAGCGCTTATTTAAATCAAATGTTGAGGGATGGCAACCTCCGAAGGACATTGGAACTATAATCAATTTCTATCTTGACGTTGACCATGTTTTAATTATATTTTTAATGAATAAAGTCGATTAAAAATATAGACATCAACTCAAATTTTCTCAAGCCATGCGCTGATTTCTCGCCAATTATAATTGCGTCGCCTTTTATCAGTTTCGGTGCATTGTCATTTCTGCCGGCAACACACGCTACAGGTGATGGGGTTTGTCGAAAAGCCGCATTCAGAGGCACCACCCGTCACCCCGCTGAGATTGCTATCGCAGATAACGGGCGAACCTTCGCTCGAAGAAATACGTTCCTAACGGAGGCTCGGCATGAAAACTCGTAAGATCGCCCAACTTCTCTCGATCGGGCTATGTGCGTTACCGATGTTCGCCTATGCGGGTGCCGGGGCCAGTGTCAACGCATGTATTTATATGCCTACCGCGCCGTCGAAGCCTTTTACCGCAAAGGTGACGGCAGGCGGCTCAGGCACGCATTGCATGAACGACACGGGTCACGACACCACCATACAGATCAGTCAAGCTGGTTTGAACTGCAGCTCGGTCGGATATGTCGAGGCCAAAGCCAGTTCGACCAAAGGCGACACCTGTGCGACTGATTCTTCGACGTGGCCTTTGGGATATTCCACGAACGGTCTTCCCTACACCGGTGCGACGCAATCGTCGTGGTCGGGGGCCGGCACGCGAAATAGTATCAAACTGAGTGGCTCCAGCCCCGGCACGGTCGTGTGCAATTCCCCATCACTTTGCGCTTCGCAAAGCGCAAATTGGGATCACGGCACTCAGGGGCCGCTATATATCATCTTCCAGCCTCTTTCCGGGCCTCAATAAGCCATTCACGAAGACGAGCGCCGGCGCGACGAACGCCGGCCCAATTCCATCCCATGCAGGAACTGCTCCATGGCTGATCGAAGGTATGACGATCTCAATGCCGATGTTGATTCGTCTCTGCTGGGTCCATCATTCTTGCGTCGTGTCGTTTTTGCCCTTTTGACGGAATCGAAGCCGCTCGTGGGTCGGGTATGCACGAACTGGGCGACGCCCGCGTGCTGCCTGGGAGCCGCGTCGATCGCCATGTCGGCTTGGTCGTCCGAGCAACGGTTGGCACCCATGGCGCTACTGCTCTTCCTGCCGATGTTGATCTACCGTGCCGAAAACCGCCTCGGTGCGTTTTTCGTCGCCGCCTCCTACTACGGCATGGCGACCCGCGCGGTGCCCGGCATCATCGCTGGCTTTTTCCCCGGATGGCCGCTCGGCGCCAATTGGGCCGTATGGGCAGCGCATTCGGTCCTCCTCGCTCTCCCGTGGGCATTGACGTATCAGTCTCGTGGCAAGACTCCTCTTCGCCGCGTCTTGGGCGTTTTAGCCGCATTGATCCTGCTAAGCGTACCTCCGTTGGGATTGTTTCACTGGGGATCGCCACTGATGGTCGCCGGACTTTTCTTCCCCGCGTGGAGGGGATGGGGGCTGCTCGCCACGCTGGCGTTGCTCGCGCTCGTGGCGACTTGCACACGCCGAAGCATCCCCCGCCAAGTCGGCATCGCCGTTCTCGCGCTGTCGGCCTACCTCGCCAATCTGGCATTCCACGCGCCTTCCACGCCTGGCGGCTGGCTCGCCCTCTCCCTTCGTTTGGGAAAGAGTCCGGAGCTGTGGTCCGACGACATGCTCGTGCGCCGCAAATTCTTGGCGGAGACGGCTCGGTTCGCTCTCGAAGAAGGGAACATAGTCGTCGTGTTGCCGGAATCGATTTCCGGATCGAGCCGGCGCTCGCAAACAGACATCTGGCGTGGCGTCGCCGAGTACGCCAGGTCGCTGGGCGCCACGGTTCTCGTCGGCGAAGAAGTATGGAACCAGGAAAACACGAACTTCAGGAATGCCCTCGTCGGCTACGGCGATGGCGGCAACGGTAGCGTGATCGTGTCTTCGCAAGTGCCGATGCCGATCGGCGATTGGAAGTTCGGTTATGACGGCGGAGCGCAGACGAACCTCCTGGGGCGTGACGTCGTGCGCTTGCACGGCCAGCGTGTCGCCTTCTCGATGTGCTACGAAGATTTCATTCTCTGGCCCCATCGCGGTCTGCTGAGCGGCAACGCCGACCTGCTCGTCTCGGCGGCCAACCAATGGCCTTCCCGCGGAACCTCTGCCGAAATCGCTCAGGACGTATCGCGTCACGCCTTGGCGCGCCTGGCCGGCGTACCCTTGCTGACCGCGAAGAACCATTGACCCTGGACAGTTCCCGAGCGCCTCGACCTGAGCGGGTATCGCCATGAACCATTCCGCGCCGCTTCCCTCCTTGCGCAACGTGTCATTGCGCAAGGCGTTCTTGATGCCTTGGGCCTGGTTTTTCCCCGTCGCGCCGATCGTGCTCTTCTGCTCGCTCGGTTTGTTGTACGCACCGCCCAGCTACCAGGCGCCGGAGCAAATCCCGTACTGGAACCTGGTGTTCGGCATGCCTCACATCGTGTCGAGCTTTCAGACCACCTGCGACCGAGAGTATTGGTCGGCCTATGGATTTCGCGCCCTGTGCGTGCTCGGTCTGATGCTGATGCCGCTCGCGCTGTACATGCTCGGCGCATCGCCAAAAATCATGTTGACGGTCAATTTCATCTGGACCATTTATCATGTCATCGCCCAGCAATACGGCATCGCGTTCGGCGCGGCCAGGGTGCGTGTCTCGCTGCTCTCGTCGCTCTGCAAGTACAGCACGATCGCGCTGGGCGTCATCGCCTATATGCAAGTCTCGCTTTTTCACGACATGGATGGCGACCTGCTTTACCGGACCTTGACCATGGTCACCGCCGCCATCACGCCGCCGCTTCTGATCGTGATGACCATCATGGGCGTGACGTTGCTCTGGCGGATTCGCACCAACGCTATCGGCGCTTCGCTACTCGGGCTCAACCTGTTGTTGTTCCTGCTCGCACTCGTCCTGATCTTTAAGACGCCCTACGCCCTCATCGGCTTGATGGTCGTGCGCATTCTGCACGACGTCACCGGTTTCATAGCCTATATCCGGCACGACACGATCCGCAATCGCGGCACGCGGCCCAACGTGCTTTATCGGCTGTTCCCCTTCCTGCCCGTCTGGCTGCTCAATCCCCTGCTTGCTGTCATCATCGCGGCGGTGTTGACGCGGGGAGCCCAGGACATGCTCGTGCTCTGGTGGCTGATGATTGACCTCAATATCGCGCACTATTACATGGAAAGCTTCATTTGGAAGCAAGGGACGCCGCATCGGCGACACTTCATCGGCGCATGATGTTCACCGCCATGTATTACGTCTGAAGGGATCGGTTCATCCTAGCCGCCAAAAAACCGCGAAGCCTTTCAGCTACGCGGGTTTTTGAATGTCTCCAGACATCCCGGGACGGATATCTGGTGGCCCTCCGGAAGTCGAAAAATTTCACAAAACGACCACCAGATATCGCTATTAAGCATTATCTAATTCGACTTGTCCCCCAAAGTTGCCCCAAGAGCAACCACGACAGCCAGAAACCGATGCTCAGTCTAACGGCACGGCCAGCCGATCGATCACCGAACTGGTCTCGGGGCGCACGCCGCGCCACCACGCGAACGCTTCGGCCGCCTGCTCGACCAGCATGCCTACACCATCCGCGATCCCGTGCACCCCCGCCTGCTTCGGGAGCCGCAGAAATGGCGTCAGACGCTTGCCGTATGCAAGTTCGTAGGCCGTGCCGGCTGGGCTGAACACGCTTGGCGGAACAGGTGGAAGATCACCGGTCAGACTGGCCGACGTCGCATTGACGACCAGGTCGAAACGCCCCATCCGCGCGAGGTCCGCGTAGCTGCCGACAACGAGCGAACCGCGGCCGGCGACTTGCGCGGCCAGTGCGCGTACCTTGTCGACGTCGCGATTCGCGATGAACATTTCGGCCGGCCCGGCTTCAAGGAACGGCAACAGCGCGCCGCGCGCCGCCCCGCCGGCACCGAGCAGCAATACGCGTTTGCCGGCCATCGGAAGATTGAGGTTGACTTCGATATCACGAACCAGTCCGATTCCGTCGAAGTTGTCGGCCAAGATGCGGCCGCCGTCAAACTTGAGCGCATTGGCTGCGCCCGCCAGCGTCGCACGCGCGCTTCGCTCGTCGGACATCGCGAACGCGTCGAGCTTAAATGGCGCGGTAACGTTGATGCCCTTGCCGCCGCCGTCGAAAAATGCACGGACCACCGCGGCAAAGGCGCCTATCGGCTCGAGCGGCCCGTCGATGGCCGTATAACTGATGTCCTGCCGCGTCTCTTGCGCGAAGAGGCCGTGAATCAGCGGGGATTTCGTGTGTCCGATCGGATTGCCGATCACCGCATACTGGTCAGTCATCGTTGATTCGCCTTTGAATAGAGAACACCATCTGCCTGCATCGCGTCGATTTCTTCCGCATCGAAACCCAGGGAACGAGCGACTTCCGCGTTGTGTTGGCCGAGATCGGGAGCGACGTCGCGAATCGTCGTATCGCAATCGGAAAACCGGAATGGAAGGTTCGGCAGGCGCAGTGTCCCGTAGCGCGGATGCTGTTGCTCGACGATCATGCCCCTGGCCCGGATCTGCGGATCGGCCAGCACTTCGTCGATGCGTTGCACCTTCGCGCAAGGTACGTCGATGCCGTCCAGCAGTTCCAGCACTGACGCGACGGAACGCGCGGCCACCCATGGCTCGACCGTCGACAGAATCTCCGCACGGTGCGCGTTGCGCCCGGCACTGTCGTGAAATCGCGTGTCGGCGCCAAAGCCCGCCGGGCCGTCGTGCGTCGCGATCAGCTCGGCAAAGCGCCTCCACGCATCGTCGACTTGCGCGGCGATCACGAGATCGCCGTCAGCGGCACGGAATACGCCATAGAGCGTCGAGGTCGGCATGTCGTGCCCGGTCTGCTCGGGCAGCACGCCCTGCAGCGTGTAGCACTGCACCGCGTATTCGTGCATCGATACCAGCGTGTCGTACAGCGACATGTCGACATGCTGTCCGCGGCCGCTCTTCACGCGCCCCAGCAGTGCGGCATTGATGGCCGCGACCGCATGAATGCCGGTGTACATGTCGCCGAGCGAGATGCGCAGCAGTGGCGGCCGCTCGCCCGGCGTGCCCACCATCTGCATGATTCCGCTCTTGGCCTCCGCGATCAGCCCAAAGCCTGCGCGATGCGCATCCGGACCGGTGTGCCCGTATGCCGAAATCGAACAGTAGACGAGCCTCGGATTGCGCGCCGACAATTCGGCATAGCCGAGCCCGAGCTTGTCCAGCGCGCCCGGCCGATAGTTCTCGATGAAGACGTCGGCGGAGTCGCACAGCCGTTGCATGAACGCCTTGCCGCGCCCGTCTTTCATGTTGACGCTCACGCCGCGCTTGCCCATGTTGAGCTGGAGGAAATAGCCGCTTTGCTGGTCGTCGAGCACGGTCGCGTGCTGGCGTCCGGCATCGCCTGATCCGGGGCGCTCGACCTTGATGACTTCGGCGCCGAGCGCGGCGAGACAGCGCCCGACATACGGACCGGCAAGAAAATGGCTGTAGTCGACGACGCGAATGCCTTCGAGGGGACGAGCCTGTGTCACAGGGCCTCCGGACGGCGCGGCACCATCAGGCGATGCTCGCCACGTTGAACGATCTGGCCGTGCTGATTGATCAGCTCCGACGGCAGCACCACGATGCCCCAGTCCGGGCGACTCTTGCAGGCCCGCATTGAGCCGACGCGGAACTTCACGTGCAGCACGTCGCCGACCTTGATCGGCAGCAGAAAATCCCAGGTCCAGCCGAGCGACATGCCCGGCAGAAAGCGATAGTCGCTCTGCGTCTTCAGGCCATCGGCGACGGACAGGCCGAACAGCCCGTGCGCGACGAGGCAGCCGAAATGACTGGCGTTCGCGTAGTCCTCGTCCACGTGGACGGGCGTATGGTCGCCGGTGAGGTCGGCATACGCGAGGATGCGCTCTTTGGTCACGGTGTAACTCGGACTCGTGCACATATCGCCCTCGCGGGCGTCGTCCCAGTATTTTTCGACGATCGTCATGGTCACGCCTCCGCGCGCGGATTGATTGCCAGCGCCTGCGCGACGCAAGAAGCCGGTCTAGCCTGGATCAGTTCGACGGCGAGCCCGTCGGGTAGGCGAAGCCAGTTCCGTCCCTGCGGCATCTGCGTCGCGCCGAATCGCCGTGCCGCGGCCAGCGCAGCCTCCAGGTCTTCGCACATCACACCGAGATGGGCAAGCCGGCCTTCCGGGCCATCATGTTCCGGCGCATGGATGAACTGCAGGCCGCCGAGCGTCCAGTACTGTCGCGGTGCGTCGGGCGTGCCGTCCATTTCACGCAGGGCCATGCCGAGAACGTCCTCGAAGAAGCGGATATGCCAGCGGATGTCCTTCACCCGAATCGCGACGTGTTCGAGATAGGCTTTCGGGACATTCATGCGGCGGCTTCCTTCCGTTGGCGATCGGCCATCGCGCGTTCCAGCCCCTTGACGCAGGCGACGAGCGTTGCATTCACCGGGGTCGGCACGCCGTAGCGCCGCCCCCACCTGACGACCGAACCGTTGATGAAATCGATCTCGGTGATCGAGCCCTTCTCCAGGCTTTGCAGCATGGAGGTCTTAAAGGTCGCGGGCAGCCCCTCAGCGGCAAGCGTCCATGCCTGCTCGGGATCGGTCATCGACAGCTTCACGCCGGCTGCCTGCGCTGCGGCGATCGCCTCGGCCACGGCCGCGAGCGATGTTGCCTTCAACAGGGGTTCCTCGTGAAGCTGCCCGTAGGTGAGGCCGGTGAGGCCTGTAATCGCACCCGTCGCGACATTCACCAGCAACTTGTCCCACATCGTGCCGACGATGTTGTCGCTGATCGTCGTGGCTAGGCCGGCGGTATTGAACGCGTCGGAGATTGCCCGTACACGCGGCGTGATGCGGCCGTCGAGTTCGCCGATGTACGTGCATTTGCCAATCACGCCGGATTCGATATGACCCGCGCCGCGCAGCACGCCGCCGACGTAGGTTTTGCCCGCAAGCACGCGCTCGCGGCCGACGGCGTCGATCAGGATGTCCTCGTGTCCGAGGCCGTTTTGCAGCGACAGCACGGTGGTATCCGGCCCCACCAGCGATTGGGCACCGCGGATGGCCGCATCGGTGTGGAACGACTTGACCAGCACCACCACCAGGTCGGCCACGCCGACATCGGCAGCCCGAGTCGTCGCGTGGACAGGTACGTGGCGGGTGCCGCTGGCGTCGTCGACACGCAGGCCGTCACGACGCATCGCATCGACGTGCGCGGGCGAGCGGTCGATCAACCAAGTCTCGTGACCGCCTTGGGTAAGGGGCGCGCCAATTGCACAGCCTAATGCGCCAGCCCCCAGAATCGCGATTTTCAATGGCTTCTCCTTGACGTATGGCCTCACGATAGGAGTCACCGCTCATGCCGGCAATGCAATGGATACAATGACGTCATTGCAATGAGCAATAAAGCACGATGCCCGCCGACCTCCCCGACCTGAAGCTGCTTCAACTTTTCGATCTCCTGTACGACGTGCGCAGCGTCACGCGCGCCGCTGAACAACTGGGCCAGAGCCAGCCGACGGTCAGCATCTGGCTCGGGCACCTGCGGGAATACCTGCACGATCCGCTCTTCATCCGAACCCCCGGCGGCATGGCGCCGACACCTCAAGCCGACGCATTGATTGGGCCATGCCGGGAAATTCTCGAGTCTCTGCGGCGCTTCACCGCGTGGGAGATCGCGTTCGATCCTGCGACAGCCCAGAGACGGTTTCGCATCTGCATGACCGACGCAAGCCACATCACGCTGCTTCCACGTCTGCTAGCCCATGTCCGTGTGCAGGCGCCCGGCGTCCGGCTGGAAGCCGCACGGATCGACGGCAATACGGAACGCGCGCTCGAATCCGGCGAAGCCGATCTCGCGATCGGCTATGTGCCGTGGCTGGGCGGCAGCATTTATCAGCAGAAGCTGTACGACCAGGACTGGGTATGTCTGGTCAATCGGCATCACCCGAGAATTCGCGGTCGCCTCGGGGTAAAGCAGTATCGTTCCCAAGGACATATCGCCATTACGGCGGGAACGGGCGCGCAACTTCTCGAGCAGGCGCTGCGGCAGGCACGTATCGAGCGCGACGTGGTGCTGGAGTTGCCGGGTTTTCTGGGTTTGGGGGCGATCGTCCAGACGACCGACCTGATCACGACGCTACCCCGCCATATCGGCGAAACACTGGCTCAGGCCAGCGATCTGGCGGTGCATGCGTGCCCGATCCCGGTGGATGGGTTTGCGGTACGGCAGCATTGGCATGCACGCTATCACCATGAGGCCGGCAACCGATGGTTGCGCGGCATCGTGATTCGATTGTTCGGTGCTTCGCATTAACTGGTGGCTTGGGCATTCGCGGCAAGTGGAGCCTGACATGATCTCCATCGAGAGAACGTAAGCCGTCAATTCATCGACATCTTGAAGGAAGCCAAGGCCGGCCCGAAGCCGGCGAAGCTATGCCGCAAGTACGGTATCTTGGAAGCGACCTACTATGCAGCGGTCAATTGATCGCGAGCTTTTTCTGCGCGGCCGGCGCCTTCTTTGGCAGCGTCAGCGACAGCACGCCGTCCTGATACGTGGCCGTCGCGTTCGCGTCGTCGATTTCGCCGGACAATGAGAATGACCGGCCGATCGCACCGCTATAGCGCTCGCGCCGAATCACGCGCTCCCCATCCTTCTGTTCGTTGCTCCGCTCGATCTTTGCGTTGATCGATACGGTATTCCCCGTCACCTGAACGTCAATATCGTCCTTCGAGACGCCGGGCAGCTCCGCGTTGACCGTATACGCCTTGTCGCTTTCGGTAACGTCGATCTTCATCGATGCAAGATCGGGTTCGTCTGCAAGCGTCATCCCGCGCAGCGGCCTGAACAGCCCCTGAAACAGGTCGGCAACGGGTTCGATCGAAAACGGATCGTAACGGGTCAGATTGCTCATGGTTTGCACTCCTCTGACAGCTGACAAGCAGCCGACGCTTTCGCCCCAACGGCATCGGCCACGATGGAGATCGGATGACGCGGCGTTGCATGCCGCGCAAGGGACGAATGATCTTTCAAGATCCAGCGTACTCGCACGCTCCGACATGCACTTGATGCGCGTCAAAGGCGGCCGGCGTTCACCTGCAAAACCGGAAATAGCCGCACCGCCAGCCCACTTCGTCGAGCTTGCAGCGCGCCGCGCGCTCGATCGCCGAACGTCGGCGCTTAAAGGCGTCTATGAGATCTTGTTCTTGTTCGCAGGGGTGCTGCGTGAAGATCTACATCTTCAAAGCTGATGAAAGGAATTTACGCGTCTCCTATTTATAAGCGAGCTACCTATCAGACCGACTCCCGGCTAATACACCTGATAGCCCACTCACGGGAACGAAGTCTCGAGGCGTTTTCGTTCGTCGTCACCAGCGCGGCTCTCACTGCATTCGCTGCCATCGTGTGCCGCGTAAACGCTTTCCTCAGAAAAACGACATCGCGCGCATATTCCGCGGCGTCTGGCACCGGAGTCACATGCACTTCTCCGGCAGTCAATCCAGCCCACGACGGCACCAATGAAATACCGCGCCCCTGCTTCACGAGCATCGTGATCGCTTCGAGCGAATCGATTTCGCAGTGGACCCGTGGCGTGATCGCATTGTCCATGAGGTATCGCGATGCGATCTGCCCATCCTAGGAATGAGAGTCGTACTGAATAAGCGGCCGTTCCCGCAACGATGCCAGCACTTTTTCGTGGGCAACCCGCCGATTCGCCACCAGCGCAAGCGGTTCCGATCTCAGCACATCGCAACGCAAGACCTTCGGCAAGGCGAACGGCGGATGAACGAGAATCGCGGCGTCCAATTCGTCTTTCACAACCATCTCGTATAGCACATGCGAACAACCGGGAACGATTCTTAGCTGCAGCAACGGCGCGGCCGCGGATAACCGTCCGACGAGATTCGGCACCATGCAGGTCAACGCCGTCGGAATCATGCCGATGCGGAAATGCCCAGCCAATTCGCCATCCCCAATCGGCCGCTGCAATTCATCCGTCATCCTGATAATCTCGCGCATGGCGGGCAACAAATTGAGGCATCGTTCGTTCGGCGTGACGGATCGCGCGGAACGTATCAGCAGTTGAGACGCAAGGTTTTGTTCGAGCGTTTGAATTCGCTGTCCGATGGCCGCGGCCGTGAGATTCTCTTTACGTGCGGCTGCCGCAATAGACCCCGTTTCAACCACAGCAACCAGACTCCGAAGAAACCGCGTATCCAATCTAGGTCCTTTATATTGATTTGAAATACATGCTCTTCGTCATGACGATGCCGTTGACCGGGAACGATTTTTCCCACGGCTGCTTTATATGAGTCTGCGCCACGTCAATGTGGTGCGCATATTACGTTGCCACGTTCATCCCGCCATAGCATATCGGTCCAAACGATTCCCGCATCAATTCACCTTTTGCTCGCCTGCGCGCATCTATTACTCTGCTCAACGCATGGTAGATCAATGCACGTCTGAACAGCGCAGCGTAACTTCAGAGCACCGCTATTCGGAGTGGCCGTTTCGATTTTTCGAGAAAGGATTTCCATCGATTTCGAGTGTGAACGCTGCGAGCGAGCCCAGCGGTTTGTCGCCGGTTCGATCGCCGAGGAACGCGCTGATCTCAAGTTGGCTGGCGATATCGGACAAACGCAAGGACAGGTGCGGCTCATGCCACCTTGCTGACCATACCGTCACTTGCCATTCAACTCATCCATTTCTTTGATGAGTAACGCTGCACCGAAAATGTGGGCCACTATCGATAACACCGTGAACTGGCAAATCGAGAAAATTTAAGAGCATCACGATATGCACGAATATACGTGCATTTGTGTCAGAACAGCATGAGAATTTTCTCATTTTTGCGCATGACGGCATTCCGCTTTCAATCCGAATCATCGATATCGTCGTATTGGTTCATATACTTGAACAACGCACCGTCAGTCGATACCCCGAGCTTATCCATTCCCGATCGTTTGTGGCGGCTGACCGTTTTGATACTGCGCTTCAAGCGATCCGCCACTTCTGAAGCCGACAGGCCGGCCGCGAACAGTTTCAAGACTTGTGTCTCACGCGGCGACAATGGAACCGTCTGCATGGCAACCGGACGCTCGCAGGTCATCACACCACGAATGACCGAGGACAAATAGCGTCTTCCGGCCGCTGCCGCCTGGACTGCAACAGGCAATTCGCTCGGCAAGTCCGCCTTGCTCACGAGCGCGGAAACGCCCGACTGCCAGATCGTGCGATGTACGGCAGCGTTATTGACCATCGTCAGCACCACGACGGGAAGGGCGGGAAACGCTTGACGAACGTAGCTCAGCAGACGGATTCCTCCGCCATGCAATTTACCCGTCATCAAATAATCGGTAATAAGCAGATCGCATGGCGACGCCTTCAGGACATCGATCAGCTTGTCGGTATTTTCCGCTTGGCCACTCACGCGGCCGAGCCCACTTTTGTTCATCAATGCCTCGACGCCCAAGGTAAACAACGGATGGTCGTCAGCCACGATAATGTTTAGCGGGTTCCTCTGCATACTGCTGCCTCGTGCTTGCTTGAATTATCTATCCCTCTTTTCAATCATCCTAAGTTTGTACGAGGGAAGAGATCACGAGTAGGATACCTGCTCGTGTCAATGGCTGAAAGGATTTTCGATGATTTACCCCGCTTGTTGGCGTATGCGGATTTACGCAATGACAAGCTCGCTATTGCTATTGCTTCATCAGGCAGCGCTCGCGACCACCAGCATGCCCGACACGTCTGATCCAGTCACTCAGCCAGACCTCTCGCACCTCGCCCTTTCCTTCCCCTCTCTGTTTCACTATCACATCGGCGATGCATGGGGCAGCGATTTTTCGTCACGGATAGTCTGGATCGTGACGGTGTCATTGGCCTGTACATTGCTCGTCCTGTACGTAATATTGCGCCCGCGTCGCTATCGCCGCTGCGCTTGCTGCCGCGCATCGCCGCGGCGAGACTTTGACGCACTCGAGCACATCCCGCTGCCTGTCATAGTCGTCAACCATGAACGCCGCATCGTCATGGCAAACGCACCATTCGCGCAACTCGCCGGAAAAGCGCGTAACGTGCTGCTGCGTCGCCGGATCGACGATATCGGCGGTATCGATGGCGAACTCGGGAGCGCGATTGCCGCGCGGCTCCACACGCGAGGCGGCAAGCATGCAGTCGAATGCGGCGAGATACGCTATATTGGGCACACATGTCGCCCCTGCTCTGTGCTTTATCGTTTTTCGCCGCTCCCCACGTCAAATCCTGCACAAGCGGATGTCATCGCAACGTTTATCGACATCACGCCGATCCGCAATGATGAACTGGCCGCACGTTACAACGCACAACATTTGGACGGCATCACGGCGAACCTGCCGGGGATTGTCTACAAGCTGCGGCGTCACGCGAGCGGCATGCTGAGTTTTCGCTATATCAACGGCGATACGTTGCCGCTTTTCGGACTCTCGCCACGTGAAATGATGGCCGACGAGCGGCGCGTGTTCGCGACCGTGCATCCCGACGATCGCGCGACGCTGCAGAACGCGATCGACGACGCAGCAAAGCGTCGCAGCGGCTACAGCTGCGAATTTCGCGTGCGCTCGCCGAGTGGCGAGCGCTGGATACAAAGCCGTGGCGCCTATAATCCCGCGTCACCCGAGGGCACGCTCGATTGGGACGGCTATTGGATCGATTCGACGGACAGCCATCAGCAAGCCGACGCGCTGCGCGCCGCGCGCATCGAGGCCGAGCGCCTTTCCGCGGCGCAGGGGCGCTTTCTGGCGACGATGAGCCACGAGCTTCGCACGCCGATGAGCGGCATCTTCAGCATGCTCGAACTATTGGGTTCGACCAACATGACGCCATCGCAGCACAGCATGGTCGACACCCTGCGCGGCGCTTCGCAGGCGATGCTGCATATCCTCGATCAGGTGCTGGATTATTCCCGTATCGACGCTGATCAACTGATTCTCGAAAAAAAACCATTCGATCTACGCGAACTCGTCGAGCACAGCTGTCAAGTGGTTGCGGCCGATGTCGCCGCCAAGGCGCTACAGCTTCGGCTCGAGATCGATCCGCGCGTGGCGGCGCGGCTGATCGGAGATGCATTGCGCATCCGGCAGATTCTGTCGAATCTGCTGCACAACGCCATCAAATTCACCGAACGTGGAACGATCGACGTGCGCGTCGCCGTCATCGACGATTCGCTCGACAGGCAAATCGTCAGCGTGGAGGTTGCCGATACGGGCATCGGCATTGACAGCGACGATCTCGACAGCGTGCTCGAGCCGTTCGTTCAGGCCAACGCGTCGACATCGCGTCGATTCGGCGGCTCCGGCCTCGGCCTGCCGATCTGCCGGCAGCTGGCGCGCCGGATGGGCGGCGGATTGCATCTCGCGAGCCAGCCCGGAGCCGGCACGACTGTCCGCGCGCGGATCACGTTGCCCGTGTCGGAGCGCGCCCGGGCGCAGGTGCCGGGGTGCGCGAAGCGTCGAGCGCGAGTCACGTTGCGCGATGGCGCGCTCGCGCAACACGTGCGTGCCGAATTGACGGCAATGGGAATGACCGTCGCCTTCGACGACGATACGGGCAGCGTCGATCTTCACGTCACCGACGAACCCGCAGCGCGTGCGGAAGCCGCGCGAAGCCCCGGCGGCACGGCGATCGTCGCGGTCACCGAGCGCCTTCTGATCGGCGGCGTATGCGTCGACGCGGATCTGCCCACGATAGGCTCGCGGCCGTTCTATCCCAGCTCGATCCGGACCGTCTGCACGAACTTGTTCGACACACGGACCGCCGCGGCCGATCTGCGCACGAGCGTTGCCGCGCGCACGTCGCCGCCCCGCTGTGCGCCGATCCTCGTCGCAGACGATCAGGCGCTCTACCGGATCGTTTGGCAGCGGCAACTCGAAGAGCTTGGCTACCCGTATCGAGTCGTGCCGTCCGGCAACGAAGCGCTCGAAACATTATGCAATGCAGAACACTCGATGCTCATCACCGATCTATGGATGCCGGACATGAATGGCTTCACGCTCGCGCGCCGCTGGCGCGCGAGCGAAGCAGCCGACCGGGCGGCAGGTCCCGTGCGGCGATTGCCGATCATCGGCATCAGCGCGAACATCATCCATGGAGATCGCAACGTTCGATGCGGATTGAGCGCCGGCCTGGACCTGGTTCTTGTCAAGCCGCTGCCGCTCGCGCAGCTTCAGGCCATTCTGATTCGCTACTTGCATGCCCGGCCGGCGCAAGAACCGGCGGACTCGGAATCGCGCGCCGCGCTCGACATGCTGCTGGCGGTGTACGGCACCGATCGAACCGTGCGGGCGATGTTCGATGCCGCGCTCGATGCGTATCGGTCGCAGCGCGTCACGCTCGCGAAGACCGACTGCGCGTCGGTCGCATTCGCGGCCTGTCTGCACGACATCGTCGCGACGGCTCACGTGTTTCGGGATCAACGGCTAAGCGATGCGTGCGCCGAGATGAATCGGGCACGCTCGACGAACGGCGAGACCGCCTTCGCACGCGATACGCTGCGCGCCGCGCTCGACGCGTTCGCGAGACGCGTCGACACGATGCGCACGATGTTCGATGCGCGCCACTAGCGGGAACGGCCTCTAACCGGCGACGCCGCTCATGCGGCGGTGGGCGGCATGTATTTGCCCACGAGCCAATGTGCCGGATCGAGCGACTCATGACGCGAGAACGGCGTCGCCACCGCGACGCTCGACGAGCGGCTGTACGGGCCGAGCAGATGCTTGCAGTATGTCGCCAGCGTACCGGACAGACTGACGTCGACATACCAGTAATCGCCTTGCTGTTCGAGTCGCTCGATCGCGCGCTTGAACTGGATCGGCCGCCGCAGCACGGCGTCCAGGTGCGCCGCGTCCGGACGGTCGACGAAATCGGCTTTTTCGCACGACAACAGCGCAACGATCGGCCGGCTCGCGCCGATGTCCGCAAACTGCCTACGCAGGCTCTCACGCGCCGGGTCGATCGCCGCGGAATGGAATCCGTATTCGACCGGCAATCGGGCCGTTGGAACGCCGCGCGCACTCAGATGGGTTTCGATCACGTCCATGCCCGCCGCCGTGCCCGCGACCACGAAATGCTGGTCGAACGAAATCGACGCAAGTTCGGCGTTCCCGCTTAACACCGCGTCGCGATCGAACAGACCGGGCGACGCCAGCACCGCGAGCATGCCGCCCGGCCTGCAGGTGCGCGCCATCGTCCGCGCGCTGTCCGCGAGCATCGCAATGCACGTGCGCGGGCTCAGCGAGCCGGCAACGCAGGCGGCGACCAGCTCGCCCAGGCTCGCGCCCAGCACGCAATCCGGATAGACACCATGCGCAAGCAGCGACTGAGTCAACGCATATTCGAAGCAGAACACCGCTTGATTCGAATAGCGCGTATCGTCGAACGGCATCGCCGGATTCTTGCCCGGATCGAATACGTAGTCGACCAGCGATGCGCCGATCTCCGCCTCGACGATCCGGTTCAGCCATTCGAGACTGCCGCGGAACGCGTCGTCGCGCTCGAACAGCGTTTTCCCCATTCGGAAATATTGGCTGCCCTGCCCTGGGTACATGAACACGATCCTTCGACCGTCGAACATCTTGCTTGCTGTCATATGCCTCCATCATTGCCTATCGTCGACTTGCCATCGCCATCGCCGCGTCGCCTATGCCGCACGGACAGCCGACGCGCCGGACTGCCGCCGCGCTATGCTCGGCCGGCGTTGCGCGCATCACCGGCACCGGCATCGACGAGCGCGAGCAGGCGGCGCAGATGCGGGCTCGCTTGCGCGAGTGCGCGCTGTTCGACGAGCACGTCGTCCAGCAATGCCCGGGTCGTCTTCGGATTCGCGAGCACCACGCGAAACACGTCGATCTGCCGCTGCGGCCACCGTTGCGACGCGAGCCTCGTGCGCGACACGAACGAGCGCCCGGCGTCGCGCTGCGCATGCTGGATGTCGACGGTCAGCGCATCGAGCGCGTCGTGAATCGGCTGCCGCAGCGACGCCGGCCCGTCGACGAGCGCGCGGCGAACGGCTGCCGGCACGTAGCGATAGGTGAGAATGTTGAGCTGCGGCGCGCTGACAAGCTCGAAATCCGCTTGCTGTTCGATCAACGACGCGAAGTATCGCGCATTGTCGATGCCGAGATCGATCAGGCACGCGTATCCGCTTCGTCCAAGCAGATGCAGGTTCGCATACAGCATCACCGACGCCGCGCCGCGCGACCCTTCGAGCGTGTGCCGCCCAAGATCTTTCGAGCCCTTGCGCACGATGTAATTGGCGTGCTGACTGATCTCGGCCGTCCAGGTCGGCGCCCGGAACAGCGCCATGCCCGCGCCCATCGGCACGTAGAGTTGCTTGTGCGCGTCGATGACGACCGAATCGGCCCGCTCGATGCCCGCGAACCGATGACGATGCCGGCCGGAGATCAGGGTCGCGCCGCCCCACGCCGCATCGACGTGGAAATGACAATCCGCGTCGCGCGCGACGTCGGCCAGCGCATCGAGCGGATCGATCGCGCCCGTCTCCGTCGTGCCCGCGATGCCGACGATCGCCATCGGACGGACGTTGTGCCGCCGCAGGTCTTGAACGGCGTCGCTCAGCGCGTCGACACGCATCCGGTGCTCGGCGTCCACCGGCACCGCGATCAGATGATCCTGGCCGATGCCGAGCACGTCCGCCGCCTTGCGCAGAGAGTAATGCCCGCGCTCCGATACGAGAATGGCAAGACCTTCGTAGCCGTAATGACGCAGCGCCTGCGCAATGCCGACGCGCTTGACGCCCGCGAAACCTTCGCGAGCGCGCAGCAGATTGTTGCGGCTCGCCCACAGCGCGGCGAGATTCGCGACCGTTCCGCCAGAGCAGAACACGCCGAGCGCGTGATCGCCGCTGTGCAGCCAGCGGCGGTAAAACGCGTCCTCGCCGCTGAACACGAGTTTGTGCAGCATGCCGATCACCTGACGTTCGAGCGCGGTCATCGCGGCGGACGTCTCCGTTTTCACGACGTTCTGGTTCAGCGCGGCCAGCACCTTCGCGAGCGACGGCACGAACGACGGCAGCGCCGACGTCATATGCCCGACGAACGACGGCGACGCGACGGGCATGACGCGCGAGAATACGTCGTCGATCAAGTGCGCCGCGTGCGCGCCGGCTTCCACCGGCTTGTCCGGCAGCTCGACCTTCGAGAAGATCGCTTCGGGGTCGACGTGCGCGCGCTGCCCGCCGAACCTGCCGCTCGCGAAGAACGCGGCAGGATGCTCGGCGATCGCCTGCTCGAGCCACGCGAAATCGCCATGATCCGGGCCGAACCATTCGAGCACGGCGTCGGACTCGTGCGTGCCGTCCGGTTCGTCGGGCGCGCCGCGGTTCGCATCGGCGTCGGGAGAAAACCGAACGGCCTTCATGCGATTTTCCCGTTCAGTTTCGTCAGCACGTCGCCGGGGCCGACCTCGATGAAATGCGTGACGCCGAGCGCGCGCATCCGCAGTACCGAATCGCGCCACATCACCGAGCCGCACAATTGCGCGGACAGCCTTTCGATCAGATCGTCGTCGCGATACAGCGCGCCGTCGAGATTCGACACGACGGGCACGCGCAGCGGGCGAAATTCGATACCGCTCAGGAACGCGCGAAACGCATCCTTGAGCGGCGCCATATGACGCGAATGAAACGCGGCGCTCACCCTGAGCGGCACATAGCGAACGTCGCGTTCGTCGAACGCCGCGAACGCGGCAGCCAATTCCGTTCGCGCGCCGGCAATCACGATCTGCGAATCGGCGTTGTAGTTCGCGATGTCGATACCGTCGACGCCCGCGTCTTGCAGGCAGCCCTTCAACGTGTCGAGCGCACAATCCAACACGGCGGCCATGCCGCCCGCCGGCGCGTCGCTCATCAGCTCCGCGCGCTTTTTGACGATCGCGAGCCCGACGTCGAAGCGGAACGCGCCCGCCGCGAGCAATGCGCTGTATTCGCCGAGACTGTGTCCGGCGACGCACGACGGTGGCGACGGATCGTCCTGCAGCGCCTTCAGGTAGCTCAGCGTGTTCACCGTGAAGAGCGCGGGCTGGGTATATCTCGTGTCGTTCAATTGGCGCTGTGCATCGTCCAGGCATAGCGATTTGATCGAATAGCCCAATATGTCGTCCGCTGTCCGCGTGTAATGGTCGAACTCGTCGAACAGCTCGCCGCCCATGCCTTTGCTCTGCGAGCCCTGGCCGGGAAAAATGTACGCTTTCATGTCAATCGTCCTCTTCGTAACGTGTCGCGACGCGCTCATGCGTGCGCGGTTTCATGCACGCCTTCGGCGGGCGCGGCGCCCGGCTCGAGCGCACGCTGCGCACCGGTCCCGGCGGCGCTCGAATAGATGCGCCGGCACGCGTCGATTACCTGATCGAGCGACGGTTGCGCCGACAGCATCAGCATGTGGCAACGCGCATCGACGTCGATCACGCTGAGCGTCGGCAGCGCGCGCCGCCAGCCGCGCAGATAGTCGGCCTCGCCGAGCCGGCTCGATTCGCCGCGCACGAACAGATAGGGCTTCAGCGGCCCGAAATAATCACCGCCGCGATTGCGCAGGTAGTACGCCGCGAGCGCATCCGGCCGCGGCAGCGGCAGCAGGTCGAAGCCGGCGGGATCGTATGCCGCCTGCACGGCGGCGTTGTGCCGGATACGCTGCGCAAGCTGCGCAGCGGATGCGTCGACGCCGCGCGCGACGGCCGCTTCGACGACCGTATCGAGAAAGGCGTCGTCGTCGATGTCGGCGGCGATGTCGTCCTGATGAATCATCGCGTGGAGCGCCTGCTCGACGTCGTCGCGCCGCATCGCGCCGATCGCCATGTTCGCCGCTTGCAAATACAGCGTCTTCGTCGATACGGACGACTCTTTCATCGCATCGCCGTCGAGGCTGTCGATCATCACGAGCGAATCGACGGCCTCGCCGAGTTCCTGAAGTTGGCGCGCGACTTCGTATGCAAGCGCTCCGCCGAGCGAGTAACCGCCGAGCGAATACGGCCCGTCGGGCTGCTGCGCGACGATCAGGTGACAGTAGTACGCCGCCATCGCCTGAAGACCGTGCAGCGGCGCGCGTTCGCTCATGTAGCCGCGCGCCTGGATGCCGAAGAACGGCCGTTCGACGTGTTGCGCGAGCGTCTGGTACACCTCGACGCCGCCGATGCCCGCATGAATCCAGAAGACCGGCCGGCCGGCCATCCCTGAGTTGAGCGCGACAAGTTCCGGATAGCGCCGGCCTCCGCCCTCGCGTGCGCGCCGCGCGGCCGACGCGGGCCGGCCCGCGTATGCGCGGGCGATCTCGCGCATCGACGTGCAGCGGCGCAGATCCTCGAACGCGATTTCGCCGAACCGTTCGGCCAGCGCCTGATGCAGCAGCGTGAACGATATCGAGCGCAGCCCGTAGTCGCTCAATGCGCGGTCGGCGTCCCAGTCATGCGTCGGCAGCCCGGTGATCTCGGCCAGCAGCGTGCGCAGTGCGTCGACCGTGCATGCCGAGCCGGGCGCGGCAGCGTCGGAAATCCACGGGCGCACCGCCGCCGTCGTCGCCGTGATGGCGGGTGTCTCGGGCGGCTCGACCCAGCATCGCACGCGATCGAACGGATAGAGCGGCAGGCCGACGGGCGGCTCCGACACGGTTCCATCGAGATCGCGCCAGTCGACGTCGCCGCCGCCCGCCCAGTGCGCGGCGAGTGCCGTCAACCGGTCGAGCCGGTCGGCCGGCTGCGGCGCGGCTGCCAGCCATTGCCCGGGCGCGGTGTCGCCGTGGCCCTCGAAGCGCGCCCCGGGCACGCAGGCGGACGCGCCCGCGCAGTATGCGTCCAGCTCGGCAAGCAACGCACGCTTGTCGGGCACGACGAACGCGACGCGATGCGTCAGCGCATCGCGCTCGTGTCGCAGCGCGCGCGCATAGCGCGCAAACGTCAAATCGCGCGGCTCGCGCAGCCAGTCGCGATGCAGGCGAGCCAGCGCGGCCAACGCGCGCGCGCTCTGCGCGGACAGCACGACAAGCTGCGCTGCGCCATCGGCATCGGCATCGGCGTCGGCCGGCTTTGTCGCGACGGCGCACGCCTCGACGATCGCATGCGCATACGTGCCGCCCGCGCCGAACGAATCGATCGCCGCGCGCCGCGGCAACGGCGGCGCGCAGCCGGCGTCGGCATCTGCGTCGGCGTTGATGTCTGCATCGGCTACCGGTTCGGGCCAGTCACACAACGTGTGGACGAGCGAGAACGGCGCCCCGCGCCAGTCGATCTCGGGATTCGGCGTGCCGATTGGCGGCGTCGGCAGCCATTTCCGATGCCGGAGTTGCAGCAGCACCTTCGTCAATTGCGACATGCCCGACGCCGCCTCGGCATGCCCGATGTTCGATTTCACGGTGCCGATCGCGCGCGGCACGCCCGGCTGCGCAAAAACCTTGCCCAGCGCGCGCATCTCGATCGCGTCGCCAAGCGCCGAGCCGGTCGCGGCCGCTTCGACGTAGCCGATGCTCGTCGCGCAGACACCGGCCTTGTCGAGATTCTCCTCGATGAGCGCGACTTGGGATTTCAAATTCGGCGTCGCGTAAGGGCTCATCCCGCCGCTGTGAACCACGTGGGTCGAGCGCAGCACGGCAAGCACGTCGTCGCCATCGCGCAGCGCGTCGCGCAACGGCCGCAGCAGCACTGCGCCGACGCCCTCGGCGGGCAAATAGCCGTCGCCGCCGCCGAAGCTGCGCCGCTCGGGCGCGCTGGCGAGCATGCCCGACACGCCGAGCCCGACGTATTTCTTCGGATGCAGCGACAGATTCACGCCGCCGACGATCGCGCCCCGGCACTCGCCGCGCAACAAGCTTTCGCGCGCATAGTGAAGCGCGACGAGCGCCGACGAGCACATCGTGTCGAGCGCGACGCTTGGCCCGCGCAGATCGAACACGTGCGACACGCGATTCGCGATCGATCCATACGACGCGATCGACGTCAGCGATTCGCTGACGGGGTTGCTGTCGAACGCCGCATATTGCTGGTACATCGCGCCGACGAACACGCCGATGCGCCAATCGTAGCGCTCGGCGACACGGCGGCGCGTCAGGCCGCCGCTGTCGAACAGATGCTGGACGATTTGGAGGAACAGCCGTTCGTTCGGATCGATGACGCCCGCCTCGCGAGGCGTCATGCCGAAGTAGCCCGGGTCGAACGATGCGACGTCGCTCAGAAAGCCGCCCCACTTGCAACGGCTCTTGCCCGTTTCGGGGGCGGCCGCGTAGTAGTCGTCCGCGTTCCACCGGTCGGCCGGAACCTCGGTGATGCCGTCGTAGCCGCGGGCGAGCTGCGTCCAGAACGCGTCGACCGAGTCCGCGCCCGGATAGCGGCCCGCGACGGCGACGATCGCGATCAGATCGCCGTCGCCGGCCGCGCGTCGTAATGGAGCAGACGGCGCCTGAGACGGCTCGTGCGACCGCGCATCGAAGGCAAGCTTCGGCGGCGTGACTGCGGGCGTTGCCTGCACGGTCGGCACCGGCATTGACGCTGGCACCGGCGCTGGAATCGGAATCGGCACCGGCGCGGCGTCGGCGTGCGCCGGCTCGCGGTCCCCCGAAGCGCGACGCGTGCCGCTGTCGCTGCCCCGCTGACTGCCGCTGCGCGCGTCCGAATCTGCGGCGGACCAGCGTGCGGCGACGCGATCGCCGTGCTGTTCGACGAAATAATCCGCCAGTTCGTCGAGCGTCTGATATTCGAAGAAAATGGTTTTCGGCAACGAACCGAAATCCGTCTCCAGTTCGGCGATCACCTTCATCATCATCACCGAATCGATGCCATAGCGGCCGAGCGGCGTGTCGGCACGGACCCGGTGCTCGGCCAGGCCGAGCTGGGCGGCGACGAGCCGGGTCAGATGCGTGCGGATTGCCGCCTGCGGCGCATCGCCGGGCCGCGCCGCAAGCGGCAACGACGGCGTGCGGACCGCTGGCGGCGCAGACGCGGCGGCGGGCACGGCGCGCGCGTCGGCCACCTGATCCGCATTAACCGCGCGCTCCGCGGCGGCAGGCGCGCGCGCGGCCGCGCGCAGCCGGGCTGCGTCGCCCGCGACGACCATCAGCTGCTCGGCGTCGAGCGCGAGCGCGCGATAGAACGCCTGCAAGCCGTCCGGCGTCGACAGCGGACGCATCCCGCCGTCGCGCCACATGCGCTCGATCCGCGCATCGTCCATCCGCATGCCGCCGTCACGCCAGTACGGCCAGTTGACCGACACTGTGCGGCCGTGCGCGAGGCCGTCGCGCACGGCTTGGGCCCGCAGCCGCGCGTAGCCGTCCATGAAGCCGTTGCCGGCGGCGTAGTCGGTTTGGCCGGCGTTGCCGAGCACGCTCGACACCGACGAAAACAGCGCGAAAAACGACAGCGGCACGCGGCGGGTTGCGTCGTCGAGGTTCACCGCGCCGCGCGCCTTCGGCGCGAGCACGGTGCGAAACTCGTCAGCCGGCTTGCGCACCAGCAGATTGTCGCGAATCACGCCCGCGCAATGCATGACGCCGTCCAGCCGGCCACACGCGGCAAGCGTCCAGCCGATCAGCCGCTCGACCTGCGCGCGCTCGGCGACGTCGGCGCGCACGTAGCTGACCGGCAGGCCCTCGCGCGCCCAGTGCTCGATCAGCTCGCGGCCATCCTCGTCGAGACTCGAACGCCCGGCGACGACGACCCGGTTGCCCAGCCCAGCCGCGCCGATCGCATCGACGAGCACCCGCCCGAGCCCGCCAAAGCCGCCCGCGATCAGATACGCGTGCCCGGCACGCCAAGGCGGGGGCGCATCCGTCGCCGGCTGCTCTTCCCAGCCGAGTGCATAACGGGCGTCGCCGCGATACAGCAACGTGACGTGCGGATCGCGCGCCGTCGCGTTCGCAGCGAGTTTCGAGGCGAGCGACGCAAGCGTCTCGAGCGGATTGACCGTGATGGCCTGCCCGCGAAATGCCGGATACTCGGCCCGGATCGACAGCAACTGCGCGGCCGCGCCCGCGCGCAACGCGTGCTGCCGCTCGTCGAGCACGACCTGCACGACGGGCGGCGCGCCATCTTCCGACAGCGCGCGGCGCACGCCGTCGTGCAATGCGAGTGCGAGGCGCTCGAGCGTGTCCGGCGCGTCGTGGCTGCCGCCGCTGAAGTCATGGCACGACGCGCCGGGAAATTGCGCGCTCAGCGCGTCGAACGGCTGCCCGGCCAGATGGCAGAAGTACAGATGATGCGTTTTCGGCTGCATGCTTGATTCCTCTGCAATTCAAAGATCGGCCGGCACCCAGCACGGCGCCAGCATCACGATTTCGTCAGGCTGCGCGGCCGCCGGCATGCCCGCGCCGGGAGAACGCGTGGACAAGCCGCGGATCGACATGCAAACCGCGCCCGCGTCGTCATACAGATCGATGTCGAACGCCGCACCGAGCGCGCCGCGCGGCGCGCGCCGGCTCAGTTGCGCCCATAGCGCGCCGCGACAGCGCCGGTACAGCTCGATGCGCTCGGCCGCGAACGGCAGCGCGGCGGGCGTGCCGGAATCGCTCGCGCCAGCGGCGCTGCGCGCGTCGAACAGCACGAGCGCCTGCAGCGCGCCGTCGAGCAAACCGGGGTCGATGGTCCAGCGCGCGTCCGCCGTGCCCGCGCCGGCGGCCGGTTGCGCCGACAAGCGCACGAGCAGGCTGCCCGGCGCGTCGCCCGCCCACGTGAGCGTGCGCAGCGACGGGCCGTAAACCATTCCGGCCGCCGCGAGGCGCTGATAGAACGACTCGGGTGTCACCGGCAACGGCTGATATCGGCGCCGCAACGCGTCCAGATCGACCGTGCGCGACTCGGGCAGCACGTCGCGCGTTTCGATCGCGCCCTGGCAGTGGATCGCGGCGGACGAAGCCGATGCGCCGCTTTTCAGCCCGGACGTCAGCGCAAACGACAGTCGATCGCCGTCGCCACGCTGTAACCGGACGTCGAGCTCGATCGCAGCGTCGGCATCGACAGGCTCGACCCACGCGAGATCGCGCAGACGCATCGGCAGCACGTCCTGCGCCGCCGCACCGGCCGCGGCATCGGCCGCCGCGCGAATCAGCTCGATTTGCGCGGCGGCGGGCAAAAGCGCCCGGCCGTGAATCCGGTGATCGGCTAGCACCGGTTCGCCCGCGTCGATGCGGCTCGTGAAGCGCAGGCCGTCGAGCGTCGACCGGTTCTCGTGCAGCAGCGGATGCAGCGGCGCAGCGCGGTGCGGGCTCGGCGGGCCCGCGCGCAGCGTGAGCGCGTGCAGCGATTCCACGCCGAGATCCAGCCAGAACCGCTCCTTTGCAAACGGATAGGTCGGCAAGCTCACGCGCCTGGCCCGCGCGCCGCGGTAAAGACGCGCCCAATCGACGTGCAGCCCCTTGACCCACAACGCGAGCAGCTTCGTCCATTTCTCTTTTTCGAACCAACGTTCGATGGCTTCGCGCAAATCGTCGTCGCCTTGCAGCAGTCCGATCGACGCGCGGTGATCGTCGACGCAGCCGACGTGAATGTCGACGCGGCTCGCATGCCGGCCCGACAGGAACGCGTCGAGCGCGCCGCAGACGGCTTCGTGCGACGCCGCCGTCAACGCAAGCCGGTGCTCCATCGCTTCCCGCCCGATCTGCAACGTGTACGCGAGATCCCGCAGCGGGATCGGCCGCGCCGCGTCGCGCAGGCGCTCGAGCAGCCGCTCGGCGCGTCCGGTCAACTGCTCGCGCGTGCGGGCGGACAGCACGATGGCCACCGTGCCAGGGTGATCGCCGGCAACGTCGGCCGACTCGTCGCGATATTCGCCGCGATATTCCTGGATCACCAGGTGCGCATTCGCACCGCCCGCGCCGAACGACGAAACGCCGGCCGTGCGCGGCAGTTCGTCGGCCGCGCCGCCGGCGCTCAGCATCGGACGCGGCCACGGCTCGACGCCGCGCTGTAACCGGAACGGCGTGCGCGTGAAGTCGATGCGCGGATTCGGGCGCTCCGCATGCAGCGACGGCAGCAGCGTCGCATGCTGCATTTGCAGCAGCACCTTCGTCACGCCGGCGATCCCGGCCGCGCTCTCGCAATGGCCGATATTGCCTTTCACGGAACCAAGCGCGCACGATGCGCCGCCGCCCGCGCGGGCAAAGGCGTCGGCCAGCCCCTTGATCTCGATCGGATCGCCGAGCGGCGTGCCGGTGCCGTGCGCCTCGACGTAGCCGAACTGTGAAGCCGGCACGCCCGAGCGGCGTATCGCGTCGCCGATCACGTCCGCTTGCGCGGCGGGATTGGGCACCGTGAAGCCGCTGGTGCGGCCGCCCGCGTTCAGCGCGCTCGCCTTGATGACGCCGTAGATATGGTCGCCCGCGTCGACGGCCGCTTGCAGCGGCTTCAGCACGAGCGCGCCGACGCCCTCTCCGACGACGAAGCCTTCGGCGTCCGCGCCGAACGCGCGGCATTTGTCGTCGCCAGCAAGCATGCCCATCGTCGACAGGCCCATATAGTGAGCCGGGCTCATGATCAGGCTCACGCCGCCCGCGATCGCGCAATCGCACGAGCCGGCGACGATGCTCTCGATCGCCAGATGAATCGCGCTCAAAGACGACGAGCACGCGGTGTCGACCGCTAGGCTCGGCCCTTTCAGGTCGAACAGGTAGGACACCCGGTTCGCGATCGACCAATAGCTCGCGCCGTTCACGTAATCGGCATTCATCGCGCCGACGAATACGCCAACCCGGTTGCCGGGCGCGAGCGTGGCCGGCGTATAGCCCGCGTCCTCGATGCTGGCGTAGGCTTGCTCGACGAACAGGCGCGCCTGCGGGTCCATCCGTTCGGCTTCGGTCGGGGAAATTTGGAAGAACAGCGGATCGAACGCGTCGATGTCGCGCACGAAGCCGCCCCATTTCGTGTAGTGCTTGCCCCACTTGCCGCGTTCGGCATCGAAGTGCGCGCGCCAGTCCCAGCGATCGCTGGGGATCTCGCTGATGCAGTTCCGGCCTTCGCGCAGGTTGCGCCAGAATTCGTCGAGATCGTCGGCCTGTGCGTAGCGCCCGCTCATGCCGATTACCGCGATGTCGCACGCGCGTGATGCCGCGCGCGATGCGTCATCGGCACTGGGCGGTGACGGGGGCGTCACGGCGGGCGGGCGCATGGGCCGAGACGTGGACGACGGTAGCGTGGGCGTGGGCGTCGGCTGCGAAACGCGCGCGGCAGACGCGCCGCCAGCCGTGTCGGCAACCGGCGCGACGCCCACCAGCGCCTCCAGCTCCCGACGGTGCGACGCGACGAAATGCTCAACCAGCCCGCGTATCGTCTGCACCTCGAAGAACAACGTATTGCTGACGTCGCTGAACGACTCATTCAGCTTGGTGACGAGTCGCACCGAATAGATCGAATCGATGCCATAGCCGTCGAGCGGCTCGTCGACGTCGAGACGGTCGAACGGGATGTCGAGTTCGGCGGCGATCAAGCCTTTGAAGTATGCAAGGCTCGCATCGACGAGGCGTTCGTATGCGCCATCGGCAGTGCGCACGTCAGCGGCGCTGCGGGTGGCGCGCGTTTGCCCGCTGCCCGGCGCATTTGCCTGCCCGCCCGCCGACGCGGCGGCCTCGGGCGGACGCGCGACGGCGGACGCGTCGTGCGAAACCGCGTGCGAGGACGGCGCATCCGGCGCGCGCGCGGCTATCCGGACCACGCCGTCATGCGTCGCGAGCCAAATGCCGTTCGCCGCCCGGCGCGGCGCGAACCCTTCGCGGCGCAACGCGTCGCGTACCGCATGCCCGGTTCCGTCGTCGCGGACGAGCAGCCAACCACCGCGTTTCATCAAGCGTTTCAGGCGGCGCAGCAGCGCGTCGCTGCCGGTTTCGCCATCGACGCGCGCCAGCACGAGATCGAACGGCGCATGCGCGTCACGCGTCACATCGGGCGCCGCGCCGATGCGCAGCACCGGCAAGTCAGGCAAGCGCGCGGCGGCCAATGCCGCCGGCGCGTCGCGCGCGTCATCCACCGCGCCGATCACATACGCGCCGCATCGCTGCGGATGCGCGAGCAGCCGTTGCGGCAAGCCGGTATCGAGCGCGGCGCGCCCATCGACGTCGAGCAGCGTCGGCGCGGCGCCCATCCGAGCGGCGGCCTGCGCGAGCAGCACCATCGCGCAATCGGCAAGATCGCCGTCGAGTTCGGGCGGCGCGTCGGCAAACGCGGCGTCGTGCGGCAACACCTGCAGCATCTCGTCCGGTGGCAGCAGCGCGCGCGGATAGGCAACCTGGTCGGTCACCTTCAGCAGCGCCAGTTCGTCGACATCCTGGCCGAAAAGTTGCGCGAGCGCCGCCATCCCGTCGTCGGGCTCGATCGACGCAATGCCGTTGCGCGCCATGATCGCCCGATAACGCGGTGTCGCGCCGACACCGACGCTGCCCCAATATCCCCAGTCCACGACCTTGACCACGCAGCCCAGATCGCTCGCGAGCCGCGCGGCGAGCGCATTCTGGAACAGGCAGCCGGAGCTGTAGTTCGCCTGCCCCGGCGGCGGCGTGAATACGACTGTCGACGAGAAAAACAGCAGAAAATCCGGCGGCGCGTCGCGCAGCGCGATGCCGAGATTGACACTGCTGTCGACCTTGCCGAAGTAGACCCGCCGGAACGATGCCTCGTCCATGTTCGCGAGCGTGCTGTCCTCGAGCACGACGGCCGAATGGATGACGCCGTGAATCGTGCCGAAACGCGCGCGCACTGCCGACAGGCAGGCGTCGAGGGCGGCGGGATCGCAGGCGTCGGCCTGATAGTAGGACGGCGCGCGCGCGCCGTGCGCACAGGCGTCGATGCGCGCGCCGATCTCGGCGTCGAGCGCCTTGCGGCCGACCCAGACCACCTGCGCGTCGCACTCCCGGATCGCGTGCGCGCTCCACGCCGCGCCGATCCCGCCCGCGCCGCCGATCACGACGTAGACGCCGTTTCTGCGCAATGGCATCCGCTCCGAGCGGGCGTCGAATTCGGCGCGCAGCCATTGTTTCGCGTACCAGCGTCCGCCGCGTCGCATCCGCAGCGTGCCGAGCGCATCGCAAGGCTGGGCCAGCAGCGCCTCGAGACGCGCGCCGCCGCCGGCTTGCGCATCGTCCGCGCGTTCGATGTCGACATGGCGCACGCGCCAGCGCGGCATCTCCTTCGCGATCGTGCCGACGATGCCGTGCATGCCGCTTTGCGCGAAGTCGACGCGATCGCCGGGAAAACCGTGCGCCTGCGTTTGCACGACCGTCAGCTCGAATGCCTGGGGCGCAGCCTTCAAACGCTGCAGTGCCTTCACGAGCCGGAACGCCGGCAGCACGCCCGCCTGTTGCGCGCGCTCGACGGCCGCCCGGTCGAACGGCGATGCGTCGCCGCTCGACGGCGCGATCCACACGAGATGATCGAACTCGCACCGGGCGAGCCGCGCTTCGATTTCGCCGCTATCCAGATGGGATTCGAGCAGGATTCGCGCGGCGTGCGCGCAGCTCGTCGCGAACCGGTCGAGATCGGCGTGGCTCTCGGCGGCGATGAGCAACCGCGCATCGGCCGTCCGCTCGACGGCGGCGGCAGCGGGCGCTTCGCTCCAGCGCGGCAGGAAATAATACGCCTGCGCGCTCGCGGTCGAATCGCCGCCGCGATGCGCGGCAGGCGCGGCGGCAGTCTTCGCGGCCGGCGCGCCGCTCGCCGGTGCGTCGAGCCGCAGCGCGCCGTAACCGACGATCGCGACCCGCACGAGTCCGTCCCCGTCGCACAGATCGATGTCGAATTTCGCAACGCGCGCGCCGTCGTCGCGCCGTCGCGCCAGCGCCCACATCACGCGCTCGCACGGGCCGCGCCATTCGACGCGCTCGATCGAGAACGGCAGCAGCGGCCGCGTGTCGTCGCCTGCGCCGGCGAACGCGGCGCTTGCCTGCAATGCGCCGTCCAGCAGCGTCGGCGGCATGCCGAACGGCGTCAACAGTGCCGCCGTCTGCGCCACGTCCACTTCGAGCCGCGCGAGCGCGTGATCGTCGGCCGCGCGCAACGCCACGATGCTCCGGAACGCCACGCCATAGCCGTAGCCGGCGCCGCGGTAACGTTGGTACAGCGCGTCGCCCGACACCTCCCGGTCGCAAGCGGCCGATAATGCGTCGAGATCGTGCCGGCGCGCATGCGCGTCGACGAGCGATGCGCTCGCCTGAGCATACTGTCGCTGCGCGTCGTCGCCGTCGACGCAACGCAGCGCCCATGCGTCGGCGCCGGGTTCGCCGCGCACCTCGATATCGAGCGAGAGCGCAGCGTCGCGCTGCCACGCCGGCTGCAGCCACGCGAGATTGGCGAGCTGAAGCGCGCGCGTGCCGTCCGGCCGCATGCCGCTCGATGCGGCGGCCGCCGCGAACATCTCGATGAAGGCCGCGGCGGGCAGCAGCCGTTCGCCGTCGATGCGATGATCGTCGAGGACGAATTCGCGGCCATCGAAGCGGCTGCTGAAACGCTGCAAGCCGACGCGCGACGTGTTCGTGTGCAGCAGCGGATGCAGCCGGCCCGGACGAACGGCGTCGGGCGCATACGCATCGGGCGCGGCCCCACCCGACGGCTCGAGCAGATCGGTGACCCAATAGCGTTCGCGCGCGAACGGATACGCGGGCAACCCGATCTTGCGCGGCCGGGGCTCGTCGTACCCCGCCAGCCAATCGATCTGCGCGCCGTCGACCCACGCGCTCAACGCGGCATCCAGACCGTCGCGCGGCGAAATTGGCGGCTGGTCTGCGCGTGCCGCGCGGGCCTTGCCCGTGCGCACGTTCGCGGCGGCCGCGTCGCCCGCGACGTAGGCGGCAAGACGCGCGCCCAGATCGTCCAGCGACGACGTGATCAGCCCGAGCCGCTCGCTCATCGCCTCACGGCCGGTTTGCAGCGTATAGCCAATGCGCGGCAGTTCCGCATCGCGCCAGCCGTTGCGGCGCACCGCGAGCAACAGCCGTTCGGCCGACTGCCGCAACGCCGCCTGCGTCTTCGCGGACACGACGATGGCCACGGGCTGCTGCGTGCGTGCCGGCTCGACAGGCTCCGCCCGGGGCTCGACATATTCCTCGATCAGCACATGCGCGTTCGCGCCGCCCGCGCCGAACGACGAAATCCCCGCGATGCGCGGCAACTCCGTGTCGACGCCGCGCACCGGCACGACCGGCCGCGGCCACGGCGCCAGCTCGCGCTGCACGCGAAACGGGCTGTGCTCGAAGTCGATGTTCGGGTTGAGCGTCTCGGCGTGCAGCGAAGGCGCGAGCTGTCGATGCCGCATTTGCAACAGCACCTTGCTGATTCCCGCGATGCCCGCCGCGCTCTCGCAATGGCCGATGTTCGACTTCACCGAGCCGATCGCGCAGAACTGCCGATCCTGCGCGTCGCCGCCGAACGCGCGCGCGAGCCCCGCTATTTCGATCGGATCGCCGAGCGCCGTGCCGGTGCCATGCGCCTCGATGTAGCTGACCGCGCGCGGCGCGATGCCCGCCTTCGCGAGCGCGAGCGCGATCACAGCCGCCTGCGCGGCCGGATTCGGCACCGTGTAGCCGTTGGTCTTGCCGCCGTGATTGAGCGTCGACGCGCGAACGATCCCGTAAATCTGATCGCCATCGGCGATCGCGTCGCGCTTGCGCTTGAGCAGCACCGCGCCGACGCCCTCGCCGGGCACATAACCCTCGCCGCCTTCGCCGAAGCTTTCGCAGCGCCCCTTCGCCGACGCGAAGCCGCCTTGCCCGAGCATCAGGTATTTGTTCGGATGAATCGACACGTTGACGCCACCCGCAATCGCCATCGCGCATTCGCCGTCGCGAATGCTGCGGCACGCGAGATGCAACGCGGTGAGCGACGACGAGCACATCGTGTCGAGCGCGAGGCTCGGGCCTTGCAGATTGAACAGATACGACACGCGATTCGCGATCGACGCCGGATGGCCGGGCACCGCGAACGGTTGTCCGCGCGCGGCGGACTCGGCGCCGAACAGCGGATATTCCTCGTACATCACGCCGACGAACACGCCGACGTGCCGCCCCTTGCCGCCCCCCGGCGCACCCGGCAGGCTCGCGCGGGTGTAGCCCGCGTCCTGCATCGCCTCATACGCGCACTCGACGAACAGCCGTTCCTGCGGCTCCATGCCGATCGCTTCGCGTGGCGAGATGCCGAAGAAAAGCGGATCGAACTTGTCGACGTCGTCGATGAATCCGCCGTGCCGGCAATATGTCTTGCCGATCTTGTTGCGCTCGGGATCGTAAAAGCGCGCGTGATCCCAGCGTTCGGGCGGGATCTCGCGAATCATGTCGCAGCCGCCGGACAGGCGTGCCCAGAACTCGTCCATGTCGCGCGCGCCCGGATAGCGGCCGGCCAGGCCGATGATCGCGATGTCATCGTCGGAGGCGCCGGCCGCGTCGGAAAGCGCGGGCGCGGCGGCGCTCGCAGCCGGCAGCGCCGGCGGCTGGCCGGCTCTCGGGGCGTCGAGCGGCACGAACGCCGACGCGTCGAGCATGGCGCTTGCATCGCGCGGCTCGGGCTGTACCGACGGCATGCGCGCGTCAGCCTCATCGGCCTCGTTCGACGGGCCGGCCATGCTCTGCCGCTCGGCCGCGATCGCGTCGCCCAGCCGCTGCGCATGCGCGCTCACGAAGTAATCGACCAGCTCGCCGAGCGTCTGATGCTCGAAAAAGAGCGTCTTGGACAAGCGGCCGAACGTTTGCTCCAGATCGTCGGTGAGACGGATGATCATCAACGAATCGATCCCGTATTGCTCAAGTTGCGCATGCTCGTCGAGCGTGCCGTCATGAAGACGCAGAATCCGGGCGAAGCGGTCTCGAAAGAAGGCGAGCGCGCGCTCGCGCAGCCCGGCGTCCGGCAATGGAGGCGATGCGGTCGGACGGGCCGGCGCGCTCGATGCGGCCGGCGTAGCTGACGTAGTTGATGCAGTTGATGCAGTTGATGCAGTTGATGCAGTCTGCACGGTCGGCGCGCGCCCGAACTGTTCAGCGCCGGCCGCCGGCCGCGATGGCATCCCGGATGCCGCGCCATCGTCCGGCATCGACGCGCCGGCATCATCGGCCGCCTTGCGCGGCAACGTCCGGACCGCCAGGCCGTGCAGCAGCGCGACGGCCTGCCCGCGCGCGTCGAGCAAGTCGACATCGATGCGGCGCACCACGCCCGTCGCCGTGCCTGCCCGATAGCGAACCCATGCCCACAGCGGGCCGTCGGGCACCGGCGCCGCGAGTTCGAAGCGCTCGAGCGAGAACGGCACGGCGGCACCCGGATCTTCGACGTCGAGGATATCGAGGCCAAACGCCGCTTGCAGCGCCGAATCGAAGAGGCCGGGATGCACGACGAACGATTCGCCCGCTGGCATGCGTGGATCGCGCAGTTCCGCGAGCACCCCGTCGTTGCCGACCCACAGGCGCTCGATGCACTGATGGCCCGGCCCGTATTCGAAACCCGCTTCCGCGAGCAGCGGATAGCAGTCTGCGCCGTTCAGTTCGAGCTTGGCGCGCGCGCGCAGCGCGTCGAGATCGATGCGCCCGCGCGCCGGCTTGCCGCGCGGCTCGGCGGCCTCGCCCCGGCCGTGGACGATGTCCGCTCCGGTCGGGCCGTCCGACACGAGTTCGAGCAGCCCGCCGCCCGCCGCCGGCTGAATACGCACACGCACGGTCATCCCGCTCGCGTCGGCCCATGCGGGCTGCAACCAAACGACGTCGCGCAGCACGAGCGGCGGTATCGGCTGGCCGGCGGCCCGCAGCGCACGGCCAAACAGTTCGAGATACATCACGCCGGGCAGGATCGGCCGGCCGTTGACGCGATGATCGCGCAGATAGAAAGCGCTGGCGTCGAGCCGGTATTCGTATGCCGCATCGATCGGGCCCGGCCCGTCGCTCGCCGCGTCGCGCGCCGCCGGCGTGCCGGACGGCGACGCCGCCGCCCAATGACGGCGCCGCTCGAACGGATAACCGGGCAGCCTCACGCGCTTGGCGCCGCCCGTCGCGCCGAGCCGCGCCCACGGAATAACCGCGCCGCCCGCCCATGCCGCGGCGAGTTCGGCTGCGCTTGCGCGGCGGCAGCGCTCGACGTCCCATTCGGGCGCGCCGGCATCGCGCGCGATGCCCCGGACGATGCCCGGATGTGCGGCGTCGGGCGCGGCGGCGAAGGCGCGAAGCTGCGCGCACAGCGCATCGAGCGATGTCGCACAGAACGCGACGCGGACCGGCAGCGCCTCGCGCCCCACCTGCAACGTATGCGCGACGTCGTCGAGCGCGAGCGAGCGGGTATGCGTCAGGTGCGCGCGCAATTGTTCGGCCATCACTGGCAGCGTGTCGGCCTCGACGGCGGACAACAGCACGAGCCGAGGCTCGCGGTCGGCAATGTCATTCAGCATGATGATTTCCCGGAAATTCTTCGAAGAGCACGTGTGCGTTCGTGCCGCCGATGCCGAACGAACTCAGCCCGGCAAGACGCGGCGCGCCGCGCTCGGACGGCCACGGCGCCGCGCTCGACGGCAGGTGAAACGGCGTGCCGTGCAGATCGATGTAAGGGTTTGGCGTCGCGCCATGCAGATTCGGCGCGAGCGTGCGGTGCCGGAGGCTCAGCACGATCTTCAGCGCGCCGGCGATTCCCGCGGCGGCTTCGAGATGGCCCACGTTGGTTTTGACGGCCCCGAGCGCGCAACGCGTAGCCGGCCCGCCCGACGCGTCGCGCCAGACTTCCTTGAGCGCGTTGATCTCGATCGGATCGCCGATCGGCGTGCCCGTGCCGTGCGTCTCGACATAGCTCACGTCGCCCGCGCGTATGCCCAGACGCCGGTAAAGCCCGGACACGAGCGCCGCCTGCGCGGCCGGGTTCGGCGCCGTCATCGAGTTCGCGCGGCCGCCGTGATTGACCGCGCTGCCGCGAATCACCGCGTGCACCGGATCGCCGTCGGCCAGCGCGGCCGCGAGCGGCTTCAGGATCATCGCGCCCGCGCCCTCGCCGCGCACGTAGCCGTCGGCGTCGGCCGCGAACGTGCGGCAGCGGCCGCTCGGGCTCAGCATCCGCGCTCTGCCCATCGACAGCGTGATGCGCGGTTCGAGCAACACGTTGACACCGCCGACGATCGCCAGGCGGCAGTCGCCACGGCGAATCGCATTGATACCTTCGTGAATCGCGACGAGCGAACTCGAACAGGCGGTGTCGAGCGCGACGCTCGGGCCGCGCAGGTCCAGCAGATACGACACGCGGTTCGCGATCATGCTGTGACCGTTACCGAAATTCGCGAGCGGATCGACTTCGCCGCGCGTCATCAGCATGCTCGCGTAATCCATCGAGCTTGCGCCGACGAACACGCCCACCGAGCGCTCCGGCAGCGAACGCGGCGCATAGCCCGCGTCTTCGAGCGCATGCCAGGCCGTCTCGAGAAAGAGCCGATGCTGCGGGTCCATGTATTCGGCCTCGAGCGGCGACAAGCCGAAGAACGCGGGCGAAAATTTGTCGACGTCGTTGACGAAGCCGCCCCATCGCAGCGCATCGCCGCCGGGCTGGCCCGCGTAGTCGCGCCAGTTCCAGCGTTCGGCCGGCGCCTCGCGGATCAGATCGACGCCATCGCGCAGGCTGCGCCAGAAGCTGTCCAGATCGTCGCAACCGGGCATCACGCCCGCGATGCCGATCACCGCGATCGCGCCGTCGGCCGCGGCGGGTAAAACCGGCGTGGCGGCGCACACGCCGGGCATCGGGGCGGCCGCGAGTATCGGCGCGGCGGGCGCAACCGGAGCGGCGACGGGCGGCGCGACCGGAATCGCGGCGTCTGCGAGGGCCGGCGTCGATGCCATCGACGTAATCGCGGCGTCTGCGGGCATCGGCTCGACGGGTTCGATGGACGATGCCGGCGTGGCGAAGGCCGTCGGCTCGTGGATGGCCGTGGATGTCGCCGTTGCTGTCGGTCCCGACGCAGCCGCTGATATTGCCGCCGATGCCGCCCTATCGGACGCAGCGGCGGCCACGCTCGCCAGCCATTTGCGCGTGGTGCCGTGCCGGTAGAAGTCGGCGGGCGTGCTGCGCGTGCCGAAAGCGCCGTTCAACGCATCGGCCAAACGGACGAAACGGAACGAGTCGAAGCCAAGCTGATGAAAGTCCTGATCCACGTCGAGCGTTTCGGCCGGCACACCCAGCACGCTCGCCACGACCGCGAGCGCACGCGCTTCGTCGCCGGACGCCGCGCCGCCCGTCGCGCCGGCGTCGAACGGCAAAAGCCGCGCGTCGGCCGCGCGCACGCTGGCCCGATCGAGCTTGCCGCTCGCCAGGCGCGGCAGCGCCGCGACATGGTAGAACCGGCCGGGCAGCAGCGCCAAGGGCAGCGTGCGCGCGAGATGCGCGCGCAGCGTGGCGCCGTCCGTCGGCTCGCGCAGCTCGACGAACGCTTCGAGCGCGATACCGTCGACGCCCGGCGCGACGATCGCGTCGACGACGCTCACGTGCGCACGCAGCGCGGCCTCGATTTCTCCAGGCTCGACCCGTTGCCCGTTGACTTTCACCTGGCGATCGCGCCGTCCGATCAGCACGAATTCGCCGTCCGAGCGCCGGTAGCCGAGATCGCCGCTGCGGAAACAGCGCTGCGGGCCGGCGCCGTCCGGGTCGACCGTGACAAAGCGTGTGTCCGACGCGGCCGATTCTCCGGCATAGCCTTCGGCGAGCGCGAGCCCGCCGACCAACACCTCGCCTTCGACGCCGTCGGCGCAGAGGCAGCCGCGAGCGTCGACCACGAGCATGCGCACGCCATCGATCGGCCGCCCGATCGACACGATGCCCGTCTCGTCGCGACCGACGCGCTTGCAGCTCGCGTCGGCGCTCATCTCCGACGAGCCGTACAGGTTGACGAGCACCGCATGTTCGCAGCAAGCGTGAAACGCGTCCGCCAGATCGCGCGGCAACGGCTCGCCGCTGCTGAAGCAGAGCCGCAGGCTCGCGAGCGAGCGCGCGGCCTGCGGCTCGCGCAGCAACACGCGCAGCAGCGATGGAATCGCGACGATGCGCGTCACGCGGTGCCGCGCCAGCTCGGCGGCGAACCACGCCGCGCCGCGTTCGCGCAATGGCCGGTCGCCGAGAATCAGTGTCGGAATGCCGCGCAGCAGCGGCGAGAAGAGTTCCGCGACGTGATCGACGAAATTCAGCGACGTCTTTTGACAGCAGACATCGTCGTCCGCATAAGGAAATGCCCGCCAGCCCCATTCGAGCCGATTCAGCGTGCCGCGCACGCTGCCGCGCACGCCTTTCGGCTTGCCGCTCGAACCGGACGTATAGATCACGTAGCAGCACGTCTGGCCGGCGTCGGGCTCGCCCGCGCCCGTCGACGCGTTGGGCATGCCGGGTGCGGCGCGCTCGTCGAGCGCGTCCGCGTCCACGCACGGCAACGCACCCCAAAACGGCCCGCTTTCGAGACGGCCGCGCGCGACTGCATCCGTTACCAGCAGCGCCGCGCCGCTATCGGCGCTCATCTGCGCCAAGCGCTCGGCGGGTAGCGCGGGATCGAGCGCCAGATAGGCCGCGCCCGTCTTCCATGCGGCGAGCGCAGCCGCGACGAACGCAAAGCCCGGCTCGAGCAGCAGCGCTACCACGCGATCCGCGCCCGCGCGCGACGGCCATGCCGCGCGCATCGCGCGGGCGAATCGATTCGCGTAGGCATCGAGCGACGCATAGTCGAGACGGCGCCCATCGTGGATCAACGCAGTGCCCGACGGCGTGCGCGCAACCTGTGCGTCGAACAGCGCGACGAGCGCGCGCGTATCGACAGCCGCGCGTTCGCCGTCGGACGACGCCAGGCCGTCAGCCGCAGGCAGACCCGCATCCCGCGCCGCCTCCGCCGGCCACCGCGCGAGCAGCGCCAGATAGTCTGCGCGAATCGACTCGATCCACTCCGTCGAATAGACGGCCGCATCGAAGTGGCACAGCAGCGTGACGCCGCGCGCCGTTTCGAGCGCCTCGAATGCGAGAGGAAAATCGACCTGCTGGCGCACGTCCATCACCGGCCGCATCCGGACCGGCGTATCCGCAAGCCGGCGCTGCATCGGGCGAATCCAGTTCTGGTACATGAACACGGCGTCGAACAGCGGCTGCTCCGGATGCCCGAGCGCCTCGTGCAGACACGCATATGGGTAATGCCCGTGCTCGAACGCATCGAGCAATTCGCGCTGCAGCGATCGCAACCGTTCGACCGGATCGTGCGGAGCACGCGCGTCGACGGGGATGACGAGCAGGTTCACGAAATAGCCGATCAGATCCTCGAAACGTTCGTGCGGCCGCCCGAAGAACGGCGTTGCAATACGCACGTTCTGGCCGCGCGCCGCGTCGCCGCGCTCGCGCAACACCGACGCAAACGCGGCCAGCATCACGCAGTAGCGGCTCGCGCCGCTGCGCGCCGCCAGCGCGTCGAGCCCGTCGAGCGTGGCGGCCGGCACGTCCGCCACGAGCGTGAGCCGGCCGCCTTCCCCGCTTGCGCACGCGTCGTGCCCGCCCGGCAATCGCAACGGCTCGCGCTCGCCGCCCAGCCGCCGCAGCCAGAACGCGCGTGCGTGCGCGCCGTCGGCGCTCGCGAGCCAGTCGCGCTGCCACGCGGCGAAATCCGCGTAGCTCGCGCGCATGGCCGGCAACTGCGCGTGCGCGCCCGCTTCGTAACAGCGGACGAACGCGTCGAGGAAAACCGGCAGCGAACTGCCGTCGAAAACCGCATGATGGAACGTGAAGAGCACCACTGTCTGATCGCCTGCCGCACCCGGCACGACGTCGACGCGCAACAGCGCGTCGCGTTCGAGATCGAACGGCTGCCGCGCGAGTTCGCGCAGCCATTGCGTCAGCGCGGCTGGCGAGCCGCTCCATCGCGGGTGCGCCGTGCAACGCGGGCTTGCGTGCGTGCCGATGCGCAACCGAAGCGCATCGCCGTCCAAATGAAAATTGGCGCTCAGCAGCGGATGCTGCTCGAATACGCGTCCGGCCGCGGCGAACACGCGCTCTGGTTCGACATCGCCGTCGATCTCGAACGCATACGGCACGTTGTAGCCGACGCGCGCCGGATAGTGACGCTGCTCGATCCACAAGCCGCGCTGCCCGATGCTGCACGGATAATCGCGGTCGCCGGACTCGTCCGGGCCACCCGGCCCGCCTGACGAAACCGCCGGTTTCGCCGTGCGGCGAAGCGTTGCGGGAAGACGTTCGGCCAGTTCCGCGAAAGTACGGCAATCCGTCAGTTCCGCGAGCGTCAGGCGGGTTCCGTATGCGTCGTTCAAGCGGTTGCGCAACATCACCGCCAGCAACGAATCGACGCCGTACTGCCGGATCGGCCGCTCGAAATCCAGCTCCTGCGGCGCGAGTTGCAGCAGCGCGCTGAGCATCGAGCGCAATTCGGCATGCGAATCGTCGGCGAATGGCGAACCGGCGTTATCGGCGCCATTGCGCTCGCCGGCGGCGCGCTCAACGCCAAGCGACGCAGGTTCGGCCGCTGCGTCAGCCCCGCCCGGCAATGCCAGCCAGCCGGCCGCGGGCGGCAGCCGACAAATCCGCTCGTCGAACGCATAGCCCGGCAGGTGCAGCCGGCGCACGCCATCGAGCGGCGGCTGCGCGCCGTTGTCGATGCCGCCGCACCACAAGCGGGCGAGCATCGCGTCGTCGCCGGTGTCGCGCACGGTCCGCACGAGGGCCTCCACGGCGGCGCTGCCCACGAAGGTCGCGCGAATCCAGTCGGCGCCTGCGGCGTCGCCGACGTGCAGACCAGCGTTAGGCTCGCCGTCGACGAATGCCCGCAGTGCGTCGATCGCGCCGCCGACATCCGGCGAACGCTCGAGATACGCCAGCAGCGCGCGCGCATTACCGAGCAGCGACGCGTCGCTCTTCGCCGACAGCGGCAGCAGCCTCGGCCGGCTCGCCGTGTCCCGAGCGGGCGCGGCCGGCGCGGCGGCGCTCTCCTCCAGCACGGCGAACGCATTGACGCCGCCGAAGCCGAACCCATGCACGCCCGCCCGCCGCACCGCCGACGGGCCGGCCGGCCAATCGCGGCACGCCGCGCGGATGCTGAACGGACTGCGCTCGAGCGGCACATGCGCGCCCGGCCCTTCGAAGCCGGGCACGCCCGGCCGCACGCGCCGGCGCAGCGCAAGCGCGGTCTTCATCAGCGCGGCGATGCCCGACGCAATCTCCGCATGGCCGATCACGGGCTTGAGGCTGCCGAGCGCGCATTGGCCGTCGGACGACGGACCGAACGCCGACTTGAGCGCCTGGAATTCGATGCTGTCGCCGATCTCCGACGCGATGCCGTGCGCTTCGACATACGTCAGCGAAGCAGCCGGCACGTCCGCGCGTTCGAGCGCCTGCGCGATCGCCGTTTTCATGCCCTGCGCGTTCGGCGCCGTCAGCGATACGCCCTTGCCGCCGTGCGCGACGCCCGTACCCTTGACGATCGCGTAGACGTCGTCGCCATCCGCGAGTGCGACGTCGAGCGGCTTGAGCACGATCACGCCGACGCCTTCGGCGCGCACGAAGCCGTCCGCGCCCGCCTGAAACGAGCGCGCGCGGCCGGTCGGGCTCAAGAAGCCCACCGCGCCGAGATTGATCGCGCCAAGCGGCGACAGCACCAACTGCACGCCGCCCACCAGCGCCTGCTCGCACTCGCCCGCATCGATCGCGCTCATCGCGCGATGCAGCGCGACAAGCGACGACGAGCAACCCGTGTCGCAATGCTCGCTCGGCCCGCGCAGGTTCATCAGATGCGACAGGCGGTTGGCGACCATCGACGACGACAGCGCCGACGCGACGAGCGGACTGCCCACCGGCAGCTGCGCGGTATATGCATACTCGGATGCGCCGATCGCCATGAACACGCCGGTTCGCCGCTCGGCAAACGCCTTCGGCGCGATGCCCGCGTCGTCGAGCGCAAGCCACGCGTGCTTGATAAGCAGGCGCTGCTGCGGGTCCATCACGGCGGCTTCGTAAGGAGACAGATCGAAGAACAACGGATCGAACGCATAGACGTCGTCGATGAAACCGCCCCACTTCGACAGCGTGCGCGGCGACACGCCGTCGCTTTGGCCGAAGCACGCGCGCCAGTCCCAGCGCTCGGCCGGCACTTCGCCCGTGCAATCGACGCCTGCCTCGATGTTGCGCCAGAACGCGTCGAGCGACGGCGCGCCTGGAAATTGCCCGCTCATGCCGACAATCGCGAGATCACGGCGGCGCGGCGCGCGGGATCCGGGCGACGCGTCGCGCTCGGGCGACGCGCCCGATGCGGCGGCCACGCTCTCGGCTGCGACGCGCTCGGTCCGCGGCGCGGCCGGTTCGACGGCGCGCGCCGCCGCGTCTTCCCGCGGGCTGCGCGCATCGCCGCTCGGCCCGCGCGCGCACGATACCGACCTGTGCTCGCCGGGCGTCCCGTCGAGCCCGACGTATGCGGCTGCGGCGGTTGCCGTCGGGGCAGCGCCGGTTTCGGCGGTTTCGGCGGTTTCGGCAACTTTGCAGACTGCGCCGTCGCGCTCGACCGGACGTATCTCGTGCTCGCTGTGCGTGCGCACCTGCGCGACATGCCGCGCGAGCTTGTTTAGCGTGTTGAATTCGAATAACGCACCGGCGACGAGTTCGACGCCCAGCGCGTCGTTGATCTGCTGCACGAGCTTCACGCCGACTATCGAATCGAGCCCGTAATCGCCAAGCGATTCGTCCGGATCGATATCGGCGGGCCGCTGCTGCAACGCTTCGCAGATGACGCGCAGCAAGACCGCGCGCGCGGCGTCCACGGCGTCGGGCGACGGCGGCGCGGCGGGCGCCTCCATCGCATGCGCGCGGTCGGCATTGCGTGCCTCGCCGCTGTCGCGGGCATCGCCGCCCGCGAGCGGAACGTCTGCCACGCTCGTCGGCGCCGCGCCGCCGCTGGCGGGAGCGGGGGCAGGATCGCCGCCGTCCGCCCAGGCGGAATCGCTGCCGTGCGCATCTTGCGGTGCGCCTGGGTCGGGCCACGCTTCGTCGTCGCGCCGCGGCCCGATTCCGTAGCCTGCGGCGTCGCCGGTCACGATTTGCAAATCGCTGCCGTGCAGCCGCTCGCAAGGAAACGCGATGCGCTCGTAGCCCTGATCCAGCAGCACGTCGCGCCAGCTCGCCGCCGACAGCGCCGGGCCGTATGGCTCGCGCAGCTCGCCGTCGCCAAAGCGCCACCAGCCCTCGAGCAAGCCGAATGTCAGATGCGAGAACAGCGAGTTCCCGGACAGTTCGAGCAACAGCAGGCGACCGCCGTGCTTCATCAGCGACTGCATGTGCCGAACCGACGTCCGAATGTCCTGCGTCGCATGGACGACGTTCGCGGCGATGACGAACTCGTAGTGCTCGGCGGCGAACCCCTGTTCGAACGGATTCTTTTCGAGGTCGAGAATCTTGGTCGTCAGATACGGATGCTCGCCGCGATAGCGCCGCTCGGCGCGCTGCAAAAACAGTTGCGACAGGTCAGTGAAGCAGTATTCGTCGACATGCGCGGCGAACGGCTTGAGCGCGCGCAGCACATGCTCGCTACAGCTTCCGGTTCCCGCGCCGACTTCCAGCAGCCGGACCCGCGCGGCGGGGTTCGCGGCGACGATCGCCTCGATTCTCGCCGCGACGAGTGCGGCGACAACCGTGCCGTAATAATGAACGACGGGATTTTCCTTATAGATCGATTCGACGAGCGCCATCGAGCTGGCCGAGAAAAACACGTCGGTTGCCTTCTTGCGGCCGGCGAGCACATCGGGCGTCGCTTGCAGCGCAACGTCGATGAAGCGCGTCACGGACGTCATGAACGGATCGCCCGCCATCCCGGCCCGGGTGGCTTCCCAGCGCGGCCCGCCATTCGCCGCGCGTGCCTCGACGTCCGCCGACACGATCAGCGCGTCGCCTTCGATCATCACGTCGTCGCGATCGGCGAGAATCCTGATGCTCGCATCCACCCAGCGCGCGAGATAGTTGCCGCGGCCCAGCGCCGCGCGCAACGCGTCGAGAGAATAGCGGCCGCGCCGGCCGTCTGCCGCCAAGCCGGCCTCTGCGGCGAACGCGGCGATCTGCCGCCACAGCAGCGCGCAAAGCAGCGGCGCGATGTCGTCCACCCGGCCGTAAATCACATCGATCATGTCCTGGGCCTGCGTCAGCCCGGCCGGCTGCGGCGCGTCGTGCGCCGGCACGGCCGCCGGCGCCTTCGCGTGCAGCGCCATGTCGCTGAAGTGCAGCGGCGCAGCGCCGCCCGCATGGACGATGCTGAACGCCGCGAGCCGCTCGAACGGCTGCGTGAGCAGCATATCGAGCAACGCCATGCCGCTGGCCGGATCGAGCGTGCCGAATCCCGCGCGCGCCAAGTGCCGCCGCGCGCCGTGAGCGTCGTCGCGCAGCCGCGGCGTCTCCCAATGCCCCCAGTGGATCACCTTCGCCCGCCCCGCGCCGCGCTGGTTCAATTGATCCGCGAACGACGCAATGAAGGTGCCGCCCGCCGCATACGCCGCGCAGTTCGGATTCAGATAGAACTCGTTGACCGACGAGAAGAACAGCAGAAAATCGAGCGCGCCGACATCGAACGCGTCGACGAGATTCAACGCGACCGTCACCTTCGCCGATAGATTCCGCTCGAACGCGTCCGCGCTTTGCCGGTGCAGCGGCTGGTTCTCGTGCAGCATCGCCGCATGCACGACGCCACGCACGTGCGCAAAGCGCGCGCGGATTTCGTCGCGGGCGCGCGCCAATTGACGCGCATCGGCCGCATCGGCCTGGATATAGACGGGCGCAGGGCCGAGCGCTTCGAGCCGGCGGATCGCGGCGGTGATCGCGTCATCCTGCGCGCGGCGGCCGATCCACACGAGTTGCGCGCGATGCGCGCGCATCATGTGCTCGCTCCAGTCCTGGCCGATCGCGCCCGCGCCGCCTACCACCACATAGACACCGCCCTCCCGGCCGCCCGGCGCCGCCCGCGCGACGAGCGCATCGTCGACGGGACGCAGCGCCGGGCGGAACCAGTCGCCGCGGCGGCGCGCCCACGGCCGGCCGCCGCGCTCGAACGGCAGCGCGTCGAGCGCGCGCGCCGCCGCTTCGTCAGCGCCGTCAGCATCATCGAGATCGACGATCCGCGCCCGCCAATGGGGATGCTCGTTGACGACCGTGCCGACGAGGCCATGCACGCCCGCGTGCGTCGCCGTGACAGGGTCGCCCGCGAGAATCGCGACGGCCCGCCGCGTCACCACCGTCAGCTTTAACGGCTTCGACCCATGCGCGCCGCCGAGCGCGCGCAGGAACGCCGCGCCCCAGAGCACGCCCCAACGCTGCTGCGCGGCCATCTCGGCCGGCGTGCCGGGCGCGTCGTCAGGCAGCAGCCAGACCCAGTGATCGACGTCCGGATGTGCCCGCACCAGCCGCTCCAGCGCAGCGGCGTCACCGTGTTGGCCCGGATCGACGCGCCGCGCGTGCATGAACGGCAGCGGCACCTCGCGCCCGGCGCAGACCACGACCGTCAAGCCCGCGTCGTGCGTGCCGCCCGGCATGACCGCGCAACGCTCCCAGCACGGCACGGCGGCCACCACGCGGCCGCGCGCGATAGGCGCAACCGACGTGTTCGATGCAACCGATGCGCGGGCCGCGGCCGCGACCGGCGCGACGCGCGATGCAGGAGCGGCCGTGCTCGACGCCGTGTCGGCATCGCGTGCGGTGAATGGCATGTCGATGAGTTCCCTTGCGGTAATGAATGGATAAGTCGGAAGATGAACGCGCGGCGGCCGCAGCGGCCCGGGCGCCCAGCGGACCTCGCCGCCCGCCGCCCAATGACGGGCGAGCGCGTGCGCATCGTCGTGCGCATCGAGCGTGCCGACGGGCGGCACGCTGCGCTTCGTATCGCCGACGTGGACGGCCGCGTCGGCATCGCCTGCGACGAACGACGCCAGCGCACGGCGCACGTCGTCCCAATCGCGCGCGACGATCGCCAAGCGATGCGTCCACGCGACGCGTCCGGTCTGCAGCGTGTACGCGGCCGCGCGAAAGCCCGGCAGCGGGCCGCAGCGCCGCGCGAAGGCGAGCATCTGCTGCGCGGCGGCGACGAGCTTGTCGCGCGTCTTCGCCGACAGCACGACGCATGCCGCGCGCGCGCCGGTAGCGGCGCTCGGCGACGTTGACGTTGACGTTGACCGCACATCGTCGGCGCTTCTGAACAGCGCATGCGCATTGGTGCCGCCGACGCCGAACGAGCTGACCGCGGCATAGCGCGGCTTGCCGTCGCGGCTCGGCCACTCGCGCACGCGCTCGACAAGCGCGAACGGCGAATGCTCGAGGTCCAGCCGTTTGGCGGGCGCGTCGACGTGCAGTGTCGGCGGAATCATGCCGTGGCGCAGGCTCAGGATCGCCTTGATCGCGCCTGCCAACCCCGCCACGGTATCGGTGTGGCCGATGTTGCTTTTGACCGAACCGAGGCCGCAACGCTCGCCGTCGCACGCGAGCGTGCCTGTGTCCGTGCCGAACGCGTCGCTGAGCGCCGCGAACTCGATCGGGTCGCCGAGCGCCGTGCCGGTGCCGTGCGTCTCCACATAGCCGACGTCGGCGGGCGCGACGCCCGCGCGCGCGAGCGTGCCTCGGATGACCTCCGCCTGGCCGGCCGCGCTCGGCGCGAAGAAACCGGCCTTCAGCGCGCCGTCGTTGTTGACCTGCACTTCATCGAGCCATGCGTAGACGGCGTCGCCGTCCGCGAGCGCGAGCTCGGCGCGCTTGAGCAGCAGCACGGCGACGCCCTCGCCGCCCACCATACCGTCCGCTGCGTCGTCGAACGCGCGGCACTGGCCGTTGCTCGAGAAATTGAGGCCCGGCTGGTGCAGATAGCCCGCCACCGGCGCGGCGAACACGTTGGCCGCGCCGACGAGCGCATAGTCGGCGGCGCCGCTGCGGATGCTTTCGAGCCCCGCCTGGAGCGCGACGAGCGACGACGAGCAATTGGACTGCACGAACACGCTCGGGCCCGTCAAGCCGAGCTTGTGCGAGATCATCGTGGGAATGCTGCCGCCCTGCGCCATCAGCCAGCGCACGTATTCGTCCGCCTCCTCGATCCAGTACGCGCCGCGTGCGGCGTCCGTGTCGCCGGATGCACCCTGTCCCGCCGACATATAAACCGCCGTGCGCGGCGCGTCGGACGGCACCTGTCCCGCATCCTCGAACGCACGCCATGCATGCATCAGCAAGTGCCGGAATGCCGGGCTCATGAAGCCGGCGTCGCGCGGCGACAAGCCGAAAAACGCGGCATCGAACGCGCCACGGTGCTCGATCACCGCTTTCGCCGGCACGAAACGCGGATTCCGGCGCGTGGCCTCCGGCACGCCGAGCGCTTCGAGTTCCGCGTCGCTCCAGCGCGTCACGCATGCGCGGCCGTTGCAGAGATTCGCCCAGAATGCGTCGACGTCCGCGCTTTCGGCGAATTCGCACGATATGCCGATCACCGCGACACTGCGCGAGCGCGCGTGGCCGCTCGTCGGCGCACCGGGTGCTTGCGCGGCCGGGCTCGGCCGGGCGTCGCCGGCTACGCGGGCGGCCATGGCCGCGCCGCCGTCGGCATCGGCTTGCTCCGATGGCGTTGCACACGCGGTCGCGCCCATTTCGTCGAGCACTGCGCCAAGGCGGGCGATCGTCGGATGCCGGAACAGCAAGGTCACTTCGATCTTGCGTCCGATACGCTCGCCAAGCCGCTGCGCGACCTGCACGGCGCTCACCGAATCCCCGCCGAAATCGAAAAAACCCGCCGCGTCATCGTCGATCGGATAGCCGAGCACCGCCTCCCAAGCCGCCCGCACGAGCGCCGCGCCCGCGCCGCCCTCTGCGCCGGCGCGCGCGGGCGCAGACGCGGCATCGTCGGCGGTCGGCTGCAGCGGCCGTTCGATCAGCGCGCGGCGATCGATCTTGCCGTTGGCAGTGGTCGGCAATCGCGTGTCGAACACGATGCGCTGCGGCACCATGTACGCGGGCAAATGCAAGCCAAGCTCGGCCTTGAGCGCCGCGGACGACACATCGCCCGCGCGCGGCACCACATACGCGACAAGGCACGGCGGCCGCGACGGCGCCTCGTGCAGCACGACGGCCGCCGCATCGAGCGTGCCCTGCCGGATCAGGCAAGCCTCGATCTCCTCGACGTCGATCCGGTGGCCGCGCAGCTTGATCTGATGATCGCGGCGGCCCAGGCAGCGCACGTCGCCGTCGCCGTCGCGCACGGCGAGATCGCCCGTCAGAAACATCCGCTCGCCCGGATGGAACGGATCGTCGACGAACTTCTCGGCGGTCTGCGCGGGCAGCCGGTGATAGCCCGCCGCGAGCCCCGCGCCCGCGATCGCGAGTTCACCGGGCGCGCCGGGCGGCTGCATCCGGCGGTGCGCGTTCAACACGTAAAGACGCGTGTTCGCGATCGGCGCGCCGATCGTCACGCGGGACGCGCCGTCGAGCCGCTTCGCGCTCGACCAGATGGTCGTTTCGGTCGGCCCGTACAGGTTCCAGCAGCGCGCGCCGGATGCGGCGAAGCGCGCGAGCAGCGCGGGCGGCAGCGCCTCGCCGCCGCATAGCACCTTCAATGCGGGCGACGGATGCCAGCCGACCTGGAACAGCATCTGCCAAGTCGTCGGTGTTGCCTGCATCGCGCTCGGCCGCACCGTCTCGACGAACGTCTTCAGCCGCTCGGCATCGGCCGCGACGTCCGTATCGCACAGCACGCACTCGGCGCCGCGCACGAGCGGCAGAAACAGTTCGAGCGCGGCGATATCGAAGCTGAAGGTCGTCAGCGCAAGCATCGTGTCGCCCGCTTGGACGTCGAGCAACTCGCCCATCGCGCCCAGGAAGTTGTTCAGCGCGCGATGCGTGACCATCACGCCCTTGGGCTTGCCCGTCGAGCCGGACGTATAGATCAGGTACGCCAGCGCGTCGTCGTCGAGCGCGGTCCGTTCCGGCACGACGCTGTCCGCATAAGCGGCGATCCGTTCGCGCTCGCGATCGACGAAAAGCGTCGGGCAGCCGGGCGTCCAGTCGCGCTCGATCGCCGCCTGCGTGAGCAGCAGCGACGCGCCGCTATCGTCGAGCATGTAGCGCTGACGCTGCGCCGGGTAGCGCGGATCGAGCGGCACGTAAGCGGCACCGCTCAGCGCGACGCCGAGCGTCGCGCGCAGCAGATCCGGCGAGCGTTCGACGCAGATCGCAACCTTCGCGCCGGGGCCGATGCCGCGCGCGCGCAGGTAATTGCCGAGCGCCGTCGCGTCGCGCATCAGTGTCGCGTAGTCCAGCGTGACGTCGCCATGGCGAACCGCGATCTTCTGCGGCGCGTGCGCCGCCTGCTTGGCGATCCATTCGACGAAATGCGCGATGCGCGGTATCGGCCGAGCCGTCGCGTTGCAGCGCTCGATCAGCGCGCGCTCGCCGTCGGTCAGGATGTCGTGATCGGCGAGCGGCCGGGCCGGATGCGCGAGCACGCCGTCGAGCAGATGCAGAAAATGCGCGACGATCCGCTCGGCGCGCGTGCGATCGTAAAGCTCGCCCGCGTATTTCAGATTGAGCGTCGCGCCGCCCGCGCGTTCGATCACCTCGAGTTCCAGCTCGTATTCGCCCTCCTGCCGGATGTCGTCGATCATCCGGACGCCGAGCGGCGCCGCGTAATCGCGCTCGATCTGCTCAAGCCAATGGCCGTGCGCAAAATTCTGATACGCGAACGCGACATCGAAGAGCGGCCGCTGGCGCCCGTCGCGCGGCACCTTCAGGGCCTTCAGCAGCGCCGGAAACGGGTAGTCCGCGTGTTCGAGCGCGTCGAACAGCGTCTCGCGCAGATCGCGCAGGTAATCGAGCGCCGGGACGTCCTGCACGTTCCGGCTGCGGATCGGCAGCATGTTGACAAAGTAGCCGACGCAGGCTTCGAAACGCGCCTCGGGCCGGCCGAGCGCCGGCATGCCGACGACGATGTCCGCGCGCTGCGCGTATCGGCTCAGCAGGCCGTTGAACACGCCGAGATACAGCACCGCCCGTGACACGTCGTGCGCGTCGCAGAACGCGGCGACGCGCGCATGCAGCGCGGGCGGCACGGCTGCCCGCAGGCTGCGGCCGTCGAACGATGCCTGCTCGCCGCGCGGCTGGTCCGTCGGCAGCGCGAGCGGCGCGGGCGCACCATCGAGCGCGTCGCGCCAATGGTCGAGATGGCGCTCGCCTTGCGGAGCGTCGAGCATCGCGCGCTGCCAATCGACGAACTCGCGAAACGTCGCGGCGGCCGCCGCCGCGCGAGGCGGCGCGCCACGCAACAGGTTCAGATACGCATCGAACAGGTCGTTCAGAAACAGCACGGCGGAGGTGCCGTCGAACACGATGTGATGAACGCGGATCAACGCATACCAGCACGCGTCGCCGGCGCGATGGATCTCGGCGTCGATCAGCGCATCGCCTTCGAGCGGCAGCGGCCGTTTGGCCGACGCGCGCAGGCGCTCGACCATCTCGCCGCCGCCGGCGGCGCCCGCGTCGTGCACGCGCAGGCCGAAGCCCTCGGGCGAGCGGGGTTGCAGCGCCGGCTCGCCTTGCACGTCGACGAGCCGGGTCGTCAATAGCGGATGCGACGCGAGCGTGTGCCGATAGGCACGCTCCAATGCGGCGACGTCGAGCGGCCGTTCGCAGCGAAACGCGAGCGGAATCACGTAAGCGCCGATGTCGGGCCAAGTCTTGTGCAAGGCCCACAGGCCCTTCTGCCCGACCGACAGCGGAATCGGCGCAAACGCGAGCAGCGCGCGCTTCAGTTCGTCGGTGGAAATCTCGCCGGCCCGGTAAGCGGCGGCGAGTTGCGCATGGGTATCGACAGCATTCATTTCAGCAACTCCCTGACTTCGGCGAGCGATGGATCGAGACCGGCAATTCGATCGAGCATGTCGAGCACGCGCTCGTCCCGGAATCGCGCGAACGCGCCGGCTTCGTGCGCCGCGCGCGTGGCGGCGCCGGCGTACATGCCGATGTGCCGGACGAGCGCCGCGATCGACGGGTTCTCATGGAAGGTTCGCGGCGTCAGCTTCACCCGAAAACGGCTCTCGAGCGCGTGACCCAGCTTGAGCGCGAGCACGGAATCCATGCCGTACTGGCGCAGTGGCTTATCGTCGAGAATCTGCGACGGCGCGAAGCCGAGCTGGCGTTCGACGAACCCGCGCAGGAACGCGCGGACGGTTTGCGCGTCCGCCGGATCGGCCGCCGGTGACGGCGTGGCGGTTGGGAGCGACGACGATAGCGGTGGCGTCGCCGCTTCCGGCGCAATCGGTGCCGAAGCGGGCGCGCCGCCATCGGCTCCATCGGCGGCCGCCGGATCGCGTGCGGCCCAGCATGAGATGCGCGCGAACGGGGTCGTCGGCAGCGTGATGCGGCGCCCCACGTCCGGGCGGCCGCCGTCGAGCTGCGCGCCCGCGGCCCAGGCCGCCGCGACCTCGCGCAGCGCATCGGCCGTCGGCTGAGCGGGCCACGCGATGCGCCTGCGCGGATCGAGCACCGGGTGGTCGCCGCGATAGCCGTTGGCCGCACCGGCGGCCGATGCATCGAGTGCCGCGCGCAGTTCGTCGCGCGACGTCACCACCCACGCGACGCGCGATTCGAGCTGCGCGCGGCCGGCGAGCAGCGTGAACGCGATGTCCTCGATCCGCGGCGGCTCGGGGGCGTCGAGGGTTTGCCGCAGCGCGGCTTCGAGCTGCGCGAGCCGCGCCGCGTCGGGTGCGGACAACACGACGAGATGCGCGCGGCCCGCACGCGCCGCCGCAGCAGCCGGTCGCGGCGGCGCCTCCTCGACGATCGCGCACGCGTTCGCACCGTTGATGCCGGTCGTGCTGACGAAACCGTAGCGCGCGCTGCCCGCCGGCGCGTCCCATGCTTGCCGGCGCCGCACGGGTGCGACAACGCCCGGCGCCGAGAAATCGACGTATTCGTTCGCCGTCTCGAAGCCGTGCAACGCCGGCACGCTGCGATGGCGCAACGCCGTCATCAGCGCGAGCAGATCGACGACGCCGGACGCCGCGAAGCTATGGCCAAGCACCGGCTTGGTCGACGTCAATGCGCACGGCGCGCGGAACACCTGTTGCAACGCGTCGATCTCGACGGAATCGCCCAGCCGCATGCCGATGCTGTGCGCGAGCACCACCCCGACGTGCTCGGCGGCCAGTCCGGCCATATCGAGCGTGGCGCGGAAAAGCCGCACCTGGCTCGCCGGATTCGGCGCGAGCATGCCGTTGGTCCGGCCGTCGTAATTGATCGCGGTGCCGCGAATCACGCCGTGGACGCGGTCGCCGTCGGCCAGCGCGCGCGACAGCGGCTTGAGCACGACCGCCGCGACGGCCTCGGCCGGCACGAGGCCCGTCGCGCGATCATCGAACACGCGGCATGCGGGCTCGGCCGCAAGCGCGATCGCAGCGGCGAGGCTGCCGAGTTCGCGCGCGGACGCCATCACGCTGACTGCGCCCGCCAGCGCGACCGAGCATTCGCCGCTCTGCAGCGCGCGGCACGCCTGATGCACCGCGACGAGGCCCGACGAACACGATGCGGTGACGCTGCAATTCGGCCCTTTCAGATCGAGCGCATAGGCGATCCGCGCCGGCAGCGTCGCATTGCGGTTCGCGGTGATGTATTCCCGGCGCGCGAGCTGCTCGCCATACAAGCTTTCTTCCGCGCCGACGAACACGCCGCAATCGCTGCCCCGGATCGCATCCCCGACATAGCCCGCATCCTCGAACGCGTGCCAGGCCGTTTGCAGGAACAGGCGCTGCTGCGGATCGATCTCAGCCGCCTCGTTCGGCGACAGCTCGAAGAACAGCGGATCGAACATCTCGACGTCGTCGAGAAAGCCGCCATACAGCCGCTCGCGCGCGGCGACACCCAGGCTCGACGCACGCGGGCCTTCGAGCGTCGAGGCGGCGCGAATCCCCGACACGCCGTCCGCCCAGTTGCGCCACAGCGCATCGATCGATTCGGCCCCCGGAAAGCGGCCGCTCATGCCGATCACCGCGATCGGCTCGTAGCGCGGCGCGGCGCGGGGAGCGTCGCGTGCCGCCACATCCGGCGCCACATCCGGCATCGCGGATGCGTCATCGCGCACCGGCGAATCCGGCGTCGCATCCGCCGGCGCCGGCGCATCGCGGCGTGCATCGGGATGCGCCCGCTCGGCGGCTGCCGCCCCCGGCGGCTGCGCCGAGCGGGCCGAGACGCATGCCTGCGCGAGATGGCCAATGAGATCGTCGACGCTCGGGTTGGCGAAGAACGTCGCGGGCGTCACGCGCACCCCGAGCGTTTCGCCCAGCCGCTTGCCGAGCGCCGCGAGGCGGATGGAGTCGAAACCGAGTTCGACCCAGTTGAGCCCGGTGCGCACGCGCTCGGCGGGCAACTTGAGTTGGGTTTCGATGGCGTCGAGGACAATCGCGCGCAGCGTCGCCTCGTCGGCGTTCATCGCGGTAGCTGGTACCGGCGACGCGGGCGGCGCATCCGCTCCAGCCGCGGCCGCTTCGGTCAACGCTGCCGCTTCGTTCAGCATGCCCGCGCGGCGGCGCAACGGATTGCCGTCGCCGACGAGCACGATCGCCTGGCGCGGCGACGCGGCGAGGATGCGCTCGAAACATGCCAGCCCCGCGTGCGTCTCAAGATAATCCTGGCCGCTGCTCGCGAGATAGACCCGCTCGCGACGTTCGCCGCCCAGCCCCATCGAACCGTCGCGCCACAGCGGCCAATTGATCGCGATATGCCGGGTGGGACCGTCCGGCTGCGCGAGCGCATGCGCGGTCTGGAAGCGGTTGGCGACCGCGTAGCTGCACGAGCCGAAATCGCCGAGCACGGCGGACGACGACGAAAACTGCACGAGCCAGCGCCAGCCTTCGCGCTCGGCAAGCCGCGTCAGCACGCGCGCGCCGTGGACCTTCGGCGCGAGCACGCGCCGGTAGTCGTCGAAATCGATCGATTCGATCGTCGTTGTCGGCGCGATGCCGGCCGCGTGAATCACGCCGTCGATCCGGCCGAACCGCGTCTTCGCCAATTGGATGGCGGCCCGCATCGCCACTTCGTCGCCTGCGTCCGCCTGCACATACAGCACGCGCCCTTCACCGCGATCGCAAGCATCGAGCTTGCGATTCTGTTCCGCGTCCAGCGCGGAGCGGCCGGTCAGCACGACGTTCGCGCCCTGTGCATGCAAGTGATGCCACAGCAGCGTGGCGAGCGCACCCATGCCGCCCGTGACGAGCCAGGTCTGTCCGGCGCGCCCCGCATGCGGCCCGGACGGCGCATCGGGCAGCGCGAGCGGCTCGACGTCGGCGACATGACGCACGCCATCCCGGTACAGCACGCTTTGCATCTTCTGCGCGCGCGCCTCGGCGATCGCGCGTCGCGCGAACCAGTCGGCAAACGGCGCCCCGCCCGACGCCGCCGTATCGTGACACGCAAGCAGCGCCGCATCGGTTTGCGGCAACACCATCGGCAGCGACCGGCAGAGGCCGATCCAACTGTCCACCTGGGGTTGCAGACGCGTCTGCTTGCAGCGCGCGAGCAGCAGCAAACGCGCAACGGGCAGGCCGGCCGCGATCATCCCCTGGATCGTGTACAGCAGCGCGTGATCGCGTTCGCAGTAGTAGACATCGCACGCGGCGAGCGCGTGATAGCAGACGTCGACGGCCGGCCAGCGCTCGCGCACCGCGGCGAATGCGTCGCGGTAATCGCCGGCGGCCTCGCCGCGCAGCGCGATCCGGTCCGGGCTTGCGGCGGCGGCATCCGCGCAGACGATGAACAGCACGTCGGCGCCGGGATGCCCTTGCGCGACGACGGGCGCCAGCGCATCCGCCGCCGCGGACGTATCGACGATGCACAGCACGCGCCGCGCGGCGTCGGCTAACGCGGCGCCGGGCGCTTGCGGCCGCCAGGTTTCCCGGTACAGGTACACCGGCGCGGCATCGGCCGGCGGCGCGGCGCACGGCAGGCTTGCCTGCGGCGGCGCGACGCGATCGCGCGGCCCATCGGCCTGCGCCAGCGCCTGCGCCGTCAAGCGGCGGATATCGTGGCTCGGCGCGAGCCAATAGCGTTCCCGCTTGAACGGATAGGTCGGCAAGCTGATCCGGCGCGGCTGGCGGATATGCCATGCGTTCCAGTCGACGCGCTCCCCGGCCGCCCAGTCGGCGACGAGCCCATTCAGCGAGCGCGCATCGCCGGGCGCGACGACGCGCGCTTGCGTCGACGCGCGATCGCGCGGCCGCCCGCTGCCGAACGCGAGCCCATCGAGCGTCGCCCAATCGGTGTCGACGATGCGCGCGAGCCATGTGGCCAGCGCGCCGATCGAGTCGACGACGAAGCCGAGCCTCACATCGCGCATCTCCCGGCCGACTTGCAGCGTGAACGCGATCGCATGCAGCCTGTCGTCACCGAGCGCCTCGTCGCGAATTTGCGCGAGCAGCGCGCTCGCGCGCTCGCGCACCTGCTCGCGGCTCTGCGCGGACAATACGATCGCCTGAGGACCGGGCGCCGCCAATGACGCGTCGTCCGGCAAATTCGCCTCCGCGATGACGGCGTGCGCGTTCGCGCCGCCCGCGCCGAACGACGACAGCCCCGCGATCCTCGGCAGCGTCCATGCGCGGCCGTCACGCTCGACGGTCGGCCGCGCCCACGGCTGCGCGTTCAGCGGCAGGCGAAACGGCGTGCGCGCGAAGTCGATGCGCGGATTGACCGGCTGCGCGTGCAGCGTCGGCACGAGCGTTCCATGCTTCATTTGCAGCAGAATCTTGGTCAGTCCGGCGAGACCCGCCGCGCTCTCGGCATGGCCGATGTTCGATTTCACGGAGCCGAGCGCGCAGGTCGAACCGTCCCGCCGCACGCCGCCGTAGATACCGGTGAGCCCCTTGACCTCGATCGGATCGCCCAGCGCGGTGCCGGTGCCATGCGCCTCGACGTAGCTGATGCTGTCCGCGTCGACGCCCGCGCGCGCCAGCGCGCGCTCGATCACCGCGCTCTGCGCGCGCGGGCTCGGCACCGTATACCCCGACGTGCGCCCGCCGGCGGCGACCATCGTCCCCTTGACGACGCCGTAGACGTGATCGCCGTCGCGCTTGGCCGCGCGCAGCGGCTTCAGAAGCACGACGCCGACGCCCTCGCTGGCGACGAAGCCGTCCGCGCCGTCACCGAACGCGCGGCATGCATCGCCGCGCGACAGCATCTGCATGTACGACAGGCTGGCCAGATGCGCCGGATCGGTAATCAGATTGACGCCGCCGACGAGCGCGCTCGCGCACGTGCCGGCGTGCAACGCCTCCGTCGCGAGATGCAGCGCCGTCAGCGACGACGAGCACGCCGTGTCGATCGTCATGCTCGGCCCTTGGAAGTCGAACACATAAGACACGCGATTCGCGATCGACCACGCGCGCGGCGCGAGCGGATAGTCGCTGTTCATCGCGCCCGCGAACACGCCCACCTCGCCCGCCGCGTTGAGGCTCTCGGGCGTATGGCCCGCATCCTCGATGCATGCATACGCGTATTGCAGGAACAGACGTTCCTGCGGGTCGATCAGCTCGGCTTCGGCGGGCGCGATATGGAAAAAGTCGGGATCGAATTCGTCGTGCCCGTCGATAAAGCCGCCCCAGCGCGAATAGGAACGGCCGACTGTCTCCGGATCGTCCGTATGTAGTGCGCGCCAATCCCAGCGGCTAGCGGGAATCTCGCGAATGCAATGCACGCCGTCGCGCAGATTCGCCCAGAAGGCGCGCAGATCCGAGGCCTCCGGATAACGCCCGGACATGCCGACGATCGCGATGTCGTCGTCGCGCTCGAGTGCGAGGAGCGGCGGCGCCGCGTCCTGGCGGGAAGGCGCCGGGGTTGCCGTCGGCAGCAGCGGCGGCGATGAATCGCCGCCGACGGCCACAGCTTCCGGCGGCCCGGACCTCGCATCGCGTCGAGCTTCAGTTTCGCTACCGGCCTGGGCGCCGGCGCATAGCACCGCGCAACGCGCCGCGTCGCGCTCGAGGAAGTGATCCGCCAATTCCTCGATGGTTTGCAGATCGAACAACAGCGTGCTGTCGACGCCGTCGAACACCGCGCCGAGCGCATTCGTGATGTGAACGCCGGAAATCGAATCGACACCGTAGTGCACGAGCGGCGTGCTTTCGTCCAGCGCGTCGAACGGCACTTCGAGCGCGTTCGCCACCAGCGTCTTCATGTAGGCGATCATCGCGGCGCGCGGCGCGTCCGCTACGTGACCGGTGACATGCGCATGCGGGCCAATTTCGTTGCTTCGTACCGCGAAGGCGTCCACGGCAGAGAGCGCCGCCGGGTCGGCGGATTGCGCCGCGGGTTCGGCCGCCTCATGCGCGGGGAACGCATCCGGATGCGTCGTAAGAAAATGATCGGCGAGATCCTCGATCGTTTGCAGGTCGAACAGCAGCGTGCTGTCGACGTCGCCGAACCGTTCGTTCAGCGCGCTCGTGACGTGAACGGCGGAAATCGAATCGACGCCATAGCGCACGAGCGGCGTGCTCTCGTCCAGCGCGTCGAGCGGCACCTCGAGCGCGCGGCTCACGAGCGCCTTCATATACGCGAGCGCGGCGCCGCGACGCTCGCCGCCGCCAGACGCGGTTGAAGCCGGGCCGCGCGCCGGCGGGGACGCGTTCGCCAACGGCGCGGCGGCGGCCGGCAGCGGCGCCCGCGCGTGCGACGCGTTCTGCACGGCGGCAAGCGCGACGCCACGCTCGCCAAACGCGCGCGCAACGCCGCCATCGTCGACGCGCAGCGCCGCGAGTTGCCGCTGCGCGTCGTCCAGCACACGCGCGACGTCACGGCGCGAATGCGCGCGCCCGTCCACGATTTCGACGGCCTCATCGAGCCGTGCCGACGGAATGATCGCGACACGCGCCAGCTCGAACATCCGGATAAAACCCATCTGCGGCAGCGAGCCGCGCAGCAGCTGCTCGAGCGCCGCCATGCTGTCCGCGATCCGCACCGACGCCACGCCGATCGCCGCCATGCGCCTGCGGTAATGTTCGGAAGCACCCGCGCCGAACTCGCTCCAATAGCCCCAGTTCATCACCTTGACCGGGAACCGGCCGGCGCGGCCCAGATAGTGCGCGACCGTATCCTGGAACACCGAACCGGCCGCGTAGTTGCTCTGCCCCGGCATCTTCAGATAACCGGCAAGCGACGAGAAAAACAGCATGAAATCGAGTGCATCGCCGCCGAACGCGCTCGCCACGTTGACGCTCGTCGCCACCTTCACGTCGAGCACCTGCGAGAACTGCGCCTCGTCCATCGTCATGATGCCCTGGTCGCGCAGCACGATGGCCGAATTGATCACGCCATGCACCGCGCCGAAGCGCGCGACGATCTCGTCGCGAACGCGAGCGAGCGCGTGCGCGTCGGTCGCGTCGACCTGCCAATAGGCGGGCTGGCGGCGCGCGGCCGCGAACCCGGCGAGATCCGCTTCGACACCCTGCGCGAGGCCGCGCCGGCCCAGCCACACCACCTGCGCGTCGTAACGGTCGATCAGATAGCGGCTCAACACCTTGCCGATGCCGCCCGCCCCACCGACGATCACGTACACGCCGCGTTGGCGAAACACCGGCGCGTTCGACGGCGCTTCGTCACGCAGCGTCTCGCAACATGGCAGAAGCTGCTGCCGATACCACGTCCCCGCGCGCCGGCTCCACGCCTCGCCGTCCCGATCGAACGGCATCGATAGAATCTCGTGCATCGGCCGCGGCTCGGAGAGATCGAGATCGACGAGACGGAACCGCCACGCGCGCATCTCCTTCGCGAGCACGCCGACGAAACCATGCACCGACGCATGCGTCGGCTCGAGCGGCTCGTCATCGAGCACCGCCTGCGCGCCATGGGTGACGATCGTGAACGCGAGCGGCTTGGTGAGATAACCCTGTGCGATCAACGCCTTCGCGAGCCGGAACAGCACGCCTACGCCGTGCTGCTGCATCCGTGCGATGTCCTCGCTTGCGCCTGCGGACGGCGCAATCCATACGATCTCGTCGACAGGCCCTTCGCGCTCGAGCAGTGCCGCGCATGCGTCGATGCTGCCGAGCGCGTCGTGCCCGGCGCGCACCCGACGCGCTCCGTATTGCGCCAGCTCGCGATCCGCCGCGTCGTCGCCGCCGATCTGCCAGACGAGGGCCGGACGCGCGCCCGTCTGCGGTTGCCATGCGGCGCGCACCCAGCGCATTGCGAGCGGCACGTTAAGCTCGCCGCGAACGGCGGTGCCGTCGGCGGCGCCGGACGGCGCATCGGCCGCGCGCACCCGCGCGAAATTCCGGATCTTCAACGTATCGAAGCGCGCGCACAGCTCGCCTTGCGCGTCGAGCAGCGCGATGTCGAACGTATCGTCGCCTTCCGCGCGCGACGCGATGCACCACATATCGGTGCCGCAACGCCGATGCAGATCGGCGCGCGCGAGCGAGAAAGGCACTGGCACCCAGTCGCGCGCATCGTCGAGATAAAAACCGATGATCGACTGCAGCGCGCCGTCGCCGATCGACGGATGCAGCCAGTAGTTGTCGTCCGTCTGCGGCCGCGACAAGCGCGCGACGACGTGTCGCGGCCCTGCATGCAGCCCGGCGATGATCTGGTGCGCGGGGCCGTATTGCAGGCCCACGGCGGCGAAGCGGCGGTAGCAGGCATCGGCGTCGTAGGTTTTGTCGCAATGGCGCACGATGAATGCGTTCACGTCGATGCGCTCGGGTGCCGCTTGCGTCAACGCGTCGACACGGCCCGTCGCACAAACGGACGGCGTGCCGTCGCCGATGCGTTCGACGACGAATGCACCGCGTTCGCCGTGTTGCGCGGAAAATGCGATGCGCATCGCGAGCGCCGCACCGTCGGCGCGCGCGGGGCGCATCCACGTCACGTCGGCGACGCGCGCGGCCGGCCCGACGTTCATTCGCGCGGCGAACGCCGCGCGCGCCATTTCCAGATAGGCGACGGCGGGCAACATCGGCCGACCGTCGACCTGATGATCCGCAAGAAACGGCTCGCTGACGCTGAAATGCGAGGCAAACGCGTCGCCGGCCTGCTCGCGCCGATGCAGCAGCGGATGACCGTCGTCACGCGCCTCGCTCGACGATGGTGCAAGCCCGGCGGCCGGCAAACGCGTATCCGTCTTCATCCAGATCTTGCCGCTTGCAAACGGATAAGTCGGCAAGCTGATCCGGCGCGGCCGCGCGTCGCGATGCAAATCGGCCCAGTCGACCTGCGCACCGTCAACCCACGCGCGCGCGATCCGCTGCGCATCCCGCTCGGCGGCGGGCACCGCAGCCGTTTCCGCACGGGCTTTGCCGGCATGCACATGCTGCGGCAGCGCGTCCCCGGCGACGTATGCGTCAAGACAGGACTGCGCATGTGCAACGTCATGCGCGACAAACGCGACACGATGCAAAAACGCGTCGCGCCCGACCTGCAACGTGTAGGCGCAATCGTGCAGCGCGCCGTCGCCGGCCGCGCGCCCTTCGCGCAAAAACGTCAGCAACTGCTGCGCTCGCGCGCGCAACGCGGCCGGATTCGGCGCGGACAACACGATAATCGGCGGCAGCGCCGCCGCTGTCCGGAATGCCGCATGCGCCGTTTGCGGCACATGCTCGGCAACGATCAGGTGCGCATTGGAGCCGCCCGCGCCGTAGGATGACAGACTCGCGAGCCGCGGCAATTCCCTGCCCGCCGCGTCGACGGCGCGCGGCCATTGCGCGAGCGAGCGCTGCAAGTAGAACGGCGACGCGGCGAAATCGAGCGCCGGGTTGATCTGCTGCGCATGCAGCGACGGCACGAGCATGCCGTTTTTCATTTGGAGGATCACTTTCGTCAGCGCGGCGATGCCCGCCGCGCTTTCCGAATGCCCGATGTTCGATTTCACCGAGCCGAGCGCGCAGAACTGCTTATCGGACGTATACGCGGAAAACGCGTCGGTCAGCCCTTGCAGTTCGACCGGATCGCCGACAGGCGTGCCCGTGCCGTGCGCCTCGACGTATTGGATGTGGCGCGGGTCCACGCCCGCCAGCTCGATCGCTTCGTGAATCAGTGCCGCCTGCTGCCGCGCATTCGGCACGTAATAGCCCTTCGAGTGCCCGCCGTGATTGATCGCGCTCGCCTTGATCACCGCGTGAATCCGGTCGCCGTCGCGCAGCGCCTTGTCGAGCCGCTTCAGCACGACGATGCCGACACCCTCGCCCGGCACGTAACCGTCGCCGTCCGCCGCGAAGCTGCGGCAGCGGCCGGTCGCGGCGAGAAATTTGTTCTCCTTTAGCAGCCGATATTTGTTCGGGTGGATCGACACGTTGACGCCGCCCGCGAGCGCCGCCTCGCATTCGTCGAACATCAGGCTGCGGCACGCGAGATGGATCGCCGTGATCGACGACGAGCACATCGTGTCGAGCGTGAGGCTCGGCCCTTGGAAACCGCCGAAGTAGCTGACCCGGTTCGCGATCGACGCGGCGATGCCGGTCGCGGCCGTCGGCTCGCTCGCGAAGGACGCCTCCACGCCATAGAGCTGATATTCCTGATACATCGCGCCGGCGAACACGCCGACACGGTTATGCTCGTGCGCGCCGCCGGGCTCGCCCAGTCCGAGCGTCGCGCAGGTGTATCCGGCGTCCTCGATCGCCGCATACGCGCATTGCAGGAACAGGCGCTCCTGCGGGTCGAGCTTCGCCGCTTCGCGCGGCGTAATGCCGAAGAACAGCGCATCGAAGCTGTCGACGTCGTCGAGAAACCCGCCCCAGACATCGCCGAAACCGCTCAGTTGCGGGTGGTCCGCCAACCAGCGGCCGGGCGGCAGCGGCGACACGCAGTCGCGTCCGTCGACCAGATTGCGCCAAAAGGCGTCGAGATGCTCGGCCATCGGGTAGCGTCCCGCGAGGCCGATGACCGCGATGTCACGCCGCGCGCGATCGGCCGCCCGCGCTGCATCGATCGTGTCGATCGCGGGAAGAAGAGTCGGCTTGTTCATGATGTCCACCAGTAGTCCGGAAGAGGTGTTGCGCGACGACGCAGCGACAGCCGCGCGCCGTAAGCCCCGGAGCGCGGCGGCGCGCAAAGTCAAACGAAATCGCGAAAAGGAAGGCCCGTGTGGGAAAGCGCGTGCGGCGCCGGGCGTCAGCCCGCGCCGTTCCAGTAGGCGAGCACCTTGAGTTCGCCCGCTTCGAGCGCCCGACGGCACGCCTTGCGGCGCACCTTGCCGCTCGACGTCTTCGGCAATTGCCCCGGCGAGACGAGGAATACCGAATGCGGATTGACTTCGTGTTTGAGCCAGATTTCTTTTTGGATGTCCGTCACGACATCGTTCAGATTGCCGTGACGCTCGACACGCTCGATCTCGGCGACGATGACGAGGTTCTCGCGCTCGTCGTGGTCCGCGACGAACGCCGCGCAGCCGTTCGGAACCACCTTCTCCTGGGTCGCCGTGACCGTCTGCTCGAGATCTTCCGAGTAGTAGTTCCGTCCCGAGATCACGATCATGTCCTTCAGACGCCCCGTCACGTACAGTTCGCCGTCCAGCAGAAAGCCGAGATCGCCCGAGCGCATGTAGGCGCGGCCGGCAACGCCGTCGCGCACTGTGCGGAACACCGCCTCGCTCAGCCCGGGACGCCGCCAGTAGCCCTGCGCGACGCTCGGTCCGGCGACGCAGATCTCGCCGACCCGGCCGTCCGCGCAAGGCTCGCCCGACTCCGGATCGACGATCAACACGTGCTGGCCGCCCGTTACGCGGCCGATGCATGCAATCGAGCGCCAGCGCGCCGCGTCGTCGCGCGCCATCGGCGATGCGTCACGCGCGGGCGCCGCGCGGCGTTCATCCTGCAGAATTTGCCGATCGACGTCCAGCCCATGCGCCAATGTGTTCGGCTCATGCCCGGCGACCAGCAGCGTGGCCTCGGCCAGCCCGTAGCACGGCGCCATCGCCAAAGGCTCGAAGCCCGCGGCCGCGAAACGCTGAGCGAACGCGTCGATCGTCTTTTGCCGCACAGGCTCCGCGCCGTTGAACGCGAGCCGCCAGCGGCTCAGGTCGAGCGTCGCGATTTGCTCGTCGGTCAAGCGCTTGCAGCACATCCCGTATGCGAAGTTCGGGCCGCCGCTGATCGTCGCGCGATGGCGGCTCACCGCATCGAGCCACACGAACGGATTCTGCGCGAACGATTCGGGCGGCATCAGCACGCACGGATAGCCGCCCGCCACCGGCGCGAGCAGGCCGCTGATGAGCCCCATGTCGTGATACGGTGGCAGCCAGCTCACCATTGTGCCGCCGGGCTCGCCGCCCAGCCACGCGTTGAGCATCTCAAGATGATGGGCGAGATTGCCGTTCGAGATCATCACGCCTTTCGGATCGCCTGTCGTACCGGACGTGTACTGCAGGAACGCGAGCGCGTCGGCGCGCTGCGCGGCCGGGGTGCCTGGCTCGGCATCGCGAAGCGCATCGCCGTCGACGGCGACGAGCATCGATTCGGATACGCCTTGCTCGGCAAAGAACGCGCCGCACCGCTCGATGCTCTGTCGGCTGGACAATACGACGCTCGCGCCCGCGTCATGCAGCACGCTGACGATCCGAGCGACGTGAAGACGGTTTCTCGGCGGGTAAAGCGGCACCGCGACCGCGCCGGCATGCAGGCAACCGAAGAACGCAGCGACGTAATCCGGCCCCGGCTGACACAGCAACAGCACGCGCGCGCCCGCTGGCACGCCGCGCGCGCGCAACATTGCCGCCACGCCCGCCGCCGCGCGCTCCAGTGCGCGATAGCTCAGCGCCGAGAGCGGCGCACCCGTCGTCGACAGAAATTCGAACGCCGTTTGTTCGGGCGTCGCCGCGGATCTCGCGCACAAAGTATCGATGATCAGTTGCATCTGATAATCCTTTTGGTTTCCGCCGGCGGGAGCGATCACGCCCGTCGGTCATTGGTCGTCCTAAGAATCGTTCGCCGCGCAGGCGAAGACCCTTGGTACATTGAGCGCGTCGATGCGGCGCGTGAGAACGATTTCCACCGGCTGTTCGGGCCGTAACGCGACCGTGAACGCCCAGCCGGGGTCCGCCTGAGCATGCTCGAGCCGCAATTCGAAGCGTTGCAGCAGCATCGCGTAGACAATCGTGAGTTCCATCAGCGCGAAGTTCATCCCGACGCAAGCTCTCGGCCCCATGCCGAACGGGAAATACGCGCCGCGGGCGATGCGCTTCGTGTTTTCGGGCGCGAAACGATCGATGTCGAATCGATTGGGATCGGGATGCCAGCGCGGATCCCGATGAACCTCGAAGTTTTGCAGTGCGACGAACGAGCCTTTAGGCACGTCCCAGCCGCCGATTTCGACGTCGCGCACCGCCTGGCGCATGAAGAGCGCGGGCGCGACGGGATAAAGACGCATCGTTTCGCGAATCGTCTGGCCGAGCATCGGCAGTTTCGCGATGTCGTCGTAGCCCGGCATACGGCCTTCCAACACCGCATCAACCTCGGCCACCGCACGCGCGGCGAGTTCGGGGCGGGACGCAAGCACCCAGCCGATCCATTCGAGCGTGGCGACGGTCGTTTCGTGACGCGTGAGGAACAGCGTGATCGCCTGATCGAAGATTTCCTGTTCGTCGGGCCGCCCGCCCTGCGTGCCCTGTCCTTCGAGCAACAGCGAAACCCAATCGTGATAGCCGCCGGGATGGTGCCTGCGGTCGGCCATGCATTGACCGATCAGCCGTTGCAGCATCGCAAGATGCCGGCTGCGCTCGGTCGGAAACGGCAGCCAATCGGGCCACTGAACCGGCATGAACATATCGCGATACGCGGCTTCGGCAAGCGACGTCACTGCGCGGTCGACATCACCGCCGGAAAATTGCGCCGCATTGCGAAACATGCTGCCGAGAATCACGTCGACGGCCAGCTCGCCCATCGCGGCACCATAGCGAAACGGCACGTCGACAGGCAGCTTTTCCAGCGCGGTATCGGCCGCGCCGGCGACCTGCTTCGCGAATTCAGCCAGCGCCCGCGTAGAGAACACCGGCTGCAAAAAACGCCGCTGGCGGCGCCATACATCGCCTTCCGACGTCAATACGCCATGTCCGTGGGTCTTGGTGAAAATGCGGATTCCGGTTTTCCAGCGAATGAATGCATCGTCGTTGTCGACAAGTACTTCGCGGATCAGATCTGGATGAAAAAAACTGAAATATCGACGCCCCAGTATTCGTAGATGAACGGCATCACCGTAGCGTCGATGTAAATTCGAGAAAAATTTCAGGAAATTCCGCCTCATTGCGTAAATGTGCGGCACGCCCAGCCATCGATCTCTCGGACCGTCCGGTATTTTTAGCGTCTTCATTGCACTACCAGCCTTCTTAGCTATAACTTGCACCCGAAAATCAGCGGACGCAACCGCGAGCATGCCTCGTCATTCGCACGTCTTGACACTCCAGGGACAAGATGCAAAAAGGCAATGAATCGCACGCATCAACTCGCCAGCACGTTCATTCGATTTACCCCGACGATTCATCAACAATCATTTCAATTATAAATCCGTTAATTACCAATCAATCACCCAAAATCCTTCGAAGCGATGCTATCAGTACAATTTTGAAAATTATTCAAACAAAATTGAAATTAAATTCCCTTTACTATTTTACTTTCACAACCAACGACATGGCCAAGTTTATCTTTTTCACACGCAAACAAAATTTATCGAATGTGTTCCGTTACTTATTAATAAAATGTACCATGCGCACGATTTTTTCTTTTTATGAAATTTATATTTTCAAAAATCGCCGCGAGGCTATACGTATGTCGCGAATCTTCGAAAGGGTCTGACGGGATCCGGGGAGGAGGGGCGCTCCGCACCGGCTATGGGTGCGATGTGAGCAGCGCCAGCGGCAAAAAACCGCAGTGTGTTACGTCACGTCTGGCATCAGGCAAATTCCGGCGCGCCTGAGACAAGCACGCCGATGCATGCCTGGTCGACGAAACCGAATAAAGCGCGTTGAACCGATGCGATTGCAACGACGCAGAGCCGGTGTGGCGCGTTTCTCTTATCAACCGCTCTCAGAGCGTCGCGGCAACGTGCGTACCGGCAACACTGCGATCGAACTCCCGATCAGCGCCGTTGCCCGGCATGCGCTGCGCGCCAGCGGGCAAACGTCCACGTGTCGACGTCGAGCACCGGCGCATCCACCGGGCTCCAGCCATAAAAAGCGCCATCCCAGCCGGGGATGGCGATCGGCGAGGTCGATCGAATCGACATCATTCCGGAGCGGTAAGCCTGAAATGGCCAGAACAGCGGCATCACACGGCGCGCCTCCATCTCGCGCCGCATATCGGCATCTCCGCCCTCATCGGTCAGAACGTCGCACTGGAACGCCCATTCGTCGTCGTCCCACGCAAGAAAAACGCTCGGTTGGCCATGAGCATCGAACATCAAAACGACATTTTGTTCAGGACGCCAGTAATACTCGACGATGCGCTCGCGCTCGACAATCGTGCGCATCGCCGCGATCGCCCTGGCGTCGCAATACGCCGATCCAATGCCGTGCACGCCGATGTGCCCTCGTTCGGCGCAGTGCCGCACCTTTGCGTCGGCAAGCGCAGCAGTCAGCTTGCGGGTCATGTCCGGCGCGGATTTCTTCAGATACAAATCGATCAACCCGTCGTTGAATGCATCGACGGCTTCACGCTCGCTCGCCACACTGGTAAGCAGGATTTTCGCGCAGGCAACGTCGCTGAGAGAAGCAAGGAATTCGACGCCATTGATCTCGCCCATTTGATAATCGACGACGATTGCCGCCACTTCGTCGAATCGGGCGGCGTCGGTCAGCGGATCTTGGCCGAACGCATTGAGGCCTTTCTTTTCGAACTCCGAATATTCGGCGCCCGATAAACGCTGTGGCGTCACACGACGGCCATGCTTCAACATGAAATTCAACGCTTCGTCCGGCGCGTTAAAAAAATGGTGCAGGTGTTCGTTGCGGAGGATTCCGCGCAGCGCGTCGAGAAAATCGGGATTGTCGTCAAGAAAAACCACCGACACGGGGTAGAACACCGGTTGCTTGGCAAAGCGGCTCATAGCGGGCCCGAAGAACGTGAATAGAACAAGGCCCATGTCGTCATCAGGCGGCGATTCCGCGCAAGAACCCTCTTTCTGAAAGCAAATTATCGAACATCTCGACGACCGCCGGCAACTACGCGCCCCCTTCCCGCGCACGGATACGTCCGAACCGCGCCATCTGCCGCGGTTCGCGGCGCGCCTGACGAGCGGATCAATGCCACAGCGCCGGGTAAATGCCGACGCGCCGACCAGCCAGCACGGTCCAGGCCAACCGCGCAGCATGATTGCTCCAGATATGGCGCTTCGAAATCCCGCAACGGCTGTAAAGGCCTGGCCCCCCTCTGCGTGCCGCGAATCCAAAATAAGACATGCCCTCATCTCGAAGGCGTGCGCCGCTGCCGCAAGCAGCTGTTCCTCAGGAGCATTCCATGCTGTCCAAAGACGCAATCCCTCAAGCCCTGTTTCGTCACACCGCGCTGCTGTCGTCGGAAATCCAAACGACGACGCGCAAGACGTTTCATCACGTTATCGATATTTATCTAAAGGATTCCAATGCGTTCATGAACACCTACTTCTCCCGATATTTCGAATGGCAAGGCATATGCCGTGAGCGCTGGTTTCACGAATGCGTCGACGGCAATCTGCTGGCCGCCGGCGGCACATTCATCACGAAGCGCGCGCACCAGGAATACGTGCAGGAGACGTTTCCGTTTCAGCGCGTCGACTGCTATCTGAATACCTTTCAAATCAGGCAATGCTCGGCGTACCTGCTGTTCCGTTTCTACGTGGATGGGCGTCCCGTTTCGCTCGGCTACCAGCAGATCCTGTTCGCGGGACCGGACAAGCGCATTCGGCGCTTCCCGGCGGGCGTGCTCGAGCGAGTCAAGGAATATGAATTGAGCCTGCCGTCATTCGATAACTAACCGGCCCCGGCTGGCATCGTCCAGCCCGGCGCTCTCGCGCCGGGCATGCCGATGCGGGATCGCACCGACCCCGATCATGCAGCCGTCTGCGGTTCCGGCAATTTGAGCGTGAAGGTGGTCGGCGATCCCGGGATCGATTCGCATGAAATATTGCCGCCGAACACTTCGCATACACGGCGGCAAAACGCCAATCCGAGCCCGGCGCCACGGCCGTGCGATTTAGTGGAGAAAAACGGATCGAAGATGTGCGGCAGCACGTCGGCCGCGATGCCGGGCCCCGTATCGCAGATGCGCAATGCGCAATATCCGCCCGCGCGCTCGGCGCTGATCTCGACGCGGCTGCCCTTTGTGCCCGTCGTTGCGTGCAATGCGTTCTTCAGCAGATTGAATACGACGAACAGCATCAACGAATCCGAGCCGAAGAAGCGCAGTTGCGGGTCGATCGGCATCACATGGATGCGCTCGCGCTCGCCGGAGGAAAACGGGTAGCTGGCCAGCGCCGTATCGATGCATTGTCGGATCGAATGCGAAGCGAAGGTGCGACGGTCCACGCGGTTGATCGTAAACATCGCAAGAGACATTTCCACCATCGCGTGCGTGCTGTCGACCTGCCGGCGAATCGCGGCAACCAGCGAAGGAAGACGCTCGAGCTGCCCCGGTTCGAAATCGCCGTCGACGAGCCGGTGCTTCACCGCAAGCTGATATCCGCTGAGCAACGCCGGCAGCGCACTGCCCAGTTCCTCGCCGTACATGCCGATCGCCGCAAGCGGCGTCGCGACCTCGTGCGCGACGGTTGCCGCCACCAGAAACGGACGCATCAGGCGGTAACGCACGATCGTTACCGCAAGTATGCCGAGGCTGATCGCGATGAAAATGACGCCCGGCGGATAGAACGGATAACCGTAGTTGACGGCATAGTCGATCGCGGCGAGCGAATACAGGCTCAAGCTGAGCAAGCAAAGGTTGAAGAGCCTGCGCTGGTCGCGCGTGCGCGCCGCGCGCCGCGCGCCGATCAGCAGCCATGCACTGCGCAGGGCAAGCGCCATCGTTTGCAAGACATGGACGGGATGCAAACGCCCGGCTTTCGGATAATCGCCGAAAGCATAGCGGCGAAAGCCGTCGACGACTTCGTCGCCCGTCAGCAGCAACACTGCCAGCATCACGCACAAGCCATACGAAGCGAGCAGCAACGGACGTTCATCGCGCCTGCCGACCACTTCCGTCATGAAGTGATAGAACGTCGTCGGCAAAAACAGAATGAAAACGTAGCCGATCTTCACCAGCACGGCGGCAATGGCCGGCTGGGTGGTCTGGAACAAAAACGACCAGGTTCCCTGCCATGCGAACGTCGCCATGCACATCAGCACGAACGGTATCGATCGCCGTGTCATGCCGTCGGTCAGCCACACATAGGCGCCAAATCCGAGAAAGAGCGCAGACACAAACGCTGGCAGGATCGAATACATGCAGCTCGGCTCCGTTTTTGCTGGTTTTTCGTCGTGGGTCGAAACGCATCCGGCCAAAAAGATGCCTTGGGCGCTCATGCACGCCGTCATGCCCCGCTGACCTGCGTGATCACAAGCCTCTGACGGGCGAACGTTGGCGGCGCCGGCGCCGAAACGAATTTCAAATCGGATCGAGTATATGACAGGCCGCGCTTGGGCGATTACCGCGCCGTCCGGTTCGCTGATCCGGATTCGACGCCCGACGGCACCGATGTGCATCGGACCACGCGCAGGCGCGGCGTGCCACGGCACGGCCACCTGCCGCAACCGCCTGCGTGGACGGCCCGTGCGCGCGCCATTGCATTCGGATGACGAAGCGCCTGACGCCGCGAATGCGACGCTCATCCCGACACGTGCCGGATTCTATGCGCGAAGCTCGCACGCTCGGCCCGGTCCATTAACGCGAGAAATTCGTCGCGCTCCATATGGATCAATTCCCGATGATCGCCGGCTTCGAAATAAATATCAGGCTGCCGCGCAAGGCTTTCGTCGAGGAAAGTCTGCATGCCGTATGCCATGCACACGGGCGGCACCGCACCCCAATCGCAATCGTTGAAAAGCACTCGCAACTCGCTTTCCTTCGCGAGCACCAGATGACGCCCGGTGCGGGTCCAAAGCTCGGACAGCCGTATCGCATGCGTTGCCGGCAGCACCGCGGCGACATAGCCGTCCTCGTCCTCCAGCAGGACTGTCTTCGCGAGACGCTCGCCGGGAATATGCGCGGCCGACGCCGCCTCCATATTCGAATAGCTGTACGGGTGATAAATGATTTCGTAGCGCGAAGCTTTTTCGCGCAAGCAGTCCTGCAACCTGGTCGACATTGACATCGCACACCTCGTCTGAAAAAAAGCGCCGCATCTTGTGGCGGCCTCATACACGCGATATTTCCAGCATAGGTCGCATTCGCCAACATGAATAACGGCAACGTTGCCGGCATCAACCCGGCTCCGATCCCTTTTTCGGTCGCCGGCCGCGTGCGCGGATGAACGGCTCCCCCGCCCGCACACCGGCACGGGCCTCGTGGATGCTTGGGTGCCCCCACGCGCAGTTCGTGTCCAAATTTTCATGTTGCGGTCATCGCCACGCTTCGCGCGCGCGCCAAACTGAGGCCATTCCCTGAACCAGGGTCACCAAGGAGCGACACACTCATGAAACCTCTTGCCTTCGCCGCCGCGGCCATGCTCGCGGCAGCATCGGGTTCCGCGTTTGCGCACGGCATGCCCGAGCGCGTGTTCAAGGAGCACAAATCGGTTCGCAGCGAAAAACCGGCGCCGAGCCGCGACGCCCCCTCCTCCAACTGCGAAGCGCCAAGCTGCCAGGCAGCCGACGATGCGCCCGGGCAGCAAGCGGATTGATCGGCAAATCGACCGATCGCGCCTGTATCGTCGCTACATCGCCTTGCAAACGGCGGCCCGTGCGGCCGCCTTTTTCGTATGGACGGCGCGCCCCGCCTCCGGCAAACATGACGGAAATATCATGTTCATCTCATGTTTGCATCGCACCACGTCCGTAGCATCGATCGCGTTTCTCCAGGACACGATCGATCATGCTCAAGCGTATTCTCGCCGCGGCCTTGTCGGTCGCGATCGCGGCGCCGACGGCCCGGGCATTCGCCCAACCCGTTTCGCTCCAGGTCGCGCCCGTCTTGCCCGCCACCGCCGCGCCATCCGACGAAGGGCCGCCCACCTCCGCATCGGCCGCCGCGCCCCGTGCGCTGTCGCTTGACGACGCACTCAGTCTCGCCGCCGCGAACAATCCGCTGCTGCGCAGCGCGCGCGCCGAAGCAGATGCATCGGTGGGCACGCTGATCCAGGCCGGCGCCCGGCCGAATCCTAGCGTATCGGTGCTGCAGGAAGGTTTCAGCGCGCGGGAGCGCACCACCACCGGCATGATCAACCAGACGATCGAGCTTGGCGGCAAGCGCCGCTCCCGGCTCGACGCCGCGTCATACGGCCGCGAATTCGCACTCGCGTCGCTCGACGTCCGCACGGCGGCGCTGCGGGCCGACGTGACGAGCGCGTTCTACGGACTCCTGGCGGCGCAGCGGCAACAGCAAGTCGCGGAGGAATCCGCGACGATCGCCGCCCGCTCCGCCGAGCTGGCCGACAAGCGCGCCCGCGCGGGCAAGGTGTCGCCGGTCGAGGCAACCAAGGCGCGCGTCGCACAGGCGGGAGCGCAGATCGAGCTGATGAGCGCACAAACGCAAACGGCAGCAGCGCTTGCCCGGCTCGTCAACGTAACCGGCAGCGCGGACGTGCGCGGCCGCACCGCAACCGGCGATCTCGAAGCCGTGCCCGACGTCGAGCCGCTGAGCGAGCTGCTCGCCCGGCTCGACGACGCGCCCCTCACGCGCGCGGCAAAAGCCGACATGCAGCGCAGCAACGCGCGCATCGCGATCGAGCAGGCCAAGCGCATTCCGGACATTACCGTCAGCGCGGGGTTCAAGCGCGTCGTCGCGGCCGGTTCGCCGTATAACCAGGCCGTCGTCGGCGTGTCGATTCCGCTGCCGCTGTTCGACACCAACCGGGGCGCGCTGCTCGAAGCAGTGCATCTGGCCAAGAAAGCCGATGCCGATTTCGACAGCGCGCGCGCGCGGCTGCGGCTCGAACTGACGCAGGCGTATGCGGATTACGAACGCGCGACAGCACAGGCCCGGCGTTTGAAAGACGACGTATTGCCCGCCGCGCGGCAAGCGCTCGACGCGATGTCGCGCGGCTATCAACTCGGCAAGTTCGGCTTCCTCGACGTGCTCGACGCCCAGCGCACACTGTTCGCCGAGCAGTCGCGCTACGTGAAGGCGCTCGCCGACGCTCAACAAGCCCGCACGGATCTCGACCGGCTGGTCGGCGCAGCGCAGCCGGCCCCGTCCCGCCCTCTCGCCCAACTTCCTTGAAACTTTCGCCATGCGACGCAAGAACCTGATTCTCTCCGCCGCGCTCGCCGCTTGTGCGCTCGCCATCGCCGTGGCAATCGCACGCATTCCGTCCCAACCGGCCGCGCCCGGCCCGGGCACGGCACCCGACGCGCGCGGCGCACAGCCCGGCCAGGATGGCGGGGTGGTGCTCACGCAGGGCCGGCTGGCGGCCAACATTCAGTTGTCGGAAAAACCGGGCGACGCGCGCCTGATTGTCGTCCCTCTCGTCGACGGCAAGCCTGTCGCAAAAGGCGCCGCCGTTTCCGGCACGTTGACGCGCTACGACGGCAGCCGCATCGCGCTGCGCTTCACGCAGTCCGCCGCGCGCTTCACGTCCGAGCCGGCGATCGCCAAACCGCACGTCTTCGACGCTGCGATCGAGGTGAAAGCCGAAAACATGGCTGCGACGTTTGCGTTCTCACGAACCGATGGCGCGATCGCGCTGACCGGCGAACAAATCGGCGCGGCCCGGATCGGCGTCGCGCAAGCCGGTCCCGCGCAGATCGTCGACAGTTTCCAGCTTCCCGGAGAAATCAAGTTCAACGAAGACCGCACCGCGCATATCGTGCCGCGCGTGGCGGGCGTTGTCGAGCGAGTCGGGGTGTCGGTCGGCGAGCAGGTATCGAAGGGCCAGGTGCTGGCGGTGATCGCGAGCACCGATTTGTCGGACCGGCGCAGCGAGTTGCTCACCGCGCAAAAGCGTCTGACCGGCGCACGGCAGGTCTACGAGCGAGAAAAGAAACTGTGGGAGGAGCGCATCTCGGCCGAACAGGATTATCAAGCCGCCCAGGTACAGCTGCGCGAGGCGGAAATCGCCGTGCAGAACGCCCAGCAGAAGTTGTCGGCGATCAATGCGCCGGCGTCCGGCGCGCTCAATCGCTATGAATTGCGCGCGCCGTTTGCCGGCACGATCGTCGAGAAGCACGTCGCGCCCGGCGAAGCGGTGAGCGCCGACGCCAATCTGTTCGTGCTGGCCGATCTGTCAACGGTTTGGGCCGAGATGGCCGTGCCGCCGCAGCGGCTTGGCGACGTGCGCGTCGGCAAGCAGGCGACTGTGAGTGCAGCCGCGTTCGAATCGCAGGCGCGTGGTCAGATTGCATACGTGGGCGCCCTGCTCGGCGCGCAGACCCGCACCGCCCCCGCGCGCGTCGTGCTGCCGAATCCGGGCAGCGCGTGGCGTCCCGGCATGTTCGTCAACGTGACCGTCGATGCGGGCGCGCAAACGGTGAGTGTCGCGGTCGAGACCGACGCGCTGCAAACCGTCGACGGCCAGCCAACCGTATTCGTCGAATCGAAGCGCGGCTTCGTCGCGCAGCCCGTCGAAATCGGCCGCCGCGACGGCAAACGCACCGAAATCGTGCGCGGCCTGGCCGCGGGCCAACGTTACGCGGCGGCGAACAGTTTCGTGCTGAAAGCCGATCTCGAAAAAAGCGCGGCCGACGACTGAGCCGCGCGCGCCCGCACGGCCGTCCGTGAATTCATCGCATTGGATTTCCCCTCATGTTCGAACGCCTGATTCGCTTTTCCATCGCGCACCGCTGGCTCGTTCTGCTGGCGGTGCTCGGTCTCGCCGCGCTCGGCGCATACAGTTACCAGCGGCTGCCGATCGACGCCGTGCCCGACATCACCAACGTTCAGGTGCAAATCAACACGCCTGCCGCCGGCTATTCGCCGCTCGAAGTCGAGCAACGCGTCACCTACCCGCTCGAGACGGCCATGGCGGGCCTGCCGCATCTCGAGCAAACGCGTTCGATCTCGCGCTACGGCATCTCGCAGATCACCGTGATCTTCAAGGACGGCACCGACATCTATTTCGCGCGCCAGCTCGTCAATGAACGATTGCAGCAGGCGAAGGACCGCTTGCCGGAAGGCGTCGCGCCGACCATGGGCCCGACGTCGACCGGGCTCGGCGAGATCTATATGTGGACGATCGAGGCCGACGCGAATGCGCGCAAGCCCGACGGAACCCGCTATACGCCGACCGATCTGCGAGAATTGCAGGACTGGGTGGTCCGGATGCAGCTGCGCAACGTGCCCGGCGTGACCGAGGTGAACTCGATCGGCGGCTACGTGAAGGAATATCAGATCGCCCCCGATCCGGCCAAGCTGATGTCGTATGGATTGTCGCTATCGGACGTGATGCGTGCGGTGCAGGCGAACAACGACAACGTCGGCGCCGGTTATATCGAAAAGCGCGGCGAGCAGTACCTGGTGCGCGTGCCGGGCCAGGCACGCTCGCTCGACGATCTCGCGAACATCGTGCTGACCAATGTGGGCGGCGTGCCGGTGCGCATGCAGGATGTCGGGCGCGTCGAGATCGGCCGCGAACTGCGCACGGGCGCGGCCACCGAAAACGGCCGCGAAGTCGTGCTCGGCACCGTGTTCATGCTGATCGGCGAAAACAGCCGGACGGTGGCGAAAGCGGTGTCGAAAAGAATGGAGGACGTAAACCGGTCGCTGCCGCCCGGCGTGCGCGCGATCGCCGTGTACGACCGCACGGTGCTCGTCGACAAGGCCGTCGCGACCGTCAAGAAGAACCTGCTCGAAGGCGCGCTGTTCGTGATCGCGATCCTGTTTCTGTTTCTCGGCAACCTGCGAGCGGCGTTGATCACCGCGCTCGTTATTCCGCTCGCGATGCTGATGACATTTACCGGCATGGTCAACGCCAAGGTCAGCGCGAACCTGATGAGCCTGGGCGCGCTCGATTTCGGGATCATCATCGACGGCGCGGTCGTGATCGTCGAGAACTGCGTGCGGCGCCTGTCCCATGCGCAAGCCGCGCTCGGCAGGCCGCTCACGCGCGACGAGCGTTTCACCGAGGTCTATGCGGCGTCGCAGGAAGCGCGCCGCGCGCTCATCTTCGGGCAGATCATCATCATGGTCGTCTATTTGCCGATCTTCGCGCTCTCGGGTGTCGAGGGGAAGATGTTCCATCCGATGGCGACGACCGTCGTGCTCGCGCTCGCCGCCGCGATGGTGCTGACCGTCACGTTCATTCCAGCCGCGGTCGCCGTGTTCATCGGCGAGAAGGTCGAGGAAAAGGAAAACCGGCTGATGAGCTGGGCGCGCCGGCTGTATGGCCCCGTGCTCGACTCTTGCCTGCGATATACCCGGCGCGTGCTGATCGGCACCGGCGTCGTGGTGGTCGCAACCGCGCTGGTGGCCTCGAGGCTCGGCAGCGAATTCATTCCAAGCCTGAACGAAGGGGATTTCTCGGTGTCCGCGCTGCGCATTCCCGGCACGAGCCTCACGCAGTCGCTCGACATGCAGCGGCAGATCGAGGCCACGCTGAAGGCGCGTATCCCCGAAATCGAACGCATCTTCGCACGCACCGGCACCGCCGAGGTCGCGACCGATTTGATGCCGCCGAACCAGTCCGATGCATACATCATGCTCAAGCCCACGCAGGCTTGGCCCGATCCGGCCAAGCCGCGTGACGTGCTGCGCGCACAAATCGAGGCCGAACTCGACAAGATTCCAGGCAATGTGTACGAATTCTCGCAGCCGATCCAGCTTCGCTTCAACGAGCTGATCTCCGGCGTACGCAGCGACGTCGCGGTAAAGCTGTTCGGCGACGATATGGCCGTACTCGACGCGAACGCGAAGCGCATCGCTGACGCCCTGCAGCAAGTGCCAGGCGCGACCGAGGTCAAGGTCGAGCAGACCACCGGCCTGCCGGTGCTGACGATCCAGCTTGATCGCGGCAAGCTCGCGCGCTACGGCATCAACATTGCCGACGCGCAGGCCACGATCTCGGCCGCGATCGGCGGCAAGGCCGCGAGCACGCTGTTCCAGGGCGACCGGCGCTTCGACATCGTCGTGCGCCTGCCCGAAGAGCTGCGTTCGGACCTGGACGCGATCCAGCGGCTGCCGATCGCGCTGCCGGCGGCAGCCGCCGCACCCACCGCATTCCCGCTCACGCAGGCAAGCGGCCCGACAGCCGCCAACACGCCGCCCGGCGCCGGGTTCGTGCCGCTGTCGGAAATCGCGACGATCACGCTCGCGCCGGGCCCAAACCAAATCAGCCGCGAAGACGGCAAGCGGCGGATCGTCGTCAGCGCGAACGTGCGAGGCCGCGATGTCGGCTCGTTCGTCGCCGACGCACAGGCCAAGCTGCGCACCGAGGTGCCGATTCCGTCTGGCTATTGGATGACGTGGGGCGGCCAGTTCGAACAGTTGCAAAGCGCGAGCGAGCGGCTGAAGATCGTCGTGCCAGTGGCGCTGCTGATGGTGTTCGTGCTGCTGTTCGCGATGTTCAACAACGTCAAGGACGGGTTGCTGGTGTTCACCGGCATTCCGTTCGCGCTGACGGGCGGCGTCATGTCGCTGTGGCTGCGCGGCATTCCGCTGTCGATCACGGCGGCCGTCGGTTTCATCGCTCTGTCGGGCGTCGCGGTGCTCAACGGGCTCGTCATGATCGCGTTCATCCGCAATTTGCGCGAACAAGGCATGCCGCTCGACGCGGCCGTGCGCGAAGGCGCGCTGACCCGCCTGCGCCCCGTGCTGATGACGGCGCTCGTCGCATCGTTGGGATTCCTGCCGATGGCGTTCGCGACCGGCACGGGCGCCGAAGTCCAGCGCCCGCTCGCGACAGTCGTGATCGGCGGTATTTTGTCATCGACCGCGCTAACGCTGCTCGTTTTACCGGTACTCTATCGCGTAGCGCATACCCTATCGCTGCGCACGGTGCTCGGCGGGCGTGCCGGGCGGCTGACGGCCGCCATGTCGCCGCGCCGTCAACGCGAATCATCGAGGTGAAATCATGCGAATACTGATCGTCGAAGACGAGCCGAAAACCGGCATCTATCTAAGCAAAGGGCTGACGGAGGCAGGGTTCGTCGCCGATTGGGTAGACGACGGCGTAACCGGGCTGCATCAAGCGCAGACTGAAGACTACGATCTCATCATTCTCGACGTGATGCTGCCCGGCCAGGACGGCTGGACCGTGCTGGAGAAACTGCGCCGCGAGCGCTCGACGCCGGTGCTGTTCCTGACCGCGCGCGACGATGTCGGCGACCGCGTAAAAGGCCTCGAACTCGGCGCGGACGATTATCTCGTCAAGCCGTTCGATTTCGTCGAGCTGGTCGCGCGCGTGCGCTCGATCCTGCGCCGCGGCCAGGGACGCGAATCGACGATCATGAAGATCGCCGATCTCGAACTCGACCTTACGCGGCGCAAAGCAACCCGCCAGGGCGATGTCGTACTGCTGACGGCGAAGGAATTCGCACTGCTGTGGCTGCTGATGCGGCGCCAAGGCGAAATCCTGCCGCGCGCGACCATCGCGTCGCAGGTTTGGGACATGAATTTCAACAGCGATACGAATGTCGTCGATGCGGCCATCCGCCGGCTGCGCGCGAAAATCGACGATGCATACGAACCCAAGCTGATTCATACGGTGCGCGGAATGGGCTACGTGCTCGAGGACAGGAGCGCCGCGAGCCGATGATCAGACGCATCCTGCCTCGCACGCTGCGCGCCCGGATGACGGCGCTGATCATCCTCGCGACATCGGCAACGCTCGCGCTGAGCGGTATCGCCCTGTATGGCGCGCTGCGCAACCGCATCGAAAGCACGTCGTCGCATGAGATGGCCGCGACGCTCGATGCCATTCGCACGCATCTTGCCGACATCGGCGACATCAACGACATCGCGCTCAACGCGGGCCTGTGGACCGATCAATTGCACGGGCATCAGAACCTGGACATGGCGATCATCGACGCCGACGGCCGCAAGCTGTTCAGCACGCGCGGCTTCGTTGCCGCTTCGCCGCGCACGGCCTGGCCGTCATCGCCGGCGACGAGCGAATCGTCGTCGCCCAGCCTGACGTTGCACTATCTCGGCGCCAGTGTGCCGCTACGCCATGCCGACAACCGCGCGGTCAGCGTCGTCGTCCAATACGACGGCAAAAACGATCGCGCGCTGCTGCGCGCGTATGCGTATACCATCGTGCTGATCGAAGTGCTCGGCGTCATGCTGACCGCCGCGCTCGCCTACGGCATCGCGATGCTCGGACTGAGCCCGCTGCGCCAGCTCGCCGCGCGCGCCGAGCAGATGTCGACGAGCCGCCTCGCGCAGCCGTTGCCGGCGCTCGATACGTCCGGCGAATTGAAGGAAATGGAGCACGCGTTCAATGAAATGATCGCGCGTCTTAACGATTCGTTCGCACGCCTGAGCCAATTTTCATCGAACCTCGCGCACGACATGCGCACGCCGCTGACGAATCTGCTCGCCGAAGCGCAAGTCGCGCTGTCCAAGCCGCGCACGGCGGATGAATACCGCAGCGTGATCGAATCGAGCATCGACGAGTATCGCCGTCTGTCGAGGATGATCGAGGACATGCTTTTTCTCGCGCGCTCGGACAATGCCGAAAGCAATCTGGCCATCCGCACGCTCGATGCGGCCGAGGAGGCCGAGCGCGTTGCCGGGTATTACGAGGCGGTCGCGGAGGATGCGATGGTCAGCATCGTGGTGCGCGGACAGGCGCACGTGCAGGCGGACCCGCTGCTCTATCACCGCGCGCTCAGCAATCTGCTCAGCAACGCGCTGAATCACGCGCCGCATGGCACGACGATCACCATCGAATGCCAGCAGACGGACGACTTCACGACGATCAGCGTCTCGGACACCGGCCGCGGCATCGAACCGCAGCATCGCGAACATATCTTCGAGCGCTTCTATCGCGTCGATCCCGCCCGGCACAATTCGGCTTCCGGCACGGGGCTCGGGCTCGCGATCGTCCGTTCGATCATGCAGGACCACGGCGGCACGTGCGGTGTCGACAGCGAACCGCACGTGCGCACGACCTTCTGGTTGAAATTTCCGGCCAATCCGCGCTCAGCATGAGCGGTGCGCGATCCGGCCGCGAGATCGGCGCGGTACGCGCGCTTCGGTATCGCAACCGCGAATCCGGAACACGCGCGTCGCGCGCCGGCTAGCCGCAGGCAAACGAGCGGCGCGCCGGACTCAGCGTGCGGCGGCTTGCTTGTCGTGCTCATCAAGCGTCGCACTCGACTTGCCGCCATGAACGGAAACCGCATGCGTCGCCTGGTTTCGCTTGATGAGCGCCTTGCTCGGCGGGTAATCGTTCTTGCCTGCCGGCACGATGCCCTCGTGTTGCGCCTGGACCAGTTCCTGTTTGACCTCGGCCCGCGTCTTGCCCTGCGCCCATGCGGCCTGCGTGGACACCAGCATCGACAGCGCAATCGCCACGCTTCCCGCCACAATCGTTTTCGTCTTCATCGTTCGTTCTCCATCGAGTAGAAACTGTCAAGTGACAGCGCCTCCACTATGAAGATCAGTCAGCACGCCAAGATGAAAGCCGGATGAGAATTTCGTCATGAAGCATTCGGCATGCGTGACAGAAATTTCATGTTCGCGTCAGCTTCACGCTTCGTTTGCTCGCTATGATTCGTCCTACCCATCCATACCACACACGACGACGAGGAGATTCAAGCGAGTCATTGTGTTCTCCCGGAACACGCGAGGCGTGCGGCATTCCCCCAAATGCCGCACGCCGTCTGTGCCGGACAGCTTCACGCTGTCCGGCATTTTTTTTGACTGGTCGTGCAATGGCGGGCATGCCATGTGAGGCAGACGTTGGATCCCGGCGTTGCATATCACCGCTCGCCGACAATTTTGTCATGTTGCGCTCATGCTCGCGTAGAGAGCCTGCCCGCAATATCGACGCATCGATCCAAACAGAGCAAGAGACCACGATGAAAACGTCGATCATCGTCATCGCGGCAAGCATCGCGTTGACGGCCTGCGCCCCGCTCTCCGGCAAGCATCGGGACGGCACGATGCTCTCCGGCACGTCGACGCCCGTCACCGTCGACTATGCGGGCCGCGCGTGCGTCAATCAGAATATGTACGTGAAAATGCAGCCGTGCATTTTTCCGCGCGAGCGGCGCTGACGGCACGTGCACGCATCGCACGCGCGGCTGCCGGGCACCCGCCGCGCAGCGCGGCAATACGCCACTACACGGCGATACAGCGGCTCATTCAGAAACCGATACACGCGCATACAAGCGGCCAAGCCACTCAATCGCAGCGGCCGCGCCCGCATCCGCGAAGAACGGATCGCCCGCGCAATTGCCGATAATCGATAAAGAAAGCACGAATCCATCGTTCCATTCGGCGAGACGCTTGCACAAAATGCTTAGCTCGTCTCAACGTCTGTTACCGGATTTTCGTCGAAACATGGCCAAACCGCCCTCGCCGTTCGCCCGCCTGCTGCCCGCGTTGCTGCGTACCGCCGCGCTTGCGGCCGGCCTGGTCGCCAGTTTTGCCCAGGCGGCCGCGCCAGACAGCCCCGATACCGCACGCCTGACGCTCGCGGGCAAACGGATCGGCATCACAGCCGCCGGCACCGATCACTATTGGGATCTGCAAGCGTATCAAGGCGCGGTCGACGAGGTAAAACGTCTCGGCGGCACGCCCGTCGCGCTCGACGCGGGACGCAACGACAGCCGCCAGATCGCCCAGATTCAAACGTTGATCGCGCAAAAACCCGATGCGATCATCGAACAGCTCGGCACCGTCTCGGTGCTCGAGCCGTGGCTGAAAAAAATCCGGCAGGCCGGCATTCCGCTCTTTACGATCGACACTGCATCGCCGTCCAGCTTGAATGTCGTCACGTCGGATAACTTCGTGATCGGCTCGCAGCTCGCACTGCAACTCGTCAACGACATTCGCGGCGAAGGCAATATTCTCGTCTTCAACGGCTTTTACGGCGTCCCGGTATGCGCGATCCGCTACGATCAATTGAAGGCCGTGCTCAAGTGGTATCCGAAGGTGAAGATCATCGAGCCCGAGTTGCGCGACGTGATCCCGAATACCGCGCAAAACGCCTATGCGCAGATCAGCCAGTTGCTGCAGAAATATCCGAAGGGCTCGGTCGCGGCGATCTGGGCCGCGTGGGACATTCCGCAGATTGGCGCGACGCAGGCCGTCGACGCCGCAGGCCGCCATGAAATCCGCACGTATGGTGTCGACGGCAGCCCCGATGCGATCACGCTCGTCAGGAATCCGAAATCGAGCGCGGCGGCCGTCGTCGCGCAGCAGCCGGCGCTGATCGGCCGGACCGCCGTGCGCAACGTCGCGCGTTATCTTGCCGGTGACCGGTCGTTGCCCGCATATACGTTCGTGCCGTCGGTGCTCGTGACCAAGGACAATGCGAACGCCGTGCAACGCACGTCCGGGCAGGCGCCGGCCAGCGCCGAGGCTGCCCGGCGATGACGTCGGCATCGGCTCCGCTCGCGCTCGACGTATCGCGCGTCAGCAAAAGCTTCGGCGGCGTAGCCGCGCTGCGCGGCGTATCGCTCGCGGTGCGGCGCGGCACCGTGCATGGGTTGATCGGCCAGAACGGCGCGGGCAAATCCACGCTCATCAAAATCCTCGCCGGCCTTCACGCGCCGGACCAAGGCAGCATTCTCGTCGGCGGCGCGCCGCTTGCGGCCCGCCGTGGCGCGCGTGCGCATGCGCAGGCGGCGAGCATCGGTTTCATTCATCAGGAACGGTTGCTGCCCGCGACGTTCACGGTCGCCGAGGCACTGTTCTTCCCGCACCCGCCGACGATGCTGAGCGGCCGATCGCGGCTTAGCCGGCTGCTGCCGCTCGACATGCGCAGAATGCGCCGCGAGAGCCGCGCGGTATTACATGAGCAGTTCGGCATCGATCTGCCGCCCGATCGCCTGATCGGCGAGCTGTCTGTCGCCGAGCAGCAAATCGTGCAGATCACGAATGCACTGTTGCGGCGCAGCGAGATTCTCGTGTTCGACGAACCCACTGCCGCGCTCGTATCGGGCGAAATCGACCGGCTGCTGAAAACAATCGAGCGGCTGCGCGACGACGGCCTCACGATTCTTTACGTGTCGCATTATCTCAACGAGATCCCCCGCATTTGCGATCACGTGAGCGTATTGCGCGACGGGGTCGACGTCGCGCATCTCGACGCACGCGCCATCTCGCACGACGCACTTGTCGCCGCGATGCTCGGCACACCATCGGCAGCCCCCGTTCGACGCCACGATGCAGCCAGCAAGCCAATCGCGCCGCGCGTGCCGAGCGGGCTCGCGCTCGACGCACGCGGGCTGACGCTGCCCGGTCGCTTCGGCCCCCTGTCTTTCACCGTGCATCGCGGCGAAGTCGTCGGGCTGACCGGCGTGCTGGGCTCCGGCGGCAAGGAAGTGATCCGCGCGCTGTTCGGCCTCGAGCGCGGCGTGCGCGGCGAACTCGCGGTCGACGGCCGGCCCGCGAAGCTGCGCCGGCCGCACGACGCGCTCGCGCACGGCATCGCGCTCGTGCCGGAGAACCGCATCGCGCACGGTGTCGCGGGCACGCTGCCGGTTCGCGAAAACATCGTGCTCGCCAGCCTGCCGCGCGTGTCGCGTTTCGGCTTCGTGCGCGAGCGCCGCGCCGCCCAGGTAGCGCAGACGTTGATCCGCCGGCTCGACATCCGTCCGGCTCGCGCCGATTGGCCGGCCCGCTTTCTGTCCGGCGGCAACCAGCAAAAAGTCGCGCTCGCGAAATGGCTCGGCCGCGCCTCGTCGGTCTATCTGCTCGACGAGCCGACGCTTGGCGTGGACGTCGGCGCGAAAGCGCAGATCTACCGGCTGATCGACGAACTCGCTCGTGCGGGCGCGGCGGTGCTGCTGTTCACGACCGATCTGACCGAGTTGCTCGACGTAACCGATCGCGTTTATGTGATGGCGCGCGGCCAGATCGTTGCCGAGCGCGCGTCGTTACAAACGACCACGCAGGACATACTCGGATGGGCAACGCTGGCGCGAGGCGAGCGCCGCGATGCCGGCAGCAGGCCGGATGAAGCCGCGCAAACGGCGGCGCAAGCGGTGCAGCACTCGGATGCCGCGCCCCCAGCCAGCGGTGCAACGGCATGAGCGGCGCATTCAAGCTCGGCTCGTCCCGCGCCGCCGCGCCCCGCCGTAGCCATCGCCGCCTGGGCCGCCGCTTCGCGTTGCAAGGCGCCGCGTGGCTGACGCTCATACTGGTTTTCGCCGGCTTGACCGCCAGCTCGCCGTTGTTCCTGAGCGTCGCGAACCTTGGCAATGTGTTGCAGCAAAGCGCCGTGACCGGATTGCTTGCATTTGGGCTGACGATCGTGATGATCGGCGGCGGCGCGGATGCGATCAAAGGCGGCCTGGATCTGTCGATCGCCGCGAATTTCGGCTGGTGCGCGGCCGTATTCGCCGTGCTCACGCGCAACGGTTACGGCGACGCCGCCGCATTCGCCGCCACCTGCGCGGCCGGCGTGGCGATCGGCGCATTGAACGCCTGGGCGGTCACATCGTTACGCATCCTGCCGCTGCTCGCGACGCTGACGACCATGAACATCTGCGCGGGCCTCGAACTCGTTCTGACCGAAAACACGCCGGTTCCAAGCACGAGCCCGCTGGCGGCCGCGCTGCTCGGCAACGGTCCGTTTGACCTGCCGTGGCTCGCATATGTGCTGATGGCCGGCGCGGCGGCGCTCGCCGTTCTCATCCATCGAACGCGTTACGGATTGACGCTCCATGCGGTCGGCACGCACCGCACGGCAGCACTCGCCGTGGGTGTCGACGTCGATCGCTACGTGGCATCGAGCTATCTGGCCAGCGGCTTGTCGGCCGCATTCGCCGCGCTGGCATCGTGCGCGCTGCTGAGCGGCAGCGCCCCCGGCGCAGGCGATAATCTGCTGCCGGTCGTCGCGGCGGTACTGCTCGGCGTCGTGTTCTCGCGCCGGCTCGTGCCGACGATCCCCGGCACGCTTGCCGCGGTGCTGTTCGTCGGCATGCTCGCGAACGGCTTTCAGTTGAACAACGTCTCGAGTTACTGGGTCAGCGGCATCGAAGGCGCGCTGATTCTTTGCGTCGTCGCGGCCGTCGCGTTGCTGCGTCGGCGCCATTCGGAGGGACCATTCGATGCATGACCTCGCCGATCGCCTGCAGCGCTTCGCCGCCGTCGGCGCACTCGCCGCGGTGCTCGTCTTCTTCGCAGTCGCGGCGCCCGGATTCGCGACACTCGCGAACGTCGAGCGGGTGCTCGTCAATCATTTCGCATTGCTGGCGATCGCCGCGCTCGGCATGACGCTCGCGTTGTCGATCGGCGCGATCGATCTATCGCTCGGCACGGCGGTCGACGTGGCAAGCCTCGTGTGCGTATCGGCGCTCGCGCATCATGCCGGTTTCACGAGCGCCGCGTTCGCCGGGCTGGGTGCGGCGCTCGCCGTCGGCACGCTCAATGCGCTGCTCGTCACCCGCCTCGGCATCGCGCCGTTTCTTGCCACGCTCGGCACGCTGTTCATCGGCCAGACGATTCAGCAGCTCGCGACCGGCGGAGGGCAACCGATCTACCTGTTGAGCGCCGCGCCGCCGAGCGCGTTCGACGCGCTCGCGCACGGCGCGTTCGCCGGCGTCGCGCTGCCGCTGTGGATCGTCGCGGCGCTTGCGATCGCGCTCCATCTTGTGCTCGAACGCTCGACGTTCGGCCGCCAGGCGCGCACGCTTGGCGCACACCCTGGCGTCGCCCGCTATTCAGGATTGCGCATCGGTGCCCTGACGGCCGGCGTATTCGTCGTGAGCGCACTGATCTATGGGACTGCGGGGCTCGTGTTGTCGTCGACGGTCAAATCGTATGCACCGCAGGCAGGCAATGCATATCTGTTGAATGCGATCGGCGCGAGCTTCATCGGCGCGACATTGTCCGCGACGCATCGGCCGAATGTCGCTGGCACGATGGTCGGCGTGCTGCTGATGAGCTTTGTCGCAAATGGGCTGCTGCTGATCGGCTGGAATTTTTATTGGCAGCAGGTCGCAACCGGTGTGCTCGTATTCGCGGTGCTTGCGTTGGGTTCGGCATTCGGCCGCGGGCGGCACGTGCGGCAAGCGGCGTGACCGGGACGGCAGCGGCGCGGAATTGGCCTGCCTGCAAGCGCCGCGTGCTGGCAGGCAAGCACGTCGAACAACGCTCGTGCATCGCGCCGTGTACCGGTCAAACCACGAAGCTGGCGCCGCTTCGCGGCGATGACCTGCGTGCCGCTTTCGCAAAATTTCGCGAAAGCTCAATCCAAGCGCCGAACCTTATAAGCGGAGTGGCGTGCGCGACTGTTTTCCGTATCGCCGCCAACGCCGCCGAGCGCTGAATCACTCCATCAAGCAGCGCGCGCTCGCCGCCCAATCGAGCGCGGCATCGAACAGCGCGACACCCTCCGGCGACAAATTGCCGAACGTGTCGTTATCCAGCAGAAACATCACGCGGCGCTCGGGAGCGAGTGACTCGTAGTCCATCGTCGCGCCCTTCTCGTATGCAAAAATCGCGGCCTTGCCCGGCTCGCCGTAGACCGTCGCGATGATCGTCGCGCCGAGCCCCGGCTTGCCCCAGCTCATCGGCATCCGCTTGCCGTAGACGTTGATCTTGCCCGCGGGCAGCCCTGCCGCAATCGGATGCGGCGCGTTGACGAGCCACAGATAACGCTCGTTGGCTGTCGCGCCGAAATCGATATCGTGTCGCTTGCCCGTCATCGCGAGGCTGTCGAGCATGTCGTTTTCCCACGTCAGCAGCGGCTTGGCGAGCGTGCGCCAGCCGCTGCCGACCCGTTTGCTCGACACCGTCGACGAGATGATCACGAGATCGGCGTCGGCGGCTGCGTCGACGGGTTGCGCCTCGTCCACCAGGCGCACGTTATAGCCGCGCGCCTCCAGATGCGTTTTCACGCGCTGATCGGTCGCGAGATTGGGCCCGGCGAGCTGCACGAGCATCGTCACCCGCTTGCCCGCGCCCGGCGCGGCGCAATGCGCTCCAGCCAACGCGGTTGCGGCCGCCGAAGCTGCGCGCGCCCCGCCCGGCGCGGCAACCGCGCATGTAAGCACCGCGCACGACAGCGCACGCAGCAGCGTGCGGCGTGCCTTCTTCCGAGGATCGAATCGGTTTTTCATGAATTGCCTCTGTTCTGCGCGCGGCTCGTTCGTAACCCGCCGCGCCATTGATCGATTGGGATCGCGAAATAAATCCGCCGGCGATACGAAGCCGCGCTCAAAATTCCAACGTCGTCAGCAGCGACACCTGCCGTGCATCGCCGATCGACACGAAATATCGGTTCACGCTCGACGGATAGTAGGTGCGGTTGAACAGATTCTTCACGTTGAGCTGGAGCTGGAGCTTCTGCTTGCCGATGCGCGTGTCGTAGGTCGCAAACGCGTCGGCGGTCGCATAGGCGGGCAGCGTGAAGCTGTTGGCCGAATCGCCCGGCCGGGCGCCGACGTAGCGGCCGGACGCGCCCAGACGCAGATCGTCCCCGCCGAACACCGTGCCCACGTCGTAGGCCGCCGTAATCGACGCGGTATGCCGCGCGACGTTCCATAGCCGGTTGCCGGCATAGAGAGGATCTTCCGTCGTCTTCGCATCGAGATACGCGTAGCTCGCCATCACGTTCCAGCGCGCGCCGAGTTGCCCCGACACGTCCAGCTCGACGCCGCGCGAGCGCGCGCGGCCCGACGCGCGCCAGTCGGTCTGCCCGGTCGCGTCGTTGAATTGCGAAACGAGTACGTTCTTCTTGTCGATGTCGAATAGCGCCAGCGTGCCGGCCATGCCGTTCTTCATGTCGAGCTTCGCGCCAAGCTCCCACGACGTGCCCTGCTCAGGCGGCGTCGACGCGCCGATCACATAGCCGCCCGCCATCGGCGCGATCTTCGACGTGGGCTTCAGCGATTGCGTATAGCTGCCGTACAGCGACAGCGCGTCGCTCCACTTATAGACGACGCCTGCCCGCGGCAGCCATTTCGTGCCGGAAATGTCGGTGTTCGCGTTGAATGGCCGGCCGCGCCCCGCGACCTGGTTGTAGCGCAAAAAACGCGCGCCGACGACGACGATCCACTTGTCGGTCAGATGCACGCTGTCCTGAAAAAACAGCGACTGGTCGTGCAGTGTATCGGTCTGATCGCTGTCCGATGCGGACACCTGGCTCGACGGCGAAATCCGCCCATAGACCGGATCGCGGTAATTGAACGGTGTCTGGATCGGCTGGCGCAGCAGATCGGCGCGATAGATCCGCCGGTATTCGCTATCGACGCCGATCTGCACGTCGTGTCGCATACCGGCGAGCGTCAAATGCCCATCCACATACGCGATCGCATAGCTGTCGACGCTGCGCGCGCCGTGCGTCGCATCGTTGCTGCGCGTCAGCGTGCCTTTGACGGGGTCCACTCCGGTCACGCGGATCTGATTGGCGTCATAGACTTCCCGGTTGTAGCTGTATCCGAAATGCGCGTTCCAGTCCGGGGCGAGCTGGTGATCGACCGTGAGCTGCGCCAAATTCGATTCGCCGCGCATATCGTTGAACGGCTCGTCTAGCCGGGTGCGGCTGGAAATCGCCAGCGGCGCGTTGGTCCGCGGATCGAGCGCCGTGCCGCGGTCAAACGGCATCAGAAATCTCCGGTACTCATATGACAGCACGACCTGCGTATCGCGCCCGTACCAGGCGAGCGAAGGCGCGACGAGCGTTTCGCGATGCTCGCCATAGTTGCGCCAGTACAACTCGTCGGTCTGATCGACGATCAGCCGGTACGCAAGCTTCGAGTCACCGAGTGCGCCGGTCGAGTCGAGCCCGATCTCGCCGCCGTTTTTGCCGTGCCCGTATGTCGAGCCGCCGGCCCAGACTGCGTGACGGCGCGCGAGCTGCGGCTGCTTGGTGACGACGTTGATCACGCCGCCGGGGTCCATGATCCCGTACAGCAGCGATGCCGGGCCTTTCAGCACCTCAACGCTGTCCGCCGTCGCATTCAGCGAGCGGCCCTGAACGATCGGCATCCCGTTGCGCATCACCGAGCCGTCGCGGTTGTCGCCGAAACCGCGCTTCATCACCGTGTCCTGCGTGCTGCCGAGCGTATTGCCCTGCGTGATGCCGCTGACGTTCGCGAGCGCATCGTCGAGATTGCGCGGGCGCTGGTCGCGCAGCACCTGCTGCGGCACGATATTGACGGCCTGCGGCACGTCGGCGAGCGGCACGTCGCTGCGCAGCCCGGCCGCCTCGCGCGGCGGCCGGTAGCTGTCGGCATGCGGCTGGCTGCCGCGCACCGAGACGGTCGGCAGCGTTGTGTCGGTCGCCAGTCCCCCTGCCGACGGCGAGGCCGCCGCGCCGGGCAGCTTTTCGAGCGTGTAGCCGCCGCCCGGCTGCTTCACGGCAACGAGGCCGGTGCCCGTCAGCAGCCGGTCAAACGCTGACCAGGTATTCGCGCGGCCGCGCAGGCCCGGGCTATGCAGCCCCGAAACCAACTCGCCGGGAAACGACAGCAGGATGCCCGCCTCACTGCCGAAGCGGTTCAGCGCCGCTTCGAGCGGGCCGGCCGGAATATCGTAGACGCGCGACGACTCGGCCGGCGGCTCCGCCGCGGCCGCATGGGTCGCGGCGGACGCGGCCAGCGCCGAGAACAGCATGGCGGCAGCCAGATTCGCGACAGCGCGGCGCGGCGTAAGCGCCGCCGCGCCGACCTGCGCCGCGCGACGGCAGTCAAGCGTACCAGCATGCGCGACACGGCCGGCCGGCGAGCGTGACAGGCTCGCGAGCTCGGCACCGCGCCGCCGGTTGCGATTGCAGAATGAATCCATGATCGATGACTCGTTGACGATGAGTGAAATGCAGCCTTCGCTTCCCATGTCACGCGAAAATCGAAAACAGCTCAGTCGGGCGCTGCCTGCAGCCGCTTGTCTTCGGCACCAAGCGCGAAGGCACGCTTGCTCCGGCTTCGTGTCGGCACCCTTCGGCCGGCCTCCTCAGTTGCGCAGCGTCTGTTCATACAAGCCCTGAAACGAGAACCCTCACGCTCACGCGTTTGTCCTCGTCGTTACGGCCGTCGTTTTGCACTCCGCCGCGTATACCTGTTTTCGGCCGGAAATCTCCACTTCCGATCGGGACTAATTCCGGTTCAGGGTCACACTGGAAGCCGAAATTTCAGAGAAGATTATCCATTTATTAAAATCTCAATGATGTCATTTCGGCCTCGGCACTTGATCGACAGACACCCATAAGGCAGAACAAGCTATCCATCAATATTTCGCACATATATTTCATTGTTATAGCCAAAGAAATATAGTCCATATATTTCAGAAATCCGATTACACGCATTAATAGACCTCTTACTCTAAAAACAAGCTTGAAAAATATTGAAGCAAATTTACTATTGAACAAACCACATCGAGACATTGAAATTACGGCAACCCCAAAGGACAATTATTATCACAGCTCATAAATTTATTAATGACATTTATTTTAAGCAAAAAATCACCCCGTCAGCTACACTGCACATTTATCAAAAAATCAATTTCACTCACAACAAAATAGGCCCAAATCTCACTCAGCAATAATTTTTACTGTGATTTATTTATCGAACCGCCCAATGCACTCGAAAATTATCGCGAAAGCGGTGCGAGAAAACCAAGAACCATCGCCAGGCACCTTCAATTTTCAAGATTCAAGGTCAAAACATGAATAAGATCTCCACACCGCACGTCAGCAAATGGATGCTTTCGGCGTTGATGGCAGGAACACTAAATTCGGCCCACGCCGCACCCTATCAATATCAAGTAATTTGGAACAACCCCTCTCCAGCTTCCGTTCACGTCGAACGCATTAGTGCCGCATGCGCTTCCGATTCAGGACCAATGGAATTCGAATTGTCAAAAAGACTCATAAAAATCTTTTATATTACTCAAGACGATCTTTCATGCGCCTTTAAAATCGAATGGAAAATTTCTCGCACATTCGAATCAGGAAAAATAACCAGCATCAATGTCATATACCAACAGATCGATAACCGCCGAAACGAGGCTACCGTTAGAGCCGTAGACACCAGATCCACCGGAAATAAATATCTCCTTCCGCTGAAAATCCATGTCATATGCGGCACCAAAGAAACCGGTATATCAAATTGCCTCTCTGGATCAACAGGCGCACTAAAGCTTGTTCAAATTTACACAGAGCCGGTGGCCACCACCAATCAAATTTTTCATTTTGGAAAATGAATTTTCATTTCAAACGGCGGTAGAAATGCTGTTGCGGCAAGGCAAATCGTGGAAATCAGCCTCGACCGAGACGGAAATGATACGGGAAGGATACAGGTAATCTTTGCGTGAAACGGGCAAGACAGCCGCGCGCCTGAAACATCCGGCGGGCATATTACCGATCCTCTCAGCCCCGGGATATATCAAACATTAACAACCGCACACGTAACCGGGGATGCCGCCACGTCTCACCGCGACGATAACGGCTCCTTTTGATGGGGCACGGTCTGACACCTACCTGTATCTGGCCCATCTCCGGCGCGCGTCGGTCAACGCATCTCGCCGCCTAACCCCGAGCAGGCACGACCGTCACCCAATAGCGGGTTAAATAATCGAGATCGATCGGCAACGTCGCACGCAGCGTCGCGAGGATGCGATCGGGATCATCGAGCGGATACGTGCCCGACACGCGCAGCTCCGCGACCGCGCTGTCGCAGCGCACATGCCCGCGATAGTAGCGACCGATCTCGGCGAGCAAATCGGCAAGACGTAGATTCGACGCGACGAGCATACCGTTCACCCACGCGGCGGCATCCGGGCCGATCGGCTGAGCCGGGCGTGCGAGCGCGTCGCGCGTGAAATCCGCACGCTGGCCGGCGACGATCACCGGGCCCATGCCGGCGAATCGCGCCGGCGCGATTCGCACCGTACCTTCGAATACGTCGACGCGCGTCGTCGCGCCCCGCTCGCGCACCGCGAAGCGCGTGCCGACCGGGCGCACGTCACCGTGCGCGGTCGCAATCACCAGCGGACGCGGCGAAAGGTGCACGCCGTCGGCGCCGTCATGGCCGCTCGTCACCATGATCTCGCCGCGCACCAGTTGCACGCGGCGCATCGCGTCGTCGAAACGAATGTCGATCGCGCTATCCGTATTGACGACGACGATCGTGCCATCGGCAAGACGAAGCGTGCGCCGCTCGCCGACGGCAGTGCGCACGTCCGCCACCCACACGCGCCACGGCGCGTAGCTGTCGGCCATCCAAGCCGCACCGCCCGCGACCGACAGCGCGAGCAGCGTTTTCGCGGCTCTACGGCGCCGCGCCTGCGCGGGCGGCGACAGCAGCGCGGCACGCACGGCCTGTGCATTCAATCCGCTGGCGACGCGATCGAGCCGCCCATTGACCGCCTCGATATGCCGCCACGCGGCATCGTGCACAGGGTCCTGCTCACGCCAGCGTGCAAAATCCGCGCGCATCGCATCGGTCACGCGGCCCGAGCCGAGTTCGACCCACCATTCGACCGCGCGTCGCGCTACATGCGCGGGTACGGCGGGCGGCCCGCTCATGCGGCAACCGCGAAATAGCACTGCGCACCGGCCTTGACGAGGTAGCGCTTGACCGTCGCAAGCGACACGCTCAATTCGGCCGCGATCTGTGCATGCGTCATGCCGTCGAGTTGTGCGAGCAGAAACGCTTGCCGGACGGCCGCGGGCAGTGCGTCAAGCATCCGGTCGATCTCGACGAGCGTTTCGAACAGGATCGCCCGCGTCTGCGGCGACGGCGCCACGTCCTGCGGCCATTGCGCAAGTGCATCGAGATACGCGCGCTCGAGCCGCTCGCGCCGCCAATAATTGAACAGCACGCGCTGCGCAACCGTCGTCAAAAATGCACGCGGTTCGAGCGCATTAATCGGCTCCGTGCGCGCGAGCAAGCGCATGAACGTATCGTGGACGAGATCGGCGGCCCGCTCGCTACAGCCGAGCTTTTTCGTCAGCCAGCCGTGCAGCCAGCCGCGATGACCGGTGTAGAGCGCGGCGATTTCATGCTGCAGTTGCAAAGGGTTGGCTGCCATGGACACGATGCCGGCGTCGCGCCGGGATATTAAATGTAAATGAGAATGATTATTATATAAGAAATCGCAATCATGTCACGAGACCAGCCCGTGCCTGCGCCGCACGCTTTTTTTTCCGGCGGCCCGAAAACGCGGAAAACAACGCGCCGCCTTCCCCGGAACCGCCTATTTTTAGCGACAATCCGACGATCCCGGCACGCATCCGTGCCCCCGCCCACCCGACTTGCCCCTCGTCCAATCGCCTGAGCGCCCATGCCCGCCATCACCCAGCCGCGCACCTATGGAATGTCCGAGCGAAGCGACCGTCTCGATTTCTATATTCGCGACGAAACCGGCCGCCGGGCCATCGCCGAGCCGCATCGGCATGCCTATTTCCAAATCCAGTTCAATCTCGGCGGCGACACCGAGCACCGGATCGGCGACGCCACACGGCCGTTTCCACGCGGCGCACTTGCGTTCGTGCCGCCGTATCGCGAGCATCTGATTGCGCATCCGCCGGGCGCGCATTTCGTCGTGATCAATTTTTCGCTGCCCTTCCTGCGTGCCGATCTCGATATCGATCCGCTCGATCTCGACAGCCTTCCCCTGCAACACACGCCGGAGCTTGCGCCGTTCCGGCTGCAGGAATTCATCGATTTCATTCTGACGGGCACCGCGTTCGACCATGCGCGCCAACTCGCGCACCGCATGCTGGAAGCCGATCGCACGCGCACGTTCGGCTCGGTGCCGCTGTTGCGCGGCTATTTGCTGCAACTGATCGGGCTCGTCTGCGCGCAGTATGCAGACGCACTCTTAAGACTCACGCACGAGGACGCGCCACACACGGGCCGCCGCGATGCGCTGGCACGGGCGTTGCGGCACGTGCGCACCCATCTGACGGACGATCGGCTCACGCTCGCCGGCACCGCGCGCGCGGCATTCCTGACACCGAACTATCTCGCCCACCTGATCCGCAAGGAAACCGGGCGCACCTTCACCGATCTCGTCACCGAACGGCGAATCGCGCTCGCGCAATCGTTGCTCGCGCACACGACGCGCCGGATCGCCGATATCGCGCATGCGGTCGGGTTTCGCGACGAAGGTTATTTTTCGAGGCGCTTTCGCGCATGCGTCGGGATATCGCCGAAAGCTTACCGGGACGCGAATGCAACGGACAGCACGCGGTGCGCGGCTGACGCTGCCGCGACTATGTCGGGCGATGCGCGTGCGTCCGGCGCATCGCACCAGCCGCGTACATCGTCATTATCGAGCAGCCCGAATCGTTCGGCTCCGTCGCCCGCGCCGGGCATGCCGCATCGTTCGCGCACACCGCCCCGCTCAAACGCGTCGGACCACACGGACAACGCGTGCCCACCCAGTGCGCCGGAGTGCCGACACGCGTCGCCGCCGTCAGACACGTCGCATCATCCGGGCGATTCCAATGCGTCAAACACTCCGATATGTTCAGACATCCCGAGCACCTCGCCTGCGCCAACCCACCGCCCGTGCGATCCGCTCATCCAACACACATCGAAAAACGCAACACCGCACGCGTAGTTTTGTCCATGAAGACGATACATCCGTCGCATCCGCGCCCGCTTCGCGCTGCTACCGTCGACATGCGACACATCGCCTGCCTGCAGCACCAGCGGTAATGCGTCCTTTTATCGTCACTTTCATCGCCCCTTTGCGAAACCCCACCATGACCGAATACGTTTTCACGCCGCCTGCCACCCCTTGCGTCGAAATCGGCGGGACCGACGCCCGCTTTCCAGTGCGCCGCGTGTTCTGCGTCGGCCGCAACTACGCGGACCACGCCCGCGAGATGGGCGCCGATCCGTCCCGCGAGCCGCCGTTCTTTTTCGCGAAGCCAGCCGACGCGATCGTCGCGGCAAGCGGCACGGTTCCCTATCCGCCGCTCACGTCGGATTTGCATCATGAGATCGAGCTCGTAATCGCGATCGGCCGGGCCGGCCGCGCGATTGCAGCGGATACGGCGCTCGAGCATGTGTGGGGCTACGGCGCAGGCGTCGATCTGACGCGTCGCGACTTGCAGGCACAAGCCAAGAAGCTGGCGCGGCCGTGGGACTGGGCGAAGGGCTTCGACGCGTCGGGCCCCGTATCGGCGCTCTATCCCGCCGCGTCGATCGGCCATCCGCAGCGCGGCCGCATCTGGCTTGCCGTCAACGGCGACACGCGCCAGCAAGGCGATCTCGCCGAGATGATCTGGCCCGTCGCCGACATCGTCAGCTATGCGTCGCACGCCGTCGAACTTCGGCCGGGCGATTTGATCTTCAGCGGCACGCCGGCCGGCGTCGGCGCGCTGCAACCCGGCGACCGCGTGACGGGAGGCGTCGACGGCGTTGCGTCGTTCGAGTTCGTCATCGGGATAAAGCCCACGATCTAGAGCCGCGAGCGGGCCGCGCACCGAAGCGGCCCGCGGCCTTGCGCCAGCCGCGGGTCCGCGCGTGCACCGCATGGTGCCGGAACTGCTGCCGAATCCCATGCATGAGCCCGCGAAGCGCGAAGACGGTATGATGTGCGGCCTTTCATAAAACTTACGATCACTTGATGACTGGCAACCCCTTCTGGTTCGCGGCTGTGTGGGCCGCACTGTTTGCCGCCGCGTTCGCGGCCGTTTGGCTTGGGCCGAAGCTACGCTCGGCCAGCATCGGTCTCGGCGCACTGGCTTATGCAGGCGCGCTCGCAACCGGTATGCTGGCACCCGTCGCGCTCGCGCCCATCGCGTTACTCATGGCCGCTGCCTACGCGGTCGCCCCCGAGCGCAGTCTACCGGTGCGCTATGCAGGCCACGCACTGTTCGCCGTGCTCGCTGTCGCGCTGATGCTGCACTGGCTGCCCGGCTTCCATAATCCACGCGTCATCGATCCGGTCCGTTTCACGCCGGACGCCGTGCCGTTCTCGATGTATCTGAATCTCGACAAACCGCTCGTCGGCTTTTGGCTGCTGTGGGTGCTGCCGTGGCTGAGATCAGACGAACGCTGCGCACGCACATGGCGCGTCGGCATCGGCGCGGCGGTCGCGACGTCCGCGGCCTGCCTCGTGTTTGCGCTCGGCGTCGGCCTCGTCGGCTGGTCGCCGAAATGGCCGACATCGGGCTGGCTATGGTTCGCGAATAATCTGCTGCTCGTCTGCTTCGCCGAGGAAGCGCTGTTTCGCGGCTATCTGCAAGGCGGCCTGAGCCGGCTGTTGGCGAATCGCGTGCGCGGCGGCCACGTGTGGGCGCTCGCGATCGCCGCGCTGCTGTTCGGCGCGGCGCATGCCGCCGGCGGCTGGCAATGGATCGTGCTCTCCGCTGCGGCAGGCGTGGGCTACGGGCTCGCCTATCGCGCGAGTGGACTGCGGGCCGCGATACTTGCGCATATCGGCCTGAACGTCGTTCATTTCGGACTGTTCACCTATCCGATGCTCGCCGCGGCGGCTTGACGCCGCCTGCGGCCGAGCCGTGCCGGGCTTTCGCCGTCGTGCAGGCCATTTCGGCGCCATTGCCCGGCGCGCTGCTGATTTCCACTAGATTGGCCACTTTAGGTCATCGAATTCGACAGGTGGTAAATCATGGTCAACCCCAGCGTAAACGAACTGACGCCTTCGTTTTCATTCCATGCGGCCAATGCCGAGCCCCATGCTCATTCAAACCTGAAAAGCCGCAAGCCATCGACAGGCGTTGCGGCGCCTGCCCCCGCCTCTTCCGGGCTTCGTGACGGGCTACCGCCGCGCAGCGCCACGTCCGGCTGGTCCTCTCAACTGCGCCGCGCCGCGCCGATCATGCTCGATGCGTTGGCATCGACGACACACGCCATCAACGCAGTGAAAAATCATTCCACGGGCAGCGGCTTGCCCGCCGGCGTCAATCTGATCAGCTCCGACCTGCCTTGGGCCGCGGGCTCGGCCATCAACCTCGGCCAACGGCTGGCGCAAACGCCATCGCACGCGCCCCGGCGCACCACGGAAAAGCTCGCCAATTACAGCGCGCACGCATCGGACGGGTTGGCCACGCTGGCCGCCGCCGCGTCGGCCGCATCGACTCTGCGCCCGGATACGGCGAACGATACGTCCCGGCTCAGCGGCGGATTATGGGCACTCAGTGCGATTGCGAAAGGCATCCACGCGCTGTTCGATAAAAATCGAACCTGGCTCTCCCGAGGCTGCCAGCTGGTCAGCGCGGCATGCGACGGCTTCGCGGGACTCAACCTGATCGCCGCCCAAAGCGCATCGGGACGCGGAGATACTGCGGCTTCGGCCGATCATATGCTCAAGACCGCCGCCGGTTGGTCTGCCAGCACGTTCGCCGCCGCGATGGGCACGCGCTGCAAAACGGCCCCAGCGTTTATCCGTCTGCCGAAACGAGTGTGCGCCCCCTTTGACGCGACCATCCCATCGGTACCGACGGATGGATTCACGCAATTCCCGGCGCTCGCGCAATCACGCTGACACCAACCGGCTTGTGCGAGCCCGAGCTCACCAAACGATTCGATAAAGCCCCTCTCCCGCGCGACGGATACCGGGCATCTCGGCACAGCGCGCCGTCCATGCTCCCGCCAAGCGTCGAACGTCGCCGAACCGCAGGCGGCGGCGCATGAGATCGCTGCCCTGCGCGCGGCAACGTCGGCCGCCACAACGCCCGACCGGATCATGCCGATGCGCCGCGCGCATCGGATCGGACACGGCCGAAGCAGGCGTCATCCACGGCCGCGTCGCGGGCACGCCCCTGCCACTCGGCCCGGCGCGGCGTACCAGATCGGCCAGCGGAACGCGTCGACGGTGACCGCCCGACCCATGCGCGACGCGGCACGCCGATCGTTGCGCTCCGATATGGCGGTGCCGGCCCGCCTGCTAGAATGCCCCGCTTGCGCCCGCTTCCCGCTTCGATCGAGGACATCATATGCCGGCTTCATCGCCCACTCTCGCGCGCTGGACACTCGCCGCACCGCTTGCCGCCTGGCTCGTACTCGCGCTGTCGCGCGTCATGCCCGCCGAGGGTTTCGCCATTGCATTCGTGGCCGCAGCGCTCGCGGGCGCCGTGTTCGCCGCAGTCCATCACGCCGAAGTCGTCGCGCACCGGGTCGGCGAGCCGTTTGGCACGCTCGTGCTCGCGATCGCCGTGACGGTGATCGAGGTCGCGCTGATCGTATCGGTGATGCTGTCGGGCGGCCCGGAAAAATCCGGGCTCGCGCGCGATACGGTCTACGCCGCGGTGATGATCGTCAGCAACGGGATCGTCGGGCTGTGCCTGCTCGTCGGAGGCTGGAAGCACGGCGAGCAGGACTTCCAGGGGCGCGGCGCGGCCAAGGCGCTCGCGGTGCTGGCGTCGCTGTCGGTACTCTCGCTCGTGATGCCCAACTATCTGAGCGCCGCGCCCGGCCCGCATTTCTCGACGTCGCAGCTCGCGTTCGCGGGCGTGTCGTCGCTGGTGCTTTACGGAATGTTCGTGTTCGTTCAGACGGTCCGCCACCGCGACTATTTTCTGATCAGCGACAGCACCGACGAATCCGTTCACGCGGTGCCGCCATCCGGCCGCACCGCGCTCGTCAGCATCGTATTCCTGTTGTTGAGCCTCGTCGCGGTCGTACTGCTCGCGAAGCTGCTGTCGCCGGCGGTCGAGCGCACAGTGATGCGGCTCGGCGCGCCGGAAGCGGCAGTCGGCATCGTGATCGCCGCGCTCGTGCTGCTGCCGGAAGGGCTTGCCGCCGTCGGCGCCGCGCGCGCGAACCGGCTGCAAACCAGCATGAATCTTGCGCTCGGCTCGGCACTCGCGAGCATCGGGCTCACGATCCCGACCGTCGCCGCCGTGTTCATCTGGACGGGCGCGCCGCTCACGCTCGGCATTGGCGCGATGGAAACCGTGCTGCTGTCGCTCACGCTGCTCGTCAGCACACTCACGCTGAGCACCGGGCGCACGACCATGCTGCATGGCGTCGTGCACCTGTCGCTGTTTGCCGCGTATCTGTTCCTGTCGATCACGCACTGACGCAACCGCGCCGCGCATCGCACTACCCGCCGCCGCGCGGCGGCGGGCTCGCCCGGCTTGCAGCGCGCGACGCAACCGCTCACGCCGAAACGCGCGCTACACGATTTCGCGCTTGACCCGCGCGCCCCGCTTCGCCGCCGCGCTCATCCGGTCGAGTTCCGCCAGATCGTTTTCGAGCATCGGCGTGAGCGTCGTGCGCAGATGATCGAGGAACGTGCGGATTTTCGCGTCGAGATAGCGGCGCGTCGCGTATACCGCATAGACGCTCAGCGTATCGAGCCTATAGTTCGGCAGCACGCGCACGAGCCGCCCGTCGCGAAGATCATCGAGCGCGGTGTACAGTGAAATCGAGCCGATGCCGCGCCCCGCGCGCAGCACCGCGCGCATTGCATCCGGCACGTTCACCTGGAACGTCGCAGGCGGCAGATCGTAGGTCGTCACCTCGCCATCGTCGCCTTCGAGGCGCCACGTACCGCCCGGCGACGCAGGCGTATCGAGCCGCAGACAGGTGTGCCTGGCAAGCTCGTCGGGCGTCTTGGGCGCGCCGCGCCGCTCAAGATACTCGCGCGATGCGACGAGCACGCTGCAACTCGCCCCGCAAGTCTGCGCGACATAGCCCGAATCGGGCAGATGAGCGGCCGACACGATCGACACGTCGTACCCCTCCTCGATCAGATTCGGCACCCGCTGCGCGAGCGTCAGCTCGACCGACACGTCCGGATTGTCCTCCTGATAACGCACGGTCGACGCCACCACGTGGGTTTGTCCGAGCCCCGTCATCGCGTGAATCCGCAGCTTGCCGGTCGGTCGCAGCAGCGCGTTGCGCGCCTCCGCGTTCGCGTGATCGATCTCGGCGAGAATCGATTTCGTGCGTTCGAAATAACGCTGCCCGCTTTCGGTCAGCCCGAGATGGCGGGTCGTCCGGTGCAGCAAACGCGTTTGTACGTGCGCTTCGAGATTCGACACGGCGCGCGAAACCTGGGCCGTAGTCGCATCGATTTCGCGGGCGACGGCGGTGAAACTGCCTGCTTCGACGACGCGCACGAACAGGCGCATGTTTTCGAGCATGTCCATTGGATGGGTATGACGAGTAGCGGGGAAACGGTGGCCGGCGGCGACAATGGTTGGCGCATGCCGCTGAATGCGGCCCTGGGTCGATACGCTGACCGATAATCGGCCGAACGGATGCGCGGGCCATTGGGCAAGCTGAAGGCGGGCATCGCGGACGGCAATTATTTTAAATTCGTCAGAATCGGATGCGGCGCATTGTACGCCGATGCATCGGAGCGCGCGCTGCCGATCGCTTATCGAGCGCGTGATTCGTCAGCCTGACGGACATGACGACCAAGCGCCCGCCCTCGCCCCGCAATATGGCAGAGCGCTCCGTTGGCCCGCCGCCGGACTGGAATTATCCGAGGCTCGTCACGGCCTTCGAACGATTCGCAGTGAGCGCCCGAGCGGCGGCGGCCACGGCCGCCGTCAACCAAAAAGTCGCCGGCGCCCCATTCGGGCGCCGGCGACTCAACTGCCCCCCAGCGGCGAATGCGTTATCGAAACAGCGCGCCGAACAAGCGTTTGCAGGCGCCGAGCCAACCCCGCTTTTTCGGCTCGCGGATATCGGGGGAAAGCAGCGCATCGTAATACGCCCGCGATTCATTCAGGTGGGGCAAATCGGAAACGAGAAGTGCGAAATGCATGGTGTATGTCCTGGTTCATTGCGTTGAAGTGAAGTGCTCGTGCAACGAACCGGGACAAGCAGCGCAGTATCTCAGGCAGGCCGAGAAGGCGGCGTGCGAAACGGTTTGTCACACGAACCGACCATGAAAAGCGTCGGGGTGTCGGCATAAAGGGTAAGGGTCACTGTCGTCGGGCATTGATCCTCCTTCGTCGCATGCTCGCGCATGCATCAACCCCGCACCGTCGCAACATGCGCGGTGCGGCAAGGTCCGCGCAGCATCGGCATGACCGATGCCGCACAGGCCAATCAACACGAAGCGCGGAAGCATTGAAACGCGTAGCGCAATGCCACGACGCGCGCCGTTCGCCTACTAGCGGAACGGCGGCTGGAATGATGGAGCGGGAAACCGGCAGGCGTTCTGCATGTCAGGCGGGAAAACCTTGCGAATACGACTATCGCTGTTCAAAACGTAAGCCCGTGATCTGAACGTTTAGTCAGTGTAAGGAAGCCTGCATCGACCGTCAAACAAATAAGGCACCCTGAACAATCTATGACAATTCGGACGATCGATTTGAAAGTGCTTAACAGACATTGCGCCGTCACTTTGCGATGATGAACTCAAACAGCGACGGGGCCACCGTTAGCACGAACCCTACGCCAAGCGGCCATCAGAGCCGTGGCGTAGGCTGACGGTTTCGATCGCATCTTTCATTCCTTCTGCCCTCCCGATTCCTCTTCGTTTCCTTCGCTTCGCAGAGCCAAATTTCATCGTTTGGCAAGCGCCTTAACAACTTGTTTCCGAATCGACGGAACATTGGCGCGATTGCGCACTCCATTTCATCGCAGTACCCGTTAAGAACCGAATCGTGAATCACGACCAGAAGGAGATAACATGAAATACTTACCGCTGATCGCGTTGATTGCGGCAACTTCCGCCATTGCTGCGCCGGCCGCCGACGTTCAAAACGTCGGACAAAGCCAGAAGCCGGCCGAAGAAGTCGCAACCTGCATTGCGAAGACCTGGGCCGACAAGGCGCAGCAGCAGGTCGTCTCACAGTATGAACTCGCGAACGGTCTGGCAACGGACGTGTACGTTCCGGGTCAGCAACCGCCGAATGGCGCAGCCGCCGTTGTGCGCCCGGCATTCGCCAGCAACGCGAAGACCTGGGTTGGCTTTCGCAGCGGCAGCGGCTCGGCCGACGGCGCAGCCACAAGCGACATCAACAGCTGTCTGTAATGCTTGAGATGCCGGCTCACGCCGGCATCGACCACGCGCCGGCGCGGGCGTACCGCAACACGCGCCGGCGTGTCGACCGACGGGAAGCCGCGGATGGATTGCGCGCTTTCTCCCGCAGCGGCCTCTACGCCGCTCCCTCACATCCTTCCATTGCCGCCCCTGCTCGTACACGCGCTTGCGCCGCTCGACGCCCGGAAATCGCCCGGCCATGACGAGCGCGCCGGCCCCGCGCTCCCGCGCAGCGCGAACCACACGCCCGTCTCCTGCAGACGCCAGCGGCAATGGCAACCATGCACGATGAGCCGCGCGCAGGCCATTGGGCAGCGTACCGCGCGGCAAGTGCAGCCGCCTTCGTAAAAGAGGGCTTTTCGGCTGACATGTGCCGCCTCGCTTGAAAGGGCACGATCGGCGGCCGCGCGCGCCAATAATCGTCCCGCTTCGCGCGGCCCCGGTGACGCGCGCGATAGGCTTGCGATGCGAACGCGGCCTCGCCTTCGCCGTGCAACGAAAGCGCGAAAGTCCGGCGGAACGATGGCATGATAACGACCTTGCGCGTCATTACCCACCTGCACTCAGTTATGTCGAATCTGATCGTCCACGGCGGCGCCCCGCTTCGTGGGGAAATCACCCCGTCCGCCAACAAGAATGCCGTTTTGCCCATCCTATGCGCGACGCTCCTCACCGATCAGCCGCTCAGGCTGGTCGGCGTGCCGGACATCACCGACGTCCGCAAGATTCTCGAGATCTTCCGCACGCTGGGCAGCGACGTATCGATCGACTATGCAACGGGCGTACTCGATCTGCACCATCGCGAAACGCGGTTCGATCCAACCGTGCACCGGCTGCCCGAAGAGATGCGCTCGTCGATCATGCTGGTGCCGCCGCTCGTCGCGCGCTTCGGCGTCGCGCGGCTCGAAAACGACGTCAAGGGCTGCACGCTCGGCGTGCGCGAAATCGATCCGCACGTCGAAGTGTTCGAGCGCTTCGGCGCGCGCATCGAGCGCACCGCCGATTCGCTGATCGTGCGCGCCGACGGCCCGCTCACGCCGAATCATCACTGGCTCGACTACGCCTCCGTGACGACCACCGAGAACTTCGTGCTGTGCGCGGCATCGGCCTGCGGCGTGTCGACGCTCGTCAACGCCGCCTCTGAGCCGCACGTGCAGGAGTTCTGCCGGTTTCTCGCGATGCTCGGCGTGCCGATCGACGGCATCGGCACATCGCACCTCAGCGTGCAGGGCGGCCGCCCGCTCAGTGGCGGCGAGCACCGCTTCGCCGAGGATTTCCACGAAATCGCCACCTTCCTTGCGCTCGGCGCGATCACGGGCGGCGACATCGCGGTGCGCAACGGCTCCCCCGAGCAGTTTCCGCTAATCGACCGGACCTTCGCGAAGTTCGGCGTGCAAGTCAAACACGAGAACGGCTGGTCGCATGCGCTGCGCGACGGCCCGCTGAAGGTCAAGCAACCGTTTACCCGCAACATTCTGACGAAAGTCGAAGCGGCGCCGTGGCCGTACCTGCCCGTCGACCTGCTGCCGATCTTCGTCGCACTCGGCGTACAGGCGCAGGGCAGCGTGATGTTCTGGAACAAGATCTACGACGGCGCGATGGGCTGGACGGGGGAGCTGTCGAAATTCGGCGCGCATGTGTTCCAGTCCGATCCGCACCGCCTGATCACGTTCGGCGGACTGCCGCTCGGCCCGGCACGAGTCGAGAGCCCGTACATCATCCGCGTCGCGATCGCGCTGCTGATGGTCGCATCGAGTATCGACGGACGCTCGGAAATCCTCAACGCCCAGCCGATTCGCCGCGCGCACCCGCATTTTGTCGAGAACCTGCGCTCCGTCGGCGCAAACGTCGAATGGACCAGCAGCGAATGACGGCCGCCTGACGGCCGCCCAGGCGGGCCCCGCGCATGCGTCCGGCCCGCCCTTCGTCGCCTCGCATCGTATCGAAAAGGCTTGTATAAAACGGTACCTTGCATAGAACAATAGTGGCTGCTATAGTGCAACCACGTTTTCCAAGGTCTGTGCTGTCACGCAGTATCATGCTTTACACAATACCTTGCAACGCAGGTTAAACCGATCGGCATGAAGACCCAACTGAAGAAAGGCACGCTCGACATGTGCGTTCTCGCGGTGCTCGCACGCGGCGACAGCTATGCATATGAATTGGTATCGACGCTGTCGGCCACGATGGAAATTAGCGAAGGCACGATCTACCCGCTGATGCGGCGCTTGCAGGGCGAATCGTGGGTGTCAACCTACCTCGTCGAATCGAATTCGGGGCCGCCCCGAAAGTACTACTCGGTCACGGCCGAAGGACGGCGCGCGCTGCGTGAGATGGAAGACGAATGGCGCAGCTTCGTCGACGAAGTCAACGGCGTATTGGGCTTGCCCGGCCCGACAGCGGACGATAAGGAGCCAAGATGAAACAGGATGCGTTCATTCAGCAATTGCGGCACGAACTGCGCAGTCTGCCCAAAGAGGCGGTCGACGAGATCGTCGCCGATTATCGGGAATACATCGGCGATGCAATCGCGGCCGGGCGCAATGAAGAAGACGTGATCGCCGCGCTCGGCGATCCGGCCAGGCTCGCGCGCGAGCTGAAAGCACAGGCGAATTACCGGCGCTGGGAAAAACGCCGCTCGTTCGGCAACTTGATGCGAGTCGTCGGCTCGATCGCCGGGCTCGGCCTGCTGCATCTGGTGCTGCTCGTGCCGTTCATGCTCTACATGCTGGTGCTCACGGCCGGCTATATCGCTTCGGGCGCGCTCACGGTTACCGGGCTAGTCGCGCTCGCGCTGTTCGGCAGCCACGCGCTGCTCGGCAAGCCGGCCGAGACGGCACCGTTCAGCATTCATTTGTTCGACGGCAGTGCCGGCGATGCCAAGCATCGCGACGCCCGCCACGGCACGCTGACGCTCGACGACATCGACGCGCTGAAGGTAGTCGGCGATCGCTACCGGCTAATGCTCGACGACGGCACGCGCATCTCGATCGTGACATCCGCAGGCCCGATCGTCCTGCGCGTACAGGACGACAAGCCCGTGATCGACACGCCGAGCGAAGCCGCGCGCAAGCTGCTCACGCCCGATGGCGACACCGCGTTCACGATCGCGCGCCGCGACGTCATCTCACTCGAGCTTCACACCGACGACGGCGACCGCGTATCGCTTGCGCGCACCGGCCGCGACAATCCATCGACCATTTGGAGCATTGCCGGCGACGACGGCAAGACGGCGAGCTTCACCGAGGACGAGCACGGTAAAACCACCGGCGCGGCCGTTCATGACGGACCGGCATCGGTCGCGATCGAGAACGGACAGATTGCGATCGACACGGCGAACCAGCATGTGCACATCGTCGCGTCGGACATCAACGCGCTTTCCGGCTACTCGTCGCGCGCGTCGCTCGCGATGCTGCCGATCGGTATCGCCGGCCTGTTGTTCTGCATATGGCTTACCCGTATCACGTGGCGCGCGCTCGCCCGCTACGTCAGGCGGCAGATCGGCGCGATTTCCGCCAGCCTGGGGCGCGACGCATCGGCTTGAGCGGCCGGCGCGCCTAGCCTGAGCCTATCTTCGCTTCGCCTCAAGCAAGGAGACCAACATGAGCACCGAATATTTAAGACTCGTTCACCGGAACGCCCGCCCCTCGCCGCTTGCTGCGCTGTCGCATCCGGACGGTCGCATGGTCCGCATCGCCCGCATCGGCGGCTGGCTTGCGCACGGCTGGCAGGCCGCCTGCGCACAACCGCTGCTGTGGCTGAGCGTCATGCTGCTGTGCGCGGACATCGCAACGTTCGCGCAACTCGCCCCGCTGCTGAGCCCGCTCGCACTGTTGCTGGTGCCGTATGCGGTCGGCATCCTGATTGCCGCGCAGCATCGCGCGCAATCCGGGCGCACCGCCACGTTCAGCGAAATCAAGTCGATCGCGCTCGCGCGGCGCGACGCGCTGCTCGTCGTGGCATTCGCGATGCTTGCGTACTGGGCGATAGCCTATGTGTTCGCCATCGGCATGCGAGACATCTTGCAGTCGATTGCCGCGTCGAACGACGTGCGCGCATTCGCGCACGCACCGCACGGCATGACCGGGATTGCGCCCGGCGTGCCGGCGCTGATTATCGCGCTCGCCGCGAGTGGGTTCGCGCCCGCGCTCGTGGTATTGCACGATGCCTCGCCACTCGAAGCAATGGCGGCAAGCCTGAAGGCCGCCGCACTCAATTGGCGGATCGCGCTAGTCTGCGTGCTTGCATTCGTTTGCGCCGCCGCGCTGCTGCCGGCGATGAGCGCGATGTTGCGCGCGCTCGTTGCAACGCCGCTCGTCACGGCACTGCCGCTGCTGGCTATCTACGGCAGCTACCGCGACATATTCGTCGAACGTCGTTGATGCTGAACGGCCGCTGCCTCGCGGGCGGCGCGGCGCGAACATCACCCGGCAATCCGCGCGCGCCCGGCCGGATAGCGGGCGCATGCGCGCCGAACCGCCCCCCTGGATCGATGCATAGCTTCAGCGTCGTTGCGCGGCATGGCGTCAACGCGAATCATCCGCCGCCTGCAATCGGCCGGCATCACGGCCGGCCAAACTCGCCGGATCGCCGCTGTGCCGGGGTGAAGACGCTCCGCTCGCCAGCAGGCCGGAACTGAGCGCTTCGCGAGCGCCGTTGCGGTTACAGCGCCATATCCTGCGCCGCTTTCGCGGGGCGCGGCGCAACCGGCACGGCCGCGCGCGGCGAAGGCGCACTCAAGTCGATCTGCGGCGGCGGCACGAGTTGCAGCACCTCGCTCGTTTCGACCCACTCCCGGTAGACCTTGGCCGGATCGTCGTTGAGCTTCGTCCCGTAGCTGGGCACGATTTGACGAAGCTTGTCCTGCCATGCCGGCGTCGCGACTCTGTCCTTGAACACTTTTTGCAACAGGCTCAGCATGATCGGCGCGGCGGTCGACGCGCCCGGCGATGCTCCGAGCAAACCCGCGATGCTGCCGTCCTTGGCACTGACGATCTCGGTGCCGAGCTTCAGCACGCCGCCCTTGCCGCTATCGCGCTTGATGATCTGCACGCGCTGGCCAGCCTGCCACAAGCGCCAGTCTTCCTTCTTCGCATTCGGGAAATACTCCTTCAGCGCGTTGAAGCGGTCGTCATCGGATAACATCAACTGCCCCGCGAGATATTCGACGAGCGCGAACTCGTCGACGCCCACATGCATCATCGGCATTACGTTGTGCATATTGGCGCTCTTGAGCAGGTCGAAATATGAGCCCTGCTTCAGAAATTTCGTCGAGAATGTCGCGAACGGCCCGAACAGGATGATTTTCCTACCGTCGATGATCCGCGTGTCGAGATGCGGCACCGACATCGGCGGCGAGCCGACCGACGCCTTGCCATAAGCCTTCGCGAGATGCCGGCGCACGATATCGGGATTGTCCGTCACGAGAAACGAGCCGCCGACCGGGAACGCGCCATAATCCTTCGCCTCGGGAATGCCCGACGCCTGCAGCAGCCGCAGCGCGCCACCGCCCGCGCCAATGAATACGAACTTTGCATCGACGCTCCGCCCGTCGCCGCCCGTCTTCGTGTCTACGTAAGCCACATGCCACGTGCCGTCGACGTTGCGCTTGATCTCGCGCACCTCGCTCGACAGCGACAGCGCGAAATTCGGCTGGCTCTGCAAATAGGCGACGAACTGGCGCGTGATCTCGCCAAAGTTCACGTCGGTACCGATCGGAGTCCAGGTGGCCGCGATTTTCTGCTTCGGATCGCGACCCTCCATCATCAGCGGCACCCACTTCTTGATCTGTTCGTAGTCCTCGGAATACTGCATGCCACGGAACAGCGGGCTCGCCTGCAATGCTTCGTAGCGCTTCTTCAGATAGCGGACATTGTCGTCGCCCCAGACGAAGCTCATATGCGGCGTCGAGTTGATAAACGAGCGCGGGTTCTTCAGCACGCCGTTCTTCACCTGCCACGCCCAGAACTGGCGCGATACCTGGAACGCCTCGTTGATTTCGACCGCCTTCGAAATATCAATCGAGCCGTCCGGCTTTTCGGGCGTGTAGTTGAGTTCCGCCAGCGCGGAATGGCCGGTGCCGGCATTGTTCCAGCCGTTCGAACTCTCCTGCGCAACACCGTCGAGCCGCTCGACCATCATCATCGACCAATCGGGCTGCAGTTCATGCAACCACACGCCGAGCGTCGAACTCATGATCCCGCCGCCCACCAGCAGCACATCCATCTTCTTCGTCTCGGCCGCCTGCGCGGACAGCGCAGTCAACGAAACCACCAAACCCGTTACAACCCAGCGTATTGTTCTGAACATCTCGATAAACTTTTCTCTATGGCACACCACGCGCCGCCCGACGCACGTCTGCCGACAGACGCCGACATCCGCGCCCGCCTGCCCAACCCGGACGAAAGGGGCGAAGAATAGAGTCAAAAACTCAATAAATCAACGATAACCCCGTGAAAAACAGGCTTTGCGGTCCCGCGCAGTCGTTCGCCACTGCCGACGGTTTAACCGCTGATGGTTTCGCTCATGCGAAGCCCGGTGTCCATGCGGCGGCATCGGCATGGATACGGCCCGCACGACCTTGCGTTACCGCCGCTCGCGACGAGTCTGCCGGTCGGCAAAGGGCTCGCGGCCAATCGGCATTACCGTGCCGCCGGCGATCGCAACAATAGTCGGGCCAGTGCCGACGGATATGTCCGGACGGCACCGCCGGCCTATGCGGCACATTGCAGCAAACGGGGAATCATGGGCACGTTGACCGTTCGCACGGGCGGCGACGCTGACAGCGCAAGCGTGCCCCCTTGCCCAGATTCTTCCAGCCGCCGGGCCGGCGCCCGGCGGCTCGTCGCGCGGCTGGTTCAGCGCGCCGAATGCGAACGTTACCGCGCGGCGCGCAGCTTCGCGACATCCTGATCGGTCACCTGCTTCGCGCCCGGATTGCCGAACTGCTGGGTCACGTAGTTCGTGAGCGCGGCGATCTGCGCATCCGACAGTTCGTAGCCGAATGCAGGCATCCCGACATCCTCGCTGCCCGCCTTGCGCTGCACGCCGTGCAGAATCACCTGCACCAGATTCGTCGGATTCGACGCGCCCACCGCCGAATTGTGGAACAGCGGCGGATAGTAACCGTCCGGCGTGCCCTTGCCGCGCATCTGGTGGCATGTCGCGCAGTTACCCAGGTAAAGCCGCGCCGGATCGACACCCGCCGACGACAGCGCGACGCCGCGTAACTTCACGCCGTCGTTCGTCGGCTTGCCCCATGACGAGCGCGACTGCTTGCTGCCGTCGCTCACCGCCGGCACCGTGCGGATATACGTCGCGATCGCGCCGAGGTCCGCGTCCGTCATTCGCGAGAAGCTGTGCTCGATCGCCTCGGCCATCGGGCCCGCTGCCTGTGCCAGACCCGGCACGCTGCCCGTGCGCAGGTACTGGACGAGTTGCGGCTGCGTCCAATCGCCGATCCCCGCGTTCCGGTCCGACGTGATGTTGTAGCCCTCCCAGCCGGCCAGCACCGAGCCCGACAGGAAACTGCCGCCCGTCTCGTCCAGCGACTTCTCCTGCATGGTCACGCCGCGCGCCGTGTGGCACGTCCCGCAATGCGCGAGCCCCTGCACCAGGTACGCGCCGCGATTCCACTCGACACTCTGATTCGGCTTGGGCTGATACGGACCGTCCTTCAGGAACAGCGCGTTCCAGATCTTCAACGGCCAGCGCATATTGAGCGGCCACGGAATCTCGTTGCTCGGCGGCGCCTGCTTGACCGGCTCGACGCCGTGCATGAAATACGCATACAGCGCCTTCACGTCGTCGTCACTGACCTTCGCATACGACACGTAAGGCATTGCCGGATACAGATTGTCGCCGTTCTTGGACACGCCATGACGCACCGCGCGCTCGAAATCCTCGAGCGTCCACTTGCCGATGCCGTTGTCCGCGTCCGGCGTGATGTTGCTCGTATAGATCTTGCCAAGCATCGGCACCGGCATCGGCAGCCCGCCCGCAAACGGCTTGCCGCCCTTTGCAGTGTGACAAGCCATGCAGTCGCCCGCGACCGCCAGGTAGCGGCCCCGCTCGACGAGCGCCGCGTCGCCCGACGCGGCTGCCGCCGGCGCGACTGCGGCAGCGGCCGGCGCGGCTGCCGCCGGCGACGACGCGCCCGCTGCGCTCGACAACCCCGGCCATGCGAAGCAGCCAGCCAGCACGAAGGAAAGAGTATGTTTCAGCACGTCAGATTTCCTTCTTCAACTGGTCCGAAATCCGCAGCGCCAATGCCGCGATCGTCAGCGTCACGTTCACCGTGCCCACCGTCGGCATCGTCGCGCTGCTCGAGATGAACAGGTTCGCGTGATCAAACGTTCGGCAGTCCTTGTCGACCACCGAATCGCGAGGGTCCGCGCCCATGATCGTCGCGCCCGTGATGTGGTTGTTCGGCGAGAATTCGTCGTTGAACACCACGTCCGTGCCGCCCAGCACCTTGGCCGCCGTCGCGTATACCTCGCGCGTATGCACGGCGCCGCGCTTCACGTAATCGTCGATCCGGTAAGTGATCTCCGGGCGCGCGATGCCGATCGCATCCGTCGCGCTCCTGCTCGGCACGATCCGGTTCTCCGGCTGCGGCAGGATCTCGTGGAAGCAGTCGAACTGCACGTAGCGCGCCGAACGGTCGCGGATCTGCGCATCCAGTTCGGCCGGTTTGATCAGCTTGCCGCTCTTGAAAATCTTCTGCGTTTCCTGATCGATCCGCGACAGGTTCGACAAATGGATTTTCTTCCCTGCCTGCGTCGCACGGAACGCGCCGTCGCGAAAACCGATCAGCGAGGTCATTTCCTGCGGGCCACGGCCCGGCCACAGCTTCTCGCTCGCATAGAACGACACGCCGGTGCCGGGGTGGTCCATCAGATTGCGGCCCACCATGTCGGAGCTGTTGCCCACGCCGCTCGGGAAATCATGGCTCGTCGACATCAGCATCAGCTTCGGCGTCTCGATCCCGTTGGCCGCCAGCACGAAGTATTTGCCCTCGACGCGGTGCTCGACACCCTGCGGATCCTTGTACAGCGCCGCCGTGATCTTCTTCTGCGCGCCCACTTCGAGCTTGTGGACCACCGCGTTCTCGATCAGCTTCGCGCCCGCGCGCTCCGCCTTCTCGACGTGCACGATCCCGTTGTACATCGCGCCGATCGGGCAGATCGGCATGCAGTTGTTGTTGCCGCAACAGGTCGGCCGGCCGTCGTATGGCCGGCTATTGCGCGCCACCGGCTCCGTCACCACATGGAAAGACGCATCGTGCGCGTTCAACGCCGTCTTGATCGTCCGCTCGTTGTACGACAGCGGCAGCGGCGGCATCGGGTACGGCTGGCTGCGCGGCGAGCCCAGGTTCTCTTCCGGCCCCGGCCCCCAGACGCCCAGCTCTTCCTCCGCGCGCTGATAGTAGTGCTCAAGATCGTCGTACTGCAGCGGCCAATCGCGGCCCACGCCGTACACCGTCTTCACCTTGAAGTCGTTCGGCAGGAAGCGCCATGCCGACGCGGCCCAGTGCCACGTCGTGCCGCCCACGGCACGGATGTACTGCGAGTTGAACTTGTGCTCGCCTTTCAATACCAGGTAATCGTTCGGCGGACCGTATTCCGGATGCGGCGCCCACGCCGTCGACGGATACGGCGCCATGAAATCCATCTTGTCTGCCTGGTTGCGAAAGCGTTCGACGATCTCGCCGCGCGGCAGCCGCGGGCCCGCTTCCAGCAAAATCACCGACTTGCCCGCCAACGCGAGCTGATGGGCGACAATCGCGCCCGCGACGCCCGAGCCGACCACGACGACATCGGCTTGTTGTGTATCGGCCATCAGGCTTGCCTCTCGATCGGTTTGTCGGCCCAGAATCCGGGCTTGTTGGGGCAGTAAGAGCGGACCACCAGCGTATCGGACACGACGCTGAACATCAGCGCGTCCTCATAGGTGATCACCGTGTTGTCGACGAGCCCGGTGTACCACGCCTCCGGGATCTTCAGCGCGACAGCTTCCTGCTCGGCGGTGAGCGCATTCGATGCGAGCGCGCCCGCAAGCTTCGGCAACTGATCGCCGAACGACAGCGAACCCTTTTGCAACGCCGCCAGCAACCGTTCGCCGACGGTGCGATCGAGCCCGGTCTTGCCCGTCAATGCTTCGGACAACGTCATGAACGCGTCGAGGGGCGCCTTGCTCGGCGTATCGGCCAGCGCCCGCAACGTCAGCGAGCCGGCGAGGCTCGCCGCCGTCAGCGCCAGCGCGCCTTGCAGCCATTGGCGCCGGGTGAGCCCGCCCGCGGCAGGCCCGGCGGCGTCGTCCAAGCGACGCGTATGGGGGGTGATGTCGTTGTTCATTGTTCCTTCTCTCTTACACCGAATACGGGAAAACCTATCTTGATATTTCTCAAACTTCGATGCGGACTCGAAATGTACGCGCTCGCCGCGATTTGAACAATCCCCTCCAGCGATCTAAATATCGACAGTTTTTTGCAACAATATGAGTTCTAGCCGTTTTTGCGTTTCTAGCAAGAAGTTATTTCGTATCAGCGTATTGCACTATTCCGGCAGTCCCATCAAGAGCAAATCCCGGCGACGGCCTGCGCAGTTCAGTACTGCGCACGATCGCTCGGGCTGCGGAAAAGCGCCCGCATTTCCGGTGACAACGGATAATTGAGATTCAGCCCACGTGGCGGGATCGGCTGCGTAAACCATTTGTCGTAGAGTTTTTCGGCATCGCCGGAGGTCTGCATCCTCGCAATCACCGCGTCGATCAATTGCTTGAATGCGGGATCATCCCTGCGCATCATGCATGCGTAGTTCTCGTGAACGAGCGGCGTGCCCGTCACCTGGTACGCGGACGGGTTCTTCTCCTTGGCCAGTTCGCCATACAACAGCGGCTCGTCCATCACGAACGCCACCGCCCGCCCCGTCGTCACGTTCATGAACGCTTCCGCGTGATCCTTCGCGCTGATGATCGTCATGTTCATCGCCTTGTCTTCGTTGAGCTTGCGCAGCAGCCGCTCGTCGGAGGTGCCGGCCGTCGTCGCGACGGTCTTGCCCGCCAGATCGCCGAAATCCTTGATGCCCGAATCCTTGCGGGTACTGAAGCGAATGCCGTACAAGAAAATACTGTTCGAGAACGCCGCCTGCTTCTGCCGCTCGAGCGTGTTCGTCGTCGATCCGCATTCGAAATCGATCGTGCCGTTCTGTACCAGCGCAATGCGGTTCTGCGACGTGATCGGAATCTCCTTGACGATAAGCGCCGGCAGTTTCAACTGCCGCTTGATCTCGTCGATGATCTTCGCCGCGATGTCGCGCGAATAGCCGATGTTCTTCTGTTGGTTGTCCGAATAGGAGAACGGCACCGACGATTCGCGAATGCCGAGCCCGACAACGCCCGTCTCCTTGATCTTCTTCAGCGTGCCGGCCAATTCCTGCGCATGCGCCGCGCCCGCCGCGACGCAAACAACGGCAGCCGCGATCCATTGCAAATTCAATCGGACGCCCATGATTGCCTCCTGAGAGGGTGAACGAAAACCGATCGTAATGCGATCCAAAAATACTCGGCCATCGATCTGTCCGGTATACGCCGCGACCAAGCAGTTTCTACGGCGCCGGGTCGTCTCGATCGGCAATATCTGCCGTTGCGCCATCAAGAAATCCCGATCCCTGCCGTTACCCGCCTCAAAGCCCCAATCGGACGAATCCGCGCCGATCACGAGGAGCCCGAACCAACCCGTGCAGCCCCAGCGATAACCCAGGCGTCATGAATCGAACCCGCAACCAAGCCCACAAGACGCGGCCCGGTCAACCCCACGCATTCGCCGGCGCCGTCTCGCTGTGCCTCCTCGGCGCGCTATCCGGCTGCGGAGGCGGCGACGGAAGCACCACCCCGTCGCCGGCAGCACAACCGATGCCGGCTCCTTTCATACCTGCGCCCATGCCCGCCTCCACGCCGGCGCCCTCGCCTCCCTCTCAAGCCGCCCCGCCGAATACGGCGGCCTCTTGCACCGCCACGCAAGCCCCGTCGAATGCCCACAGCACATCGGTTGCGCGGGCGAGCGAGCGTGCACCCGCGAGCGTCGATCATCTGATCGTCAAGCTGCGCGAAGCGGCTGCCGCGCCCGCGGGGGCGCACATCCTGGCCGAGGCGGGCAGCGCGGTGCGCATCGACGCCGTTATCCGGCGGGTTGCCGCACGATGGAGCGGCAAACAGGGAGCCGTGTCCGCCTACGCACAACGAAGCGCATCGGGCTCGATGCAGGCCGAGCGCACGATCTCCGACGGCGCGCTGCTGATCGCACTCGGACAAAAACTGAATGCCGACACTGCCGATACGCTTGCGCAAGCATTCGCATCCGATCCGGATGTCGCCTACGCGGAGCCGAATCGCCGCGTGTTCGCCCATGCAACGCCGACCGATCCCGCCTTCCATCAATCGACGACGTGACCGCGCAACGCGCGACTGTCATCGTCGCAGCCGGCAACGACGGCCGCTCGACGACGCTCGATCGTCCGGCAAACTGCAAAGGCGTGATCGCAGTCGGTGCGACCGACCACACCGGCCTGCGCGCGTGGTACAGCAACTTCGGCGCATATGTCACGTTGAGCGCGCCGGGCACGGATATTCTGTCGACGTCCAACACAGGCACGACAGCGCCGGCTCAAGACACCTACAGCGCGCGCACCGGCACGAGTTTCGCCGCGCCGCAGGTTGCGGGCGTTGCTGCGCTGATGCTCGCGGCCAATCCAGCGCTGACGCCCGCGCAAATCGCGCAGAAGCTCACGCGCACCGCACGGGCGTCTGCGGCAAGCGCGCCGTGTCTCGCCCGTGTGCCGGGCGCCGGAATCGTCGATGCGGGGCAGGCCGTTGCATCCGCAACCCCATGACGGACAATGCACGCCGCGGCCAACGCATATCTGCGTGCGTCACACCGCGCCCGGCGGTCACGCCGCCGCCGAGCCCCGCGCCACGTTCGCAAGCGGTCCACAGCCCACACGTCAACCGGCCGTAAAAAACTTGACGCTTCGCACACCGACCCATTACCATCGCCCCGTCTTAATATCTGGAGCGTTCCGTGAACCCCGATGCGAGTTGTAGTCGGTCCCGCACCGGCTCGACTGCTGACTGAGGCATTCGCGCAGAGCCCCCCGCTTCTGCCGCATCCCGGCCAGCAGGATGCGGCGTCTTTCAGGCCATTGCGGCCCGACTTTCCCGCGACGATTTCTTGAATGAACCATGCCCGCGCTCTCGCGCGCCGGCACGCGTTCGCCCGCACGCGTATGGCCGCCGCCATGCGCGCCATTGCTTGCACGCCGCTTCGCACGCTTAATTGCGCTGCGTGCCGTGCCACGTCGATCGCCGATGCGCGATCGCGCCAAGCCAACCATCGATAGGAGTCCGGATGGAAGAAGACGACAGTAGCCGATTACCACTCGCCGGTGCGGCGACGCGCGACGCACGCGTCGCGTCGCCTGCGCCGGCGGGCCTTCCCTATCTCTTTGCCATTCAGCCGAACGCGCGCGGCGCGAAGCGGCGGGACGCGCTCGTTCGTCGATAACGCGGGCGCTTTCCGCTTGCCGCGCGCGGCAAACGGAGCGTCCAATGAAACAAACCATCCCATCGAAACGCAAACAGCGCGGCTTCCTGAATTACGGCGCACGCAACAACGCCAACGGCCACCCTTCGATGCGCATCGCGCAAGCAGCCGCGCAATCGCTCGACGATACCTTGAAGAATCTGCGCACAAGCGCGCACGGCCTCACCGCGGCCGACGCCGCGAATCGGCTGCTGCTGGACGGCCCGAATGAAATCGCGCACGACAGACCTCCTCATTGGAGCCGTCAGCTTGTGCAGTCGTTTCACAATCCGTTCGTCTACGTGCTGCTCGCGCTCGCCGCGATCAGTTTTTTCACCGACATCTATTTCGCCGCGCCGGACGATCGCGATTACGTGGGCATCACGATCTTGCTGACGATGGTGACGATCAGCGCACTGCTGCGTTTCGTTCAGGAATTCCGCTCGCTGCGCGCCGCCGAAAAGCTCAAGGCGATGGTCCGCACGACGGCGACCGTTCAGCGCTGGTCCGACGATGCAGCCGAACCCGTCAAGCAGGATGTGCCGATGCAAGAGGTCGTCGCCGGCGACATCGTGCATCTGTCGGCCGGCGACATGATTCCCGCCGACGTGCGCCTGATTGCATCACGCGATTTGTTTATCAGTCAGGCGGCCCTCACCGGCGAAGCACTTCCCGTCGAGAAGTACGACACGCTCGGCGCGGTCGCGCAGAAATGCGCGACGCTTGAGATGCCCGGCGGCGATACGCAACCCGGCTCGCTGCTCGAATTGTCCAACGTGTGCTTCATGGGCACGAACGTCGTGAGCGGCACGGCAAGCGCGGTAGTCGTCGCCACCGGCCCCGACACGTATTTCGGCGCGCTGGCGAAAAACGTCGTCAGCCACAAGCGTATCGAAACGAGCTTCGATCGCGGCGTATCGAGCGTGAGCTGGCTGCTGATCCGCTTCATGTTCGTGATGGTGCCGATCGTTTTCGCGATCAACGGCCTCACCAAAGGCGATTGGCTGAGCGCGCTCACCTTCGCACTCGCAGTGGCAGTCGGCCTCACGCCGGAGATGCTGCCGATGATCGTCAGCGCGAATCTCGCGCGCGGCGCGGTCGCGATGGCGCGGCGCAAGGTCGTCGTCAAGCGGCTGAACTCGGTGCAGAACTTCGGGGCGATGGACGTGCTCTGCACGGACAAGACCGGCACGCTCACGCAGGACAAAATCATCCTCGAGCATCATCTCGACGTATGCGGCCGCAAGCACGAGGACGTGCTGCGCCTGGCCTGGCTGAACAGCTTTCATCAAAGCGGCCAGAAGAACCTGATCGACATCGCGATCGTCAATCGTGCGAACCAGATCGGCGAGCGCGCAAAACCCCATGACTACCGGAAGATCGACGAGCTGCCGTTCGATTTCGTGCGGCGGCGGCTGTCGGTCGTCGTCGAGGATACGCGCGGCGCGCATCTGCTGATCTGCAAGGGCGCGGTCGAGGAGATGCTTGCCGTGTCGTCGCATGTGCAGGACGACAGCGGCGAGCATCCGCTGGACGCCGCCCGGCGCAAGCGGCTGCTCGCGCACGCGAACTCATACGCCGAGGACGGCTTTCGCGTGCTGATCGTCGCCACCCGCACGATCGCACCCGGCGACGAGCGCGAGCAGTACCGGAACTCGGACGAGCGCGATCTCGTGATTCGCGGTTTGCTCACCTTTCTCGATCCGCCGAAGGATTCGGCCGCGCCGGCGCTCGCCGCATTGAGCGAGAACGGCGTGGCGCTCAAGGTGCTGACGGGCGACAATCCGAGCGTCACGCTGAACGTCTGCCGCCAGGTCGGCCTCGCGCCGGGCCGACCGCTCGTGGGCACGGAAATCGACGTGCTCGACGACGACGCACTCAAAGCGGCCGCTGAACGAACCACGGTGTTCGCGAAACTTACGCCGCTGCAGAAAGCGCGCATCGTCCAGGCACTGCAGGCGAACGGCCACACTGTCGGCTTTCTCGGCGACGGCATCAACGATGCACCCGCATTGCGCGACGCCGACGTAGGTATCTCGGTCGATAGCGGCGCGGACATCGCGAAGGAAACCGCCGATATCATCCTGCTCGAAAAGAGTCTGATGGTGCTCGAGGAAGGCGTGATCAAAGGGCGCGAGACGTTCGGCAACATCCTCAAATATCTGAACATGACCGCCAGCTCGAATTTCGGCAATGTGCTCTCGGTGCTGGTCGCAAGTGCGTTTTTGCCGTGGGAGCCAATGCTCGCCGCACAATTGCTCGTGCTCAACCTGATCTACGACACGTCGCAAATGCTGCTGCCGTGGGATCGTATGGACCCCGAATTCCTGAAGAAGCCGCGCAAGTGGGAGGCGAACAACATCGGGCGCTTCATGCTGTGGATCGGGCCGACCTCGTCCGTCTTCGACATCACGACCTACGTGCTGATGTGGACCGTGTTCGGCGCGGGTGCGATATATCATGCGCAAGGCGGCGCGGGCGGCCAGATCATGATGAACTCGGGCTGGTTCATCGAGAGTCTGGTGTCGCAAACGCTCGTCGTGCATTTGTTGCGCACGCAGAAAATTCCGTTCCTGCAAAGCACCGCCGCCCTGCCGGTGCTGCTGTCGACGGCCATTGCGATCGCGATCGGCTGCTGGCTGCCGTTCTCGCCGTTCGCGGGTGCGCTCGGCTTCACGCAACTGCCGGGCAGCTACTGGCTGTGGCTCGTCGCGACGATGGCCGGCTATATCGCGCTCGCGCAGACCGTGAAGACCTTCTACGTGCGGCGTTACAAGCGGTGGTTCTGAGGTAAGCCGCCCGCCATGCGTGCGGCCCGCGCGACGTGGGCCGCACGCATGGTCCGGCTGCGTGCGTCGCTCACTGCTCGGCCAGCGCGTCGCTCAACTCGCGCCCCAGCGCGGTCAGCACGGCGCGGCCCGTTGCGTCGTCACGCATCAGCGTTTGCGTCAGGCCCGCCGCATCGAGCTGGGTCAGCGCGCGCCGCAACGCGCTCATCGGCAAGCGCGCACGCTTGCTGAGCTTCGCAAGCGACCACGCTCCGCCGGGCGTCTCGACAGCGGCCTCGCGCAGCCGCAACAGTACCGCGACGATCGCTGGATCGAGTGTGTCGCCGCCTGCCTGCCCATCACTTTCTTCGCTTAAATGCGCGTGCCCGCCAGAGCCGCCGTCATGTTCACGATTCGCATCCATCGCCTGGCCTTTTTTCGTCTGCCCGTCATCGCCGCGCACAGGCGGCCGCCAGCCTGCCGAGCGTCTTGATCGCCTCTTCGATCTGCGGCGACCAACGATAGCTGTAATTCAGCCGGATGAAATGCCGATACGCATCCGACGTCGAAAACATGTGTCCCGGGCCGATCGTGATCCGCTGCGCGAGCGCAAGCCGGTACAACTCCATCGCGTCGACGTCGCGCGGCAGTTCGACCCACAGCACGTAGCCGCCCTTCGGTTGCGACAACCGCGTGCCATCGGGAAAGAAGCGCCGCACCATCGCCGCCATCAGGCCCGCCTGTTGCGCATACAGCTTGCGAATGCGGCGCAGGTGACGATCATAGCCGCCGTGCTGCAGATACTCGGCGATCGCAAGCTGATCGATAGCGGGCGTCGCAAGCGTATTGAGGAATTTCAGTTTTTCGACCTGATCGCGATAACGCCCCGGCATCGTCCAGCCCACCCGATAGGCAGGCGACAGGCTTTTCGAGAACGACGCGCAATGCAGCACAAGCCCGCGCGTATCGAACGCCTTTAACGTGCTCGGGCGCGTGTCGCCGTAGTACAGCTCGTGATAGACGTCGCTCTCGATTACCGGCACGTCGTGCCGCGCGAGCAGATCGACGAGCGCGCGCTTGCGTGCATCGGGCATCAGGAACCCTAACGGATTCTGGAAGTTCGGCATCACCATGCAGGCGGCAATGCGCTCGCGCTCGAGCAGCCGTGCGAGCGCATCGAGGTCGATCCCGTCGCCCGGATGCGTCGCGACTTCGACCGCACGCATCCCGAGCCGCCCGATCGCATGCAGCAGCGCATAGAACGTCGGCGATTCGACCGCGATCGTATCGCCCGGCTTCGCGACCGCCTGCAAGCACAGGTTGATCGCCTCGGTCGCGCCGATCGTCACGACGATCTCGTGCGGATCGAGCGCGAGGCCATGCTCCAGGTAACGGCGCGCGATCTGCCTGACGAGCGCCGGGTTACCGGGCGGCAGATCGTCGATCACGCCCCATCGGGTACGGCGCAGCGCGATCGCATGGGCATGCCGCGCGATGCGCTGCGACGGGAACGGTGTCGAATCCGGGTACGGCGAGCCGAGCGGCACCGCGTCGTCGCGCGCGATCGAGCGCAACGTCGACAACACGAGCCGGCTCACGTCGACGGCCGACGGCGCGGCATCGGGCGCCGACGCGCGCAGCTCGAGCACCGCCGCATCCGCACGCGCACGCACGAAATAGCCGGATTGCGGGCGGCTCTCGATCGCGCCGCGACTTTCGAGCACCAGGTACGCGCGCACCACGGTCGTCATGCTGAGCCCGTGCTGGCGGCTTGCCTGCCGCACCGACGCAATGCGCTCGCCGGGCCGGTAGACGCCGCGCCGGATCATCGCGTCGATCTCGTCCGCAAGCTGTTCGTAACGCTTCGCGTTGCTTTTCGATGGTCGATTCATCGCTTCGATGAAGTACAGTTTTCCGTCAAATTTTGCCAAAAACACAGACTGTACTCTTTTTCTTTCGAACGAGGTGTGCCGCTGTAGGCGCCGCCGCACGCGTACGCTTGACTCGTTGCCATTCGATCCGCTCTTCATGAAAAGCAAGGACTCCGACGCACGCATCGAACCGTATGCCCATCCGGCCGGTGGTTGGGGCGCGCTCAAATACGTCGCGATCAACCTGATCAAGGAAAAAGTGCCGGGCGTCAATTACCGCACGCTGCTGCGCCAGAACCAGCCGGACGGCTTCGACTGTCCCGGCTGCGCGTGGCCCGACCGTGAGCACGCGTCGACCTTCGAATTCTGCGAGAACGGCGTGAAGGCCGTTGCGGCCGAAGCGACCGCGAAGCGCGTGACGCCGGCATTCTTCGCCGAGCACACCGTCACGTCGCTGCTCGCGCAATCCGATTACGAACTCGAGCAGCACGGGCGGCTCACCGACCCGATGATTTACGACGCCGCAACCGACTGCTACGCGCCGATTGCATGGGATGACGCGTTCGCGCTGATCGCGCGGCATCTGCGCGCGCTGGACGATCCGAATCGCGCGGCATTCTACACGTCGGGTCGCGCAAGCAACGAGGCCGCGTTTCTCTATCAGCTTCTCGGGCGGCGCTACGGCACGAACAATTTCCCCGATTGCTCGAACATGTGCCACGAGGCAACGAGCCGCGGGCTGCCGGCGACGGTCGGCGTCGGCAAGGGCACCGTCACGCTCGACGATTTCGAGCAGGCCGATACGCTGCTGATCTTCGGCCAAAATCCCGCGACCAACCATCCGCGAATGCTGGGTGAACTGCGTGAATGCGCGCGGCGAGGCGCGGCGATCGTATCGATCAATCCGCTTCGGGAGCGCGGACTCGAACGCTTCGCGAGCCCGCAACATCCGGCGGAAATGTTGACGATGTCTAGCACGCCGATCGCGTCGATGTTCGTGCAGCCGTCGATCGGCGGCGATTTCGCGCTGATCAAGGGAGTCGCCAAACGTGTGCTCGAACTTGACGATGCCGCGCGCGAGCGCGGCGGCGCGCGCGTGCTCGACGTGGAGTTCATCGCCGCGCATACGCACGGCTTCGACGCGTTCGCCGCGGATCTGCGCGCGCAGGACTGGGCCGCGCTAAGCGCGCAAAGCGGCGTGCGATATGAACAGATCGATGCGCTCGCGCAAGTCTACGCACGCGGCAAGCGCGTGATCGCGACGTGGGGCATGGGTCTCACTCAGCACAAACATTCGGTGGCCACCGTGCAGATGCTATCGAACCTGATGATGATGCGCGGCAATATCGGCCGCCCCGGCGCCGGCCTGTGCCCCGTGCGCGGACATTCGAACGTCCAGGGCAATCGCACGGTCGGCATCGAGGAAAAGCCGAGCGCGGCCTTCCTCACGCGGCTCGGCCGCGTATTCGGCTTCGAGCCGCCGCGCGAGCACGGCTACGACGTCGTCGAAACCATCGAGGCAATGCTCGACGGCCGCATCGACGTGTTCATCGGGCTCGGCGGCAACTTCGCGATGGCGACGCCGGACACGCCGCGCACCTGGCAAGGTTTGCGCAACTGCGACCTGACCGTCCATATCACGACCAAACTCAACCGCAGCCATCTCGTTCACGGCCGCAACGCGCTGATCCTGCCGACGCTCGGGCGCACCGAGATCGACATGCAGAACGGCGTCGCTCAAGGCGTGACGGTCGAGGATTCGATGAGCATGGTGCACGTGTCGTATGGGATGAACAAACCGGCGTCGCCGAACCTGCTGTCGGAGACCGCGATCGTCGCGCGGCTCGGCGACGCGCTGTTCGGCAGCGAAGGCGCGATCGACTGGCTCGGCTACATGAACGATTACGCGAAGATCCGCGACGCGATCGAAGCCGCCATTGCCGGCTTCGACGATTACAACGCGCGGATCGCCCGGCCAGGTGGCTTTCATCTGCGAATCGAATCGCGCGAGCGCGAATGGCTGACGCCCACCGGCCGAGCGAATTTCATCGTCCATCCGCTGCCCGCCGACACGCCGATCCAGCGCGCCCGCGCGCGCCACGGCAAGCGCTTGATGACGCTGATGACGACGCGCTCGCACGATCAGTACAACACCACGATCTACGCACTCGACGACCGCTATCGCGGCGTGTTCGGGCAGCGGCGCGTGGTATTCGCGAATCCTGAGGATCTCGCGATGCTCGGTTTCGAGGCGGGCGAACGCGTCGATCTCGAAACGGTGTGGGACGACGGCATCGAACGGCGCGTCGAAGGTTTCCTGCTCGTTGCGTATGACATTCCGCGCGGCTGTCTCGGTGCGTACTATCCGGAAACCAATCCGCTCGTGCCGCTCGACAGCGTTGGCGACGTCTGCAATACCCCGACCTCGAAGTCGATCCCGGTGCTGATGCATCGATCGGCCCGCACGGTCGCGCCGCAAGCGGCGTGACGAGAATTGCAAGCGCCGCCGCCCGGGCCGCGCTTGCGCAGCAGTCCCGCAGAATCAGGCTGGAACACCGCAGACGGCGAGTGCCCGCCATGCAGCGAATTACCGGCCTCCAGCGCTCACAAACCCCGCACAATCAATGCCGGTTCGCTATTCCCCCACTCACCGCCGCGTCAACCGAGCGCCACCCAGACCAGATACCCGTTCAAGCCGACGATTACCGCGCTCGCCACGCCAGCGGCCGCGATCATCGGCGCACGCAGCGCATACTCGCCGAGCACGTCGCGCCGGCTCGACAGCAGCATCAACGCAACCATCGGCAGCGGCAATACGAAACTCAGCACGACCTGACTCAGCACCATCGCATGCGTGACGTCGCAACCAAGCGCAACCACCGCGAACGCGGGCAGGATCGTCACGGCACGGCGCACCCAGATCGGCACTTGGCGGCGCAGGAAGCCCTGCATCACGACCTGCCCCGCGAGCGTGCCGACCACCGAGCTGGACACGCCCGACGCAAACAGCGCGACGAGAAAAAGCGCGCCGGCGGCCGGCCCGAGCAGCGGGATCAGCGTGTGATAGGCGTCGCCGATGTCGGTCATGCCGGGCATCGTCGCGTGAAATGCCGACGATGCCATCATCACCATCGCGATATTGACGAAGCCGGCAATGCCCAGTGCGACAGCTACCTCGCAGTTCGAAAAGCGCAACAACAGACGGCGCTCGCGGTCATCGCGCGGCGTCGTGCGCCGTTGCGTGAGACCAGAGTGCAGATACAGCGTGTGCGGCATGATCGTCGCGCCGATGATGCCGACCGCGATCGTCAGCGCGGCGCCGTCGCGCAGTTGCGGCACGACGAGATGATAGGCAGCGGCATGCCAGTTCTGCGGCGCGATCAGCAACTCGCCGAGATAGCTCACGCCAATCACGCCGACGAGCGCCGCGATCGCCGCCTCGAGCGGCCGGAACCCGCGCTTCTCGAGCGTCAGGATCGCGCCGGTCAGCACCGCCGTCGCGGCCATGCCGGCGAGGAGCGGCAAATGAAGCAGCAGGCCGAATGCGAGCGCGCCGCCGAGAAATTCGGCAAGATCGGTCGCCATCGCGGCGATTTCAGACGCCGCCCACATCCCCCAGACCACCGGCCGCGGAAAGTGCTCGCGGCACAGCTCGGCCAGGTTGCGCCCCGTCACGATGCCGAGCTTCGCCGACATCGCTTGAAACGCCATCGCAATCACATTCGCGAGCAGCACGACCCACAGCAGCGTGTAACCGTAGGCGGCACCCGCCTGGATGTTGGTCGCGAAATTGCCGGGGTCCATGTAGCCGATCGACGCGATCACGGCCGGCCCAACGAACGGCAGCACGGCCGACAGGCCTTTGCGCCGCCCGTCGAGCGCATCGCGCGCCGCGCTGATCGTGCGTGACGTCGCCGCGCCGGGCATCGGGAAATCGCCGGCGGATGCCGGCGATGCGGGAGTGGATGGCATAGTGAAGTCCGTTCGAATATTGGATTCGCAATGTGGCCGGCACAGCGGCTGTCACGCGCCGATCTCGGCTCGTCGCCGCCGCGCCGGGCCGTCGCGTTCAAATCGGCACCACGTCCGGCCGGTTGCGCGGGATGCGTGCGATCACGTCCGGGGCGAGATTCAGATGCGCCTCGACGAGCTTCGGCGGCGTATGCGCAAGCCAGTCGGACAGTGACACCTCCGCGTAGTGATCGGCCTTGAAGATTTCGAGGAACACGAGATCGGTTTGGCCGGTGTTCTGCACGTAATGCCCCAGGCTCTTTTTCACATAACCGACGTCGCCCGCGCGAAAATCGGCCGTTTGCGCCTTCGGACCGGTATCGAACACCGTCATCCGCGCTTTGCCCTGTATGTAGTACTGCCACTCGTCCGCGTTCGGGTGCCAGTGCAGTTCGCGCATGCCGCCCGGCCGCACGGTGACGAGCGCGGCCGCCACCGTCTTCGACACGTTGAAGTTCGTGCTGTCGACGATCCGCACTTCGCCGCCGCGCGTCTGCACATTCGGCTTCATGTCGCCCATCGAGAAGACGAACGGCTGCCTCGGCACACCCCGAGACGACGCCGACGCCCGCTGCGCATCGGCAAGCGGCCCCGGATCGTCGCCCTGGAAGATCCAAAGGTTGTCGAGCGGGATCTGCTTGAACGCATCGGCGGGCACGCCGAAGTTCAGCGCGAGCACGTCCGGCGGCGTGTGCGCGATCCAGTCGGTAACGAGCAGCGTGTTGAATTCGGACGCCCGACCATTGTCGAATGCGAGCAAAAACTCCGCGCCATCGACGCCAAGCCCTTGCAGCGAATGCGGCAGGCCGGGCGGGAAATACCAGAGATCGCCCGTCTTGACGTCCTGCACCGATGGCCGCCCCTGCTCGTCGAGCACGGTGATCCGGCAGCGGCCGTCGAGCATGAACGCCCATTCCGCCTGCTGATGCCAATGCATTTCGCGAATGCCGCCGCGCGTCAAGCGCATATTGACGCCGGAAATGGTTTCGGAAATTGCAAAATCGTCCTGCGTGACTTCACGCGCCCAACCGCCGTTTTGAATCCGTTTATGTGCATTATTGAAAGACGCCCAGAATAATGGCATTCCGTTTATATCGGTTGCCGGCGGATCTTGAAACGACGGGAATTGCCCCATCAACGCCTGATTTTTCGGACCGGGATCGGTCAGGCTCTGCGGACTGCGTGTATTGACCGCGCCCTCGGGCGGTCTGTCGGGATTGCCGAACGAAGCGGCCTTGGCGGACACGGCAATGCCGGCGGCGGCGACCGCGCCGGCCGTGTGCGCAAGCATTTTGCGCCGGGATAGATTTTTCATCGAATCCTCTTCATCGATTCTAATTTGGAAATAAAACCCAACGGATTAATCATTCGATTTTCTTTCAATCAAATGTTCCGCAACGCAAGTTAAATACAAATCACCAGAAAAATTAAATGATTTGTCAAGATGGGTTAATGAATTAATCTGATTCCCTTTAAGTTTGTAATCCTCGGGGCGGCGCGGGCGTGACCGGGTCGCCGCCGCGCGGCTGCCACGCAGCGACGCGGCGTGGCATCGCCGATTTCTGGATTCCGGCCCGTAATGCGAAAATCGGGTTCGTTCTTTTTCTGACGGAGCATCGATGAAGCATTTGCTGTCCAAGCTCGCCATCGGCGCCGCGCTCGGCGCGCTTTCGCTCGCGCCCGTGTTCTGCGCTCACGCCGCCACCCCGCCCGGCATCTTCGTGATCGCCACGCAGCTCGGCGAATTCACGACGCTCGATCCGGCCGAGATCTATGAGCTGGTGCCGTCCGAATATGTCGCGAATACCTACGAACGGCTGGTTCGCGTCGATCTGCGCGATCCGTCCAAGTTCGAAGGCCGGATCGCGCAGTCGTGGAGCGTCGGCGCCAACGGCACGACCTTTACGTTCAAGCTGCGGCCCGGTCTCAAGTTCCATTCGGGCAATCCGGTGACGGCCGACGATGTGGCGTGGTCGCTGCGCCGCACCGTGCTGCTCGACAAGGGACCGGCCGGCGTGCTCGCCGATCTCGGCCTCACCAAAGACAACGTCGCGCAAAAGATCCAGCGCATCGACGATCAAACCGTCTCGATCGAAACCACGCACCGGTACGCGCCGAGCTTCGTGCTCAACGTGCTGAGCGCCGATCCGGCATCGATCGTCGACAAGAAGCTGCTGCTGTCGCACGAAAAGAACGGCGACCTCGGCAATGGCTGGCTGAAAAATGCCGATGCGGGCTCCGGCCCGTATCAGCTCGTCAAATGGACGCCAAACGAAAGCCTCGTATTGCAGCGCTTCGAAGGCTACCGCACGCCGTATCCAATGAAGCGCATCGTGCTGCGCCATGTACCGGAAGCCTCCGCGCAACGGCTGCTGCTCGAGAACGGCGACGTCGACGCGGCGCGCAATCTGAGCCCGGACAGCCTCGCGGCCCTGACGAAGGCCGGCAAGATCCAAGTGGCGTCGTGGCCGGTATCGGCGCTGCTCTATCTGAGCCTGAACACGAAGAATCCCAATCTCGCGAAACCCGGCGTACAGGAAGCGATGAAGTGGCTCGTCGATTACGACGGCATCCAGCGCAACATCGTTGGCACGACGTACAAAGTCCACCAGACGTTCCTGCCGGAGGGCTTTCTCGGTTCGCTAAACGCGAACCCGTACCGGCAGGACGTCGCGAAGGCGAAAGCGCTGCTCGCGAAAGCCGGGCTGCCGAACGGCTTCGCCGTGACGATGGACATGCCCAACGATTACCCGTACATCGAGATCGCGCAGGCGCTGCAGGCGAATTTCGCGAAAGCCGGAATCGTCGTGAAGCTGATCCCCGGCGACGCGAAGCAGGCGATCGGCAAATATCGCGCACGCGCGCACGATATCTTCATCGGCGAGTGGTCGCCCGACTACATGGACCCGAACAGCAATGCGCGCGGCTTCGCATGGAATCCGGACAATTCGGACAACGCAAAGTACAAGCTGCTCGCTTGGCGCAATAGCTGGGACATCGCGCAACTCACCGCGCAGACCGATGCGGCGCTTGCCGAGCCGTCAGCCACAAAGCGCGCGCAGCGCTACGAGGCGTTGCAGAAGGCTGTGCTCGCGAACTCGCCGTTCGTGATCATGTTCGAGAAGGTCGTGCAAGTCGCCACGCGCCCCGGCGTGACCGGGCCGGAAATCGGACCGATCAACGATCTCGTGTCGTACCGGACGCTGAAGAAGTGAGCGTGGCCGCAGCCGGCGGCCGGAGCAGGCCGCCGGCCGGCCAATGCGAGGGCGCATCGGCGCCGTTTCGTGCGGCAACGGATAATTTCCAGCTATTCGATATTTTATCTCTATTTATTTTATAAACTGGCACGCAGGTTTTTGTCTTTGTTAGATCGATGACAACGCACAACCAAACGACAACGATCCAACAGACCACCGTTCAAACGCCCGATGCCGTCCGCTTTCGTTCAGACCGTCGAAACCCGCTTTGCCGAGCTGACGCCCACCGCCAAGCGCATTGCGAGCTACATGCTGGCCAATCTGGAGCGGCTCGGCCTCGAAAGCGCCGACCAGATCGCTCGGCAGACCGGGACGAGCGGCATTTCGGTGGGGCGCTTTCTGCGCAGTGTCGGCTATCGCAACCTCGATGATCTGAAGCGCGAACTGCGTGGCATATCCGAACGCCCGTGGATGATCACCGATCGCCTCGACGAATACCGGCGCGTGACGGGCGTGCCCGCGCACGGCCGCGGCGCGCCTGCGCCGTTTGCGGCGCGCGAGGCTTCGCCTGCCGCCTCGCCAGCCGCCCACCTCGACGACGCGCTCGCGCGCGAACTCGACGCAATCGGCCACGTATACGAACTCGCGCGCACGCCGGCGTTCGCGCAAATCGCCGATCGCATCGCGCATGCGGAAGCAGTCTTCATTCTCGGCATTCAATCTACACGTGGAATCAGCAATGCCCTGCACAGTTATCTCGAATATCTGCGGCCGCGCGTCTTCTACTCAGATGGCATGTCCGGCTCGTATGTCGATTCGCTGAACTCCGGTTTCACCGATCCTTATTGCATCGTCACCGACATCCGCGCGTATTCGCGCATCGCGCGACGCTATTGCGAAGCGGCCGCCGCGCGCGGGCTGCGCTTCGCGCTCGTCACCGACGTCTACTGCCCATGGGCGCGCGAACTGCGCTGCGATCTGCTGCAGGTGAAAACCGACGTCGGCCTGTTCTGGGATTCGCTCGCGCCGCTCACCTGCCTGTTCAATCTGTTGATCAGCGCGGTAGTCGATCGGCTTGGCAGCGCGCTCGACGCACGCGTCGAGCGCAATCGCGAACTGCAGCGCGAATTCGATCAATTCGAACCATGAAGCCGTCCGTTGACACCTGCGCCCATCGGCTCGTCGAAATCAAGCCGCACACACACGGCATCGACATCGACCTCGTCTACGCGAGCGCACGCAACCTGACCGGCCGGCCGATCTACCAACGTGCGCACTGCCTGCTGCTCGAACCCGCCGAAGCCGCGCTGCGCCGCGCAGTCGCGATTGCCGCTCAACTCGGCTTGAGGCTGCGCATTTACGACGCTTACCGGCCGCCGCAAGCGCAGCAGGTGTTATGGGACTTCCTGCCCGATCCGGATTATGTCGCGGACCTCGAACGCGGCTCGAATCACAGCCGCGGCACCGCGCTCGACCTGACGCTCGTCGACGCGAACGGCGCCGCGCTCGATATGGGCACGGACTTCGACGAAATGATCAACACATCGAATCATTTCCACGACGGCCTGCCCGAATCCGTGCAGCGCAACCGGCTGCTGCTGCTCGGCGTGATGCATGCCGCCGGTTTCACGCACATCGCGAGCGAATGGTGGCATTACGAGTTGCCCGACTCGCGCGCATGGCCGCTGATCGACAACCAGGCGAGCGGACCGTGGCGATTGATGTAAACCCGGCCGCACGCCCCTCTGCCCCATGGAGTACGTATGAAATCCTCGCCGACCAAATTCGCCGTGGCGCTCGCCGCCGCTTGCACCTTGTTCGCGGCCGCCCCCTGCACACACGCGGCGACGCCGAAGGACATGTTCGTGATGGCCACGCTGCTCGACGAATTCATTTCGCTCGATCCCGGCGAGATTTACGAACTCGTGCCCGAAGAGTACGTGGCGAACACCTATGACCGGCTCGTGCGCGTCAATCTGGCCGATCCGTCGAAGTTCGACGGCGACGTTGCGCAGTCGTGGAGCGTGAGCCCGGACGGACTCACCTTCACGTTCAAGCTGCGGCCGGGCCTCCAGTTTCATTCGGGCAATCCGCTCACAGCCGACGATGTTGCCTGGTCGATCCAGCGCGCCGTGCTGCTCGACAAAGGGCCGGCCACCGTGCTCGCGGGCCTGGGGCTCACGAAGACGAACGTGCTCGCGAACGTGAAGAAAGTCGACGATCTGACGATGTCGGTCACCACCGACAGGAAATATGCGCCGACCTTTGTGCTGAACGTGCTCGGCTCATGGCCCGCATCGGTCGTCGATAAAAAGCTGCTGCTGTCGCACCAGCAAGGCAACGACTTCGGCAACGGCTGGCTGAAGACACGCGAGGCTGGCTCGGGCGCGTACCAGCTCGTCAAGTGGACGGCAGGCGACAGCATCGTGCTGCAGCGTAACGACCGCTACCGGCTGCCGCTCGCGATCAAGCGCATCGTGCTGCGGCACGTGCCGGAAGCGGCCAGCCAGCGTCTGCTGCTCGAAAGCGGCGATGTCGATGCGGCACGCGACCTCAGCCCCGACGATCTCGCCGCCGTCGTCAAAAACGGCACCGCGAAGGCCACGGCAGCGCCGCAAGCGACGCTGCTCTATCTCGGCCTGAACACGAAAAATCCGACGCTTGCGAAACCGCAAGTGCAGGAAGCGCTGAAATGGCTCGTCGACTATAACGGCATCCAGAACCACGTCGTGAAGACGACGTACAAGGTCCATCAAACCTTCATGCCGGACGGCTTTCTCGGCGCCCTCGACGCGAACCCGTACCGGCAGGACGTCGCGAAAGCAAAGGCGCTGCTGGCGAAAGCCGGCGTGCCGAACGGCTTCACGATCACGATGGACGTGCGCAACGATTATCCGTACACCGAAATTGCGCAGGCCGTGCAGGCGAATTTCGCGCTGGCCGGCATCAACGTCAAGCTCATTGCCGGCGACAACAAGCAGACGCTCGCGAAATACCGCGCGCGACAGCACGACATCTACATCGGGGAATGGTCGGCCGATTACATCGATCCGCATAGCAACGCGCAGGGTTTCGCATGGAACCCTGACAACAGCGATCAGTCTAGCTACAAGATGCTCGCATGGCGCAACGCGTGGGACATTGCGCCGCTCACCGCGCAGACACAGCAGGCGCTCGTCGAGCCGTCGGCGGCCAAGCGCGCACAGCGTTACCAGGCGATGCAGAAAGAAGTGCTTGCGAAATCGCCGTTTGTGATCCTGTTCGAGAAGGTCGCGCAGGTCGCGACACGGCCCGGCGTGAGCGGCCTCGAAGTGGGTCCGATCAACGATCTCGTATCGTATCGGCATCTGAAGAAACAATGACGCAACCTGCCAATCCCGATATGTCGACACCCACCACCGCTTTCGACACGCTGCGCACACTGCCCGCGCGCCGCCCCGGCGTGCGCCGCGCGCTGCGTGCGGCGCGCGCGGCGCTCACGCTTGCCGTGACGTTCGCGGGGCTGCTCGCGCTAACGTTCGTGATCGGCCGCAAAGTGCCGATCGATCCCGTCCTCGCCGTGCTCGGCGACCGCGCATCCGCCGAGGCCTACGCGGCCGAGCGAATCGCACTCGGGCTCGACAAACCGCTCGCGACGCAATTCATGATCTATGCGCGCGACGTGCTGCACGGCAATCTCGGCATGTCGCTGCTGACGTCGAACCCGGTGCTCGACGACATCAAGCGCGTGTTCCCCGCAACGCTCGAACTCGCGACGCTCGCCACGCTGATCGGCGTCGCGCTCGGCGTGCCGCTCGGCGTCGCGGCGGCCGCGCGACACAACCGGCCGATCGATCACGTCGCGCGCTTCGTCGGCCTGATCGGCAATTCGGTGCCGGTGTTTTGGCTCGGATTGATGGGACTGCTGCTGTTCTATGCGAAATTGCGCTGGGTCGCGGGGCCAGGGCGGCTCGATCCCGTCTACGACGGCATGGTGGAGCCGCGCACCGGCAGCCTGCTGATCGACGCGGCGCTCGCGGGCGAATGGGACGTGCTGCGCAATGCGCTGTCGCATATCGTGCTGCCTGCGGCGATCCTCGGCTATTACTCGGTCGCCTACCTGAGCCGGATGACGCGCTCGTTCATGCTCGATCAATTGAGCCAGGAATACATCGTCACGGCGCGCGCGAAAGGGCTCGCCGAGCGCGCCGTGATCTGGCGGCATGCATTCGGCAACATCGCGGTGCCACTCTTGACGGTGATCGCGCTCACCTACAGCAATCTGCTCGAAGGCTCGGTGCTGACCGAGATCGTGTTCGCATGGCCCGGCATCGGCTCGTATCTGACCGGGGCGCTGCTCAATGCCGACATGAATGCGGTACTCGGCTGCACGCTCGTGATCGGCGCGCTATTCATCACGATCAATCTGCTGACCGACGCACTCTATCGCGTGTTCGATCCGCGCGCCCGTTGATTTACCACGCCCCTCATCCTCATCGAACGATTGAACGATTTCGACATGCCTTCGCCCTCCCATCGCCGCTCGCCATCATCGGCCGCGCCCACGCTGCGCGAATGGCTGCTCACCGATGCCCCCGCGTCGCGCCGCCAGGCGACGCTCGGCCTCGCATACCGGCGCTGGCGGCGCTTCGCCGGCAATCCGCTGAACCTGATCGGGTTTGCGATCCTGACCGCGCTCGTGGCCGTCGCGATCGTCGCGCCATTCATCCTGCCCCACGATCCGCTGCGGCAAGTGCTGTCAGACCGGCTGCTGCCGCCCGGCTCGCCATCGCACTGGTTCGGCACCGATCAGCTCGGCCGCGATATTCTGTCGCGGATGATCGCCGGCTCGCGCCTGACGCTCGGCATCGCGATCCTCGTCGTCGCGATCGTCGTGCCTATCGGGCTCGCGATCGGCACGACGGCGGGTTTCTGCGGCGGCTTTGTCGACAGCGTGCTGATGCGCATCACCGATATCGCGCTGGCATTCCCGAAAATCGTCCTCGCGCTGGCATTCGCGGCTGCGCTCGGGCCAGGCGTCGTCAACGCGGTCGTCGCAATCTCCATCACCGCGTGGCCGGCCTATGCCCGGCTCGCGCGCGCCGAAACGCTGCGCATCGCGCACGCGGATTTCATCGATGCCGCGCGGCTGCAAGGCGCATCGCCGCTGCGCATCCTGTCGCGCTATGTCACGCCGCTGTGCGTGTCGTCCGTGATCGTGCGCGCGACGCTCGACATGGCGGGCATCGTGCTGACCGTCGCCGGACTCGGCTTTCTCGGGCTCGGCGCGCAGCCGCCGAGCCCCGAATGGGGCTTCATGGTGGCTTCCGGGCGCAACGTGCTGCTCGACGCCTGGTGGGTCGCGACACTGCCCGGCATCGCGATCCTAGTCGTCAGCATCGCGTTCAACCTGCTCGGCGACGGGCTGCGCGACGTCTTCGATCCGCGTCATGGAGCCTGACATGCGATTGCCTGCACACACGCTTCACGTACCTTCGCCCAACGCCGAGCGCGCGCATGCTTCGGGCGGATCGGCACACGGGAGTACGACCGGCGCCCTGACACGCACGGCATCGGCCCCGCCTCTTTGCGAAATAGAAGGACTGCAAATCGGTTTTCGCACCCATGACGGCACGCTCGTCGACGCGGTGCACGATTTGTCGTTGTCGCTCGAGCCCGGCGAGCGGCTCGGCATCGTCGGCGAATCCGGCTCCGGAAAATCGTTGACGGGCCGTGCGCTGCTGGGCCTGCTGCCTGCTGCCGCGCAATGGCGCGCGCGAGCGCTGCGTTTCGAAGGCCGCGACCTGCTCGCGCTCGCGCCTCGCGAGCGCCGCCGGCTGTGCGGCAGCGCGATGGGGATGATCCTTCAGGACCCCAAGTATTCGTTGAACCCGGTAATGACGGTCGGCCAGCAGATGGCCGAGGCGTTCCGGCTGCGCGAGCCCGGCTTGCGCGGCCGCGCGCTGCGCGAGCGGATCGTCGATGCGCTCGCCGCCGTCGAGATTCGCGATCCGACACGCGTCGCCGACGCGTATGCGCACGAATTGTCGGGCGGCATGGGGCAGCGCGTGATGATCGCGATGATGGTATCGACCGGGCCGCGCCTGCTGATTGCCGACGAGCCGACGTCCGCGCTGGACGTCGCCGTGTCGATGCAGGTGCTCGCAGTGCTCGACGACATGATCGCCCGCCATCGCACCGGGCTCGTATTCATCAGCCATGACCTGCCGCTCGTGATGTCGTTTTGCGACCGGGTCGCGGTCATGTACGCGGGGCGCGTCGTCGAGACCTGCGCGGCGCGCGATCTGGCCCATGCGAACCATCCTTATACGCGTGGCCTGCTTGCCGCGACACCGCCGCTCGCCGATCCGCCCGACACGCTGCCGCTGCTCGAGCGCGATCCCGCGTGGCTCGGCTCCACGTGAAAGGCACGCCGAACATGGAATCAGCAACAGGAGCCTCCACCATGACGACCGCCCCCATGATCGAGATCCGCGATGCGTCGATCCGTTTTACGACCCGCGCCGGTCGCGTCGACGCGGTGCGCGACGTGAGCGTATCGATCGGCACGGGCGACGCGTTCGGGCTGGTCGGCGAATCCGGGTCCGGCAAGTCGACGCTGCTGCGCGCGCTGACGGGCCTCGTGCCGCTTGCGCACGGCACGCTGTCGATCGGCTCGCGCCCGATCGACGGCAAGCTCGAGCGCGCATGGCGCCGCGACGTGCAAATGGTGTTCCAAGACCCTTATGCGTCGCTGCATCCGCGCTTCACGGTCGACGAAACGCTGCGCGAGCCGCTCGCGATCCATCGGCTGCCGAACCCGGACGAACGAATTCCGCGCGCGCTCGCCGAAGTCGGCCTCGGGCCCGCATTTCGCTTCCGCTATCCGCACCAGTTGTCGGGCGGGCAACGGCAGCGCGTGGCAATCGCGCGCGCGCTGATCATCGAGCCGCGCGTGCTGCTACTCGACGAGCCGACGTCGGCGCTCGACGTATCGGTTCAAGCGGAGATTCTCAATTTGCTGAAGCGGCTGCATCGCGAACGGGGGCTCACGATGATCGTCGTCAGCCATAATCTCGCGGTCGTCGGATTTCTGTGCAGCCGCGTGGCGGTCATGCGCGGCGGGATGATGATCGAGCAGCTTGACATCGAGGACGTGCGTGCGGCGCGTGTCGGAACCGATTACACCCGCACGTTGCTCGCGGCGACGCAGGGATACCGGCGCGCCGGCTGAAGACGGCGCCGCACCGGTCACATCCATGCATTCGGCTGCGCCGGGCGGCCCGGCACAGCGAGCCTTCCGATGCTGCGCGCCTTTACGACAAGCCGTTCATGGCGAACCGTCCGTTTATCGCTTCGTCCGTCCAGATCGGCGTATCGCCCGCCTGCGCGCTCAGTGCGCGATGTGCAGCGAAACCGCGCAGCTCGACGCCGGATCGTCCGCTGACGTATGCCGCTATCCAAGACAAGGCATCGCGACGGGCGGTAATAAGTTGGACCTCAGCCGAACGCACGCGCGACAATCCGCGCAGCCGACGCGATCACGTCATTGCGCGCGCGCGCCTGCTGAGCGCGCCCCGTCGTATAGATCGCGAGCACGATCGGCACGCGGCCCGGCGGATACAAGACGCCGATATCGTTGGCTGTCCCATAATCGCCCGTCCCCGTCTTGTCGGCAACGCGCCATGCCGGCGGCACGCCCGCGCGAATCCGCTCGTTGCCCGTCGTATTGCCGAGCATCCACGCATTGAGCTGCTCGCGCTGCGCTTGGCCGAGCGCATCGCCGAGCAGCAGACGGCGCAGGCTCGCCGCCATCGCCGACGGTGTGGTCGTATCGCGGAGGTCGCCGGGAATGGCGGTATTCAGCGCGGTCTCCCGACGGTCGAGACGAAACTCGGCGTCGCCGATCGAACGCGCATAGGCGGTCACTGCCTGAGTGCCGCCCAACAGCGAAATCAGCAGATTCGCGGCCGTGTTGTCGCTGTATTGCAGCGCCGCCGCACATAGCTCGGCTGTCGTCATGCCTGCGCCGGCGTGCTTGCCGGTGATCGGCGAATACTCGACGAGGTCGCGTTTGGCATAGGCGATTCTGCGCGGCAGCAGATCAGGTTCGGCGGCGCTGCGTGCGAGAACTGCCGCCGACAGCATCATCTTGAACGTGCTGCAGAACGCAAAGCGTTCGTCGGCGCGGTACGCGATTTTCGCGTTCGTCGCCGTATCGAGCGCGGCCACGCCGATACGGCCGTCGAACGATGCCTCGAGCTCACGGAGCGCCCGTTGGGCATCGGCTGTGCCGGCGTTGTCCGAATGTCCGGTAAGCGGTGCACACGCGCCGATCAATGGCGCGGAAACGGCGGCGATCAGTACTGAGCGGCGCGATAGGGAATGCTTCATGATCGATGGGTGAATGGTGAAGTGATGTGTGGATGTCGGCCAATCCGACGCGCGGCACTCGCATGCCGGATTCGCACGCCGGTGAGCGTATCAGTTCTTGATGTGCGCGATCGTGCGGATTTGTCGCCGCGTCGACGTGCGTTGTGCTCTCCCGGCAGCGTGCGTGGCCGGCGATGTGCCGGCCTTTGCAGAGATTTGCTTGCGTGACGATGGCGCGCCGTCACTCGGCGTCAGGCCGCAGGCCGTGTCGAGAAAACTCATGAATTGCGCATGCGTTCGCCGCAACGCAACGGCCGTTACAAGCCGCTTTGCAAGCGTTCGTCAACAGTGTCCGATGCCATCGCCCGATGCGCGGCGTTACACACGGGCCGCATGACATGCGATCCCCACCCGGCGCACGGCAGCGGTAAAACGCCGTCTGATTTGCGCGTCGCATCGCGGTACGGCAGGCTGCCGCGATGCGACGAGCCAACCGCCGCCCGGCCGCTGACGGGCAACACGGCCGGCATTGCGCGCTTCGCACGCCTGCATCGGCTCACCCCTGCTGCTTGCCCGTCAAATAAAGCATCGGATTGACCGGCTTGCCGTCGCGCCGCACTTCGAACAGCATCGCCGCACGCCCATTGTCGGCACCGCTTCCCATCTCGGCAATCTGCTCGCCTTGCCGGACAACATCGCCCGTCTTCACGAGCAGCTTGCGATTGCGCGCATAAGCCGTCAGGAAATCTGCATTGTGCTGGACCAGGATCAGCGTACCGTAACCGTTCAAACCCGCGCCCGCATACATCACGCGCCCTGCTGCGGCCGCGCGCACCGGATCGCCCGCACGGCCCACGATCTGAATGCCACGGTTGCGGCCCGGCTGGAATGTTTCGACGACCGTGCCAGCCACCGGCCACGCAAGCGCGATCGACTGCGCATGACGCTTCGTCTGTTGGACAACGCGCCGGTCAGCTGCGCGCTCGGCGGCGCTGCCGGAAGCCGCCGGCGTTTGGGACGTTTGGGACGTTTGCGGCACTTGCTGCGCCTGCGACGCTCGGGACGCTTGCTGCATTTGCTGCATTTGCTGCATTTGCGACGCTTGCTGCGCTTGGGACGCTTGCTGCACTTGCGACGCTTGCGCCGGCACCGCGCCCGCCCCGGCCAACTCGAACACATTCGAGCTGCCACCCGATGCAGCGCTCGCCGGAATCGCCGCGAGCGCATCGCTCATCGTGAGCACATCGCTTACTGCGCGAGCATCGCCGGTCGCGACATCGACCGGCGATGGCAGCAAACCGGCCGAATCGGTGAATGCCAGCGCTGCGTCACCTGCATCGGCCGAGTCCGAGCCGCCCGGCTTTGCCGCGTCGGCCGGGCGCGTCGCCTGCGAACTGACCGCGCCGCGTGCATCCGGCGCTGCGGTCCACAGCACTTGGCCGATCGCAATCCGCGTGCGGCGGCCGAGCCGGTTCCATTTTTGCAGCTCCTTGACCGTGCAGCCCTTCGCCTGCGCGATCACCGACAACGTATCGCCGCGCTTCACCACGTAACGGGTTGCGGCCAGCGGCGACGCGGCCTGATCCTGGCCGTTTGGCGCGAGCGCCGTCGTTGCGGCCTGCGCGGCGCTCGCCTGCGATGCAACGGCTGCGCTCGCGAGCGTGTCGGTCGGCTGGACCGGTGACGACTGTGTCGCGCAACCGGCAACGATCAGCGCGGCGGCTATCCCGGAAAGCCACAAGACACGGCGGTCGATCTCGCTCTTGCTCATGCTCGAGTCAACTCCAAACGATGAAGCTCTCAAGCATCTCAAAATCGGCGGTACACACATGTAACCGGATGCAAGCAATGATGACAAAGTGCTCTCGGCCACCAATCGCTTCCCTTCTTTGCGCAATCTTCGGTGACCTTTCATACTTTGGCGCCGGTCCGTCGAACGCCTGCTCACTCATGGCCCTTCAGCGCGTGCAACAACGCCGCCGGCACCGGCTTTTTCCCGCTGCCGTCGGTTGCAATGCACACATAGACGACCTTCGCACTGGCGATCTCGGCCGAGTCTCGCCAGATGTCAAAACCGAGCGTGAAGCTGGTCGTGCCGATCCGAATCGGCAGCACGTCAATGCGCGCCGAATCGCCCATCGACAAACTGCCGCGCCAGTCTATTTCGAGATGAACCAACTACACTTCCGTGCCCGTCGATGCGAGAACGCGATACGGCAACCCGCGGAACTCGAGGAACGCGGCCCACGCTTCGCCGAGATATGCGACGTACCACATATTGAATACCACGTTCTGCTGATCGATTTCGCAGTATCTGACTCGGATGTCGGTGGAGGATGTCATGTCGAAAACCAGAATGGCGGATAACGAACGGATACCGCGATCGAAAGTCGCGTGTCGAAATACGCGTACAGCGCGGTGACATCGACGTTCGCGCCGGACTTCGGCACCAACGGGCAAATCGTCCGCTCGCCCCAGTCGTCGTCTGGAATGCCGATGACCGCACACTCATGCACCGACGGGAACGACGACACGACGTTCTCCACCTCCGCCGGAAAGATTTTTTCTCCGCCGGTGATGATCACGTCCTTGATCCGGTCGCAGATGAACAGATAGCCTTGCTCGTTCAGATAGCCGGCGTCGCCGGTGTGAATCCACCCGTCGCGTCGGGCAATCCCCAATAGCCGGTCATGCGCGCCGGCGTCCGGATGCAGACTTCAGGACGGCGCTCAGATACGCCGCGACCTGGCTGCCATGCGCATGCGGCGTGGCGTAGGCCGTCGTGCGCCCTTCGCAGAGAATGGCGGGCTGGTCGGCGCGCATTCGAGCCCGCAGATGCAGGATCTCGCCGACGTCCTTGAAATACGATCGGAAACCGGCATAAACACGTATCGATCTATATCAGCGCCGCCCTAATCCGCCGTGACCGACGAAACCGGCGCGGGCCTCAGCTCAACAGCGGCCGATGCGTTCGCGCGCGTCAAACCTTCCGGCACCGCGCCGAAACCGGCTTGCGGCGGACGGACAAAAACCGCATCGATCGCCACCGCAACGCCGCAGCAAACAAAGAAAATATGCAACGCAAACTTGAACGCCAGCAACCAAGACGAATCGTCACCGCCCATCTCCGCCCCCATGTCGGCCCATCGGCAAACATGATGCGCGGCATTTCGCCGCGGAAAAATGCGGAAACGGGCGAAGCTTGGCTCAGGCATCGCCTGAACGCGGCCCGCAACATTCCTGTTACCGTATCGCCCATTACAACGACAGCCCCCGCCCCATGCGATTCGACCTGACCGATCTGCGCCTTTTTCTACATGTCTGTGACGCAGGCAGCATCACGGGCGGCGCCGAGCGCGCGCACATCACGTTGCAATCCGCGAGCGAGCGCATCCGTGGCATGGAAGAAGAACTCGGCGTGCCGCTATTGCAGCGCGCCAAACGCGGCACGCGCGCGACCGATGCCGGCCGCGCGCTCGAACATCACGCACGCGTCGTCCTGCAGCAGATCGACCACATGCGCGGCGAGCTGCAGCAGTACGGCGGCGGCCTGCGCGGCCACATCCGCCTGCTCTGCAACACCGCGGCGCTCAGCGAATACCTGCCGGATGCGCTTGCCGAATATCTGCCGCGCCATCCAACGCTGTCGGTCAGCGTCGAGGAACGTTCGAGCCAGGAAATCGTACATGCGATTCGCGGCAAGACAGCCGATTTCGGGATTGTTGCCGATTCGGTCGGAGTCGACGGGCTCGAACAAAAGCCGTTTCGCGAGGATTGGCTGATCGCCGTCGCAGCGCTCGATCATCCGCTCGCCGCGCGCGAGCGGGTGGCGTTCGCCGAACTCGTCGACACCGACTTCATCGGCATGACCGACGGCAGCGCACTGCAAGTTCATCTCGCCGAGCAGGCGAAGGCGCTGGGCAAGCGGATCGATTACCGGGTGCAGTTGAAGAGTTTCGACGCGATTTGCCGGCTGATCGAGCGCGGCGTCGGAATCGGCATCGTGTCGCGGCATGCGGCGCTGCGCGCGCAGCAAACGATGAAAATCCGCCTGATCGAGCTGACCGACGCATGGTCGCATCGGCGGCTGACGATCTGCGCGCGACGTTTCGACGAATTGCCGAAGTACACGCGCGATTTCATCGCATTCCTGTCGCGTCAGCCGGACGGCACGCAGCCGGAAAACGAAAACTGAGCGGCGTAAGCGCAACGGCGGCGGCACGCAGTGCACGCCGCCGCCGACCCGCCGTCAGGCGGTCAAACAGTCGAACAGCGGACCGATCAGAACTTGTGGCGAATCGCCGCGCGAACCGCGAACTGGTTCCCCGAGGCCGACGGGCCGTCGGTGCCCACCACATAACCGCCATCCGCGATCGTGCCGGTCTTGTCCCCCGCGACCTTCTGATACGCGCCTTGCAGATAGACGTCGGTACGCTTGGACAGGTTGTAGTCCGCCATCAGGCCAACCGTGTGGTATTTCGGCTTCACGTTGCCCGCGGCGGCGTCGAACTTGCCGTCCGTGTACACGTACTGCGCGCCGATGAAGAGCGCCGGCGTCAGCTGGTATTTGCCGTTGACTTCGAAGTTCTGGAATTTCGTCGCCGTCAGGCCCAGGCCCGCGAACGTCGATGCCGGCAGATAGACGGTCGATACCGGGTTCTTGATGTCGGCCTTCGTATACACGAAACCGACCGTGGCCGGGCCGAACGTGTAGTTGACGCCGCCGCCGAAGATCCGCAGGCGGTCGGCCGTGAAGTTCGCGTCGTCGCCCGAAATCGCGCCGGCCGCCGTTTTGCCCGGATTGTTCGCCTGCAGATAAGCCGCCGCGAGTTGCAGGCCGCCAACCGTGTACTGCGCGCCGGCGCTGTACTGGCGGTTGTTCGAGAAGCCCGTGCCGTTGCTGAAGCTGTACGTGCCGCCGAACGACAGGCCGTTCCAATCCGGGCTCGCGTACTTGATCGTATTGTTCACACGGAACGAGTTGTCCGTGTTGTCGTTGTCGAACGGGTGCGAGAACAACGTGCCGCCCCAGTTGCCGTTCGCCGTCAGCGGCGCGAGGTAGTCGACGACCGAATCGTACTGGCGGCCGAGCGTGAGCGAGCCGAATTGGCTGTGCGACAGGCCCACGAACGCCTGGCGGCCGAACATCCGGCTGCCCTGGCCGAGCCGGCCGTTGTTCACGTCGAAGCCGTTTTCGAGCGTGAAGATCGCCTTCAAGCCGCCGCCCAGGTCTTCCGAGCCGCGCAGGCCCCAGCGGCTGCCCTGCGCATAGCCGCTTGCGAGCTGATAGTTGCTCTTGTTGACGCCGTTGACGTTGACGTTATTCGTATAGTTGAAGCCCTCGTCGATCACGCCGTACAGCGTCACGCTGCTCTGCGCGAAAACCGGCGCGGCGAAGGCGAGCGAAACCGCTGCACAAACAACTTGCTTTTTCATTATCGGTATCTCCAAACCTAGTTCTAGTTGCTCAATCGGCTGCCTGGCAACGCAGCCTTGAATAGTGGTCGTCCTGGCGCCCGGCGCCGGAGCGCATCCATTGTGTCAACCTCAACGAATCATTTCGTAGGATTGATACGATGTTCGCAATACTGTCATGCACAAAATACACTGTCCATGTCGGTGCATGGAATTGCTTACCTATGTTGCGTGCGGCCAACTAATGCGCCGCCAAAGCGCCGGAATCAGGGCAAAAACGGCATTTTCCCGGTGTAAACCCTTAAAAGCGGCGATCGATGGCAAAATATGCAGCTATCGTCCGGATGCCTCGCCGTGCCGCTTTTCGCCATGCCGCCATTGTCTGTCCCCGTTTGCATGTCCATCCCACGTCGTCGCGCGGTTCACGCGTGCCGCGCCGCATGAGCGCTGCGGCCGCGCCGTCGCGGCGCTTCGTCGAACTCGATTTTTTTCGCGGCCTCGTGCTGCTCGTCATCGTCGTCGACCATATCGGCGGCAGCATCCTGTCGCGCGTCACGCTGCATGCGTATGCGTTATGCGATGCCGCCGAGGTGTTCGTGTTTCTTGGCGGCTTCGCAACCGCGATCGCATACAACTCGCTCGCCGAGCGCCAAACGGAAGCGGCCGCGCGCCAGCGCTTCATCAAACGTGCGTTTGAAATCTATCGTGCCTTCCTGTTGACGGCTGGCTTGATGCTGTCGATCACCGCGGCGCTCGGCGCATTCGCGATCGACGCGCCGAACATGCCGACCAACGATCTGGACGGGCTGATGAGCGCGCCGCTCGCCGCGCTGCGCGATATCCTGCTGCTGCGGCGCCAGCCTTATCTGGCCTCGGTGCTGCCGATGTACGCATTCTTCGCGCTGCTCGTGCCGCTCGCGCTGCCGGCCGCGAGAAGCCGGGCATGGTGGCTGCTGATTGCGGCGAGCGCCGCGCTCTGGCTTGCGGCGCGCAATATCGTCGGCTATCTGCCCACCGCCGAAGATACGCAATGGGACTTCAATCCATTCGCGTGGCAATTCCTGTTCGTACTCGGCATCGTCGCGCGCTGCCAGCCTGTCTACCGCGTGCTCGCGCGGCGGCCCGCCCGCTCGCATTGCGTGACGGCCATTGCGCTGGCCGTCGTCGTGGCGGGCGCGTATTACCGGCTGCGCATCGAGCCGTTCCCGGCCGATCCGTCGATCAAGCAGAACCTCGGCGCGTGGCGGCTCGCGAACTTCCTGGCGATCGCGTGGCTCGCGGCCAAGCTCGTGCATCTCGGCTGGATGCATCGGGTGGCACAGGCCATGCCGTGGATCGGCACGATCGGCCGGCAGGGGCTTTTGTGCTTCGTCGCCGGCACCGGCATCTCGTTGCTGGTCGACTCGCTGCTGTACGCGGCCACGCAAGGCTATCTGAACGTGCCGCTCGGCCTCGCCGCGGATGCGGCGGCGCTCGGGCTGCTATACGTCGTGGCGAAGCTGTATCCGCCGGTGGCCGCACGCATTGCCGCGCGATTCCAGCGAATGCCGCCGGCGCGGCCGCCGCGCACGCCTGGGCCGCAGTGGCCGATCCGACTGCCGCATCGCCGGCACAAACGCTGAAAATCCGAGTGACGGCTGTCATCCGACGCTGATAGCCTACGCGCTCGCCATGATAATGACGCCGCCATGCGCCGATTCCTTTCGCCTCTCGTCACGCTGTTCGTCACCGCGCTCGCTGCCGTTACCCTCGCCGCCCACGCGGCCCCGCCCGCGCCGACGGCCGCCGCCAGCAGCATCGTCGCCCGCTCGTTCCGCTCGCCGGCACTGCGCCGCGACTGGTCTTACCTGGTTTATCTGCCGCCCGGCTACAACCCGGAAGGTGCACGCTACCCGGCGCTGTACCTGCTGCACGGCAATGCCGGCAACGCCTACGACTGGATCACGCAAGGCCGCCTGCAAATCACCGCCGACGCACTGATCGAGCGCCGCGAGATTCCCCCTGTCGTGATCGTGATGCCGCAAGGCGGCACCGACTGGTACGTCGATCGCAAGGAGAAGATGCAAAGCGCGTTCCTGGACGATCTGCTGCCGGATGTGGAAGCGCATTATGCAGTGTCGAACCAGCGTGCGGGGCGGGCGATCGGCGGCGTATCGATGGGCGGCTACGGCGCGCTGCGCTTCGCGCTCCTCGAGCCGGAGCGCTTTTGCGGCGCGATGCTGCTCAGCCCGGCGATCTATTCGAACGAGCCGCCCACCGGGTCGGCCGCGCGCTACGTCGGCGTGTTCGGCGACAAGCAGTTCGACCCGAAGATCTGGCACGAGCTCAACTATCCCGCACTCTGGCACGGCTACTTCGCGCAACCGCTGCGCCTGCCGATGTTCATCGCCGCCGGCGACGACGACCTGTCGATCCAGGCCGAATCGAGCGTGCTCTATACGAACTTGCGGCGCGCGCAAAATCCCGCCGCGCTACGGATCGTCGGCGGCGCGCATACGTGGGACGTGTGGCGGCGGCTGCTCGGCTCGGCGCTCAAATACACGCTTGAGTGCGTAAAGTAGCGGCGGCCAGCGCGACCCGGCACGCGGCAAGATCCCATGCCGCGCAACCGACGCTCTTGAAGAATACCGGCGTTGCCCGATCGTGCGGGACCGGGCGGCGCGCCGCGTGGCCGGCCGCCCCGCCGGCCGACGCCGCGCGCTCGCGCAGCGCATCGGCCAGCGAATGCACACGCGACCACTCGACGCCCGCGACGAGCAAATCGCCCGCCTCATGGCGCGCGCCGTCGGGATCGTCGACATAGAGCGCGCTGCCCGCGATCGTGCGGCCGCCGACCTCGGCCGCATCGCGCGTAAACGCTCCCACACCAACGACGAGCCGCCCCGCGCGCGCAGGCTCGTCGTAGACCGGCGCGGCACTCGTCGTCGACGTGATGACGACATCCAGCGCATCGGGCAACGCGGCATCGCACGCGAGCGGTTCGAGCCGCGCCGGCGCCGGCGACGCCGTGCGCAATCGCTCACAGAACGCCGCCGCCTGCGCGGCAGTACGCGCTTTCACATGCACCCGGGCCGTGGGAAACAGCGCGGCCAGCGCAGCGACATGATGCTCGGCCTGCGTTCCCGTGCCGATCAACAGCACGTCGCGCGGCGCCGCAGCCAGGAACGTGCGGATCGCGAGCAGCGTAACGGCCGCCGTGCGGCGGCCGGTGACGGTCGGGCCGTCGAGCGCGAACAGCGGCGCGCCGCTCGACGGATCGATCGCGCCGACCTGCCCGTGTATCGTCGGCAAGCCGCTGGCGCGATTGCGCGGGCAGACCGTCACGAGTTTGTGAATCGCGAGATCGGATGCCGCCGCCGGCATCGACAACAATACGCCGCCTTCGTTGAGCGGCACGACGAGCCGCGCCGGACTCGCGATCAGGCCATCGGCGGCGTCGAGCGCCGCTGTCCCCAACGCATCCACCAGTTCGGCGAACGGCGTCAGCCGTGCCGTTTGTGCGGCGTCGAATACCGTTGCCGTCATCGCGTCTCCCGTCGTTCTCCAAACTCAAGCATGTCCGGCCGCTTCGCGCGCGAATGCGCGGCGTGCGCACGCGTTCGGCCGCCGCGCGGCCGAACCGGCCGGCTCATATCGCGTGCGGTGTCCGGCTTCGACCAAACGTTTCATACGGCCAATGCTGCAATGGCCGTAAAAAACCGTCCAGCTCCGTCATCCAAGCGACGAATATTTCATCCGCTTGCTTCCGCATATCGTGCCGTCATCAGCTAGACTTTTATCGCACGAACGTTCGTGTCCGTGCGCCGCGACGTCTTCACCGCCGCATCGCAAAACCGCAGACGCCGACAATAAAATCAGGGAGATAGCATCATGGAACAGTCGCAACGCGTGACTTCGTTCAACAACGATGGACTGACTTTCGACGTCATCGATACCGGCCCGCTCGACGGTGAAACCATCGTCCTGCTGCACGGCTGGCCACAAACCGCGAAATGCTGGAGCAAGGTCAGCGCCACGCTCAACGCCGCAGGTTATCGAACCGTTGCGCCCAACCAGCGCGGCTATTCGCCGGGCGCACGGCCGCCGCGCGTCGGCGCCTACCGGATGTCGCGGCTCGTCGGCGACGTCGTCGCGCTGATCGAGCGGCTGGGCGCGGGAGCCGTCCACGTCGCCGGCCACGACTGGGGCGCGGCCGTCGCCTGGGCGCTCGCCGGCAAGCGCCCGAACAGAGTGCAGACGCTGACCACGGTATCCGTGCCGCACTCGGGCGCGTTCATGCTCTCGATGCTGACGAGCGATCAATTGCTGCGCTCGTATTACATGGGGCTGTTCCAGTTGCCCAGACTGCCGGAGTGGTTCATCACGCGCTTTCGAGGGCTGTTCAAGCGGCTGCTGCTCAGCACCGGCATGACGCCGGCCGATGCGGATGGCGTTTATGCCGATATCTTCGATGCCGGCGCGCTGACGACGTCGCTCAACTGGTATCGCGCGATGACATTGACACCGCCGGGCGATCTGTCCCGCAAGGTGTCCACGCCCGTGCTGCATGTTTTCGGCGCGCGGGATTCGGCGCTGTCGCCACGCGGCGCCGAACTGGCTCGACGCTTCGTGAACGGGCCCTTTCGGCTAGAGATACTGCCGAACGCGACGCACTGGATTCCCGAGCAAAACCCCGGGCAGCTTGCGGCGCTGATCCTCGAATCGATCGCGGCGCGCCCGCTCACGGCCCGGCTCACCGCCGCCTGAACCGGCGCTACCGGGCCCTACGCAAACGCCGCGGCATCGCAAACAGCAACCGGCGGCTGCGCGCCTCAGCCGGCTATGCGCCGTCGCCCGAGGCCGTCGCCGCGCACGGCCCGTTCGACGGCGCTCATTCATCGTCGGGCACGCTCAGCCCGAGCGCATCGATGACCTCGCGCGCATGACGGAACGCCTCGACAGCCGCAGGCGCCCCCGCGTAGAGCGCGCTATGCAGCAGCACCTCGCGAATCTCGGCAAGGCTCGCGCCGTTGTTGAGCGCGCCGCGGATATGCCCCTTCAGTTCGTTGCCTCGGCCGAGTGCGGCGAGCATCGCGCACGTGCAGAGGCTGCGCGTCTTCAAATCGATACCGCCGCGCTGCCACGTGCTGCCCCATGCATGCTCGTTGAGCCAGTTTTGCAGCGGCCGGGAAAAGCCGTCTAGATCACTCATCGCGCGCTCGACGAATGCTTCGCCCATCACCTGCGTCCGGCGCGCCTTGCCCTGCTCGCGGTCTGCTTCGCTCATGCTGCTCTCCTGATCCTGATAGTCGGGAAAACCAGCAGTTCAAACGATTTAACGGATGTACGCAATAGCGTGCATGCCTGCGGCAACGGTTCGTCGCCACGCTGGCCGGCTTGCGTGGGGCCGCTTTCCACGGTGAATGGTGGCGCCCGACGCCCAATATGCGCGCACTGCGCTCGCGATTCGTTGCCGGCCCTGGGCCGTTCACGAATGAGCCGCTTGCGCATCGCGCTTTGCAAAAACACGGTCGAGCCGCTCGCAAGAAAGGCGCGGACAGCCTCGATTTCGCACGGCCGCCATGCCCGGCTGACATCGCAGTGCGCCCGCAATTACATCCCAATAATCAATATTGAAAGGTAAATTTTCCAACAATCTCTCAATGAGATTCAATGGCTCATGCCGTGCGACTCGCACGCCATACCTCTCGGCATGAAACACCGCCGGCGCGGACGATCGCCTTACCGAAAGAAACATTGCCTTGGCGCAAGCGCCGGCGCGATGCACATCGACTTCAAGTTTTTTAACAAAATTGCCGTTAACGGAATGTTGTTGCGGCAGCGCCGCCGCCCTTCGCTCGCTCGTCCGACGCCGTCGCGGTTTTTGTCGGATTGACGGCCCGCAAGCGCCCACAAACCGGTTGCACCAGACCGGCCGTACCTCATCAGGACATATGAATCAGCTACACGTATACGGAGTTTCAGATGTGAACGAGGAAATCGCACGCGTCATGCTCAGTTCTGCGAAGGATGACGGCCGCGTCGCCTGGGATCGCCAACATGACCGGCCCGGCTGGCTGAACGGCCAGATCCTGCTGGGCGGACGCTTCACGTTGGACGAGCTGCGCGCGATCGTCGCGCTATCGGCCGGCGGTGCCGCGCCTGTACCCTACGATCCACTCGGGTAGCGCCGGGCGTCGCTCAGCGAACGTCCTGCGCGTGTCCATTCGCGGCGATTCGAGGCAATTCGCGGCTTATTCGTCGTCACGCCGGATACCGCCGGACGTCCATCGCGAACGGTTGTTACCTGCGGAAACACCTTTCACAGAAAAAGCGCACATAGGTGCGCGGAGCGAACTTTGTTTTGCGGTAAAGTTCACACTTTCACGCGTGGCCGGTCGGCTCGCTTCACACCGGGGCATCGTGCGATGCCGTACCGTGCGCCGCGAGGCGTGCATGTTCGAACGTCATTCGATCCGATCGTTTTGCGCAGCACATGGCCAACGAAGCAATCACTACGGACTCTCTTGCCGTCGCAGAGCGTGTGCGCGAGCTCATGACTCGCCACGGCATCGGCAAGCGTCAACAGACCACCGAGCTTTGCCGCATTCTTGATTTGAGTTTTTCGCAGGGGCATCGCAAATTGCGCGGCAGCAGCCCGTGGACGCTGTCGCAAATCAAGAAAGTCGCCGAAGCATATGGCGAGCCCGCCGCGCAGCTGTTCGGCGCGCAAGCCCTCGATCCAGGCATGGTCGGCGCATGCGCTCAGGACGCCATGCTGTACTCGGGCATCGCCGAAATTCCATGCACCGCATGGATTGGCGGCCTGCTCGAACCGGGCGCGCGCCCCGAGTTCGTCGCTTACGAACAGCACGGCCGCTGGCGTGTGATGCGCCACACCGGCACGCTCTATCAAAACGCATACGACGTTCACAAAATTGAAATCTATCCGCGACGCGCGGAGAACGACAAGCTGCTCGTCGCGGTAATCGACGCCGACACCGTAAGCGCCAACGAAGTCTGCCGCTATCTCGACGAGCAAGGTTTCGTGACCGTGCGCTTCGCGAGCGCGGCCGCGTTCATTGACGCGCTGCAAGGCCAGGCGTTCGACGCAATCGTCACCGAATGGATGTTCGACAATCGCACGGCGGCCGACGCGATTCAGGCAGTGCGCGCCTCGGACAATCCGGGCGCGCCGATTTTCGTGTTGACGGGCGACCTGCTGACCGGCCGTGCGAGCGAGGTGGAGATCAGCGAAGTAATTCGTATGTACGACGTCGTCTGCTACGAAAAACCCGCGCGCCTCGCGATTCTGAGCGCCGACTTGGCGAAGCGTTTGTCGCGCTCCTGAGCGCGCGAACGCGCCGCGCCCAGGATGGCGTAGCTTGATGGCAAACGCGGGCTGCGAGGATTCAGCGAGCGTCCGTTTCGGATGGCGCCGTCGGCGCGGCGGTCTCCATCCGAAAAGCAGCGCGCTCGAAGCGAGCCGAACTTGGGGGCAACGGCACGAGTTGCGCCAGGCCGCCGGGTTTGGGCTTCAGCGCCCAATCAAACCCGTTTTAAACAACGCCGGTTTCAACAACATCGCGGCTGCCCGCTCCAGCCTTCGAGCTGTGTCAAGCACATGGCGCGCCACCGCAAGCGGCTTCGCCGCCAAACAGCGCCCCCTCCGACGGCAGCAGCCAAGCTGCTTGAATTTTTCCGCCATCCCCGCGGACAGCATGGGCCTCGACTCGCGCCGGCCTCGTACCGCGTTACCTTCGATCTTGCCGGTCTAACGGCGCCCACTGCCGACCGCATTCCTCACCGAAAACGTTGCGCTGCGGCCCGCCCAGCGTGCTTGCGCACGACGTGCGTACAATACGCCGACGTCTTTCGAACGCACGCACTGTCAGGACCGACGATGGCCCGCATCATTCCCGACGACTGGAAACATCTTGCCGCCGCCGGCGCGGCTGAGCGCGAACGCGAGACGCTCGCGACTCTCGAGCGGACGCTGCCCGACGCCTACACTGTCTACCACGGCGTGCACTGGACGCGCGCCGACCAGAGTTTCTCGGTGTTCGGCGAAGCCGATTTCGTGATCGTGAGCCCCGCCGGCCGCATCATGCTGATCGAGCAGAAAGCAGGCTTTCTGCGCGAGACTCCCAAGGGGCTCGTCAAGGTCTATCTGCAAACCGAGCGCAACGTGTCGATCCAGCTTGCGCGCACGCTCGAACATTTGCGCAGGCGGCTTACGGCCGCATTCGGCGCGGGCGCTTACGGCGTCGACGCGCTGCTTTACTGCCCGGACTACACCGTGAAGGAGCCGGCGATCGCGGGAGTCGCGCCCGCGCAGATCGTCGATGCGGCGCGCAAGCATTTGCTCGCCGAACAGATTGTCGCGGCGCTGCCCGCCGACGAACCGCCGTTTCCAGGCGCGGCGAAAATCCATCACTTCCTCGCGGACGAACTGGCGCTGACGCCGGACACGAGCGCGCTCGTCGGCCATGCCGATACGCTCGTCACGCGGCTGTCCGGAGGGCTCGCGACGTGGGCGCGGCGGCTCGCGTTCGAGCCGTTCAGGCTGCGAGTGATCGCCACTGCCGGCTCGGGCAAGACGCAGCTCGCGGTGCAGGCGATGCGCGATGCCGTCGCGGCAGGCCGGCGCGTGCTATATGTGTGCTTCAATCGGCCGCTTGCCGATCACGTCGCGCGTATCGCGCCCGAACACGCGAAAATCGCGAACTACCACCAGCTCTGCGACTGGGTGCTGCGCGACAGCGGCTATGCGCCCGATTTCGGCTCGCGCGACGCATTCGCGCAACTGGAAGCGCGCTTTGCGCAAACGCCGATCGCCGAGCGCTGGCGCTTCGACACGTTGATCGTCGACGAAGGGCAGGACTTTCAGCCGCCGTGGGCCGCCGCGCTCGAGCGGCTTGTCGCGCCCGGCGGCGCGTGGTGGTGGCTCGAAGATCCGCTGCAGAACCTTTACATGCGCGAGAGCGTGCCGCTGCCCGGCTGGGTGACGATCGAGGAAACGACCAACTACCGCAGCCCGCGCGATATTCTCGACTATGTGCGCGAGATCGTCGGCGGCATCGAACCGCTCGCGGCGCGGCTCGTCTCGGGCAGCCCGTTCGGCGGCTCCGACCTCTCGATTTCCACCTACGATCCGGCATCCGGCGACGCGGGCGCGCAAGCGTGCATCGACGCGACGAAGCGCGCGATCACGCACGCGCTGTCGCTCGGCTTTCGCAAGCAGGACATCGTGGTGCTGTCGTTCCGCGGCCGCGACGGTTCGGTGTTCACCGCGCTCGAGCAGCTCGGCCCGCATCGCGTGAAGAGCTTCACCGGCCGCTACGATTTGTTCGGCAACCCCGAATATCGCGAAGGCGACGTGATGCTCGATTCGATCTACCGCTTCAAGGGGCAGGCCGCGCCATGCGTGATCCTGACCGAAGTCGATTTCGACGCGTTCGACGCGCGCGCAGCGCGCAAGCTGTTCGTCGGCGCGACGCGCGCGACGATGAAACTGATCATCGTCGCATCGCAACGGGCGGCTCCGTCGATCGCGCCGGCGCCGGCCTGACGCCGTATGCGCGGCGGCGGGCCGCGCATACGGCACGCCCGCCGATCAACCGGCACCCGGGCCAGCGCCGCCCGGGCGCCAAGCTCACGCCGCCTCGGCCACGCGGAATACGCCAACCGTGCGGCGCAGCCCGTCGGCCTGCTCCTCCAGCGACGCCGCCGCGGCCGCCGCCTGCTCGACGAGCGCGGCATTCTGCTGCGACACCTGGTCCATCTGCGACACCGCGCGGTTCACCTGCTCGATACCGTCGCGCTGCTCGTTCGACGCCGCCGCGATTTCGGTCATGATGCCCGTCACGCGCGCGATCGCACGCTGGATTTCCTGCATCGTGTCGCCTGCCGAGCCGACGAGACGCGAGCCCGTCGCGACCCGCTCGACGGATTCGCCAATCAGCGCCTTGATCTCTTTCGCGGCCGACGCCGAGCGCTGCGCGAGCGTTCGCACCTCGCCCGCGACCACCGCGAAACCGCGCCCCTGCTCGCCCGCCCGCGCGGCCTCGACGGCTGCGTTCAGCGCAAGGATGTTCGTCTGGAACGCAATCCCTTCGATCGTGCCGATGATATCCGCGACCTTCTGCGAGCTTTGATCGATTTCAGTCATCGTGCCGATCACCTCGCCCACCACGGTCGCGCCCTTCGTCGCGATTTCGGTCGCGCTGTCCGCGCAGTGCTGCGCCTCGCGCGCGTTGTCCGCGTTCTGCTTGACCGTCGCGGTGAGCTGCTCCATGCTCGCGGCCGTCTGTTGCAGCGCGGCCGCCTGCTCCTCGGTGCGCTGGGACAGGTCGGTGTTGCCGGCCGCGATCTGGCGCGTCGCAGTGGCGATCGTCTCGGAGCCGTCCGTCACCTTGCGTACCGTGTCGGCCAGGCTCTTCTGCATCGTCGTCAGCCCCTTCACGAGTTCGGCCATTTCGTCGTGCGACGTCCAGCGCAGTTCGGCTGTCAAGTCGCCGTCCGCCAAGCGGCGCAGGTGCGCGAGGATACGGGCGAGCGGCTGGGAAATCGCGTAGTGCAGACCGATCGCGCATCCCACGCACGCGGCCAGCCCGCATGCAATGCCGATGCCCATCGCGATGCGCAGCCACGCATACATCCGCTCGGCCTCGTCGTAAGCGGCCTGGCCGCGCGCCGCGCGCGCATCGTCGAGCGCCGCGGCGGCCTTGACCCACGCGACCGACTGCGGCGGCGTGACCGTCATCGCCAGGCGGTCGGCTTCGTCGTGCCGGCCCGCTTTCAATGCGTCGAGCATCGGGCGGATCGCGCTATCGATCAGCGCGCGGCGCGCCGTGCCCGCCTGCGCGATCAGCGACTTCTCGCTGTCATTGTCGGGCAGCGCATCGTAATCGCGCCATGCGCGATCGGATGACGCGAGGTACTGCTCGGCCTTCGCGACCGTGGCCGCAACGTCCGGCGCCTCCGGATGCAGAATCGCGCGATCGAGCGTGGTGCGTGCGATCGCGAGATTGAGGCTTGCCGCCGACAGCGCGGTTTTGCCGGCGAGCTGCCGCGCGTATGCGTCGTCGAGTGCGTCGTTCGAGCGCTGCATGCCGTAGAAGCCGACGCTGCTCGCGACGGCCAGCAGCACCGCGACGAACCCCAGCGTCGCGAAAATCCGGGTGCGAATCGTAAAACGGGAGAAAAAAGCGTTCATGACCGAAAGATGTCGCGGCGTAGCCGCCTGGTTCGAAGGACAGTCGCGCGTTATTACGGCCCGCCGCGCGAAAACTTGAGCGAGCCGTCGGCCGGTGCGGCGCGGTGCCGCGATCGGCGCCATGCTTCATCGTGCCGGCCTCTCGCGCCAATCTCCGGTGGCGACGTCATGCGCCGCAACCGGCGCACTCAATGCCGCACGCCGCGACGTCCGCCAGCCGGCAGCCGCGCGCCCGCCTTTGTGCGAACAATTTTGGATACGCGCATAGTGACGGTTTGCCCAACCTTGCCTGCCCCTGTCATGACCAGCACTGCTCCCGCGCCCGCCCATTGCGTCGCCGTGCGCGACTCGGTCGACCCCGATCTCGGCGCGATCCATGCGATCTATGCTCATCACGTGCTGACGGGTGTCGCCTCGCTCGAAGAGACGCCGCCCGCCGTCGACGAATTGCGCGCCCGGCGCGACGCGGTGTTGCGGCACGGTTTGCCGTATCTCGTCGCCGAATTCGACGGGCAACTCGCCGGCTATGCGTATGCGACGCCGTACCGGTCCCGCAGCGCGTACCGTTACGCGATCGAGGATTCGATCTACGTGGCCGATGCGCATCGCGGCCGCGGCATCGGCCGCGCGCTGCTCGCCGCGTTGATCGCGCGCTGCGAAGCCGGGCCGTGGCGGCAAATGATCGCCGTCATCGCGGACGGCGGCCGCGGCGGCTCGGCCTCGCTGCATCGCTCGCTCGGCTTCGAGCCGGCCGGCACCTTGCGCGCGGTCGGCTTCAAGCACGGCCGCTGGATCGACACCGCGCTGCTGCAGCGCCCGCTTGGCGACGGCGCGCAACACCCGCCGTCAGAAGCTGTCATCGACGTCTCACATTGAGACACATCGCCGCGTTAAAATCGCCGCATGTCGAAATCAAACCCTACCCAATCAGCCGAAGGCGCCGACGAAGCAACGGCGCCGAGCGAATACACGGTCGACGAGCTTGCGCGCATGGCCGACACGACGGTACGCAACGTGCGTGCGTACCAGGATCGCGGCCTGCTCTCGCCGCCGCGCAAGCGCGGCCGCGTCGGCATTTATGACGACACGCACGTCGCACGCCTGAAAGTCATCAATCACTTGCTCGCGCGCGGCTACACGCTGTCGAACATCCAGGATCTGATCAAGGCGATCGACGACGGCCACGATCTGCGCTCGATCCTCGGTCTCGAGAACGCGATAGGCGGCCGCTGGTCGCACGAGCGCCCCCAAAGCTATTCGCTCGCGCAACTGATCCAGATGTTCGGCCCGCAGACGCCCGCTTCGCTCGGGCGCGTCGCCGAATTGGGCCTGCTCGAGCGGCGCGGCCTGTCGTTCATCGCAAAAAGCCCGGCGCTCATCGAAGCCGCGGCGGCGATGGTGCGCGAAGGCATTCCGGCACGCGAACTGCTTGACGCGATCTCGCTCACGCGCCCGTACTTCGACGCCATCGCACGCGTACTCGTCGAACTCGTCGTGCGCCGCCTCGACCGCTACGACGAAGGCTCGCTGCCGCCGCCCACCGACGTACCGGCGCTCGTCGACGCGATCTGGCGGCTGCGGCCGCTGTCGGCGGTATTCGTCGAAGGTGAGATGAATCGCGCGCTTGAAGCGGCGTCGAGCGATTATCTGGGCGGCAGGGTCGCGACGATACTCGACAAGAAGCTGAGCAACCAGGCCGCGCAGGACACGGCGCTCGCGCTCGGAAAGGCGGCATCGAAAGCGTCAAAAGGCGGGCCGAAAAAGCGCTAGGCGCACCCGCGCCCATAGCAGCCGGCCCGCGTCCCGCTCGCGGGCCACGCGCGTGCGCAGGTCATCCCCTGCGGCGCCGGGCCGCCGGGCGGCAGCGGAACGACCAGCGGCCGGCTTCGCCTTCCCGCTTCGCCCGCTCTTAACTCGCCGTTGGCGCGCGCTGTCGCGATCAACCGTCCTTCGCTGCGCTTGACGGATGATTATCCGTCCCTGAAATTGTCTTCGTGCTCATCCCGCAGACTTGGCCGCCGCCCGCGCGCGTCAATCCGCTACATGCAAGGAGACAACTTTGTTATCCAACCTGCCCGTGCGCACGCGCGGCCTCTGGCTCGCCGCGGCGTTCGCTGCGCTGTTGTATGGGCTGTCGCTCGGCCATACACCCTATCCCGGCCAGCCTGCGGCCAAAGCGGCGCTCGGCATGTTGTTGCTCGTCGCGGCGCTGCGGCATCCCGCCGCACGCGAGCGCGGCTGGCTTGTCGCGGCGCTCGGCGCGTCGGTGCTGGGCGACGTGCTGCTCGCGCTCCCGCAGTGGCCGTTGTCGTTCGTCGCCGGCCTCGGCGCGTTCCTGCTCGCCCATCTCGCCTACTGCGCGTTGTTCGCGCCGTGGCGAGCCGCGCCACGCGGGCCGCGGGCGGTTGCGCTCGCGGTGCTGTGGGTGGCGGCGCCCGGATTGTATGCCGCGTTCTTTCCGCATCTGGCCGTGCTCGCGGCCCCGGTCGCCTTCTACATCGCGACGCTCGGCGTGATGGCGAGCCTCGCGCTATGCGCACGCACGCCCGGCCCGCAGATCGCCACCGGCGCGCTCGCGTTCGTCGGCTCCGATGCGATGATCGGCATCGGGCGTTTTCTCCCCGCCTTCGCATTCGCCGGTATCGACGACTGGATCTGGTTTCTCTATGCGGCCGCGCAACTCGCCATCACGTTCGGCGTATTGCGGCGGCGCACATCGAATTAACGGGGCCGCGAATCCAGCCCTTGTCCACACGAATTACCGATGTTATCGCGGTGCAATAAATGCGCGCGCGCGCCTAGAGTCTCCGGTCTACCCGCCTTGCGGATCAGGCTTTCCTGGCTTATTGTGACATCATTTAATGTCACATTTAAAAGTGAGCCAATAGGAGACGCTTGGATGAACGCGCGCAGCAAGTTGCCCCTCGTTCCGCTAGACAGCGCGAACGCGGAAGAAACCTTGGACATCGCAATCATCGGCACCGGTTTCTCCGGGCTCGGGATGGCCATCCGCCTCCGGCAAACCGGCCATGAGGATTTCGCGGTATTCGAAAAAGCGGATTCGGTCGGCGGCACTTGGCGCGACAACCATTACCCCGGTTGTGCATGTGACGTTCAATCGCACGTCTATTCGTTTTCGTTCGCTCCCAACCCGAATTGGACGCGGATGTTCGCCCCACAGCCGGAAATTCGCACATACCTCGAAGACTGTGCGCAGCGCTTTGGCGTGTATCCGCATCTGCGTTTCGATCACGAGCTTGTCAACGCGACCTACGACGAAGCCGCGCGCCGCTGGCGCCTCGCGTTCGCCAACGGCAAGCGCGTGGTCGCGCGCGTGCTGGTCTCGGGCATGGGCGGCCTGTCGCGCGCGGCGTTGCCGGACATTCCCGGTATCGAACGCTTCAAGGGTGAAGCGTTCCACTCGCAGCATTGGAACCACGACTACCCGCTCGAGGGCAAGCGCGTCGCGGTGATCGGCACCGGCGCGAGCGCGATTCAGTTCGTGCCGCAGATCGCGCCGCGCGTCGCACGGCTGTCGCTGTTCCAGCGCACGCCGCCGTGGATCATGCCCAAGCCCGATCGCCCGATCAACGGCCTCGAGCAATGGCTGTTCCGCAATCTGCCGTTCACGCAAAAGCTGCTGCGCAGCGGCCTGTACTGGATGCTCGAATCGCGCGTGCTCGGTTTCGCCGTTCACCCGTCGGCGATGAAACTGGTGCAGAAGCTCGCGCTGCGCCATCTGCACCGCCAGATCTCCGAGCCGGAGCTGCGCGCGGCCGTCACGCCCGATTACACGATCGGCTGCAAGCGAATCCTGCTTTCGAACGACTACTACCCGGCGCTCACGCGCAAGAACGTCGATGTCGTCACGACCGGCATCGAGCGGATCGAAGAAGATGCGGTCGTCACGAAGGACGGCAAGCGCCATGAGGTCGACTGCCTGATCTACGGCACCGGCTTCCAGATCAACAATCCGTTCCCGCGCGGCACGATCATCGGACGCGGCGGCGTCGACGTGGTCGACACGTGGCGCGACGGGTTGCACGCGTACCTCGGCGCGACCGTTCCCGGCTATCCGAACTGGTTCATCCTGATGGGCCCGAACACCGGTCTCGGCCACAACTCGATGGTGTACATCATCGAGTCGCAGATCGAATACGTGCTCGGCGCGCTGAAGTCGATGCGCACCGAGCGTGTCGAGGCGATCGACGTGCGCCCGATCGTCGAGCACGACTACAACGACCGGATACAGACCAAGCTCAAAGGCACGGTATGGTCGACGGGCGGCTGCAACAGCTGGTATCTCGACCCGAAAACCGGCAGAAACACAACGCTGTGGCCCGATTTCACCTGGCGTTTCCGGCAAGAGACGGAATGCTTCTCGATGTTGGCCTACCAGCCGTACTACTACGAATCCAAGCCCCGCGACGCGCAGCGCACGGTCCCCGCCGATGCGCCCGCGCCCGCCGCCGCCGCGCCGGCGCCCGCCGAAGCCTGAACCGCACGAGGTCATCGAACATGAAGAGTTTCACCAACAAAGTCGCAGCAATCACGGGCGCAGGCTCGGGCATGGGCCGCTCGCTCGCCGTGCAGCTCGCGCTGGACGGCTGCAACGTCGCGCTGGCGGACAAGAACGAAACCGGTCTCGCCGAGACCGAACGGATCGTGCGCGCGCTCGCGCCTTCCATCCAGGTCACCACCCGTGCGCTCGACGTGGGCGATCGCGCCGCGATGCACGCATGGGCCGACGAGACCGCCGCGGCGCACGGCCGCGTGAACCTCATCTTCAACAACGCAGGCGTCGCGCTGTCGAGCACGATCGACGGCATGGAATACAGCGATCTCGAATGGATCGTCAACATCAATTTCTGGGGCGTCGTCCACGGCACGAAGGCGTTCCTGCCGCACCTGAAGGCGTCCGGCGACGGCCATATCGTCAATACGTCGAGCATTTTCGGGATCTTCGCGCAGCCGGGCATGAGCGGCTACAACGCGACGAAATATGCGGTGCGCGGCTTCACCGAATCGCTGCGCCAGGAACTCGATCTGATGAAGTGCGGCGTGTCTGCGACTTGCGTGCATCCGGGCGGCATCCGCACCAATATCGCGCAATCGGCGCGGCTTGCGAAGAACATGGTCGGCTTCATCGTCGAGAGCGAGCAGCAGGGCAAGGCGGATTTCGAGAAGTTCTTCATCACGACCGCCGACGAAGCCGCGCGCGTGATCCTCGACGGCGTGCGCAAGAACAAGCGCCGCGTGCTGATCGGCCGCGACGCGCATGGCGCGGACTGGCTCGCACGCACGCTGCCCAGCGCGTATCAATCGCTCGTCGTGCTCGCGACCAAACTGCAACGCTCGCGGGCGCGCCGTGCATCGGGCCGCACGCCGCCCGCGCCGGCTCCGGTGCATGCCACCTACGACAACGCAGCCAACCAAGGAGGCGAACAATCATGACTCATCCTCATCTGCTGCCGGTGCGGCGCGACATCCGTTTCGCGCTGCCCGCCGATCGCGTGCAGGACTGGCACGTCCAGGGCGCGCCCGTCACGCATTTCATGAACGCGCTGTCGCTGCTGTTTCCGGCGGGCGAGCGCTTCTTCATGGATTCGGTGCGCAACTACCGCGATCAGATTCAAGACCCCGAGTTGAAGAAGCAGGTCGCGGACTTCATCGGCCAGGAAGCCATGCATACGCGCGAGCACATCGAATACAACGATCTGCTCGAAGCGGCGGGCCTGCCCGCGCATAAGCTGGACAAGCGCCTGTGGACGTTCCTCGGCTGGGGCAAGAAAGTGCTGCCGCACTCGGTCCAGCTCGCGATCACGATCGCGCTCGAGCATTACACGGCGATGTTCGCGAATCAGTTGCTGGCCTACCCGTCGCGCTGGATCGAAGGCTCGGTTCAAGGCTATACGCAAATGTGGCTGTGGCACGCGACGGAGGAAACCGAGCACAAATCGGTGTCCTACGACGTCTGGAACGCGGTGATGCCGTCCGGTGTGAAAACCTATCTGCTGCGCACCGGCACGATGCTCGTCACGACCGTGATCTTCTGGACGGTGATCTTCGATTTCCACGTCCGGCTGATGCTGGCGCATCGGTTGCGTCACGGCAAGCTCAAAGGCATGTGGCGGCTCTTCAAGTTTCTGTACAGCCCGACGAAGGGCGTATTCGCCAGCATCATGCTCGAATGGCTCGACTATTTCCGGCCGGGCTTCCATCCGTGGGATTACGACAATCGCCATCTGTTGAAGAACGTCGATACGCTGCTCGCGAACATCGACGCCGCCAACGAGCGTTATGCCGATCAGGCCGCGCCGCGCCGCGTGCCGCTGCATCCGACGCCCGCCGCGGCGCAGTCCTGAGCGCAACCGCAAGCGCCGCCCGCGGCACGCGCGGGTGGTCCGCCGCGGCAACGAAGCGCTTGCGGTTCGCATAGGCACACCGCGCGCCCGCGATTCTGGCGCATGATCGGCCGGATTCGGCGCACGTCTGGATAAGCGTGCGCGCGAGCCTTGTCGCGGACGGGCGCGGGCGGTCGCAAGAAATATGGGCGGCGCGGATGCGCCGGATGCGCCACCACGCCGCGCCCGCCAGTGGCCATCCGTCCTCGCGCGAAATCAAATCGCACCGCCGCAACGGCTGTCAGCCGCTGGCCGCTCGTCGGCCGGGGCCGACTCCAGGCCGACAGCCCGCCGGGCCGTCAAGCCGCCGGCCGCCGGCCACCGGCCGGCTCAACGAGCCGGCTCAGGCGGCCGGCCTGCCCGCATCGGTGCGAGCGACCGCGCGCGCATAAAGCGCCGGCGCGTCGAATCCAGTTAGATCGAGCCCGAACCGCTCGCGCAAGCAGTCCGACCATGCGTCGAAATCCGGCAGCCGGGACGTCTGCGCGTCCCCGCGCAATCCGCGCAGCGTCAGCATGTCGTTGAACAGATTCGCGCGCGAATCGGGCATCACGCGGCACACCACCAGATCGTGCGTAAAAAACGATTCGGGATGCGTCGACGTAAACCAATTCGCCACCTCATAGTCGATCCATTCGACGGGACTGAGCGCGAAACGGTACAGCGGTTTCCAGCCGGACGGCGTCTCGCATTCGAGATCGAGTTCATCCGCCGCCGGCGCACTGGTCACGCGAAATTGACCGTGCGGCGTCGATTGCGCCTGATTGAGCGACACGCGCAGCGGCGCCGTCAGCGTGATCGAGCCGAAACCGACGTCGGCGAGCCACGTCGCGCCGTCCAGTTCGACGGACAGCAACATATGCGAGTGGGGCGGCGGCGGCAGTTCGGGCGCCCGCTGCCAGTAAACGCGCGCGATCAGCGGCGTCACGCGAAAGCCGAGTTGCGTGAGCACCGCGTGGAACAGCTTGTTCTGCTCGAAGCAATAGCCGCCGCGCCGCCGCTCGATCAGCTTGCCGCACACCGAATCGAGATCAAGCGCGACGCGCAAGCCCGCATACGGATTGAGGTTCTCGAACGGAATCGCCAACGGATGGTGCAATTGCAATTGACGCAGCACGTCGAGCGTCGGCTCGGCTGGGCCGCGATAGCCGATACGGGTGAAATAACGGGAAAGATCGACAGTGTCGCGCATCGAGCCGCTCGCAGAGGACGAAACGCCACACCATAGCACTGCGCGAATAACCCCGCGCGACGGGGGGCAAGCGGGCCGCTCCGCGCACGGCG
>NZ_FXAN01000051.1 GCF_900176645.1 Burkholderia singularis
TCCGATCACATCGCCGGCTGATCACCGTCCGAACAGGGTGGGGGAATTTTACTTCGACACTTCTGGGGAAATTACGTCCGACGTTGACAAACTTCGGCGAGAGCTTGTTTATCCCGGGCGTCAACCAATATCAAGTGTTGGACGTGACCGCGCTGCGTCAGCCCGGCACGCTGCTGAAGGAGGCGATCCTGCCGGTGCCGCAGATCTCGGCCAACCTGGGGCTGGGCGGTGGCAAATCGATCGAGGCGTTCTACCAGTTCCAGTGGCGACGTAGCGCCATCGACGGTTGTGGCACCTACTGGTCCCCGGCCACTGCGCTGAACTGCACGCCAGGTTCCATCCTCGTGGACGGCAACGGCACGTCCCCTTCGCAGCAGGCCTGGGGCGGCATACCGAACTATCAGTTCTCCAGACTACCCGACAAGACGCCGAGCAATAGCGGCCAGTTCGGCATCGCCTTCAAGGATATGGTCGAGTCGATCGACACTGAGTTTGGCGCCTACTTTGTCAACTACGCTCCTAAAGTGCCGAATTTGTCTGCTGTGCGCCGCGCGGCGGGGCAGCCAGACGCCATCCAGCATCCGGCTGGTTCGGTCTACGGCTTGCCACCGGCGATCACGGGTCTGATGGCGCAGAACGCGTCGATTTACTGGGACTACTCGGCCAACAACATCAAGGTGCTGGGGCTAAGCGCGTCCACCGTGCTGGGCGGCTGGTCGACCAGCGCTGAGCTGTCCTTCACCAAGGGCTTCCCGGTTCAATTGAACCCGGTCGATAGCTTCCTCGGTCTGGCGCTTGACAATGGGCCGGCGGCCGGCGTGTTTGGCGGCACCGCCGCGAAGGACATGCCCGGCTACGAACGCAAGAACAAATTGCAGATCCAGCTTTCGACGACAAAGGTGTTTTCCCACGTGCTTGGCGCCGCGAGCGCCTCCTTCGTCGCAGAAGCGGCTTACCAGCGTTGGAACGGTATCGGCGATCCCTACACCGGCCTACGCTACGGGCGAGGCTTCGAGTTCGGCGCCGCGCAGCACGCCAGCTTTGGCGGCGCTTGCCCGGCGGCGGCGACCAATGCCGGCAACTGCACGCAGGACGGCTATTTCACCAGCAACGCCTGGGGCGTGCGCGCGATGATCGAACTCGAGTATCCGAACCTGATCCCGAACGTGGTGGTCAAGCCGCGTTTGTTCATCTCGGAAGACGTGAAGGGTTGGTCGGCCGACGGCGTTTTCAGCCAAGGGCGTTATGCCATTACCCCAGGCGTGAAGTTCGAGGTAAACAAAAAATACACACTGGACCTGAGCTACACGCATTTCAATCCCAATGCCCGCTTCGACAGCTTTCATGATCGCGACTTCGTTGCGGCCGTGCTGACGGCCAGCTTCTGAGCGCTCTACACCGGAGACAGAATCCATGTACCGTATCACTACCCCTGTTCGCTTGGCCAGTGTCGCGCTGCTGGCACTGGCAGCGCAGATAGGCGCGGCCAAGACACCGGCCGACCAGATCGCTCGTCTCGGCAAAGAACTTACACCCGTGGGCGCAGAGCGAGCCGGCAACAAGGACGGCACGATTCCCGCCTGGGATGGCGGTATCGCCAAACCCCCCGCGGGGTTCGACCCAGCCAAGGGATTGATCGATCCCTTTGCCGCCGATAAGCCGCTTTACACGATTACTGCTGCGAACGCCGGCCAGTACAAGGACAAGCTCGCCCCCGGCCAGCTCGCGTTGCTCAAGCGCTATCCGAGCTACCAGATCAGGGTTTATCCGACGCGGCGCTCGGCGGCTTATCCGGAAAGTGTCTACAACGCCGTCAAGGCCGAAGCCGGCACGATTGATATCGCCAACGAAGGCAATTCAGTCACCGGCGTGGAAAGCAGCACCGTGCCTTTTCCGGTGCCGACCACTGGCGTGGAGGTGATCTGGAATCACGCCTTTCGCTATCGCGGCCGCACGATGATCCGCTATACGACGGAATTCCCGGTGGATACCAACGGTAGCTTCACGCCGGTCAGACGCCATGAGGAAACCATTTTCGGTAACGGTATGAAGGACGTGCCGAACGTGCTGTTCTACTTCCTCACCACATGGGAGGCTCCGTCGTCGATCGCGGGCGAGGCTTTGCTCGCGCACGACTTCATCGACCAGGTGAAGCAGCCACGCGCCGCATGGCTTTACAACCCTGGCTCGCGTCGCGTGCTGCGGGCGCCGGAGGTGGCCTACGACACGCCGCGTACCGGCGTTGACGGCCTGTCGACAGTGGACGACTACGACGGTTTCAACGGCTCGCCCGATCGCTTCGACTGGAAGCTGGTCGGCAAGCGCGAAATGATCGTCTCGTACAACAACAGCAAGCTTACCGACAAGAGCCTCAAGTACAAGGACATCGTTAAGCCCACCAACATCAATCCGGATCTGCTGCGCTACGAGTTGCACCGGGTATGGGTTGTCGAGGCGACGCTTAAGAAAGGCAAGAGCCATATCTACGGCAAGCGAGTGTACTACGTCGATGAGGATAGCTGGCAGATCGTGCATGCCGACCTCTACGACGGCCGTGGCGAGCTGTGGCGCGTGATGGAAGTGCATGGTGCTCAGTACTACGATGCGCCGGCCTATTTCGTGGCAGGCATCGCGGAGTACGACCTCCAGGCGCGCCGCTACGTCACCAGCAATCTCACCAACGAAGAGAAGCCGATTCAGTTCAATGTGGCACTGAAACCGTCTGCCTTCACGCCCGACGCGCTGCGTCGCGTGGGCAACTGAGGCAACCATGCGGAACTCGGAGTGCACGTTCGCGACCCGCTTTGCAGGCCGTGCAGCACAGACTGCCTTGCTTGTTGTGCTGGCGCTGTCCGGTGGTGCGTGGGCGCTCGGGCAGACGGTCACACCGACGGCGACGCCGCTTGATTTGCTGGACACACCGGCTCCAGCCACCCGCAACGGTGCCCGCAAGCTGCTCGTCGACGTGACCCAGGCCGGCAAGCGGCTGGTGGCCGTTGGTGATATGGGTCTCATTGTGCATTCCGATGACTGGGGCGTCAGTTGGGCGCAGTCGCCGTCGCCGACCTCGGTGATGCTTACCGCTGTTGCGTTTGCGGATGAGCGCAACGGCTGGGCGGTCGGCCATGACGGCGTGATTCTTGCCACGTTGGACGGTGGTGCCACTTGGCGACGCCAGTTCGACGGCAGGCAGGGAGATGCGCAGATGCTGGCCGCCGCGCGCGCGTCGCTTGAGCGGCTGCGTGCTGTACCGAATGTCGACGAGAAACGGCGCGAGCAGGCCGAGGATGCCGTCGCTTCCGCCGAGCAGTCGATTGCGGCGGGGCCGTCGCGCCCTCTGCTGGGTGTGCGGTTTTTCGATGCCGCGAACGGTTTTGCCGTCGGTGCGTTTGGCCAGTTGTTCGAAACCGGGGATGGCGGACAGCATTGGGACTATATCGGTGACCGGCTCGATAACGGCGAGGGCCTGCACCTTAACGGTATTACGCTGACCTCCGACGGCGACGTGCTGATCGCCGCAGAAGCCGGTGTTGTGTTCCGTTCGCGTGACCGGGGTCATACTTGGTCGCGCGGCCATACCGGCTACAACGGCTACCTATACGGTGTGCTTGCGCTGCCCGGCTCCGTGCTGTTGGCTTACGGCTTCAAGGGCCATGCATTCCGCTCGGTCGATGGCGGCCAGCGCTGGACGGCGGTGCGTAGCGGCACCGACAAAACTCTCGTTGCCGGTGTCGTGCGCAGCAACGGCATCCCGTTATTGGTCGACGAGGATGGGCAACTGCTGACCAGTAGCGACCAAGCTCAAGCGTTCCGTCCTGTCGGCGCGCGCCTGTCGCAGCGTCGTCTTAGCGGCCTCGCCCTGATCGGTGCGAGTGCCAAACTATCAGCCGTGACGGTAGGACTGGGCGGGGTCCGCATCCACCCGCTAGCGTCGCAAGGAAGCCAACAATGACGACGGTGCAGCCCCCCCCAAAAAAACCCGGCTGGACTGCGCGTATCGAGGCTTTCGCGGCGCGGATGTTATTCGATCATCGGCCGCTGTGGCTGATGTTTTTTGCGCTGGCTTCGGCGGTGCTGCTGTGGCAGGCCACGTTGTTGCAGCCTGATGCGAGTTTTCGCAAGATGGTGCCGTCCCACCACCCGTTCATCTTGAACAGCCTGCGCTTCGAGAACGAACTCAGGCCACTGGGCAACACCATTCGCATCGCGGTGGAGGCGACCGACGGCGACATCTACAACTCCCGCTATCTCGAAGTTCTGCGCGAGATTACCGACGAGGTGTTCTACATCCCCGGCATCGATCGCGGCAACTTGCGCTCGCTATGGACACCGAACACGCTTTGGTTCGAGGCTGCGGAGGATGGGCTACGTTCGGGTAAGGTGGTTCCGTCCGACTATGGCAGCCTGGGCGCCAAGCGCGATGCGGATATCGTGCGCGAGAACGTCGCCAAGGCCGGGCTGGTCGGCAGCCTGGTGGCCAACGATCATCGGTCCAGTGTGATTGTGGCGCCGCTGCTCGAAAACGATCCGGATACTGGACAGAAGCTGGACTATCAGCGTTTCTCGCAGCGGCTCGAAAAGCAACTGCGAGCCAAGTACGAGCGCAAAGGCGTTCGCATCCATATCGTCGGCTTCGCCGAATTGGTTGGCCAACTGATCCAGGGCACTGCCTCGATCGGAATGTTTTTCCTGGTCACCGTGGTACTAACCACGTTGCTACTGTGGGCCTATTCGCGCTGCTGGCGCAGCACACTGGCGACCATCGCTTGCTGTCTGTTAGCGGTGGTGTGGCATCTGGGTTTGATGCATGCGCTCGGGTTCGGCCTCGATCCGTATTCGATCCTCGTGCCTTTTCTTACTTTCGCGATCGGCGTGTCGCATGCGGTGCAGAACATCAATACCTTCGCGAGCGAAACCGTTCAGGGGGCCGGCAAGATGGCGGCGGCCCGTGCCACCTTCTGCCTGCTGTTCGTGCCGGGCACCGTGGCGCTGCTATGCGACGTGGTGGGTTTTTCCACCTTGCTGACAATCGATATCGGAGTGATCCGGGAACTGGCCATTAGCGCCAGTATCGGTGTGGCGGTGATCATCTTCACCAAGATGTTCCTGCTGCCGGTTGCGATGTCGTATGCCGGCATTTCGCGCGCCGGTCTGCGCGCGGCGCAGCGCCGCGCGCAGGGGCGGCATCGGTTGGCACATGCGATTTCGACGCTCGCGCAACCGCGACGTGCCTGGTTGGTCGTGGGACTGGCCGCCATGATGACGGCGGGCGGCCTCACGCTGAGTCGTCAACTGCAGGTCGGCGATCTGGACCCCGGGGCCCCCGAGCTTCGGCCAAACTCTGTATATAACCGCGACGTCGCTTTCTTCACCCGACACTACGCTACCAGTGCCGATGTCTTCGTCGTGATGGTCACCACGCCGCCCGATGCGTGCGGCGCCTATCCGAGCGCTGCGGTGGTGTCGAGGTTGCAGTGGGCGCTGGAGGAGACGCCCGGCGTGCAGGGCACGTTGTCGCTTTTCGATTGGATGAAGCAGATCATCGCCGGCACCTATGGCGGTAACCTGAAGTGGGCCACGGTCACGCGCAACCGCTACATCTCGAATGCTGCGCACAAGGGTATTCCGGCCGCGTTCTACAACAACGACTGCTCGATGCTGCCCGTCATCGCGTACCTGGATGACCATAAGGCAACGACGTTGAAGGCGGTGGTGCGCACGGTCGAATCATTCAACGCGCGGTACCCCGACATCCACGCCAAAATCCTGTTGGCTGCAGGCAATGCCGGCATCGAGGCGGCCACCAACTCGGTGGTCGAACAAGCCTGGCGACCCATGTTGTTGCTGGTGTACGGCATCGTCGCAACGCTGTTGCTGCTGGAGTTCCGCTCGGTGCGCGTGATGTTGTGCCTGCTCATACCGCTCGTGATTACGTCGATCCTGTGCGAGGCCGTGATGACTCTGATGGGGCTCGGTGTAAAGGTGGCCACGCTACCGGTCATCGCGTTGGGCGTGGGCATCGGCGTGGACTACGGTATTTACCTGTACAACCGGCTTGAGCTATTTCTGGCGCAGGGCCTGCCGTTACGAGAGGCCTACTTCGAGACAATGAAGACAACCGGTCTCGCGATCGCTTTTACCGGCGTCACGCTGGCGGTTGGCGTGCTGACGTGGATTTTTTCCGACATCAAGTTCCAGGCTGACATGGGGCTGCTGCTGACCTTCATGTTCTTATGGAACATGGTGGGCGCGGTGGTACTGATTCCGGCGCTGGCGGCATTAACAGGGTTGGGACGCCGGTCGCATCAGACAACGGCTGCGGCGCTGGCGATCGATGGCGAGCGCTAAGGTCCGGCGAACGCCTTATTGGGGATTCTTATTGGAACGGACATGAAAGTACTAGTCGCGGTCAAGCGCGTTGTCGACTTCAATGTGAAGGTTCGCGTGAAGTCGGACGGCAGCGGTGTCGATCTTTCCGGCGTCAAAATGAGCATGAACCCATTCGACGAGATCGCCGTGGAGGAGGCGGTCCGCCTTAGAGAAGCAGGCGTGGCGGACGAGGTGATCGCCGTCTCGTGTGGCGTTTCGCAGTGTCAGGAAACGTTGCGTACCGCTATGGCCATCGGAGCCGATCGCGGCGTCCTGATCGAGACTGACGAGGATCTGCAACCGCTCGCCGTGGCCAGACTGCTTAGGGCACTGGTCGACAAGGAGCGACCGCAACTGATCATCGTGGGTAAGCAGTCGATCGACGACGACGCCAATCAAACAGGCCAGATGCTGGCCGCGCTGGCGGGTTTGCCGCAAGCCACGTTTGCCTCCAAGGTGCAGATTGCCGACGGCTGGGCCTCGGTGACGCGGGAAGTGGACGGCGGTCTGGAGACGTTGTCGGTCAAGCTGCCGGCCGTGGTCACGACCGACTTGCGCCTGAACGAGCCGCGTTACGTGACGCTGCCGAACATCATGAGGGCAAAAAAGAAGCCGCTGGAAACGATCAAGCCGGAAGACTTGGGCGTGGACGTGGCGCCGCATCTGAAGACACTCAAGCTTGCCGAGCCGCTCGGGCGCGGCGTTGGCGTGAAGGTGCCGGACGTGGCCACGTTGGTGGCCAAGCTCAAGACGGAAGCCAAGGTGTTATAGGCGGTCATCCACGACACGCATACCTCCGAAGCACACTGAACAGGCAGATCAAGATGACCGCGCTCGTTATTGCTGAACACACCCATCAAACCATCAAGGCCGGGACGCTGAGCGTCGTGACGGCTGCGCTGCAATGCGGCGGCGACGTCCATGTGCTGGTGGCCGGCGCAGATTGCGGCGCGGCGGCGCAAGCCGCTGCGCGCATCGCGGGCGTGACCAGAGTGTTGGTGGCCGATGCATCCCATTTTGCAGATGGCTTGGCCGAGAACGTTGCCGAACAGACGCTTGCCGTTGTCGGCGGCTACAGCCATATCCTGGCGCCCGCCACCGCCTATGGCAAGAATATCCTGCCGCGTGTGGCTGCAAGGTTGAACGTTGCGCAAGTCTCCGACATCACCAAGATCTGTAGCCCGGATACCTTCGAGCGTCCGATCTATGCCGGCAACGTGATCGCCACGGTGCAGTCGGATGACAAGGTGAAGGTGATCACCGTGCGCGGCACGGCATTCGATCCGGCCGCCGCCACCGGCGGTTCGGCCGCTATCGAGAGTCTGACGCCGGTGGCCGATGCCGGCATTTCGCAATTCGTCGCTCGTGAAGTGACCAGAAGCGATCGCCCGGAGCTGACCGCTGCAAAGACTGTCGTGTCGGGCGGTCGCGGCCTGGGTTCGGGCGAGAACTACGCCAAGGTGCTGACACCGCTTGCCGATAAGCTGGGGGCGGCGCTCGGCGCTTCGCGTGCCGCCGTGGATGCCGGTTTCGTACCAAACGACTATCAGGTTGGCCAGACCGGCAAGATCGTCGCGCCGCAACTGTACATCGCCGTGGGCATCTCGGGCGCGATCCAGCACTTGGCCGGTATGAAGGATTCCAAGGTGATCGTGGCGATCAACAAAGACCCGGAGGCGCCGATATTCCAAGTGGCGGATTATGGTTTGGTGGGCGACCTGAATATCGTGGTGCCGGAGCTGGCGGCTGCTTTGGACTAGTTACAGCATGCCCGCCTGATAGCCGGTCACGCATTTGCCGAGGAGTCGACATGAAGAATGAACCGCATGAGTTCGCAACGCTCGTTTCGCTTTTGCAGGAGCAACGGGCTGCCTACCAACGGGCGCCTTACCCGGAATGGCGCGAGCGTGCCGAGCACTTGCGCCTGTTGCGCGCGATGCTGCTCGACAACCAGGACGCTATCGCCGAAGCCATTCATGCGGACTTTGGCCATCGCGCGAAGCTGGAAATCCAGATGTCAGAGTTCTGGTTGTCGAAGGAGGAGATCAACGATGCGCTCAAGCATGGCAAGCGGTGGATGAAGGCGCGCAAGCGCCCGATGAACAAATGGATGCTCCCGGCCAAGGCGTGGTTGATGCCGCAGCCGCTCGGCGTAATCGGCATCATCGCGCCGTGGAACTATCCGTTGCTGCTCGGCGTGACGCCGCTGATCGGCGCGCTTGCCGCAGGTAACAGGGTGATGCTCAAGTTGTCCGAATTGACGCCGCGCTTTTCGGCACTGTTCGAGACGCTGATCGCCAAGACTTTTGCACGCGATCACGTGGCCGTGGTGAATGGCGATGCGGGCATCGGAGCAGTGTTCTCAAGCTTGCCGTTCGATCATTTGGTATTTACCGGGTCAACGAATGTGGGCTGTCATATATTGCATGCGGCGGCCGACAATCTCACGCCGGTCACACTCGAACTCGGCGGCAAGTCGCCAGCGATCATTGGCCCTGGCGCGCGATTCGACGCGGCCGTCGATTCGATCATGAGCGGCAAGCTGCTCAATGCCGGCCAGACGTGCGTTGCGCCCGACTATGTGCTGTTGCCGAATGGGCAGGAACGTGCATTCATCGAGCAAGCGAGTGCCGTCGTTGCCAGGTTGTATCCAGACTTCGCAAACAATCGTGACTTCACTTCGATCATTTCCGATCGCCATTTCGCCCGTCTTCAGCAACTCGCCAACGAGGCGCAGAATGCCGGTGCGCAACTCCATCCGCTGGCAGACGGTACGAAAACCCAGGTGCCGCGTCGCTTCACGCCGACCATCTTGACGAGTGTGCCAGATCACGCAGCCGTGATGCAGGAGGAAATATTCGGGCCGCTGCTGCCGCTCGTTCCCTATGACAGGCTGGAAGATGCGATTGCGTATGTCAATGCGCATCCGCGTCCACTCGCACTGTACTTGTTCGAGGAGTCGCAGCGCATCATTGATCGTGTGATGCGTGAAACGATTTCGGGCGGTGTGTCGGTGAACGAGACGCTGATGCATGCAGCGTGCGGGTCGCTGCCGTTCGGCGGTGTCGGGCAAAGCGGCATGGGCGCTTACCACGGTTACGACGGATTTGTGACCTTTTCAAAGATGAAGCCGATTCTGGTGCAGCCGCGTTTGAACGGCCGCCGTCTGCTTTCGCCGCCATACGGTGCGCGTTCCGCCGCGCTGGTCAAATTCATGCTCAAGGTTTGATTGAATCGGGACGCGCAAGCCGTGCCGGCCGTGTTGAACAGGGCAGTGGCGGCCTGATCGGATTTCGTCGCTTTCGACGATGCCGGCGATCCCACGATAGCGCAAGATCAAGGTGCGACGCGGCACCGCGCCGTACAGGGAGAGATAAGCGATGGCAGGTCCGATCGAAGGGCTGAGAGGCGTGGGCGGCAAGATGATGGCGTGCGTGCTTCAGACATTGGAGGTGGTGCGGGGATGAAGCTGCACCTCACCCAGGCCCTTCACCGTGCGTTGCAGCAGCATTCGGACGATGAAGCCACTTGTTTCGCCGCACGGCGCCAGACTTACCGGCAACTGTATGAACGAGTCGCGCATCTGGCCGGTGTACTGTACGCGTTGGGCGTGCGTAGCGGTGAGCGTGTCGGACTGCTGGCTCTCAATAGCGATTGCTACTTCGAGCTCCTGCTCGCGATCTGGTGGGCTGGCGGCGTGGTAAACCCCGTGAACACGCGCTGGAGCGTGGCCGAGATTGTCGACTCACTGGACGATTGCGACACCCGCGTGCTGTTCATCGACGATGCGTTCACACCGTCGTGCGCGACGATCCGCGGCACGTCGAGCGCTCTATGCACGCTGGTGCATTTCGGCGAGCAAAGCGTGCCGGAAGGCGCGCTGCGGCTGGACGATCTCCTGCTTGACGCGCGCCCCATGGCCGACGCGCTGCGCAACGGCGGCGATCTCGCGGGCGTGTTCTACACGGGCGGCACCACCGGGCGGCCCAAAGGCGTGATGTTGAGCCACGAGGCGCTCGTCACGAATTCACTCATCTCGCTACTGGCCGTGCCGTTTACGGGCGGCGAGTCGCTGCTGCACAGCGCGCCGTTGTTCCATCTGGCCGGATTGTCGTTCGCGCTGCGTGGGTTGATGAACGCCTGCCGCCAGGTGTTCCTGCCCACCTTCACACCCGATGGCGTGTTGCAGGCGGTTAAGACGCAGCGCGTCAGCCATCTGATGCTGGTGCCGACCATGTTGCAAATGCTGGTCGACCATCCGGGCATTCACGCTGCCGATCTGGCCAGCGTGCGCTGGGTCGGCTACGGCGCATCTCCCATTTCGGAAGCATTGCTCGATCGCGCGTTCGCGCTGCTTCCCGAGGCCGAATTCGTGCAGGGATACGGGATGACCGAGCTGTCGGCCGGGGTGAGCTATCTCACCAGCACATATCACACGCCCGAAGGCCGCAAGCTCGGCAAGCTGACTACGGCCGGGCGAGCGCTGGCCGGCGTGGACGTGCGCATCGTTGACGCGCACGGCCGCGACGTGCCGCGCGGTCAGGTCGGCGAGGTTGTCGTGCGCAGTCCCTGTGTGATGCAGGGCTACTGGAACCAGGCCGGGCTTACCACAGAGGTGTTGCGGGCTGGCTGGCTGCATACCGGCGATGCGGCGCGCATGGATGAGCAGGGCTTTATCACGATCGTCGACCGCCTCAAGGACATGATCGTCAGCGGCGGCGAGAACGTGTACTGCGCCGAAGTAGAGAATGCGCTGGCAGGGCATTGCGCAGTGGCTGCCGTGGCGGTGATCGGTGTCCCCAGTGTCGAGTGGGGGGAGGCGGTACATGCAGTGGTGGTGAGAAACAAGGATGCATGGGTGGAAGCCGCGGAACTGCAGGCGCACTGTCGTTCGGTCATCGCTGGCTACAAATGTCCGCGCAGCATCGAGTTTGTCGATGCCTTGCCTGTCTCCGGGGCCGGCAAGGTCATGAAGCACACACTACGCGAGCCGTATTGGCGAGACCATGATCGCCGGGTGGTCTGACAGATGATGCGTCTGCGCGGCGCCTTCGGCGTACCGATGGGGCGGTGTCCGGATCGCGCATGGAGGATGGAGGGGAGCCACTTCGCGGGCGCGAGCAACCGAGTGAAGAAAAAGGGTAGGCAAGACTAGGAGGCAACAAAGATGTATCTCACCCAATCCCTGCACAAGGCGCTGCGAGAGTGCCCGGAGGCGACCGCCGTGGTTTGCGGCGCGCAGCGCGTCACCTTTCGCCAGTTCACCGAACGTGCGACGCGGCTGGCCGCAGCATTGCGCAATCTCGGCATGCGGCCGGGTGACCGAGTGGGCATGTTGAGCCTTAACTCGGCCCGCTACGTCGAGTACTTGTATGGAGTGTGGTGGGGTGGCGGTGCCGTCAATCCGGTCAACATTCGATGGAGCGCCAAGGAGGTGGCTTATTCGCTGGACGACTGCGATACGCGAATCCTGCTGGTCGACAAGTTCTTCTCGGCCCAGGCCAGTGCGTTGCGCGAGCTATCCCAATCGCTACGGACGCTGGTGTACTGCGGCGACGACGAGGTACCCGACGGCATGGTCGGTTACGAACAGATCGTGGCCGAGTCCGAACCCATGGACGACGCATCGCACGGTGGCGATGAGCTCGCGGCGGTGATGTACACCGGCGGCACCACCGGTATGCCCAAGGGTGTGATGCTCTCGCACGCCAACCTCTACATCAATGCGCTGAGTGCAGTGGCGGCGGTGCCGCGGCCAAGCGGCAAAAAGGTGGGATTGGTGGTCGCGCCGTTCTTCCATGTCGCCGGCTGCGGGCTTTCGCTGCAGATGATGCAGCGCTTGATGACGCAGGTGGTGATACCGATGTTCGACGAGCCGACCATCCTGCAGTCTATCCAGGACGAGCGTGTCACCGAGACCTTCATGGTGCCGACGATGATCAAGCGACTCATCGAGCATGCGCGCTTTGCGGAGTTCGATTTGAGTAGCCTGCAAATGATGCTCTACGGCGCAGCGCCCATCGACGCCGCACTGCTGGCGCAGGCCATGAAGGCACTGCCCCGGGCCGAGTTCTGCCAGGCTTATGGCATGACGGAATTGGCCCCGACCATTTCGGTGCTGCTGCCCGCCGACCACCTGCCTGGTCCTGACCAGGCCAGGCGCCTGCGTTCTGCCGGCCGGCCAGTGCCGATCGCTGAGGTGCGTATCGTGGATACGGAAGGCCGCGTGCTGCCGCCCGGTGAGGTGGGCGAGATCAGCGCACGCGGGCCGATGGTGATGCAAGGTTACTGGAACAAGCCCGAGGAGACTGCGCTCGCGCTGAGGGACGGCTGGATGCATACCGGGGACGGCGGCTACATGGACGCCGAAGGGTATCTCTATGTGGTCGACCGCCTGAAGGACATGATTGTCACCGGCGGTGAGAACGTCTATTCGGCCGAGGTCGAGAATGCAATCGCCCAGCTGCCGCAGGTTTCGATGTGTGCCGTGATCGGCGTGCCCGACGATCAATGGGGCGAGCGTGTGCATGCGGTAATCGTGCTGCGTCCGGACGCCGAGCTCGACGAACATAGCGTGATCACGCATTGTCGCGGTCTCATTGCCAGCTACAAGTGCCCGCGCAGTATCGAGTTCCGCAGCGAGCTGCCGTTGTCGCCGGCCGGCAAGCTGCAGAAGTTCATCCTGCGCGAGTCGTTCTGGGCGGGTCGCGCGAGGCGCATCAACTGAGGACATAACCGTGGATTTCCGTCGTTTGTGGGCCGATGAAGACATCGACCTTTACCGTGATTCGGTCGCTCGATTCATCGAAACCGAGATGATCCCTGCCGACGAGGCTGCGCGTCGCCACGGCAATGTCGGGCACGCGCTGTGGCGCAAGGCTGGCGAGCTGGGTTTTCTGTGCGCTGACATTCCCGAGGAGTGGGGCGGTGCCGGTGGCGATTTCCGCCATGAGGCAGTGTTCTGCGAGGAGATGGCGCGCCGCGGTCTCACGGGCATGGGGAGCTCGGTGCATAGCATCGTTGCGCACTACCTGCTCAACCACGGTACTGACGAACAAAAGCGCCGCCTGCTGCCGCGCATGGCCCGCGGCGAGCTGGTCGGCGCCATCGCGATGACCGAGCCCGGCGCTGGCTCCGACCTGCAAGCCGTGCGCACTCGCGCTGAGAGATGCGACGACGTCTATGTCATCAACGGCTCCAAGACCTTCATTACTAACGGGTTGCTTGCCGGCGTGGTGCTGGTGGTGGCCAAAACCGATCCGGCTCAGGCCGCGCGCGGCACCTCGATTCTCATCGTCGAGACGCAAGACTGCGAGGGCTACCGTGTAGGCCGCGTGCTCGACAAGCTCGGGCTTAAGGCACAGGACACGTCGGAACTGTTCTTCGACGATGTTCGGGTGCCTGTATCCAACCTGCTGGGCGGCCGGGAGGGTCAGGGTTTCTATCAACTCATGAGTGACCTGCCATACGAGCGGCTCACCATCGCGGTGCTTGCGCAGGCGGGTGCCGAAGGCGCTTTCGAGGCCACGCTGCAGTACACGCGAGAGCGTAAAGCTTTCGGCAAGCCGATCGCCGAATTGCAGAACACGCGTTTCAAGCTCGCGGAGCTTGCAACCCAGCTCAAGGTCGGCAGGACCTTCGTCGATCGCTGTGTCGAACAATTGGTCGCCGGCACGCTGGATACCGCCACCGCTTCGATGGCCAAGCTGTGGGCCTCCGAGATGCAAGGCAGGGTGGTCGACGAATGCCTGCAATTGTTCGGCGGCTATGGCTATATGAACGAATACCTCATCGCCCGCATGTACGCCGACGCGCGGGTACAGCGCATCTACGGCGGCACCAGCGAGATCATGAAGGAAGTGATCTCGCGGGCGCTTTAACCGTTGTCATGCCGGTAGCGTCGAGAGGACCAGGGATGGACGGGGACGCGTTCGATTACATCGTGGTGGGCGGTGGCTCGGCTGGCTGCGTACTGGCGGGCCGCCTGAGTGAAGACGACACCGTCAATGTGGTGCTGCTGGAAGCAGGAGGCCGCGGCGATGGCTGGATCATCAACACGCCGGCGGCGCTGGTGGCGATGTTGCCGACGCGGCTTTGCAACTACGCATTCAAGACCGTGCCGCAGCCCGGCCTGAACGGACGGCGTGGTTACCAGCCACGGGGCAAGGCGCTGGGCGGCAGTTCAGCCATCAACGGAATGATCTATACGCGTGGCCATCGCTCCGATTACGACCATTGGGCTTCACTGGGCAACCCTGGCTGGTCCTACGACGAGCTGCTGCCATATTTTCGGCGCAGCGAGCACAACGAACAGTTTGACGACGCTTTCCACGGTCAGGGTGGCCCGCTGAACGTAGCTCGGTTGCGTACCGACAACCCCTTTCCCCAGTACTTCCTCGAAGCGGCCATGCAATGCGGCGTGCCGTTGAATGACGACTTCAACGGCGCTGAGCAGGAAGGGGTTGGCCCGTTTCAGGTGACGCAGAAGAACGGCGAGCGTTGCAGTGCCGCACGCGCGTATTTGCTACCCCATCTCGGCATCCGCGGCAACTTGCATGTGCGCAACGGCGCGCAGGTACTGCGCATCGTGTTCGAGGGTAGGCGAGCGGTGGGCGTGGAATGCCTGCAGGGCGGCCGGCGGTACACCCTGCGGGCGCGCCGCGAAGTGCTCCTCTGCGCGGGTGCCTTTCAGTCGCCGCAGTTGCTGATGTTGTCTGGCGTCGGTCCAGGCGAGCAATTGCGTGCGTGCGGTATTCGGGTGCTGCACGATCTGCCGGGTGTCGGCGAGAACCTGCAGGATCATCCGGATTTCATTTTCAGCTATCGCGCGCGGCGCCATCCCGACCTGATGAGTCTCATGCCCAGCGGTCTGCTGCGCATCGCACGCGGCGTGGCCCGTTATCGCCGCGAGCGGCGCGGCCCCATCACCAGCAACTATGCCGAGGCTGGCGGGTTTCTCAAGACCAACCCCGACCTGGCGGCGCCCGATGTGCAATTGCACTTTCTCGTTAGCATAGGCGACGATCATGGCCGCAAGTTGCATGTGTCGCATGGCTACTCCTGCCATGTCTGCATGCTGCGGCCCGCGAGCCGTGGGCGCGTGGGCTTGTATAGCGGCGATCCTTTGCAACCGCCCCGCATCGATCCCGAGTTTCTGTCGCACCCCGACGATCTGGACACATTGGTCGCCGCTTTCAAGCTGACGCGCCGGCTGATGGACGCACCGGCATTGGCGCAATGGCGCTGTAGCGATCTCTTTACCTCCGGAGTCGAGAGTGACGAGCAGATCCGCGCCGTGCTGCGCGAGCGCGTAGACTCGGTTTATCACCCGGCCGGCACCTGCCGCATGGGAAGCGACAAAGCCGCAGTGGTCGATTCGAGTTTGCGCGTATGTGGTTTGCAAGGACTGCGGGTGGTCGATGCGTCGATCATGCCGACGCTGGTGGGTGGCAACACAAACGCACCCGTGATCGCTATTGCGGAGAAGGCGGTGGATCTGATCCGTGCGGCCGAGCGCGGAATCGACGGATAGGGGACACTTTTGCCGTACCATTTCCACTAGGCGGTGCGGCGTACATTCTCCAGCGCCGAACGTCGGGGGGAACTCTTCGGTGGCGGTGTCAAGGACCCAGCGGCCCGCTGACGTCAGCCGGATCACCGGATAATCGACAGCTTCCTCGCGATCGCCACCGCCTGCGTCCGGTTCTTCGCGCCAAGCTTCATGTTGATGTTGCGCAGATGTGTACGCACGGTACTGTCACAGACGAACAGCTTCTCGGCCAATGCGCTGTTGGAGTAGCCCTCGGCCAGCAATTGCAGCACACGGGTTTCCTTGTGTGTCAGCGGTTCGGCCAGCACGTCGGCGGGGAGGGCAGTTGCAACGGCTTCGGCTTCGAGCAGCGGCGTTGGGCCGGCGGCGGCAATCAGGCGCTGCAGGTAGTCGTCGAAGAGAGGGTCCCCGCCATGCGGCGCGCCGTCGTTGGCGCGCCGTGCATGCAGCCGGTGTAGCAGCAGACCGATGGCGTCGCCTTCGTCGAGGATGAGCCGCATGAAGCCTTCAGAGCAGGCTTGTCGCAGGACGGCGGCTATGCCCTGCAGCGCGCCGGAGAGATCGCCGCAGCGCTGCAAGGCCATTGCTTGCAGTACCCGCAGCTTGAGTGCACGGCGGCGGCATGCACCGGCCTCGGCCTCGGCCAGCTCATGGGCAATGTGCGGCAAGGACGCCTGCGCATCGCCGAAACGGATGTTCCACCGCAGGTTGCCGATGGCTATATCGTCGGTCTCGTGCGCAGGCAGACGCTGATGCGATACGCGCGCCCATAGTTCAGGGTCATTGGCGCGCTCCAATTCTTCACGCGCGTCCTGGGCCTTGCCCTGCAGCATGAAGATATGTGCGCGCTCGAGCCTAGCGCTGCACACGACGCGAGGCAAATGGCGATGGTGGCCCAGATACTCCAGCTCTGTCAGCACACGCACGGCCGCGTCGATGTCGCCTCGAAAGAACGCAATGCGCGCCCGCATCGAGTGGCTGGCGATCATATGGTCGGGCAGACTGACGTCCCGTGCCAGCGGCAGGTAGATGTTGAGCCAGTGCTCGGCCTCCTCGAGCTGATTGGTTTCGTAGATGGCCGACGCATACAGCACACCGGCCCAAGCATTGCCGCTGTAATGCTGATAGCCGTTGCCGTGCGCATCGCTGAGCAGCACCATGCGCAAGCGTGCGGTAGCTTGGCGCAGCTGGCCTTCCTGCAGGTCGAGAAGACCTTCCATCGCCTCGGTGTAGGCGCGCACGAAGTCGCTGGTGCCGCGGCCGGCGCGCGCGGCGTCGAGCAGGCGGTGGGCTTCAGAGCTTTCTCCCATGACCGAAGCCACGCTGGCCATGGTGTTGATGAGAACGCTGTCGGCAAAGGGCTTGCAACTGGGCAGCCGGCGCATGCTGTCACGGCCGATTGCATAGGCATCCTCGTAGCGGTCCAACATGGCCAGCAGTAGCGGTCGCAGCGCGTTGAGGTGGGCATGTACGTCGGCGGAATCGCTGCGCCATTCCTCTGAGCGATCCAACTGTGCCATCGCCTTGCCTGCGCCTTGTGTGAAGCACGTCACCCATGCGGCTATGACCTGTAGCAGCGGGTGTCCACGCAATGCAGCTTCCGGGATGGCCGCGAACCAGCGAGCCATCAAGCGCAAGCGGCCCTGCGAAAGAAAATTTTCGGCATGCTGTGCCAGCAGGTTCAACGCATGCGGGAGGTCGCCGCCGTCGATGGCGTGATCGATGGCCGGCACGGGCCGGCCGGCAGCCTCGTACCAGCCGGAGGCCAACAGGTGCAGCCGCGCGAATTCGTCCGGATGCTGCCTATGCAGTTGGGCTTGCAGGAAGTCCGCGAATAGACGGTGGTAACGCCAAGCCGGCTCCGTGTCGCCCGAGAAACTCTGTACCGGCGTGAGAAAGACATTGGCGACCTCCAACTCGCCGAGCACGCGTGCGCAGTTCGCGCTCGGATCGAGCGCTTGGCACAGCGGCGTGGTCAATTGACGCAGGATGCTGGTGCGCAGCAAGAACTCGCGTACCTCGGCGCTTTGATGCGCGAGCACGTCTTCTGCGAGGTAGTCGGCGATGGCGCGGTGCGATCCGGAAAAGCGAGCGACGAAATCGCCGCTCTCGTCGTCCGTCGCGTAACGCTCCAGCGCTATCGACGCTAGCCACAGCGCCGCGACCCAACCTTCGGTCTTGTCATGCAACTGAGCCAACGCCCGCGGCGCCAGCGGCATGCCGCGACGGCAAAAGAACTCGGCGGTTTCTTCGACGCTGAAGCGCAAGTGTTTAGCATCCACCTCGACGAGTTGGCCGCGTGCGCGAAGCCGGCCCAGTCTCAGGTCGGGCAGCACGCGCGAACCGATCACGAGGAGTCCCAGGCGCGGCAGGTGGTCGATAATCTCGCGCACCAAGTCAAGCACGGCGGGTTCCTGGAGCAGTTCGAAGTCGTCGAAAAACAGCACGAACGGTGCGGGGTAGTGCTCCAGCGCTTCCATCGCGTGAGCCGTCGCTGTGCCGAAATCATCGTCACCGGCGATACGCGCTACCGCCCGGCTCAGGCCAGCAAGAAAGCGCGGTGCGTCGTTGTCGGCCCGGTCCAGCGTGAGCCAGGCAGTGCCGATTCCCTCTGCCTCGAAGCGTGCGCAGCTCTGCAGCATGGCCGTGGTTTTGCCAAATCCGGCGGGCGCATGCACCACCACCAGTTTGGCCATGCCTGCATGGCAAATGCGCTCGCATACCCGTGAGCGCAACATGTGGGTCGGTAAGGCGTTCGGCGGGCTGAGCTTGGCCCACAGTGCCGAGCCGAGAGGGCTGGTAGTCGCTGACATCAATAGGCGCTTAGAACGGCCATCGCGAACGACAAAGTGGACATCACGCGGACGCACATCTCGATCGTCGGGCAGACAAAAACTCAATTAATCGATATATATCCTGCGACCAACGGTTTGTCTATCGGTGATTTCCGTCGCTTCCGACGATGTGCGCGGCGCCGCACGTTTTTATACTGCATCGCATGAACGACGTATATATCTACGATCATGTCCGCACGCCGCGAGGCAAAGGCCGGCCCGATGGGGCGCTGCACGAGGTAACGCCGGTGCGGCTGGCGGCCGGCGTGCTGGCTGGCCTGCGCGAGCGCAACGGCTTCGATGCAGACGCCATCGACGACGTTGGTTTTGGCATCGTGATGCCGGTGGGCGAACAGGGCGCGGACCTGACACGCTATGCGCTGCTCGCTGCGGGTTATGGCGACAGCGTGGCGGGCTATCAGCTCAACCGCTTCTGCACGTCGGCGCTCGATACGCTGAAATACGGTCATGCACTGATTGCGTCCGGCCAGGCCGAAGCGGTGATCGGCGGCGGCACGGAATCAATGTCACGCGTGGCGCTGGGCAGCGACGGTGGCGCGGCTTACACCGACCCCGAGATCGGGCGGCATCATCCTTACATTCCCAACGGCGTGGCGGCCGATCTGATGGCGGCGCTGGGCGGCCACACACGCGAGGCGCTTGACGCCTACGCAGCGCAGAGTCAGCGTCGCGCGGCCGTGGCGCAGGCGCAGGGCCGTTTCGCGCGCTCGTTGCGGCCAGTGCGCGACATGATCGGCGAACTGCTGCTGGAGCATGACGAGACCATCCGCCCGAACACCACAGCCGCTGACCTGGCGAAGCTTAAGCCGGCTTTCGCGGCAATCGGGGCCGAGGGCTTCGACTCGATCGTGTTGCGGCGCTATGCGCAACTTGCTGGATTCGAGCATGTGCATACCAGTGGTAATTCGAGCGGCATCGTCGACGGCGCTTGCGCCGTGCTGCTTGGCAGCCGCGCGTTCGGCGCTCGTTACGGCATCGCGCCGCGCGCCCGCATCGTTGGCAGTGCGAGCTGTGCTTCCGAGCCGCTACTGAGCCTGGGTGGTCCGATGCCGGCCACCCGGCGAATCCTGCAAACCGCCGGCATGACGGTGCGCGACATCGATCTGTTCGAGGTGAACGAAGCCTTTGCGGTAGTGCCGCTGGCCTACATGCGGCATTTCGATCTGGACCCCGAACGGGTCAATGTCAACGGCGGCGCCATCGCGCTGGGTCATCCGTTGGGCGCGACGGGCGCGATCCTGCTGGGCACTGTGCTTGACGAGCTGGAGCGCCGGAATCTGGCAACCGCGCTGGTGACACTCTGTGCGGCCGCAGGGCAGGCGACAGCCATGGTGATTGAAAGGGTGTGAGGCAGGCATGCAGGGCAACTTGAATTTCGAGACGGGCGCCGATGGCGTGGCCATGGTTGTGCTGTCCGTTGCGGGCCATGAGGCGAACTGCTTTACCGCGGGTTTCGCGGTCGATCTCGCAGCGGCGGTGGAGGAACTGGCCATGCGAGAGGACATCGTCGGCGCCGTGATTACGTCGGGTCGCAGCAATGGCTTCATGACTGGCGCACGCGTCGACGATCTGTTGGCCGGCTGCGATGCCGGCGTCACGGCCGCACAAGTGGCGGCGCTGGTCGCTCCAGTGAATGCCACCTTTCGGCGGATCGAGCGTTGCGGCAAGCCGGTGGCCGCAGCAATCAACGGTTTGGCGCTGGGCGCTGGCTTCGAGCTTTGCTTGGCATGCCACTACCGCGTACTGGCCGACGACGATCGCTGCGTGGTCGGACTGCCGGAGGTACAGGCGGGGCTGATTCCGGGAGGTGGCGGCACGCAGCGGCTGCCGCGCTACATCGGCATCGAGCGTGCATTGCCGCTCATGCTCACGGGGCGCGCCGTGGTGCCCGCCGAGGCGCTGTCGCTGGGCCTGGTGGATGCGGTGGTGCCGCACGAGCAATTGGTGGAGGCGGCGCGCCGCTGGGTGCTCGCCCATCCCGGTGCGCGGCAGCCCTGGGACGTGAAGGGCTACCGCGTGCCCGGCGGCGCTGGCGCGTTGGCACCGCATGCGGCCGCCAGTTTCGGGATCGGCCTGGCACGCCTGCGCCGCGACACGCAGGACCTGGCGCCTGCGCCGCTGGCGCTGCTGTCGGCCGTGTACGAAGGCACGCAGTTGCCCATTGACAGTGCGTTGGCGCTCGAAGCCAAGTTCTTCGGCCGCCTCGTCACCGATTCCGCCGCGCGCGAGCCAGTGCGCGGTCGACCGCAAGGAAGCCAAGCATGAAGACCCGTGTGACCGAGCTGCTCGGTATCGAGTACCCCATCATCCAAGGCGGCATGATGTGGGTGGGCGTGGCGGAACTGGCTGCGGCCGTGTCCAATGCCGGCGGCCTGGGCATCCTGACAGCGTTGACGCAGCCCACGCCGGGCGACCTGCGCCGCGAGATCGAACGCACACGCTCGCTGACGAACAAGCCTTTCGGCGTCAATCTCACGATCCTGCCTTCGGTGAAGCCGCCCCCTTATGCGGAGTATGTGGACGCCATCATCGACGGCGGCGTCAAGATTGTCGAGACCGCAGGCAACAGCCCCAAGGAATTCATCGGCCGCTTTAAAGCGCACGGTATCCGGATCGTGCATAAATGCACCACGGTACGTCATGCTCAGTCCGCCGAGCGTAATGGTGTGGACATTGTCTCCATCGACGGGTTCGAATGCGCGGGTCATCCAGGCGAGGACGACGTCGGCGGCCTCGTGCTGATCCCGGTGGCGGCGCGTGCATTGAACATCCCTGTCGTCGCTTCCGGCGGCATCGCAGATGGCCGGGGCATGGCTGCCGCGCTGGCGCTGGGAGCCGAGGGAGTGAACATGGGAACGCGCTTCTGCGTGACGCGTGAGGCTCCCATTCACGACAGCATCAAGCAGGCGATGGTGCGCGGCGACGAGCGCGACACCAGGCTCGTCTTCCGCACGCTGAAGAACACCGCACGCGTGTTTCGCAACGCCATCGCTGACGAGGTGTGCGCGATCGAGGGTAGACCCGGTGGCTGTGAGTTCGAGGATATTCGGCCGCTGGTGCTCGGTTCGCGCGGCCGCGCCGCGCTGCAAAGCGGTGAGATCGACGGTGGCGTCATCACCGCGGGCCAATGCATCGGACTGATCGATGACGTGCCCAGTTGCGCCGAACTGCTGCAGCGCATGGTGACGGAGTGCCGCGAGCGGTTGCGCTTGATGTCGCTCATGGCTGGCTAGGTAAGGTTTGCTTATTTCGTCGCTTGCGACGATGGCCGGCCGGCGGTGGCCTTCTTAGACTGGCTACCTATGAAATCAAGCAGGGAGATCCTCTTGTTCCAGGGCGAAAGCATTCAATTGAAGGTGCTCGACGAAGGTTTCGTCGAGCTGTGCTTCAACCGCGACAGCGATGCCATCAATAAACTCGATGGCCGCACGGTCGACGAATTCCGCCAGGCCACCGAGATTTTGGCTGCGGCGCCCGGTGTGCGCGGCGTACTGGTCACGAGCGCGAAGGATGTGTTCATTGTCGGCGCCGACATCACCGAATTCGGCGAGATGTTCAAGCAAAGCGCTCAAGACATGACTCGCGACGTGCTGGCCAAGAATCAGATCTTCGTCGCTTTCGAGGATCTGCCTTTTCCGAGCGTGGTGGCAATCAACGGCTTCGCATTGGGCGGGGGCCTGGAACTGGCACTCGCCGCTGCATACCGCGTCATGTCCACGACCGCCCAGATTGGCGTTCCCGAGGTCAAGCTCGGTTTATTCCCCGGCTTCGGCGGTACGGTGCGGCTGTCGCGCGTGGCAGGCGCGGCGACGGCGGTTGACTGGGTCGCAGGCGGCAAACCGTCATCTGCCGTCGCAGCTCAAAAGGCGGGCGTCGTGGACGAAATCTGCGAACCCGAGGCTTTGCGCGACACCGCATTAAGGCTGCTGCGCAGCGCGGCTATTGGTGAGCGGGACTGGCGTGCGCAGCAGGAGCGCAAGCGTGGGCCGTTGCCGCAGCCTGAAGGCGAACTGCGCACGTGGTTCGAGACGGCGCTTGCCGACGTCGCGCGCCGAAGCCCCAAGCATCAGCCGGCCGCCGTGATGGCGGTGCGGATGATGAGTCGCGCGGTGTTATGTACTCGCGCCGATGCATTGAAGCTCGAGGCCGAGGCTTTTGGCGAGGTCGCCAAGACCCAGGCGGCCGGCGCGCTGGTGCAGGCCTTCCTGAGCGATCAGGCGCTAAAGAAGCTGTTCAGAAAGCATGCGAAGAGCGCCCACCCGATAAAGCAGGCCGCTGTGCTGGGCGCTGGCATCATGGGCGGCGGCATAGCGTACACCAGCGCGTTGCGCGGCATCCCGGTGCGCCTGAGGGATATTGCCCAGACCCAGCTCGAATTGGGCATGAATGAGGCGACCAAGCAATTGGCCAAGCAGGTGAAAGCCGGCCGGCTGACGCAGCAGAGAGCTAACGCGCTGTTCGCCACCATTCACCCGCAGCTCGACGACAGCGGCTTCGAGACGGTGGATGTGGTGATCGAAGCCGTGGTGGAGAACCTGGACGTGAAGCGTCGGGTGTTGGCCGCACTCGAAGGCGCGGTGCGTTGCGACACGGTAATCGCCTCCAACACCTCCAGCCTGCGCATCGACGATATTGCGCAGGCGATGGCACGTCCCGAGAATTTCGTCGGCATGCATTTCTTCAACCCCGTGCCGGCGATGCCGCTGGTCGAAGTGATCAGAGGCGGCAAAACCAGCGAGGCCGCCGTGTCCACCGCTGTGGGCTATGCGCTGGCGATGGGCAAGACGCCCATCGTCGTGAGGGACTGCCCGGGTTTTCTGGTCAACCGCATCATTACGCCTTACGTCAGCGCGTTCCTGCAACTGGTGGCCGACGGCGCAGACTTTACCGAGGTCGACCGCGTGATGGAGGCTTTCGGCTGGCCGATGGGGCCGGCCTATCTGCAGGATGTGGTGGGCATGGACGTGGGTGCCCACGTCGGCGACGTGATCTGCGCCGGCTACCCGGACCGCATGCTGCCGGTGGCGCGCAATGCCGTCAAGCGGATGGTCGAGCATGGTCGCTACGGTCAGAAGACCAGCCTGGGCTTCTACCGGTATGAGCCCGACGCCGCCGGCAAGCTCAGCAAACGTGTTGCGCCCGATGCGCAAGCGCTGATTGCCGATTTGCAGCCGCCGGGCCCACGTCACTTCGCCGACGAGGAGGTGATCGAGCGCATGATGCTGCCGATGATGGTGGAGGCCGCGCACGCGCTTGAGGAGGGGGTGGTGGCCACGCCGGCCGAACTCGACATGGCGCTGATGCTGGGCATCGGCTTTCCAGCCTACCTGGGAGGCGCGCTCAAATATGCCGATTGGTTGGGCTTGGAGCGCGTGGTGTCACTATGCGGCAAATACGCGAGCCTCGGCCCTGCCTACACGCCGACGCCGCGCATGCGCGAGATGGCCGCGCAGGGCCTGCGCTACTACGCATGACTGAATGCGGCGTTTCACGACCATAAGGATGTTCGGTATGAAAATTGATTCCTCCGTCAGCGCCGTCATCACCGGCGGTGCTTCCGGCCTCGGAGCTGCCACGGCACGTCGTCTCGCGGCGCAAGGCGCGAAGGTTGCGTTGTTCGATCTCAATATCGAGCAGGGCGAAGCGCTTGCGCGCGAGCTCGGCGGCGTGTTCTGCAGGGTCGACGTGACTAGCGACACCGAGGTCGATGCCGCGTTCGCGAGGTCGCGCGCGGCGATCGGCCAGGAGCGCGTGCTGGTCAATTGTGCTGGCACCGGCAACGCCATCAAGACCGCCAGCCGCGACAAGACTAGTGGCGAGATCCGGCACTTCCCGCTGCCGGCCTTTGACAGGATCATCCAGATCAATCTCGTCGGCACTTTCCGTTGTATTGCCAAGTCGGCGGCCGGCATGCTCGCTCTGGAACCGTTGGCCGATGGCGAGCGCGGCGTGATCGTCAACACGGCGTCGGTGGCAGCCGAGGATGGGCAGATGGGGCAGGCGGCCTACTCGGCCTCGAAGGCCGCCATCGTCGGCATGACGCTGACCATCGCCCGCGACCTGATGGGCGAAGGCGTGCGCGTCAACACCATCCTGCCGGGCATCTTCGACACGCCGCTGCTGCAAGGCGCGGCTGAGAATGTGAAGGCCGCATTGGCCGCCTCGGTGCCATTCCCGAAGCGGCTCGGCGATCCGGCCGAATACGCGGCGCTGGCCGAATTGATGATCACCAACGGCTATTTCAATGGCGAAAGCGTGCGACTCGACGGGGCCATCCGCATGGCGCCGCGATGAATGCCATATCGGATCGCCGATTTCCAGTCTTCGACAAGGAACTGACATGACGGAAGCCTTTATCGTAGCGGCCGTGCGCACGGCGGGTGGCCGCCGTGGCGGCCGCCTCTCCGGCTGGCACCCGGCCGATTTGGCTGCACAGGTGCTCGACGCATTGATAGCGCGTACCGGCGCCGACCCCGCGTTAATCGACGACGTGATCATGGGCTGTGTCAGCCAGATTGGCGAGCAGGCCTCCAACGTGGCGCGCAGTGCGGTGCTCGCGTCCAGCCTGCCCGAGTCGGTGCCGGCGACCACGGTAGACCGGCAGTGCGGCTCGTCCCAGCAGGCCTTGCATTTCGCTGCGCAGGCGGTGATGTCGGGCACGATGGATTGTGTCATTGCCGCTGGCGTGGAAAGCATGTCGCGCGTGCCGATGGGGTTGTCGATCGCGCTGCCGGCCAAGAATGGGTTTGGCTTCTATGTCAGCCCGGCGATGAAGCATCGTTATCCGGACGTGGAGTTCAGTCAGTTCACTGGCGCCGAGGCGATCGCGAGGAACTATGGTTTCTCCCGTGACGATCTCGACGAATACGCATACCAGAGTCACCAGCGCGCCATCGACGCGGTGAAGGCCGGCCGCTTCGAGGAGGAGATCATACCGGTGGCCGCGCGTAGCGCCGAAGCCGGGGATCTGAACGAGCCGCACCTGGTGGATGAGGGCATTCGCTTCGACGTCACGCGCGAGGGCATTGCTGGCGTGAAGCTGATTGCCGAGGGGGGGCGCGTCACTGCGGCGAGCGCCTCGCAGATCTGCGACGGCGCATCCGGCGTGATGGTGGTCAACGAGCGCGGGCTCAAGGCGCTGGGTGTCAAGCCGCTAGCGCGCGTGCATCACATGAGCGTGATGGGTCACGACCCGGTAATCATGCTGGAAGCGCCGTTGCCGGCGACGCAGCGTGCGCTCGGGAGGGCGGGTCTGACTATCGGCGACATCGACCTGTACGAAGTCAACGAGGCGTTCGCGCCGGTGCCACTGGCTTGGCTGAAGGTGCTGGGTGCGGATCCGCGGCGCCTGAACGTCAATGGCGGCGCTATCTCGCTGGGCCACCCGCTGGGCGCCTCGGGTACCAAGCTGATGACGACGTTGGTCCATGCACTGCATCAGCGCGGCGGCCGCTATGGCCTACAGACCATGTGCGAGGGCGGCGGGCTGGCCAACGTGACCATCGTCGAGTGCCTCTGACCGCGTGAATCTGGAGGAGAGTATGACGATGAGTGAGATCCGCCTTGAACGCGACGGCGATGTGGCCATCGTCCGCATCGTCAACGCCGCGCGCATGAATCCGCTGACGGTGACGATGCAGGCCGAGCTTCGCGAAAGCCTGGCCGTGCTGCGTGCTGATCCCAGCGTGCGCGCATTGCTGCTCACCGGCGAGGGCAAGGCATTCTGCGCAGGCGTGGACCTTTCCGGCATGCGCTCCGCCAACGCAAGCGACGCTGGTGACCATGATGGCCGTACCTTGGGCCAGCGGACCGCCGACATCATGCATGAGCAGTCGAACCGTCTGGTGCAGGAACTGCGCGAGCTGCCCCTGCCGGTGGTATGCGCGCTCAATGGCGCCGCGGTGGGCGGGGGCATGGGTCTAGCGCTCACGGCCGATGTGGTGATCGCCGCGCGTTCGGCCTATTTTTACTTGCCTTCCCTGCCCAGGCTGGGCATCGTCCCCGATCTGGGTGCCACGTGGTTCATGAGCCGGCTGGTCAGCCGTGCACGCATGACCGGGCTCATGTTGCTGGGTGATCGCCTGTCGGCTGAGCAGGCGGAGCGGTGGGGACTGGTGTGGGCGTGCGTTGATGACGAAGCACTGTTGACCGAGGCGCTGGCGGTGGCGCGGCGCTTGGCGGCACAGCCTGTGCATGCCGTGTTGGAATCGCGCCGCGCGCAGGATGCCGCAGACAGGCACAGCCTCGCCGAGCAGTTGTGCTACGAGGCCGAACGCCAGCGCGAGCTGATCGATCGGCCCGAGTTTGCCGAGGGCGTGCGTGCGTTCATTGAGCGGCGCGAACCGGATTTCAAGGCCAGGTCGGCATGAGCCTGAGTCGCGCGGCAACCGGCCGGATGTCCGCGGTCGACGGGCGCCCATGACGGAGTCGCACCCAGATCAGCGACGTGTGGCGTCGTACCGCTGGGCGCATGCCCAGCCGATTTCCGCTAATGGCGCGCTTTTGGCCGCCGTGTCTATCGCGTCCACGGCGGTCGCATTGCCGAGTACGGCGCGCGCGCCGATGCCATGCAGGATCGCGGCCATCCGAAACAAGTTGTACGCGAGATAGAAATCCCAGTGCTCGCGCGCTTGACGGCCCGTCGCGGCTTCATATTGACCGATGTAATCCGCTTCGGCGGGAATGCCCAATTCCGCCAGATTCAAACCGGCGATGCCGCGCCAAATACGTGGCGGAATTTGCCAGCTCATCGCGTGGTATGAGAAATCGGCGAGCGGATGGCCGAGCGTCGACAGTTCCCAGTCGAGCACGCCGAGTACGCGCGGTTCAGTTGGATGGAACACGAGATTGTCGAGCCGATAGTCGCCATGCACGAGCGTTGTCTCGTCACCGTCAGGTATTTGCTCGGGCAGCCAATCCATCAGTTTGGTCATGGCGGCGCTTACAGGTAGCGTCAACTCGCGGCACTGTTTCGACCACCGGGCGATCTGCCGCGCGAAATAGTTGCTGGTTTTACCGTAATCCTTCAGACCGACTGCCGCAACGTCAATGTGATGCAGCGCAGCGATGATGCGATTCATTTCTGCGTAAATCGCCCGCCGTTGCGCCGGCATCATGCCCGGCAGCGATTGATCAACCAGAACCCGGCCATCCAGATATTCCATGAGGAAAAAGGGCGTGCCGATAATCGATGTGTCTTCGCAATACACGAGCATCTCGGGCACCGGAACGGCGCTTTCTTGCAGTGCTTTCATCACGCGGTACTCACGGTCGATCGCGTGAGCGGATGCCACCAGGTGGCCCGTCGGCTTTTTACGAAGGACGTAACGGCCTCGCGCGCAATCGATGCGAAAAGTCGGATTCGATTGACCACCTGATAGCGGCGTGATCACAATCGATCCCGGTCCCGCGAACCCATGATCGTGCAGATAGGCATCCATCGCTGAGAAAAAGTGCGATTGCGTCATTGCGGACTCGTCAGTCGAAGTTGTATGAAACAGCGCTCTGTTTCCTGCGAGCTGGCCTGCGGCATGATGCGACCGATGGCCCACGATGCTTCGAAGATCGACGATTTCACGATGGCTTCCCCGCTGTGTCGACGATCTTACGCGCCATGCTCCAGCGATGTACCTCGCTCGGACCGTCATAGATGCGGAATGCCCGCATATCCAGAAAGATGCGCATCACCGCCGTTTCGGTAGTCACGCCCTGGCCGCCGAGAATCTGTACGCAGCGGTCGACCGTTCGCCATTGCGCCTCCGAACACACCACCTTGGCTCGGCTCGACTCGAAACTGCAGCGATGTCCCTGATCGAGCAGCCACGCGGTATGCCAGATATGCAGTCGGGCAGTCTGCAGGTCCATTTCGTTGTCTGCGAGCAGGAAGCCCACGCCTTCATGTTCGCCGAGCAGCCTGCCGAACGCTCGGCGTTTGCGCGCGTATTCCGTGGCGATGTCGTGCGCGCGGCGCGCTTGTCCGAGCCAACGCATGCAATGTGTGAGACGCGCCGGCGCGAGCCGCACCTGTGCATACAAAAAACCTTTGCCAATTTCACCCAGCACATCGGTCGCGGGAATGCGCACGCGATCGAATGTCAACACCCCATGTCCGCCGGTGAAGCAGCGGTCCATCGCCTCCATGCTGCGCTCCAGACGGATACCTTCGCGGTTCATGTCGGCCAGAAACATCGTGGCCGATCCGTCTTCCATGCGAGCCATGATAATGACGTAATCGGCGCCGCTGGCACCGGTGATGAACCACTTGCGCCCGGTGACAAGGTAGCTGTTGCCGTCCCGTATTGCCGTCGTGGTCAGCATCGAAGGATCCGCGCCGGCGCCTGGCTGCGGTTCGGTCATCGCGAAACACGAGCGCGTGCGGCCTTGAACTTGCGGCCGCAACCACCGCTCCTTCTGCGCGTCGGACGCCACGGTTTCCATCAGGTGGATGTTGCCTTCGTCGGGGGCGTGAATGTTGAGCGAGGTTGGGCCGAGCCACGAGTATCCGGCTTCCTCGAACACCACGGCCTTGGCCACATGACTCAATCCCAATCCCCCCATCTCGACCGACGCGTGCGGTGTCAACAGACCTGCATGCCGGGCGCGATTGATCAGTTCATCGCGCAATGCCTCGCTTGGCCCGTGCGCGTCTTGCCGCGCATCGTTTTCCAGCGGGATAACCTGTTCGACAATGAACTGGCGTGTTCGATCACGTAGATCGATTAGTTCGGGTGAAAGCTCGAAGTTCATGATGAGGATGGAATGCCTGGGGTTCTGTTCGCACCGTGTTACGGGCCTTGTATGTGTGCGGCCGAAAGATGGTTCAAACACATCTTAGGCATGGCACCGGTCGCATCCAGCCTTGCGTGCATGCGTCGACTGATCCGCTGCGGGAGGATGCCAGCGAGTATAGGGAGGAAGCGGGTCTTTTCGAATCGTCGGATTCGACGATGAACGTGATGCGGACCAGCACATAAGAAAACCGGCTTTGCTGTTACGAAACGTCGTCACTTCTGGCTGGACGAGGCGATCAGTCAGATGTTGGTGCTGGCGGGAATTCGACTTGGCAGCAAGTACGGATAAGGCGTGGCTCGCGTTAGATTGCGATTGTTAATCGTGGCTTCAGCCTGCTGAAGTGCTTGCTGAAATCGCTGCAGCGGGCCGCCGCTGTACGTGACCCTAGGATCAGTGATGAGCGGTAAGTACGGGAAGACATTGCTCCGATAGTCACCGAGATTGCGGTAATAGATCCCGCCGAGCAACTCATAGATCGCGACGCGTTCGATCGCGGCGATCATTGGCGGCAACATCTTGTTCCAGCTATCCTGGCTTTGTCCGTTCGTGCCGGTTGGTGCCGGTGCGGACAGCAAGGCCGAGAGCGCCGGCGCATACGTACAGAGATCGCGCTGCGGAAAATTGATTGCTGCATGCTGCGCGCTCGCGTTGAAAATGACGAGCGTCAGCACGTTCACCAACTGCGGCTTCGACGTGATCGGTACAAAACCTTTGACATGTCCGTTGTTGGCGACATCGTTGACCCATGCGGCGAGTTCATAATCGCCGGTGACATCGCTATCGGATTGATAATAGACGTCCACATAATCCGCGGCCCACGCGGCGATCGCATTCCAGATCAGCAGGCCGTCGTCCCGATAAGGGTAATCGGGCAGAAAGGCTGGATTGTCCACTTTGCGATTTGCCAGATCGGTCGGGAGCATATGTTGGTAGAAATCGAATGCCAACCGATCTGCCGCCACGCCCTGCTCGATTAGCGGGATGGTCTCGGCAAACAGCGTATTGATGAACCCGAGAGGAACTGGCGGAAGCAGAATGAGTGACGCGCTTTCGTTGATATAGAGCGTACCTTCGAAATGGGGCGTCAGCAGGAGATAAAGCGGATGGGTATTCGCGAGATTGCGATGGGTTGCCATCGCGAAGACTTCGCTTACGAAGTGCGTGCGTGAAAGATGCACGAACATCTCATGATAATTCTCTTCGGCTCCCTGCACGACACTCTTGGCCTGCTGCCATGCCCAGTATGCCGATGCATTGCTCGGGTCCGCGGGAAGGAAGATCGGATTGACGGACGGGTCCTGATCGCACTGGATGGCGACCGGTACCAACGACGTTCCGCCCTTCGGAATCGCGAATAGTGCGATCGGCGCGTATGAATAGCCGGTCCCGGTCAAGAGTTTGGAAACGGGGCCTGACGTGGCGACCTGTCCGAGCGCGGCGTAATCCAGCAGATACAGTCGATGCTCAAGTGCCGCTGTGCCGAGGTCGTCCGACGGTCCCATGACTTGTCGGTACTGCGTATTGGTCAACGGGAACTTCGACGGAAGGCCGGAGACTCCTTGGATCAACGCGGGATTCTGGCCCCCGACGCGCAGATGTGCGAATACGCTGTCTTGATGAAACGTATTGGCAATGTCCGGTAACGGAATGGTCGCGAACAGCGCTTTATAGTTCGTTTCGTTGCGGTTGCTGTCCTGGGCTGCGTAGAGCAGATTCAACTGCGTAATGATCGATTGGATCAGAGTATGGATCGTTTGCAGCGTCGTCAGCAGTGTCGACTGGAGCGTCGAGATCTTCGCCAACGCAGCCGAATCGCCGGGATTGGCCAGCAGCGCGCTATAGCTCGATTGCACCGAGGCAATACTGGCAGTGATCGAATTCAACTGGTTCTGCCAGAGCGATACGGCACTGCTGGGAGCTGCCGCCAGGAAGTTGGTCAGAATCTTGACTAGGGTTTCGGCTGCCAGCAGTTGCCACTCGACGGTTGGCAAATCCTCAGCCGTTACGGTTGCCGCCATCGGAATATTCGCCGAGTTGGGGAAATTTTCTGTCCAGACATAGTTCAGTTTTTGAACTTCCGTATAGGTAGCCCGCGCGAGCCGCCCTTGAGGCGTGTCATATTGAGGCAGGGTCGGCACTAAAGTTGATCCTGCCGCCGCAGCCACCGTTTGGCTGGCTACTGGACTCGACGGACTGGACACTTTGCAGGCTGCGGAACAGAGCCAGTTACTCAATCCGGAAAGCACCTCCGCCCGGACCGCAAGCGTCACTGCGGTGCTACCACCTATAACGGCCGTAGCCTTCACCATATCTCTTCGGTTCATATTTGGAATCCCATCCTGAAACCTGCGTTTGCGACTGTGCCAATCTTGTAAATTTGGATACCTAAGTAATAAAAGCAAATTGTCTAATGCGATCAACCTTTCCCGATTAACGAGAGAATTTTCCGGAAAACAGATTCTCGAATCGATTCGGGGTTTCTAAATCCACTCGTCTGCTCGAGCGCACTGCTACCGAGCGAGCGCAAATTCCAGTTGTGCGAACGTGCTGGCAATCCATCCCGATCGAGATCAGCATCAAAATCCACGAGATCATCGCATGCCACAGAACACACCTTACGATGCGGCGGCCCTGCCGGCTATTTGGGACGGGAGGCAACCGGCGCGACGTCCGCGTCCGGCGGCAGTCCGGCCAATTGGCGAACTCGCACGATGGCGCCGCGTATCTTCTGCGAGAGCGGGCTGTCCGCCGGCTCCACTTGCAGCAGCGTGTTCCAGTACTGCAACGTGCTCTTATAGTCGCTGCGGTTGAAGGCCACGGCTCCAGCGAAAGCGAGCACCTTGGGATTCTTCGGATCGATCTCGAGCGCACGGGCAATCAGTTTGGCCGGTTCTCCCTCGAGGCTGCGACCGTTCGCGATTGCGAGTGATTCGGCGTAGTCAACGAGCATTGAGGCATCGTCTGGCCGCAGCTTGGCTGCCTGTTTGTAAGCCTCCACGGCTTGAGCATGCTTGCCCAGGTTCGCGTAAGCGCGTGCAAGCATCCACCAGCCTTCGGCGTCGTTAGGTCGGTTCTTCATGCGCTCGGCCAACTGGTCGACCAGGAGCTGATCTGGCAGCGTCGAGCGGGGAGCGGCGCCATCGCTTCCCGAGACTCGCGGGGATGAACTATTCGGGCCGAGGGGGAGGCTGGAGGGCGAGCCGATCCAGTAGTAGCCGCCGCCCGCAACGACGCAGAGCAACAGCGCCAGTGCGACGGCCAGGGCAGGCGACGCCACGGATCGCGTCTCGCGGGCTTGCTTGCCGGACGCATTCCGCTCAGCGCGATCGAAGGGCCACCATGAAAGCCGCGTCAGTAGCGCGGCTGCCAACAGGCACATCGCAATAGCGCTCAAATAGAAGGCGGCCGTCATGACTGAGTTTCCCGCGCGGCGCCGCGCTCGTCGAGTGTGTCGGGCTCAAAGCAGTCGTCGCTCATTCGGGCGCGCCGACGCAGCACCAAGAACAGACTCGTGGCGCCGATCAGCAAAAGCGCGGCGGGGCCGAGCCACAGCAGCAGGGTGGTGGCCTTGAACGGCGGACGGTAGAGCACGAAGTCGCCATAGCGGTCCGTCATGTACTTGACGATCTGCTCGTCGCTTTCGTGCTTGCGCAACATCACGCGTACCTCTTCTCTCAAGTCTTCCGCAAGATCCGCATGCGAATCGGCAATGGTCTGGTTTTGACATACCAGGCAGCGCAGCTCGCCTGTGATACGCAGCATATGCGCTTCCAGAGTCGGATCGTCAGCGGCCGGTGTGGCATCCTTGGCGCTGGAAACCAGGGATAGCAGGCCCAGAAGCACTGAGGCGAGAAGCCTAGCCATTGAGTTGCCTTAACAAGGGAAGGACACGCTCGTTAATGACCTGAGCCGTGAGTGGGCCAGTCTGCTTGAAGCGGATTACTCCCCGCTTATCAATGATGAAGGTCTCGGGTACCCCGTAGACGCCGAAGTCGATGCCCACGTGTCCGTCCTGGTCGAAGGCCGATGCCTCGTAAGGGTTGCCGAACCGGCTCAGCCAGCCAACGCCGTCGGCGCGCTTGTCCTTGTAATTCAGGCCGATGATGGGGACAGCCCCGGTGCGTGAGAAGGCTACCAGCGTAGGATGCTCCTCGCGGCAGGCGACGCACCACGAGGCCCACACGTTGAGCATCCAGACTCTGCCCAACATGTCGTCGCGCCGGACGAGGGCGGACGGATCATCCAGCCGCGTCAACACGAAGCGCGGCGCTGGCTTGTCGATCAGTGGCGAAGGCACCTCGTGGGGGTCTAGTCGCAGGCCGCGCCACAGGAAGCCCGCGAGGATCGCGAACACGACGAGTGGTAAGAGGAAGCGCAGGCTTTTCATGCGTCGGCTCCCGAACTTGCGCAGGCGGTCCGACGCTGATCGGCCTTTGAGCGGGCGCGATAGCGGCGGTCGCTGGCAGCCAGGGCGCCGCCGATCGCCATCAGCAGGCAGCCCCCCCAGATCCAGTCGACAAAAGGCTTGACGTAGACGCGCACGATCCAGGTGCCGCCGCCGTGAATCGGTTCGCCCAGCGAGACATAGAGATCGCGCGTCAGACCGGGATCGATCGCCGCCTCGGTCATGGGGGTGCGCTGTACGCGGTAGATACGTTTTTCGGGCCGCAGCTGCACCACCGGACGACCATTGCGCGTGACCTCGATCAGGCCCTGCACGCCATCGTAGTTGGGCCCCTGCATGTCCCTGACGCCACGGAATGCGAAGACGTAACCGGCCAGCTCAGTGGTGTCGCCGACGTCCATCCTCACGTCGCGCTCGACTTCGAAGGTCTTGACCATGCTCACCCCAAAAGCGAAGGCGGCGACCCCGAGATGGGCAATCATCATGCCGATCATGGCGCGTGGCAACAGGCGCAGGCGGGCTATGAGCTTCGTCTTGACACCGCCGGTGGGCCGCACGCGCTCCCATAGGTCGGTCGCGACGGAAGCCACAATCCAGTAGGCCATCAGGAAGCCCAACGTCGGTCCCAGCGAGAGGCGGCCGGCCAGCCAGCCGGTCGCGGCGGCGGCGATTACCGCCACCGCGGCGGCCCAGCGCAGGCGTTTGGCGAGATCGGGCAACTCGGTTTCTTTCCAGCGCGCCAGTGGGCCGACGCCGAGCAGGAAGACCACCGGCGCCATCAACGGTACGAAGACCGTGTCAAAGTAGGGGGGGCCGACTGAGATCTTGCCCATGCCCAGCGCATCGAGCAGCAGCGGGTAGAGCGTGCCCAACAGCACTGACAGCATTGCCACGATAAACAGCACGTTGTTGCCGAGCAGCATGGTCTCGCGCGACACGATGCCAAAGCGTGCGCCTAGCCCGACCTTAGGGGCGCGCCAGGCATACAGGGCCAGCGAGCTGCCGATCACGACGGCGAGGAACGTCAGGATGAAAAGGCCGCGGCGGGGATCAGTCGCGAAGGCATGCACGGAGGACAGCACACCTGAGCGGACGAGGAAGGTGCCAAGCAGCGACAGCGAAAAGGTGATGATCGCCAGCAATACGGTCCAGGACTTGAAGGCACCGCGCTTCTCAGTCACAGCTAGCGAATGAATCAACGCCGTGCCGGCTAGCCACGGCATGAAGGAGGCATTTTCCACCGGGTCCCAGAACCACCAGCCGCCCCAGCCCAGCACGTAATAGGCCCACATGCTGCCCAGCATGATGCCGATGGTGAGGGAGAGCCAGGCCGCCGTGGTCCAAGGGCGGGTCCAGCGCGCCCAGGTGGCGTCCAGATTGCCGCCCAGCAGCGCCGCTAGCGCAAAGGCGAAGGCTACCGAAAAGCCGACATAGCCCATGTAAAGCATGGGCGGATGAGCCACCATGCCCGGGTCCTGCAGCAGCGGATTCAGATCGTTGCCGTCTGGCGGTACGGGAGACAGGCGCACGAAGGGGTTGGACGTGGTGAGCATGAACAGCAGAAAGCCCACGCTGATCAATCCCATCACCGCGAGGATGCGCGCCACGAGTGGCTGCGGCAAATGCCGGCTGCGCTGCGCGACGGCCAGCATCCAGATGCTGAGCATCATCAGCCATAGCAGCAACGAGCCCTCGTGTCCTCCCCAGACACCGGCGATGCGGTAGGGCAGCGGCAGGGCGCTGTTGGAATTGGATGCCACGTAGAGCACTGAGAAGTCGTTGCGTGCGAAGCAGCTCGCGAGGCACAGGAAGGCAATGCCGACGAGTATGAAATGTGTCTGCGCTGCAGGGCGAGCGAGCGACATCCAGTCGACTCTCGCGCGGGCCGCACCCAGCAGAGGCAGCGTGCCCAGGATCAGGGCAACGGCAAGCGCCAGCAGCAGCGCGATTTGTCCAAGCTCGGGAATCATGGTCTGCCTGCCTCCTTGACCACCGTGGCGGCGACTTTGTCGTTGATACGATGAGCTTGCTTCAGTGCGTCGGCCGCCTCGGGCGGCATGTAGTTCTCATCGTGCTTGGCCAATATCTCGCGAGCGACGAAGACGCCATCTCCGCTAATCTGCCCCTGGGCCACCACACCCTTGCCCTCCCTGAAGAGGTCTGGGAGGATGCCCTCATAGCGCACCGGTATGGTCCGCACGGTGTCTGTCACTAGGAAGTTCACCGTCAGGCCATCGCGCCGCACGCTGCCGTTTTCCACCAGGCCGCCCAGCCGAAAGGTGCGACCCGCCGGCGCCTCCTTGGCAAACACCTGCGATGGCGAATAGAAGAACACCAGATTGCTGCGGAAGGCATTGAGCACCAGTGTGGCGCCTACGCCCACCGCAGCGGCGATGCCCAGCGCGATAGCCAAACGCATGTGGCGAGGCTTCATGGCCGTGACTCCGCTTTCCGGGCGCGCGCCGCATCCAGTAGGGCGCGCCGCCGGCGGTGCGCCGCCGCCCGAGGTTCCAGCAGCATGATCAACGCAGTCACCGAGTAAGCTCCCCAAACATAGAGACCGTAGCCGCCCATGGCCAGGAATTCGGATGCAGTGTGCCAGTTCATGCGGATCGCTCCGTGCCGAGATTCGAGGAGGATGCCGACGCCAACTCGCGCACCCAATCGGCGTGTGATTCACGCTCCAGCACGATTGCCGTGGCTCGGGTGAACACCACCGCAAAGGTGTACGCCCAGAATGCGAAGATCATCAATAACATCGCGACGAGCATGACGGTGGCCATCTTGGGCGCGGCCGTCATGCTGACGGTGGCACCCTGGTGCAGCGTGTTCCACCAGCGCACCGAGAAATAGATGACCGGTACATTGACGGTGCCGACGATCGCTAGCAACGCACCGGCCTTATCGGTGCGCCGCACGTCGTCGATCGCCCCGGTCAGCGCGATGTAGCCGAAGAAGAGGAAGAGCAGGATCAGCTCCGACGTTAGCCTGGCATCCCACACCCACCAGGTGCCCCAAGCCGGTTTGCCCCAGAACGAGCCGGTCCATAGCGCGATGAACGTAAACAACGCACCGGTCGGCGCCAGCGCGTGCGCCAGCATCGAGGCCATGCGCGCATTCAATATCCAGCCGACGGCGGCCCAGCCGGCCATCGCCAGATAGATCACCATTGACATCCAGGCCGCCGGCACATGGATGAAGATGATGCGGTAGGCTTCTCCCTGCTGGGCATCCGTGGGTGCGACGAACAAGCCGGTGTACAGCCCGATCAGCGCAAGCAGTACCGCCGTGGTCCACAGCCAGGGGATGAGCAAGCTGGCCAGTCTGTAGAAACGCGAAGGTGCCGAGAAAGTGAACCAGCGGATCATCGTAAGCTCCTCATTCCAGCGAGATACGCAGAGCTGCCGACGTGGCCGGCGGTGCGGTCAGTGCAGCAAAGATCAGCAGGGCGCCGAGGATCGAATAGTGCCCGCTTGGCGATTGCCCCGCTTCGGCTGCGCTGATTGCGCCGGCGCCGAAGATCAGTACCGGAAGGGACAGTGGCAGAACCAGCAGGATGATCAATACGCCGGCGCTACGCAGACCCAGCGTGAGGGCAGCCCCCACCGAGCCAAGCAGGCTCAATATCGGCGTGCCCAGCAGCAGCGTTGTGCTCAGCACGAGCAAGGACGGCAGGCTCATGCCGAGCATCAGGCCAATCACCGGCGCAGTCACGATCAGCGGCAGCCCGGTCAGCGTCCAATGTGCGGCGACCTTGGCGCACGCGATCACAATGCCGCTGTGGCCCGACAGCAGCATCTGCTCCAGCGAGCCATCGGTGAAATCGCCGGCATACAGGCCGCTCACGGACAACATGGAGGCCAGCAACGCACAGACCCAGACCACGCCAGGCGCCATCTCGCGCAGCATCCGCGGTTCGGGCCCGACGCCTAACGGGAACAAGCTGACCGCGATAATGATGAAGGCCATCGGCAGCAGTGCTTCGATGCGTCGGCGCAAGGCCAGCCGCAGATCGCGTAGATAAAGGGCGAAAAAAGCCGCGTGCATCTCAGCAATACCGGTCCAGGTTGATTTCCTTCGGCCGTAGCATTCCGATATCCACGGCTTGGTGGCTGGTCAGCAGCGTCGTGCCGCCGCAGCTTGCATGCTTGTGCAATGTGTCGCAGAGACGCGCCACGCCATCGGTGTCGAGCGCGTCGAAAGGCTCGTCGAGAATCCATAGCGAAGGTCTATCGTCTGCCGTAAGGCGGGCCAGCGTGACACGGCGCCGCTGGCCTTGCGAGAGCGTGCGTACCATCGCGTTGTGCTGACTTTGCAGATCCCACGCTTGCAGTGCGGCATGCACCGTCAAGTTGTCGCTGGGTCGGTCGTGGATGCGCAGCAAAAACGTGAGCGCTTCACTGACCGTGAGGTCTTCCTTCAACGCGTTGCTGTGGGCAACGTAGATGAGTTGCCGTCGAAAACTGTCAGCTTGCCGCACCGGCACGCCGCCCCAGCTTATCTGCCCGGTCTCGGGGAGCGACAAGCCAGCCGCCAGCTTGAGCAGACTGGTTTTGCCGCTGCCGTTATGCCCGCGCACCCACAAGATTTCTCCTGCCCCCACACTGAGATCGAGATCCTTGAAGAGGAGTTTGTTGCCTCGTCGGCAGGCAAGCCCTATGGCGGTCAAGCGTGGCGAGACCGCTGTGGAGCAAGGACTATCGCAATGCGATTGAATCGACATGTGTTTAAAAAACCGCTTGCCGGAGGGGCCGGCAAGCGGAATTCACCACTGGAGAAGAGAGCAACACCACTACATCACGCCGTTACAGTGTCTTTAGATACTCGATCAATGCCAAACGCTCTGCGTCGGTCAGTGATTGCGTAAAGGTGTGACCGGCGTTGCTGTTGCCGTACAGATTGCTGTTGTAGATCATGCGTGACTGGATCTGCTGATCGGTGATCGGCGGCGGCGACTGGTAAGCCAGATTAAAGTACTTCGCCATGACATTATTCCAGGCCGAGAACAGTTGATCCGGTGTTGCCTGACCATTACACGGGACATACGGACTTGTCGCCGAAGTGTTATTGCAATTGACGGCAGTGTATTTCCAGCCGAGATTTTGAAAATCATAGGATGCGTAACTGTAGTCGAAGCCCTGATTCTTGCCTCCGATACCGGGGGGGCTGTAAGGACGCGTCCAGGCATTCGGGCGGTCGCTTGGCTTCAACACTCCCCAAATCGTGGGTACGCTTCCGTTGTGGAAATAAGGCGCATTCGCCCAAGCGCCATACAACGGAGGGGCGACATAGCCAATAGGCAGTGCCCATTGGTTCGGCCCGATTGGGGAATAGAGCGGGCCGATTCCGTTGTCGTAGGCAGCGCGGGGCACGCGACGCAACTGACTCGCCGTGATGTCCAGGGGATTCAACTGATTATCGCCGTAGTACGCGTACCAGCTGGGGCTGAGTTCGTTATAGGCCCACCATGACGATGCCCATGCACGCCGCTGAAAATCACTCGCCATCAGTTGCATTCTCTGTGGATCGGTTTGAATCGTCTGAATCGGCGTGACGACGCCCGCTACGCCTTTCAGGCGCGGATCGGGGAGGTAGTTCGGATCGTTTACGTATTTCGGCGAATACACACCATGGCAACTGGCGCAAGAGCCGTTACCCGGCGGTTTGGGAATGCCGGCGTTAGCGCCATTTGCCCACAGATTGCGTTCGTGGAAGATCACAGCGCCTTGATTGGCAAGCGTCGTGTTGATTGGCTGCGGATACGGCGCAGGCGACATCGAGAGTAGAAAATTGTTGATATCGTCGAACTCAGATTCCAAATTCCGTCGTTGCGCGGCGGTACGCGAAATGTTGGCAACGCCGAATGCCATTTCGGAATGCACGTTGTCGGAGGTGAGCGCACCATCCCAGAATTGCCGCGTCTTGAAGGCGCGAGTCCACCAGGTCGGCGCCTTGGTCATCCCGGCAGCCGGGCTGTTGACCTTATACTCGAGCGGGCTGGGGGACAGCATCAGATTGTCCATGTCGAACAGGGCCGGCAGTAGCGTGACGAGACCGATCGCATCACTCGAACCGCGTCCGACGCTCCATGGAATTGGCAGCAATACGCCGGGTGAGGTGAGAATATTCGAGCGCAATAAATCGGATGCAATCAACCCGGAGTCATTCGCACTGTTGGAATGACCATAAGTGAAAGCAGATTCGGTCGTTGAACCCAAACGCGAGTCATGGCAGGACGAGCACGAGGCCGCAATCATGCCGGTCCACTTGCCGCTGTCGTCCTTCCCTTGAATCAGACCAAGCGGCAACTGGCCGCTGCCGCCATTCGTCAAATTAGGGTCCTCTCCGGGCAGCGGATACGGATTGCGGAACGGGGCCGGGTACAAACCGTATCGCTTGGCGACTTGATCATCGAAATCCGCCGGGCGCTGTGCGTAGCCCCATACCTGCCAGATGTTGTAGTAGCTCGACGCCAACGCCATCGGCTGGAAGTACTGACGCGTTTGCAAGTTATTCTGGCCACGCGCGACGCTTGCCCGCCATGCGCCACACGTTGTCGGCCGCGATGGTAGGCGCTTGACATAGGGTGAGGGCGGGTTATGCAAATCAACGAAAAAAGCGTTGAACTGCACAGCGGCATTCGGATTGGTGTTTACTCCAGGCACGACCAAGGTGCGTGGGTCGGTTGGTACAGGTGTCGAATCAGGCTGGCCATTACAACCGGCCGCCAGTGGCGACCTGATTGCGGCCTGATCAAGCAATTGTGCCTCGGCATGGTTGCCCCACGGCAGTACCGTGCTGACGAATGCGCCTGCAATAGCGAATGGCCATTGTTTTGCTATGCTCATCATGTCTCCCCCAAATTGGTCCGGCAACCTATCCTAGCGATTCCGGATCAGCGGCGGCATCGTCTGAAACGATGAAATCCGAACCCTTGGCAACACGCGTGATAACTCGGATAGGTATAAACCCCTGAGGACGCCTTGCGCCGTGTCTGGCGCGCAAGCGCAGATCACTCACCGCGCCATCGTTGCAAATAGAAGTACAACGGAAACGCATCGCCTTTGCGGTCCATCACCCCTAGCACCGTGTCGTCATCCAGGCGCTTGAAATAATCGATGATGGGGTGCTTGTCGTAGACCATCGCGGCCGTGGGCGCGCTTTCGCCGGGGGCCGAAATCATGCGCAGTCGCGCGGCGCCCATCGCCTCGCTAACGATCCGGTGGCCCTGTTCGTCGCGGCAAACGATAGGAGCGACATCCTCGACGCTGTTGAAGTTTTTTCCGCACCAGCGCATCTGCGCAAGCATCAGCTCGCCGGGATGGCCAGTGTTGAATACGCCGCCAGTCCAATTGCCCTGCATGAAGTCGCAGCCTGTCGGCGGTAGGCCAGCGAACCACGCTGCCAGCTCTTGCAGCGAGATGCGCTCACTGTGCCCGCGCGCCAGCATCCGTTCTAATTGCGCACTCATCGTTTGGTCTCTCCTAGCCCTCGAAGGGATCGAACACCAACACTGGCTTGATAACGCGTCCGGCTTCCATGTCGGCCACCGCCTCGTTGATCGAGTCGAAGGGGTAGGTTTTCACCAGCCGATGTAGCGGCAGCCGCCCTTGACGGAACCAATCCAGCATGCGTGGCACGAAACTGCGCGGATCGGCATCGCCTTCGATCGTGCCGCGCAGCGTGCGGCCGCTGAGCATCAACGCGTTATGGTTGAAGTTGAGCGTGGCCTCCGGGCGGCCAACGCCGGCGCAGACCAGTTGGCCGCGCGAGCGCAGCAGGTGGAGGAAGGCACGCTCAATCAATGCAGGCTGCCCGGTGGTGTCCAGCGCATGGCTGAGTCCGCCCCAAACTGCCACAGGCTCTACGGCGGCCTCGATGTCGTGCGCCGTGGCGGTAGCGCCAAGTTCACGGGCCAGAACCAACCGCTCCTCCAGCCGATCCACGGCCAAGATGTGGCGACAACCCTGGATACGCGCTGCCATGATGGCGGCCAGGCCTACGCCGCCACAGCCGAACACGGCGACGGCGGAATCCACGTCCGGAGCCAGGATAGTGATCATGGCACTCATGCCGGTTTGCACACCGCAGGCCAGCGGCGCCATTAGTGCGGGGGGCAGATCTGGGTCGAGCGGAACCAAGTTTGCAGCAGCCGCAATCGCGTGAGTCGCGAAGCTGGATTGGCCAAAGAAGTGACCGGTCAAGGGGGCGCCGTCCTGGCTGAGTGGCGAACTGCCATCAAGCCGTCGCCCCTGCAGGCAAAATCGTGCTAGATGTTGACAGTATGCTGGCGCTCGAGCCATACAGGAAAAACACTCGCCACAGGCCCCGAAGCTGGCCAGCACACGTTGTCCGACATGGAGTTCGCTGACTTCGGGGCCGATTGCCTCTATCACGCCAACGCCCTCATGCCCGAGCACCGCTGGCAACGGAGTGCGTAAATGCTGGTCGCGTGCGGCCAGATCGGTATGACAAATGCCGCAAGCGAGCAGCCGCAACCGAACCTCGCGCCGATGTGGTTCGGCTTCGAGCGTACAGTCATCAATCGAGAAGCGATGGGTCCCGCGTCGCGCGATCGCCGCCCGGATCTTCATATGGCCAACGGCTCGAGGGCTTTCCATTGGAGGATGACACGGTTTGCAGACAAATTATGTAATGGTCGGATTGCGAAGAAGTATCGTGATCGCGCCAGGATACCTTTGAGCCGTAAGCGCCGATCGTGAGCGCAGCAATCGTCGAGTTTCATCATGGTGACGGCAATATCGCAGTACAGCATTGGGGGCGCCATCGTCCAATCCGACGAAATTCGCCGACATTAAATGTATTGGGCCTCTCGCGAGTCGAACGCGTTTGACGCATATTCGGAAAACTGCGTAGAAATCAAAGTCAACCCTGGGTGGGTGACTTCGGCAGATGGGAGATCAAAATCTAAGGGGAACGCCGAACTCGAGCATGGCGCGTCGCATCATGGATGCGATCTTATAAGGGTTCTTAAATTTTACATAATGCAAATTATAGACTTTTTATGTGTAGGTCCCATTCAGATTCACTTTGTCGACCCGGACGGCACGATTCACAGCAAGGTGCTCAAGCGCGCCCAGATGCTGCCGTTCTTCGCCAACCGGCCGGCGATGGCACGCCGCTTCGGCAACGACGAGATGTTGCGTCCCTTCGCCGCATTCACGCCCGCACGGCGGATCGGCACGCCTGAGGACGTGGCCGACGCGGCCGTCTGGCTCTGCAGCGACGAGAGGCACGCTTCGTGACCGGCAAATCGATCCTCGTCGACGGCGGCTACACGATCGGCGGGATGCGCTGATCGATCCGACGACGGAGGAAGGACCGATGGAATATGTGAGACTGGGAACGTCCGGCCTGAAATTCTTGTTCCGGATTTCCCCATATAAGAAATGACCGTTTTATTGTCTCCATAAAACAATTAGATCAATCGTTATTGTGTGATTCGGATGTTAAGCTGATAGCGTTTCCGGTCAAAGCTCGACAGCTCTCGTAAGTATTCGCAATCGTAATTGAGGCTGTAGCCGAGTCGGCTCGAGCCCGACCAGGCGGCCGAACGGCCGGCACGGTGGCAGCGGCCGGCACATTCCCGACGAACGCATCGCCGACAACATGCCAGCCGCTTTGCTTCATAGCCGCTTCATGGCGATATCGTCACATGAAGAGTTGTACTTCTTCCCGCTTCGCTTTCTTGAGCGGAAACGCCGTGACGACCATGCCGTTTTGCCGCAGCACGATGCGAACATTGCGGAACACGGCCACACGAGCGCCGTCGCGGAACGTGAAGTGGCTATAGGTACGCACAACCTTGCCGTCCGCCGTTCGCGTTTGCGTATATTGCGCGTCGACATCGGTCAGCGCCGCCATGATGACCCGGGTCAGCATATCGCGCGAATCGACCGACAACGCGCGCCAATCGTTTCGATGACCGTCGTCGCCGCCGCCACCGCCCGGCGCCCAGATATGTTCGAGCCCATACCCGAAGCGCTGTCCGCGCACGCCTCTCGGGTCGTTCAGATAGACGATCCCGAGGTTATCCCCGGTTGCCGCGCCATCGTGCGCGATCGCGGCCGTCTGCGACGCGAATTCGTCGGGACGCATCCCCGCCGGCATCTCCGTTCTTTGTTGGCGTAACGAACTCACAAGCGCACTGAATTCGCGTCCGTCGGCCGTTCGACTCGCCAGATAATAGCGGCCACCGGTTTGCAACTGCGGGGGCAGCGCGATCGCATCGTCTTGCCGCTTGATCTTGCGCTTCGCCTTCTTCACGCACTCCCAGCCCTGCTCCGTCGCTTCTCGTGTTGCATTGTTGTCGGCGCAACTCGCCTTGACGACCTTCTTCTTCCGTTGCCGCAAGTTGGATGGTTCGTTCGGCTTCGCCCTGCTATCTGATACCTGAACGACATTTTCCGCAGTACTAAGCGCATTTGCCGCACGCTCCGTATCGGCGAGCAGCCACCCGTCCAACCGGGCGTTGCCGGTCGTCAAACGAAGCGGTGCCGCCGCGCCGGACGCGCTATCGACGTTGTATGCGTTGATCTGTTGAAGCAGCGAGCGAATCGTGGTCGGCGGCAGTTCCCCGACAGCTGCGATCGCTTCGCGATCCTGCATCGTGCACGCGTCCGGTCCGCTTTCCCGTCGCATATTCGGCCGATCACCGCAGAACAGGACGCCCATCGCAACGTCGAAATCCGGCACGTTGCCACCGCCGATCTCGTTTGCCTCGTACACGCTCAGATCGACGTTCACCGGTAACGGCTGCGTTGTGACGAGGTCGATCTGCGTATCGGGCATCGGATCGCTCGTGCGGGTCGAGCAAATGCTCGGTGCGCCAAACAGGCGTTCCCACCACCACGCGGATAGTGACGTGACGCCCTGAATGAAATCTTCGAAGCATCGCTTGCTGCGATGGTGCGAATTCGGACTGTCGGCAAGCGGCACCGTCCGCTGTTCGACGAACGCCAGCGTGCGATTGTCGCGCTGAGAGGACGACACATCGATCCCGGACCGGGCAAACGCATCGAGTCCATAGGGCGAAAGCGCCGAGCGAATCGGATCGGCGATCTCCCGCCCCGCGACGATGCTTGCGCCTTGTATGACGGCCTCGTTGGCGGTCACGATCACGCTGTCGGACCATTCGGATTGCGCGGTCGTCTTCGGCACGAGGTAAGCCGTGAACATTAAATATTTGACGTCCTTAGGAATCGGCCGCCATAAAAGCTTCGATTCGGTGCTTTGCGACAGCGACAACGGATTGCTGTCGCCGAACGTCACCGCGATCGCCGACGGCGATACGCGCGCGGCGATGCTGGCATTTTCCGCGCGCAGCGTGAACAGGTTGGCACTGCTGTCGTCGCGCTCGACGAGCACCTTGATCGAGCGCACGGCGTTGGCTTGCCCAAGACGCTCTACCGACAGACTACTCACGCTTCTCGCATCGCCACGAAAATTCGGGAACACCATGGTGTTCGCGATTTGCTCGACGAGGCCGCCGTCCCCTGCTGTCTGACGCGCGTCCATGAAACCGAGCGACTGGGCACCGGCCGACGCCGCCCAACCGATCAGCGCGCAGAGCCCCGACGTCGCAATCAATCGCTTTGCATAAATCTGAGTTGGCATTCGCAATTTCACCTCATAGTTAGGATAGCGAATCCAGACCCCTCAGTATTACAATTACATTACCGCCACAATTTGTCAACAAAGACATCAGAAACGGAAAAATCGCACAATAGGCGCCGCCGGGAAACCGGACTCTCGTTATACGAGGCCCGCCATCGCTCAATTGGCTCCCATCGGGAGCCCATGCGCGTTCCGGCATGCATCGCATCGTGGGCCGTTGCATGACACGAGGCGCCCTGCGATTGACTCTCGGTTCGTCCAATACGCAAACGACATCCGAAGCGCCCCATCGCTGGCCCATGTCGATCGCGAGCGCTCCACGCGTGAAGATATCGATGATGATCAGCGCGAGAAACCTTTGACCGCTCGAAAGCGGGTCGACGATGAAATCCAAACGCCGCGCCCGATTGGGCGCCGTCGACTTCGCCCGTACCGGGCGGCGCATCTTGCGCGTCGCTTGCCGATTGGGCCTGTAACGCGGCGACAGACCTTCGCCTCGATACAGGCGGTACAGCCGATCCTTGCCGATCTCATGGCCCTGCCGAGCAGCACGCGTATGTTCCGATATCCATAGCGCATTCGCGTCGCCGCACCGTCCTACATGCGCTGCCGCGCCGCAATGCAGCCTGCGTGCGGGTCATCCCGGCAAGCTTCAATCGGATCGCACCGTGTGCATATCCGCGGGTTTCTCCTATTCGCCGCACGGTCCGCCACGCGCCACCGCCATCCGATCGATGAATAATGATTGTATTTTCACATGAAATGTGATTTTATTATCATTCATCGAGATAACGGTTCATTCATGAGCCGGCTTGCCCCTCATGCCAAGCCAAGGAAGACAGATGGAGACAATCGCCGTCATCGGCAGCAACATGGTTGATCTGGTGACTTACGTCACCCGCATGCCGGCGCGCGGCGAGACGCTCGAAGCGCCGAGCTTCGAACTCGGCTGCGGCGGCAAGGGCGCGAATCAGGCCGTCGCGGCCGCCCGCCTCGGCGCGCCTGTCGTGATGGTGACAAGCGTCGGCGACGACGTATTTGCCGACAACACGATCCGCAATCTCGAGCGTGCGGGCATCGACACGACGTATGTGCGCAAGGTGCCCGGCGTGCCGAGCGGCGTCGCGCCGATTTTCGTCGAGCCGGATTCAAGCAACAGCATTCTGATCGTCAAGGGCGCGAACCGCCATCTGCGGCCGGCCGACATCGACGCGGCCGCGCCGAAGCTTGCCGAATGCGGTTTGATCGTGCTGCAGCTCGAAATCGAACTCGAAACGGTCTATCACGCGATCGCATTCGGCGCGCGGCACGGCATCCCGGTCCTGCTGAATCCGGCGCCCGCCGTGCCCGATCTCGATTTCGAGCGGATCCGCTCAGTCGAATTCTTCGTGCCGAATGAAACCGAGCTGGCGATCGTATCCGGCATGCCGGTCGATTCGCCGGATGCGGCCGCACGTGCGGCCGGGTCGCTTATCGAGCGCGGACTCAAGCACGTGATCGTCACGCTCGGCGACAAGGGTTCGCTGCACGTGTCGCGCGACGGCGCGCGGCATGTGCCCGGCGTGCCGGTCGACGCGCGCGACACCACCGGCGCGGGCGACGCATACATTGGCTGCTTCGCGCGCTATTACGCCGAATCGCGCGACGTGGCGGCCGCGATGCGTTACGCCTGCGCGTATGCCGCGCACTCGGTCACGGGTTTCGGCACGCAAAAGTCTTACGCGAACGCCGCGACTTTCGAGCGTTTTATCCGCGACGCCGGTCTCTAAATACGGCGGCGCAAGCCAACCAGCCCGACAAAAACCGACAAAACGACCCTTCCCGGGAAGGAGACACCCATGAAACGCGCCAGCATCGTACCCTCGCCCGACGGCTATTATCTGAACCGCACCCCCGTGTTCGCGTTCACGCTGCTCTGCTGCCTGTTCGCGCTATGGGGCACCGCGGCGAACCTGAACGACGTGCTGATCGCGCAATTCAAGAAGTCTTTTTTCCTGTCCGATTTCGAATCGGCGTTCGTGCAGTCCGCGTTCTATCTCGGCTACTTCTTCCTGGCCATCCCCGCTGCCACCGTGGTGAAGAAATTCAGCTACAAGACGACGATCCTCGTCGGCCTGCTGTGCTACACGCTCGGCTGCCTGTTGTTCTTTCCGGCCGCGTCGATGGCGAAATACGGGATGTTTCTCGCCGCCTTGTTCGTCATCGCCGCCGGTCTGTCGTTTCTCGAAACGGCGGCGAATTCGTATTCGACGCTGATGGGGCCGCGCGAAACCGGCACGCGGCGTCTGAATATCTCGCAGACGTTTTATCCGTTCGGCGCGATGGCCGGCGTGTACATGGGCAGCTTCCTGATCTTCAAGGAGGGCGACGCGTCGCACGCGCAGCTTGCCGCGATGTCGGCCGCCCAGGCGCGCGTGCATCAGCTCGCGATGATCCAGGCCACGCTCGAGCCGTACAAATGGCTGATCGCCGTGCTCGCGGTGGTGTTCGTCGTGTTCGCGCTCACGCCCTACCCGGCATGCAAAGGCAACGGCCCGCGCGCGGCGGCGCCCCGGGCCGATGTGCTCGGCACGCTGGCGCGCCTTGCCGGCAACCGCCGCTTCGTTGCCGGCATACTCGCGCAGTTCCTGTATGTCGGCGCGCAGGTCGGCGTGTGGAGTTTCACGATCCGGCTCGCGATGCAGATCGGCCAGCTTTCCGAGCGTGACGCGTCGCGCTACCTGCTCGCGACGTTTTTCGCGTTCTTCGTCGGCAAACTGATCGCGACGTTCGTGATGAAGCGCATCGGCCCGGCGAAAGTGCTGATCGCCTACGGGCTGCTGTGCATCGCGCTGCTCGCCTACACGATCAGCGTGCATAACATGACGGCCGTGTATGCTGCGGTCGGCGTCAGCGTATTCCTCGGGCCGTGCTGGCCGACGATCTACGGGCTCACGATCGACGGCCTCGGCAACGATACCGAGTACGGCGGCTCGATTCTGGTGATGAGCATCGTCGGCGGCGCGGTCGTGCCGTTGATCCAAGGGCTGATCTCCGATCATACGGGCGGCAATATGCAGCTTGCGTTCGTCGTGCCGCTCGCGTGCTTCGTCGTGATCGTCTGCTACGGCTTCCATTGCCTGCGCCATCTGCCGGCGGCCATGCCCGGCGCGCTTGCCGACACCCGCAACGCCTCGGGAGCCTGATCATGCGAGGCGAGATCGAACTGCGCCGCGAAGACTTCCGCGACACGCCGCGCGCGCTATACCGGACCGACGGGCTCACGGCGACCGCGTTCGCGTATCCGTCGGGCGTCGAGGCGCTGAGGCTCGAGAACCGGCGCGGGCATATCGTCGTGCTGCCGTATCTCGGCCAGATGATCTGGGCGGCTGCGTTCGACGGCCGCGATTTGACGATGAAGCATATGTTCCGGCAACCGAGGCGCGCCGCGTCGATCATCGATACATACGGCTGCTTCATGTTTCATAGCGGCATGTTGCGCAACGGCTGCCCCGGCCCGCACGACACGCACGCGCTGCACGGCGAGATGCCCTGCGCGCCGATGGACCGGGCCGGCATGATCGTCGGTGCCGATGCGCACGGCGCCTACGTCGAGGTGACGGGCGAATACGAATACGTGCAGGGCTTCGGCAGCCATTACGTCGCGCGCGCGTCGGTGCGCATCGGGGAGCACGATGCGCGCATGCGGATCCGGATGGAAGTGACCAACCTGGGCGGCGTGCCGATGGATCTGATGTACATGGCGCACTTGAACCACGCGTATGTGCCGGGCGGCCGGTTCGTGCAGTGGCTGCCGAACGGCGGGCTGCGGCTGCGCGAAAGCGTGCCGGCGCACGTGAAGCCGACCGCCGCGTGGCGCGACTACATGGCCGCGCTGGCGCGCGCGCCCGAGCGGCTCGACACGCTCGATGCCCCCGCGCTGTACGATCCGGAAATCGTGTTTTTCATGCGGGATGTGCAAACGGATGCGAACGGCGTCGCGCACTTCCTGCTCGTGCATCCGGACGGCGGCGCATTCCACACCGCCTATCGCCCTGACCAGTTTCCGTATGCGACGCGCTGGATCTTGCACAATGCGGACCAGCAGGTTGCCGCGTTCGCGCTGCCGTCGACATGCGAGCCGGAAGGCTACGAAGCGGAGCGCCGCAAAGGCCACGTCGCCGTGCTCGCGCCCGCCCAAACGCGCGTGTTCGAGGTCGTCACTGGTTATCTGGACGCGGCCGGTGTGCGCGATTGCATGGCACGTCGCGATGCGTGATGCTGGATACCGCACGCTCGCGTTACGTCACGAGCGCGATGCCATGCGCGCGAATCGCCGTTTCGTAATGGCGGCTCAACTGCCCGTCGCAGATCACGTAGTTGAAATCGGCCAGCTCGCCGAAGTAAGCAGCACGCACTTCGTCGAATTTCGTATGATCGACGAGCAGGAAGCGGTTTTGCGCGCGCTGCATGACCTTGCGTTTTGCGTCGACTTCGTGGAAATTGAAGCAGGTGACGCCGCAGCGGTCGCTGACGCCGGCCGCCGAGATGAAGGCTTTCGACACCCGCACGGTATCGAGAATGCTTGCCTCCGCGGCCGATTCGAACACCATGTTCTTGCGATGATAGACGCCGCCGCACAGAATCACGCTGCAATGCGGCTTTTGCTGCAGTTTCGCAAACACGTTCAGCGAATTGCAGATGGCCGTGAATTCGAGATCGTCCGCAATGAAGTCGATGATGAACGGCGTCGTGGAGCCGCAATCGACGAAGATCGTGTCGCCGGTTTTCACGAACTGTGCGGCAAGCTTGCCGATCCGGCGCTTCTCCTCGATCTGCCGGTTGTTCTCGGTGCTGATCAGGTATTCGCCGATGTCGCTGCGCTGCGCGGCGAAATGACGCGTGACATAGCCGCCGATCAGGCTCAGGCCGTGCGGGTTGTCGGCAAGATCGCGGCGGATCGTCATTTCGGATACGTCGAACAGCTCGGCGACTTCGCGCAGGTGGATCGCGTTCTGTCCTTGCAGCATGTTCATCAATGTCTTGATCCGCTCGCTTTTCTTGGTTTCCATGCCTGTCCGTTGTCCGCCTGTCGCTCGTCGGGCCGGGTGCGCGGGCCCGGCAGAAATGCCGTATTTGTAACAAACCGCTATGAAAACATCAACTTTGCCGCGCGGCGCGCTGCCGCACGGCCCTTTGGAGTCCTGAAACATGTCGTATTCCCCTGCCCAGCTCGCCCACATGATCGACCACACGCTGCTCGCGGCCGACGCCGGCGACGCGCAGATCCGCACGCTCTGCCGCGAGGCCGCTGAGCATCGTTTCTACTCGGTCTGCGTGAATTCGGCCAACGTCGCGCTTGCCGCACGCGAGCTGGCCGGCACCGGCGTGAAGGTGTGCGCGGTCGTGGGTTTTCCGCTTGGCGCGAGCCTGTCGGCCGCGAAGGCGTTCGAGGCGTCGGCCGCGATCTCGGCGGGCGCCGGCGAAATCGACATGGTGATCAATCTCGGCGCGCTCAAGAGCGGCCGCCTCGACGACGTGAAGGCCGACATCGCGGCCGTGCACGCGGCCTGCGGCGCCGTGCCGCTGAAGGTGATTCTCGAGACGGGCTTGCTGAGCGATGACGAGAAAGTGCGCGTTTGCGAACTTTGCCGCGACCTCGGCGTGGCGTTCGTGAAGACTTCGACGGGGTTCGGTCACGGCGGCGCGACGCTTGCGGACGTTGCGCTGATGCGCCGTGCCGTCGGGCCTGACGTGGGCGTGAAGGCGTCCGGCGGCGTGCGTGATCGCGAGGCCGCGATCTCGATGATCGAGGCCGGCGCCACGCGGCTCGGCACAAGCTCCGGCGTCGCGATCGTCACCGGCGGCGGCAGCGAAGCGGCGTATTGAGCGGCTATTGAGCGGCGCAGGTCGATTCGATCGGCGTCGGACGCGCCGGCTGCGGCCGGCCCGTGCCTCGGTGTGTCTCGGCATGTCGTTAAGCGCCGAGTGTGTCCGTCACGCACGCGATGCGCCATCGGCCTGCGTTGCGCGCCTATCGACCAGCACCGACCGGTCGACGTCGGTGACGAGACGCTTGCCGGTCAAGGCCATCGTGATATCCAGTTCGTTGCGAATGATCTCGAGCGCGCGCGTGACGCCGTCGCGCCCGCCCGCGCCGAGCCCGTACAGAAACGGCCGGCCGATATACACGCCGCGCGCGCCGAGCGCGAGCGCTTTGAGCACGTCCTGCCCGCAGCGGATGCCGCCGTCGAGATGGACCTCGATGCGCTGGCCCACGGCATCGACGATGTGCGGCAGCATGCTGATCGACGACGGCGCGCCGTCGAGCTGACGCCCGCCGTGGTTCGATACGATCAGCGCATCCGCGCCGCTGTCGGCCGCGGCGCGCGCATCGTCCTCGTCGAGAATGCCTTTCAGAATGAGCTTGCCGTTCCAGCGCGACTTGATCCATTCGATATCCCGCCACGACAGCCGCGGATCGAACTGCTCGGCGGTCCACGCGGACAGCGACGACAAATCCGACACGTTGCGCGCATGCCCGACGATATTGCCGAACGAGCGGCGCTGCGTGCGCGCCATGCCGAGACACCAGCGCGGGCAACGCGCCATCTGCCACAAATGCAGCGGCGTGAGCTTCGGGGGCGCGGACAGGCGGTTGCGCAGATCCTTGTGCCGCTGACCGAGAATCTGCAAATCGAGTGTCACGATCAACGCCGAGCAGCGCGCCGCCTTCGCGCGCTCGATCAACGCCGCGACGAAATCGCGGTCCTTCATCACGTACAGTTGGAACCAGAACGGCTTTGCCGTGTGCGTGGCGACGTCCTCGATCGAGCAGATGCTCATCGTCGACAGCGAGAACGGCACGCCGAACGCCTCGGCCGCCTGCGCGGCGAGAATTTCGCCGTCTGCGTGCTGCATGCCGGTCAGACCGGTCGGCGCGATCGCGACGGGCATCGACGCGCTCTGGCCGGCCATCGTCGTCGCGAGCGACCGGTTGCTCATGTCGACGAGCACGCGCTGGCGCAGCTTGATCGCCTCGAAATCCGTCTCGTTCGCGCGGTAAGTGCCCTCGGTCCACGAACCGCTGTCCGCGTAATCGAAAAACAGTTTCGGCACGCGGCGGCGCGCGCAGGCTTTGAGATCGTCGATGGTCAATGCATTCTTCATGTTGGTCTTCCGGGGTGTCGGCTCGATACGCGTGAAGATATCCGATCGGGCGCGGCCGGCAAACCGCGGCGTGAAGCGCAAGGCCGCGCGGCGGCGCGCCGCACGCGCCGGCTGCCGGCGTGCGCTTTGCCGCACGGCGCGGCGGCATGCGACAGCGCGCCGCATGCCGCCGCCTGCCCAGCGCCGCGTAGCGCTGCGCGGATCCGGGCCGAAATCCGGGCCGGGGAGCCGAATGCACGCGGCCGGCATCGCCCGCGCGCGGACGTGGAAATCCGCGCGAACGGGCGTGCCGATGCGCGCGGCAACCGGCTCAGCATCAGATCAAGGCAAAATAGAGGTTTTGCGCTGCCCGGCCCGGATGGACGAGAGGCCGGAGCGGGCCGGACCGAGGCCCGCCGCCGGCGGGCCCGGTTCGTTCCGGGGCCGGCGCGATAGCTCGTCACCGACGGGCCCAATGGAGTTTTTCCGATGACCGAACCGAACATTTCATTTGCCGGCAGGCTGTCACTTGCCTTCGGCCTATTCTTTTCCGTGCTCGGCGATCGCGCGCTCGCGAGCCGCGCCCGCCGGCTGCGCGACGGCGAAGCCGACGCCGCTGCACCCGACGCCGCGCCCGTCACGCCCGCTCAACCCGCCGCGGCTGCGCCCGCGCCCGCCGATATCGTGCAAGCCAGCCCGGACGCCGCGCTGCAATTGCTTGCGCTGCTGCAGCGCGACGCGCGCCTGATCGATTTCGTCGAGGAAGACATTGCCGGTTACGCCGACGCGGATATCGGCGCCGCGGCGCGCCTAGTCCATGACGGCTGCCGCAAGGCGCTGCGCGAGCACTTCACGATTCGCCCGGTGCGTGACGAGGCCGAAGGCACGCGCGTGACGATTCCCGAAGGGTTCGACGCCGCCGCGATCCGCCTGACCGGCAACGTCGTCGGCAAGCCGCCGTTTCACGGCAGCATCGGCCATCGCGGCTGGCGCGTCGACGCGGTGAGGCTGCCCAAGCTCAACAACGGACACGACGCGACGATCATCGCGCCGGCGGAGGTGGAACTGTGAACGAGCCGCGTTATTCGATCGGCATCGATCTGGGCACCACCCATTGCGCGCTGTCATACGTGGATCTCACGGCCAGCGACGGCGAGAAAACTCATCTCGGCGTGCTGCCGATCACGCAATTGGTCGCGCCGGGCACACTCGAGTCGCCGTCTTTGCTGCCGTCGTTTCTGTATCTGCCGCACCCGGACGAGCTTGCGCCGGGCGATCTCGCGCTGCCGTGGGCGGCCGAGCGCGATTTCGCGGTCGGCGAACTGGCGCGCAGCCGCGGCGCGGGCACGCCGATTCGTCTCGTGTCGAGCGCGAAGAGCTGGCTGTGCCATCCGGGCGTCGATCGCCGCGCCGGCATCCTGCCGAGCGATGCGCCGCCGGAAGTCGCGCGCGTGTCGCCGCTCGACAGCTCGGCGCGCTATCTGACGCACCTGCGTGACGCGTGGAACCACGCGCATCCCGACGCGCCGTTCGATCAGCAGGACATTACCGTCACGATCCCCGCGTCGTTCGATCCGGCCGCGCGCGAATTGACCGCCGAGGCCGCGCAGGCGGCGGGCTGCGCGCGCATGACGCTGCTCGAGGAGCCGCAAGCGGCGCTCTATAGCTGGATCCAGCAAAGCGGCGGCGCATGGCGCAAGGAGGTGAAAGTCGGCGACATCATCCTCGTCGTCGACGTCGGCGGCGGCACGACCGACTTGTCGCTGATCGCGGTCGTCGAACGCGACGGCAACCTCGAGCTGCACCGCGTCGCGGTGGGCGAGCACATCCTGCTCGGCGGCGACAACATGGATCTGGCGTTGGCGCATGTCGTCGCGCGCAAGCTGGCCGCGCAAGGCACGCAGGCGGACCCGTGGCAGTTGCGCGCGCTCACCTACGCATGCCGCGGCGCGAAGGAAACGCTGCTGGGCGATCCGTCGGCGGACGCGGTGCCGCTCGTCGTGCCGAGCCGCGGCTCGAAGCTGATCGGCGGCTCGATTCGCACCGAGCTGACTCGCGCCGAGTTGACGCAGACGATTCTGGAGGGCTTCTTACCGCAGGTCGACGCGGCGGCGCGGCCCGTTGCCCGCACGCGCGCGGGCTTGACGCAGCTCGGCCTGCCCTACGCGCAGGACGCGGGCATCACGCGGCACCTCGCGGCGTTCCTCGGCCGCCAGGTTGCCGCGCTCGCGGATCTCGACGGCTTGCAGCACGCGCAGCCCGCGTCGGCAAGCTTTCTGCATCCGAGCGCCGTGCTGTTCAACGGCGGCGTGTTCAAGTCATCGCTGCTCGTCGAGCGCGTGCTCGGCACGCTCAACGGCTGGCTCGCGGCCGAGGGCGCGGCGCCGGCCCGCCTGCTGGGCGGCGCCGATTTCGATCTCGCGGTGGCGCGCGGCGCGGCCTACTACGGTTACGTGAAGCGCGGCAAGGGTGTGCGCATTCGCGGCGGCACGGCGCGCGCGTATTACGTCGCGGTCGAATCGGCCATGCCGGCCGTGCCGGGGCTCGAGCCGCCGATTCAGGCCCTCTGCGTCGCGCCGTTCGGCATCGAGGAAGGTTCGGAGGCGGCGCTGCCGCCGCAGGAATTCGGCCTGGTGGTGGGCGAGCCGGTGCAATTCCGGTTTTTCGGCTCGTCGGTGCGCCGCCAGGATCAGGTCGGCACGCTGCTCGATTTCTGGTCTGCCGACGAGTTGCAGGAACTCGAGCAGATCGAAGCCACGCTGCCGCCCGAAGGGCGCACGCCCGGCGAGATCGTGCCGGTCAAGCTGCACGCGCGCGTCACCGAGGCCGGCACGCTCGAACTCGAAGCGGTGCCGAGCGGCACGAACGAACGCTGGAAGGTGGAGTTCGACGTGCGCGGCGGCGCGAACGCCTGAGCGATGAAACCATTCATCGTCGGCATCGATCTCGGCACGAGCAACACCGTCGTCGCCTATGCCGAGGCGGCGGGCGGCGCAATTCGCGTGTTCGACGTCGAGCAGCTCGTCGCGCCGGGCGAAGTCGGTGCGCGGCCGCTGCTGCCGTCCGCGCGCTATCACCCTGCGCCGGACGAGTTCGCGCCCGGCGCGCTGAGGCTGCCGTGGCGCGACGCCGATGCTCACGGCGAGCACGGTGAAAATGACGCCGCGCGCGGTGCGAACGCCCCGCCGCCCGCCGTGATCGGCACGCTGGCGCGCTCGCTCGGCGCGCAGGTGCCGGGGCGGCTCGTGACCAGCGCGAAAAGCTGGCTGTCGCACGCGGCGGTCGACCGGCTCGCGCCGATTCTGCCGTGGGGCGCGGCCGATGCCGAGCACAAAGTGTCGCCCGTGGCCGCGAGCGCGAGCTACCTCGCGCATGTGCGCGCCGCATGGAACCGCCGTTTTCCGCACGCGCCGCTCGAGGATCAGGACGTCGTGCTGACGGTGCCCGCGTCGTTCGACGACGGCGCGCGGGCGCTCACGCTCGAGGCCGCGCGGCTTGCGCGGCTGCCCGCGCTACGCCTGCTGGAGGAACCGCAGGCGGCGTTCTACGATTGGCTGTACCGCCATCGCGCGACGTTGCGCGAATCGCTCGCGCAAACGCGGCTCGTGCTGGTGTGCGACGTCGGCGGCGGCACCACCGATCTCACGCTGATCAAGGTGCGGATCGACGGCGGCGAGCCGCAATTGACGCGCATCGGCGTCGGCGATCATCTGATGCTCGGCGGCGACAACATGGATCTCGCGCTCGCGCGTCTCGTCGAGACGCGCATCGCGCAGGACGGCGTGCGCCTGTCGGCGGCGAGTTTGTCGCAGCTTGTCGAGCGGTGCCGCGCGGCGAAGGAGCGTCTGCTCGGCGACGAGCCGCCCGATTCGGTCGGCATCACGCTGCTCGGCTCGGGCTCGCGGCTCGTCGGCGGCGCGCGCACGGCACAGTTGAGCCGCGCCGAAGCCGAGCGGATCGTCGTCGACGGATTTTTCCCGGCCGGCGACGCGCACGATCTGCCGCGCCGCTCGCGCGCGGCGCTCGTTGAGTTCGGCCTGCCCTATGCCGCCGATGCGGCCGTCACGCGGCATATCGCTGCGTTCCTGAACCGGCTGGCCGCCCAATCGCGCGATGCGCTCGGCGCGCCGGACGCATCGGCTGCCGATGCCGCCGCGTGCGCCGACGCAGCGGTGCCGATCCCCGATACGCTGCTGCTCAACGGCGGCGTGTTTCGCTCGACGACGCTTGCCGGGCGGCTCGCGGGCGTGCTCGGCGGCTGGCGCGGCAAGCCGTTGCAGGTGCTGAACAACGACCATCCGGACGTGGCCGTCGCCCGCGGCGCGGTGGCGTATGCGCTTGCCCGCGCCGGGCACGCGCCGCGTATCGGCGGCGGCTCGCCGCGCAGCTACTTTCTCGTGCTCGACGATAGCGATAACGACGGCGACGCCGCGCGCGCACCGCGCGGCGTATGCGTGCTGCCGCGCGGCACCGACGAAGGCCGCGAGGTGCGCCTCGACGATCGCGTGTTCGCGCTGCAGCTCGGCCAGCCGGTGCGCTTCCATCTCGCGTCGACCGTCGCCGATCGCGCGTGGCGGCCCGGCGAACTCGCTGAGCTGACGGCCGGCGAATTCGTCCGCCTGCCGCCGGTGGCGGCCGTCGTCGGGCAGCGCGACGCGAATCGCGCTCGCGAGCAGCGCGTCAGGCTGACGACTTCACTGACCGAAGTCGGCACGCTCGACATGCACTGCATCGCCACCGACGACCCATCGCAACGCTGGCACCTCGAATTCCAACTGCGGCGCGAGCGCGCCGCCGATGCCGAGGACGCCTCTCGCGCGCCTGCGGCGGTCCCGCGTGCGCAATTGGACAAGGCGATCGAATGGATCGACCGGTCGTTCGGCGCACGCCTCGCGAACGTCGAGCGCAAGGAGACCGGGCGGCTGCGCACGCAGCTCGAACAACTGCTCGGGCCGCGCGAAAGCTGGGACATCGCCACTCTGCGCGAATTGTTCGGCGCGCTGTGGGAGCGTCACGGCCGGCGCCGGCGCTCGGCGGACCACGAACGCGTCTGGCTGAATCTGGCCGGCTATTGCGTGCGCCCGGGCTTCGGCTATCCGCTCGACGATTGGCGCGTCGCGCAGCTCTGGACACTGTTCGACGACGGCATCCAGTACGTGAACGAAGGCCGCGTCTGGTCGGAATGGTGGACGCTGTGGCGCCGCGCGGCGGGCGGGCTCGACGAGCACGCGCAGCATCAGGTGCTCGATGCGATGGCGTGGCTGCAGGACGCGGCCCGCGCGAAGCGGCCCAAGCTGCCGTTCGATCCGGCGAAGATCGGCGATATGGACATGGTCCGGCTGTCCGCGTCGCTGGAGCGCGTGGCCGTCGATCGCAAGATCGAACTCGGCGAGCGCCTGCTCGCGCGGCTGCAGCGGCCGGCCGAGAACCTCCAGTGCTGGTGGGCGATCGGGCGCATCGGCGCGCGGCGTCCGCTGTACGGCAGCGCGCACGGCATCGTGCCGCCCGAGGTCGCGAGCCGCTGGCTGGACGCGATCCTCGCGCTCGATTGGAGGAAGGTCGAACCCGCCGCGTTCGCCGCCGCGCAGATCGCTCGGATGACGGGCGACCGCTCGAGCGACCTGCCACTCGACGCGCGCGACACCGTCGTGCGGCGGCTCACGGCAGCCAATGCGCCGCAGGCGTGGAGCCGGATGGTGCGCGAGGTCGTGACGCTCGATCACGCGGATACCGGACGGGCGTTCGGGGAATCGCTGCCGGCGGGGCTGAAGCTGCTCGGAGATTGACCGGCGAGCGGCGCTGGGGCCTGCCCGCCGCGTGCCGCCATCCGTTCGGCTATTTCAGGAACGCCCGTGCTACCGCCCTGGTTTCACCGTCGCCCGCCGCGTCAAGCGGCCGAACAAGCAGCCGAAGCAGCCGGCTTGAACCCCGCCGCGGACCGGCCTGACTCGCACGTTTCACTGCGCCGCTCGCCGCCGCGCGGCGGCCGGCGGCCGCCCGTGCGCAATACGTCGCCGCGCCGCTCATGGCTTTCCCGTCGAACACGGCGTCAGCTTCATTGCGCCGCCCGCCGCCGTGATCAGCGCGAGCGGCGCATAGTGGTGCAGGATGCCGTGCGGCGGCACGGCGGCCGGATGGCTGACGGCGTTGCCCTGATCGTCGGGCGCGCTCTCCTGCGGCCACAGCACATCGCCCGTTGCCACCCGCGCCGGAATCAGCCAGTAGTCGCCCGTCCGGTACACCGTGCCCGGCACGTCCTCGAACAGAATCTGCACGCCATCCTCGAGCGTGAGCCACACGGCATCGCCGCCGGCGAGCGTGCCCGGTTTGACGCTCACCGCGCCGTCCGGGCCGATGTCCGATCCGCCCTGCGCCGGATCGCCCGCGCGCTGGTCCCAGCGCCGCAACAACGGATGCAGCGACGCATCGTTGCCGACGCTTTGCGTGAGCGCGCCCGCGAGCACGACCACGCAGCGCGCACGATCGATCGACTGCACTTGCAGCAATTGGCCGGGCGCCTGGTTCAGCACGGTGCCGTCGTCCTGCAGCTCCACGTAGTCGCCCTCGGCAAGACCGAACCGCTCGTCGCGGCCGAGATCGCCGAGCGTGACCGTCGTTGTGGCGGCGGCCGTTTGCACGCCCAGCACCGGAAAAATCGCGGCGCCGTTGTCGCGCGACCACTTGAAGCTCGGCGCATTGCCCGCCGCGTTCTGGCTGCCGATGTTGATCTCGACGCGGTACAACTGGTTTTCCGCGCGGCGATAGCCCGCGCTCGGCGACACCGTGCACGGGTCGGCCGACGCCGTGGCAGGCGCGACGCGCGCGCGCAACAGCCCTGGCAGCCCGCCGCGCAGGCTGTCGTGCAATTGCTGCTGCGTAGCGCATACGGGCGTGCCGGCCGACGCGATCGGCAGCGCCTTGACCTGCCAGACGACGTGCGTGCGGGCCGCGGTATCCGCGCCGCCGAGCGCGACTTCGCGCATCGCGCTGTCTTCGAGCGGCGTGACGAGCCGCTCCCACACGTCGAGATACAGTTGGCACGGCGCGGCCGGCAACGCGGGCGGCGCGGGCCAGTCGGGCTGGGTGCGGTAGGTCACGAGGCGCCGCGCGCGGCCCTGCGCGGCGTTTTGCAGCGGCGCGATATCGATATCGAGCGTCAATTGTCGCGACGGGTAGTCGATTTTCGTGATGGTCGCCACGAGCGGCTTGGTCGCCGGCGTTGCATCGTCGCTGAGCCGCAGATACTGGCCCACCCGGTAGCTTGCCGCGTCGACGAACCATTGCGCGACGGTGATCGCGCGGTTCGCGGCATCCCATTTCAGAATCGCGACCGGCGTCGACGCCAGCTCGCACAGCAGGCCGTCGACGTAATACGTGCCGGCGGCGATTTCGAAATCGTCGGGATGGTTCGGCAGCGCGGCGATCGCGAAGCCGCCGTTCGGGCTTGCCGCGCGGCCGAAGCCGTCGATCGCCATCGTGCGCAGCAGATGCAGCAGGATATCGGCTTGCTCGTTCCAATCGGCGTCGAGCTGCACCCGCCCCTGTTGCATCACGACGCGGCTGAAATGCTTGAGCGGATCGAAACTCACGCGGGTCAGGTCGGCTTTCACGGGGCTCTCCTTGTTTTCTGTTCTCAGCTTGCGAAAACGATGCCGGCGTCGGTCTGCGCCGGCGTGAACTCGCTCAGGCGCAGGCGCACGCGTGCCGCGCGCTGCGGCTCTTGCAGATGATGCAGCGCGCCCATTTCCGAGCCGTCGTGCGCGCCCGTGCGCAGCTCGGCGGCGCAGGTGTCCGCGAGCCGGCCGTAGCGCGGCGTGCCGTAGCGCACGCTCGCAAACTCGGGCGCCACGCGCACGCGTTCGGCCGCGAGCAGCGCGGCGCGCTCGGCAAGCGTCAGGCCGCCGGCCAGATAGCGCTCGCCGAGCGCCCGCTCGACGCCGTCGGGCTGGCACGCATGGCGGCGCGGCGTGCGCGAGCCGGGCGGCACGTAGCAAAAGCGCACGCAGCCGCTCTGGCGGCGGCACGTGGTGACGATGCCGTCGAACACGCTGTCGACCGCGAGATCGATCTGATGCGCGTTCACGCGGCCGATGACGGTGCTGCAGCGAAGATCGAGCGCGACTTCGGCGCATGGCGTGTCGCTCGCGCCGATGGCGAGCCGTTCGCGGCCGAGCGCATCGACCATGCTATCGGCAATGGCCAGCCGTAACGGCGCGACGCGCACCGCGTCGCGCTCGACCCGGATCGCGCCGACGATACTGCGCTCGATGCGCACGCAGCGCAGCGCGCCGGTGATGACGATGCTCGGATCGCTGGGCCGCTTGGCGGTGCAATCGCAAGCGAGCCCCCAGCCGGGCACGAGCGTGCTGTGCCGGATCGTCACGCCGGACAGGCCGCCGCCCGCTTGCAGGCCGCGCCCGGTGACGATGATGCCGTCGAGCGTGAACCAGCTCGGCCCGTCGCCGCCGATATCCAGTTGGTCGGGCGCGGACGGCTGCCAGTCGAGCAGGCGCAGCACCGGCCGCTGGCGGTTTGCCGCGCGCAGTTGCAGGCTTTGCCCGGCTTGCAGCGTAATCGTGATCGGCTCGACATAGACGCCGCTGTCGACGATCTCGATCACTGCGTCGCGCGGCGCATCGGCGCGCCAGCGCGCGAGCGCGTCGGCGATGCGGGCGAACCCGCCGCCCTGCCCGACCGTGTACGTGGCCGCGCCCGCCGGCGCGTCGTCGAGCAGGCGCGCGTATTGGCCGCCGCCTAGCTCCGTGCTGAACGCATACGCATACGAAACCCGCACCGCCTGCCTGCGCGCGTCGCCGGGCGCGAACGCGATGCGCCCGAGCACCGGATCGAGCGCGACGCGCCCCGGCGGCACCCGGTAGCGCCAGTCGCTCAGATCGGCGGCAATGATCCGGCTCGCATCGACGGGCGTCCAAACGGGCGTCTGACCGGGGGAGGAACTGGGCGTTGAATCCGGCGTTTGACGAGAGGCGGCCGCGCGGCCAGCGCCCGCCGGCGCGGGCAGCGGGCTGGTCCAGATCATCACGCTCGCCTCTGGGCCGTAGAGCACCGGCGGCGCGGCGCGCTCGCCCGGCGTTGGCGGCGCGGCTTGCGCCGCATCCGGCGCCGAGCCGATGCCGGCCGATTGTTCGAGCGCGTCGCGGCTGATCGGCAGTGGCAGACGCGGCGCATTCGCCGGCGCGGCGGGGTTGACGTACAGCGGCGTGTCGTTGCCGAGCGCGCTGAACAGGAAGCAATTCGGCCCTTCCTCTTCGTAGCAGTAAGCGGGCGCCTGCGTCACCGGGTAAGCGCGCAGCCGCCAAACGAACACGCCGACTTCGGCAAGATTGGCAAGGCCCGGGGTGCGGGTCGAATCAATGCGCCGCACGTCGACCGTCCGCGCGCGCCGGTCGAACGCGGGGCCGCGCCAATCGGGCGCGTCGCGCAGATCGGCAAGCCGTCCGCGTCGCATATGAAGAAAATCGAGATGCTGCGCGAGCGCGAGCCGGCGGCGGGCTTCGACCGCGTGCGCGGGCCAGCCGCCGACGGCTGCCGCAATCTCGTCGAGCACGCCGAGCGTGCCTTTGCGCCGTCGGTAGCGAATCGTGTTCGCGACTTCGCGGCGTGCGGACGGCGCCGTCGCGAAGGTTGCGCCGCCCGCACGGCAATCGCAATGGCCGCAACCGTCACCGCCGTCGCAACCGCTACAGCCGCCGCCATCCCCTGCGCCCCCGCAGCCGCAAGCCGCTGCGAGAGCGGCCGCGCCGTCGCCCGGCAGCGGCGTGTAGCCGATCAGCGCGCCGATATACGGCACGACCCAGTCGGCGCAGGTTTCGATGAACCAGTTTTCATAGAGGCCGTCGATATCCTGCTCGACCACGATCGCCTGCTCCGCAATCACGCGCAGCAGTGCGCGCAACGCATAGCCTTGCTGCGCATCGCGCAGCCGGTAGACGGCGGGCACCAGCGCGTACAGAAAATCCGGATCGCGGGTCATGATGGCGTCCTCATGCGTTGAGCTGCGTGAGCAGCAGCGTGTCGGGAAGGTCGGCGGTGAGATAGGCCAGCTCGGCCGGCGCGATCGCCGCGCGCTGGCCGCTCGCCGCCGCCGTCGCCCGGGCGGGCGACGACGCGACCGACGTATTGAGCTGCAACGTGCTGCCGAGCGCGGCGAGCTGCGCGGCGCTCATCGTGTCGGGCACGCTGTCGAAGCAGGTGACGTCGAGCCATGCGACGCCGGGCACGCGCTGCGCGGCGGCGACGGCCTCCGACAGATAGGCGCTCTGGCCGAGCGCGCGCGCGTCAAAGCCGAAGCATGCGAGCAGCGCGGCGCGCAACGCGGGCTCGACCGCTTCCCACGCGTAGTCCGGCTGTAGCCCGACGCCTGCGGCGATCACGAGCAGCCGCACGCGCCGCGCGTCGAGCGCGACGGGCAGATGCGGGTCGCCATAGCGTTGCAGCGCCGCGAGCAGGTTCGCGTACAAGTCGGACGTCGCGTCGATCGGAATATCGTCGACGCCGGCCACCGTCACGTGCACGAGCTCACGCACCCCGTCCGACAGCTTGACGGCCGACGCCTTGCCGATGCCGGCGAACGTGCGTGCGAAGTCCGCGTAATCGCGCACCGACACGAGCCGCTCGAGCGCCATCACGGCCGCCGGCGCGTTCGCCCGCGCATCGCCGATGCGATCGGCGTCGGCGCCGCCGGTGGCCGGCAGCGGATTGACCACGGCCTGCGCGCCGAGCGGATGCGTCGCGAGCTGGCTGATCGACCAGGCCGGAACGTTGCCGGCCCGGCCGAGCCCGTAGCGATAGCTTGCCTTCACGTTCGCGACGCCGCTCGGCACGCGCGCGCCGTGCGCGCCGTTGCCGAACGTGACCGACGTGACGCCCGAGTCGTCCTCGCTCCCCACGTATGCGCGCTGCAGCGGCGCGGCGGCGGACAGATCGCCGAGTTCGCGCCACTGCAGATCGTTGACGCGCACGTTGAGCGTGCTCGCGACGCCGGACGCGGTGGGCGCGCTCAAATACGTGAGCGGCGACTGATGCAGCGCGAAGGTCTGGAAGTCCGCCGTCGCATCGCCGTTGCCGAGCACTTCGCCAGTGCTCTGGCCGTGCGTCGCATCGGCCACGTTGCCGTAGAGCGTCGTCGTGCCGCGCTCGTAGGTGTACGCGAGCGGCGTGGCCAGATCAAGCACGGTGTGCGGCGCTTGCGTCGTGATCCGCCACGCGAACACGCGATCCTTCTCCCAGTTCAACTGTCCGCCCGGATAGGGAATATGCGTGACGGGGTCGACGAGCAACCCGTCGAACGATGCAAAGCTGCCCGCGCGCTCGTCGGCCGTGGGCACATACGCGCTCGCGTAAAAGCCCGGGGCGAGCTGCACCTGGTCCGCATACTGCTGATTGAGCGTCGCGGGCAACGCGATGCCGTCGAAGAACGACGGCACGCCCGGCGTATTCGCGCTCGGCGGCTGATTGTCCGGCAATGTCCCGACGACGAGCCGGTCGCCGTACACGTCGGCATCGGACGTATAACAGATCGTCGCGAACGGCGGCGCGGCGAACGGCCACGCGATGCTGCCCGGCGCCTCGACCCCCTGGCGGACCCCGGCGACCATCGCCAGTTCGCTCGCCGTCACGCCGCTCGTGTGCGGCACGTCGGTACGCTGGCCCGAGACGATCACCCAGCGCCCCGCTTCGAGCCCTTCGTAAAGCCCGGCCAGATCGACCGCGCTCGCGCCCACGTCCGCGTCGAGCGGCTCGTCGGCGAGCTTCATCGCCTCGCTTTGCGCATAGACGATGGTTTCCCGCAGCAGCGCCGTCGAATTGACCGCCGTGTTCCACGCGGCTGCGGACTGCCCGGTCAAATCGCTCAGCCACGGCGGATCGAGCTTGAGCACCGTGACTTTCGCGGCAAAACCGCTGCCTGCGGGCGCGGCCGCCCCCGTCGCCGCCGACAGGCTGGTGCTGAGGCTGCCGCCGGCGGACGCGGCCGGGCCCGTCGCGAGCGCGGCGCTGCGCAGATCGACGACCACATGGAACGTGGTGGCCGGCTGAAGCGTCGCGGCCGCGCCGCTCACGCCCGGGCGGCGGATCGCGACCCAACTGCCGGGCTTGATCTGGTCATAGACGGCATCGAGCGGCACTTCGACGGCCGGCTGGGGGCTGGACGCCAGCAGCAGATCCGGGAACGCCGCGCCCCACGCGTTTGCGATCGTCGGCTGAACGTAGCGGGTGGTTGCGACGGCGCTGTTCGTTTGCGTCGACGGCGCGCCGATCCAGCTTGCCGCGAACAGCGACGCCTTCGCGCGCGCCGCATACACCTCCACCCGCCCGCCCGGCACCGCGGCCGGGCACCCCCGC
>NZ_FXAN01000052.1 GCF_900176645.1 Burkholderia singularis
AGCGACGCGTCGAACTGATCCCACGGAATGTCCTTCTCCATGTCCCAGCGGACCGCTTCGAGCGACTTGTAAAGCTCCGGATAAAGCATGGTGTTCATGATCCCACCCCTGTTCTGCGCAATGCGACACCTAAACGAGATTGTTACGCCAAACCGCCCAGATCGGCAGTGTTTCGCAACCAACCGATTATTTTACGCGCTAATCCCGGCCCGGACGCAGGTTTTGCGCCGGACGCCGGGCGTTCGCGTTCCATCGTGGGGTAAGCCGCATGCGGCGCTGCCGACCGACCAGCAATCGAAAGCCGCGCTGCGGTGCCTGAAAGCGTCCGGCGTCACGCCGGACTCGTGCCGGGCCTCGCGCAGCCAGCGTAAACCGCCGCGCCGCGAACGGGCCCGATGTGTGATTTATTCGGCGGCGGCCATGATAGCACGCGACTGTGACCGTTCCGCGACCTTGGCGGGCGGCCGGGCGTGACCATGCGGCAAAGCGTCGCGTCGAAAGCAGAATGTCGGTGTCGCGAAAACACAACCCTTCGCCGGATCGCGTCTCCGGAGCGAAGCGGGCGCCCCGCGATAATTTTGAGATAACTCCAAAATGCGCGCCGACGGACTGGCACCGGGCGCACGCGCGATCATCGGCGCTCGGGCGTCGCGCCGCCGCGATCCGCCTGTCGCGCTGGCGTCCGTCTTGCCCGATGGCCGACCCGCCTATGGCTTGCGGGTCTTGCCGGTTATCGCGGCGTTTGCCGCACCTGCCACATCCCGCGCACCTGCCGCATTTGCCGCGCTCCCTGCCGCGCTCCCTGCCGCGCTCGCGTCCGCCACGCCTTGCGCACGCTCCGCGTCCGGGCCGCCGCCCCGGTCTGCCGCCGCGATCCACTGCGCGAGCCGCTCGCGCTGCGCGTTCGCATCGCGGTAACCCAATTCGACAAGCTCCCGCGTGAATTCGGCCTCGAACAACAGATAGCTCGCAAACGACGCGCCCGCCGGCTTATTGCCGCCCACCGCGCCCAGCAGCCCGCGCACCGCGAGCGGCAGCCGCTTCAGATGGTTTGCCGCGATAAGCTCGATGCGCTCGGACGGCGCGATCGCAAGCACGTCGACATGCCGCCAACCGCTCGCCGGTTCGACGCAATGCGGCAGATGCTCGATCATCCGGTTCACGTGCTCGATGCGTTCGATATCGGCGCCGATCGAATCGAGGAAGACGCTCGCAAGCACTTGCTGGCCAATCTGCGCGAGCGACGGATAGCCGCGTGCGTCGCCGTTCGCGGCGGGCACCTCCGGCCGCGAATCCGCCGCGCCGACCACCACGATCCTGTCGCTGCCGAAATGAATGGCCGGCGACAGCGGCGCGATTTGCCGGATCGTGCCGTCGCCGAAATATTCGATCCCGCCGTCGAGCATTAGCGGCACTGCGGGAAACACGAACGGAATCGCCGACGACGCGAGCAGGTGCTCGGCCGACAGGTCGACCATCCGCGCGGTGCGCTGCGCGCGCCGCCACGCGTGAATCGGCTCGCTCGCCTGATAGAACGTCAAATGCCGGCCGCTCGTATAGCTCAACGCCGTCACCGACAGCGCATGCAGCATGCGCGTCTCGAGCATCAGTTCGATGCGGCGGAAATCGAGTTCGCGACGCAGCAGATGCGCGAGCGGCGCGTTGTCGAGCAGCCCGCGCGGCGAGCGGTGCGCGGCCCAGCCGACGCTCATCGCGGTGAGCCAGCGCGCGCCCGCCGCCACGATGCCGAGCCAATCGGTCCGATAAACCTGCGACGCGCGCAGATGCTCCCAGAATGCGAGCAGGCGGCGCGCGCCATGCGCGAAATCGTCGGCATGACTCGCGAGCGACGTCGCGTTGATCGCGCCGGCCGACGAGCCGCAGATCACCACGAACGGCGACGCACGCCGCTTAGGATCGATGTCGAATGCGATCTCGGCGAGCGCCTTCACCACGCCGACTTGATAGGCAGCCCGCGCGCCGCCGCCCATCAGCACAAGTGCGAGCCGCATCGCGGACCTTCATCTATCGACGACGGCACTGTACGGGTCAAGCGCCGCGCTTGGCCGCCTTCTTCGCGGCCGCGGGCTTCGTGCGCGCAGGCGGATCCGTCTGCGCGTCGGCCTGCGCGAGATCGGCGTCGGCCTGCGCGAGATCGGCGTCGGCCTGCGCGCGCGGCGGCGCCGCGCGGCGCGTCACCGGCGGTTTCTTTCGCGCGGCGGCCGGCGTTTCGGCGGCACTCTGCGGGCCGGGCGCGCCGGCAGGCGGCGCAAAGCCGGGCTGGCTCATCGCAAAACGCGCGAGCTGGTCGAACTGCGACTGCAACAGATTCCACCAGCCGGCCGGATCGAACGCGTCGGCGCCCGGCGGCGGCTTCGCCGCATCGTCGGAAGTGCTCGCGTCGGCGGGCGCATCGGCCGCCGATGCGCCGCGGGCGGCAGTCGAGTCCGCCGACGCGCTCGTGCCGGCGTCGCGCCAAATCGACGTCGACGCCTTCGGCGATTCCGCCGGCGGCGCTTCCCGGCTCGCGGGCTTGTCCGGCGACAGCGCGGCCCCCGCCGCGTTCATCGACGTCTGCGCGAACGCGCCGAACGCACGCAGCGTCGCGAGCGTCGCACGCTGCACCTCGAGCGCCTGGATCGCCGATTGCAGCATCCCAAGGTTGAGTTTCAGCCATTGCTCGACTGCGCGCAGATCGGTAATCCGCTTGTCGAGTTCGTCGACGCTCGCAAGCGGGGCCATCAGATCCGACATTGCCGACAGCGACGGCGGCATGCCCTGCGGCGCGCCGGGAAACGCGCCGATTCCGCCGAATGGCGCAAGACGCATCATGTCCCACATTTTGTCGACGAACCCGGCGGGCTGAAAACCGCCGAAGCCGGAAAACGGATTGGAGCCGGTGGTGTCGGTCATCATCGATCCTCGGAAGCGAATGACGCGGCTCGCGGAAAACGGCCGCGCCCAGTCCAGTTTAACGAAGCCCGCGCGGGCGGGCATCGGGCCAAACCCGGCGCGCATGCGCGCGGGCCGCGCCGGCTCATGCCGGTTGCCGCGGGTTCATGCGGGCCGCATTGCCATCGGCGCCATACCGGCGTCGTTGGCTCGCCGCACCGCTTCGAATCCGGCGGCGGCACATCCCGCGCAATCGCACCCGCTTCGGGCCGGGCGCGTCGTCTCATCGAAGCGCGCCGCCCCCCAACCGTGCCGCATCGGGCGCGCATGCGCACGCCGCGCACGCACGAAACGGCGCCCGCGTTTCAGGCGGCGCCTGCATCGAACCACGCCGCACCAGGCCGCCTCGCCGCGCCCCACATCAAGTCGCAGCAGCCGCATCGCGCCACATCAAGCCGCGCCGTCTGGCGGCGCAACCGACTGCTCGATCGCACCAAAGATCGATTTACCCGCATCGTCGAACATCTCGATCTTCACCTTGTCGCCATAGCGCATGAATTCCGTGCTCGGCGCGCCGTGCTCGATCGTCTCGAGGCAGCGCTTCTCGGCGATGCAGCAGTAGCCGCGCTTCGCGTCCCGGTTCGATACGGTGCCCGAGCCGACGATCGAGCCCGCGCGCACGTTGCGCGTCTTCGCCGCGTGCGCGATCAACTGGCCGAAATGAAACGCCATGTCCGCGCCCGCGTCCGGCTGGCCGACCTTCTTGCCATTCCAATGAACGATCATCGGACGATGCACGCGGCCTTCGCGCCAATGCTCGCCCAGCTCGTCCGGCGTCACGGCGACCGGCGAGAACGCGCTCGCCGGCTTGCTCTGGAAAAACCCGAAGCCCTTCGCAAGCTCGGCCGCAATCAGATGACGCAACGACACGTCGTTGACGAGCGCGACGAGGCGCACGGCCTTGAGCGCTTCGTCGGGCGTTGCGCCCATCGGCACGTCGCCCGTTATCACGGCGACTTCCGCCTCGAAATCGATCCCCCACTCTTCCGATGCGCAGACGATATCGTCGCGCGGCCCGAGAAAATCGTCGCTGCCGCCCTGGTACATCAACGGGTCCGTGTGGAATTCCGGCGGCATCTCGGCGCCGCGCGCGCGGCGCACCAGCTCGACATGATTCAAATAAGCCGAGCCGTCCGCCCATTGGAACGCGCGCGGCAGCGGCGCCATGCAATGCTCGGGCTCGAACGCGAACGCATTGCGCGCGCGGCCTTGGTTCAGCGTGTCGGACAGTTCGCGCAACTGCGGCGCGTAGAACGCCCAGTCGTCGAGCACGCGCTGCAGCGTCGGCGCGATCGCATCGGCAATCGCCGCTGTCTGCAGATCGCGGGATACGACGATCAGCTGGCCGTCGCGCGTGCCGTCCTTGAGCGAAGCGAGTTTCATAGAGCAAAGAGCCGTATAGTGACGATGGAAGAAATCTATTTTACGATGGTGAACCGCGCGCGGGCGCGCGGCGCGCTCCTTCCATTCTTCCCGCATCACCGTGAACCAATCCGCCTCCGCCCTTCCCGACGACGATCTCACCGACGATACCGCCGAAGAGAAAACCCGTTCGGGCATCCAGTCGATCGAAGTCGGCTTTCGCCTGCTCGACGTGCTGACGCACGAGCCTCGCGCGATGATGCTGCGCGACCTCGCGCAGCGCGCGCAGATGAGCCCGGCCAAGGCGCACCGCTATCTCGTGAGTTTTCTGCGGCTCGGGGTCGTGTCGCAAGATCCGGTGTCCGGGCGCTACGAACTCGGCGGCTTCGCGCTGCAAATGGGGCTTGCGCGGCTTGCGCGCGTCGACGGCGTGAAACTCGCGCGCATCGCGCTCACCGCGCTGCGCGACCGGCTCGATCAGACAGTGGGCATCGCGGTGTGGGGCAATCAGGGGCCGACGATCGTTCATTGGATGGAATCGAGCCATCCGGCCAAGGCGTCGCTGAAACTCGGCGACGTGATGCCGCTGCTCGGCTCGGCAACGGGCCTCGTATTCGCGGCTTATCTGCCGCGCAGCAAAACCGCCGCTATGATCGAGCGCGAACTCGCCGACAGCCACCGCGCCGCGCATTACGCCGGCCCGCGCACGCTCGCCGAAGTCGAGGCGGTGCTCGCGGACGTGCGCGCGCACCGCGCCGCGCGCGTCGCAGGCATGCTGCTGCCGACGATCAACGCATTCGGGATGCCCGTGTTCGATTCGCTCGGCGAGCTGGCGCTGGCGATCGTCGCGCTCGGCCACGAAGGCGCGTTCGATCTGAGCTGGGGCGGCGAAATCGACGCCGCGCTGCGCGCGTGCGCCCAGCAGTTGTCTTACGAGCTTGGGTATAGTGACGAAGCGCGCAGCCCGTGACGCACGCCGCCGCGCCCGGGCCGCGCATGCATTTTCTTCGTCATTCGAACCATTTGCCGGTTTTTGATGCCGCCTTCACCGTCCGATCTCGCACCCGGGCTGCCGTCCGATCCACCGTCCGGTTCGTCGAACCCGCGTGATGCGCGGCGCCGTGTGCGCCGCGCCGTGCTGGTATTCGCGCTGGTGCTTGCACTGCACTGGCTCGCCGCGCAATGGCTCGTGCGCTTGCGCGAACCGTTCAAGCCAGCCTCGCCCGCGGACGTGCCGGTTCAAATCGAATTGCTCAAACCGCAGCGGATCGAACGTGAACCCGAGCCGCCCAAAGCCGCCCCGGCGCCGCCGCGCGCCGCGCCAAAGCCGGCGGCGCCCGCCGCCGCGCCACATCGTTCGGAACCCGTACTAACTTCGCCCGCCGCTTCGCCCGACGCGCGGCACGCCGCCCCCGCCCCGCAAACGGCCGACGCGGCGCAACCGAGCCCGGCAAGCGCAAGCGGCGTGCCGGATGCCGCGCGCGCGCCGGGCGCGGATGCGCCGCGCGGTCCGGCGTCAAAGGGCGTGAAATTCTCGCCGCCGCCGTCGGGCGAGCTGCGCTACGACACGTTCTATAACGGCATGCAAAACATGGGCGGCACGATTCACTGGGAAACCGACGGCAGCACGTATTCGCTGTTCGTGTCGATGCCGCTGCCGTTCGTCGGCCCGTACACCTACGAGAGCCGCGGCCGCATCGACGCATTCGGCATCGCGCCCGAGCGCTATGTCGAGACGCGCGGGCGTCGCCCGTCCGATTTCGCGATCTTCAACCGCGACACCAAGCAGATCGTCTTCACGAGCACGCCGAATTCAGTCTCGCTGCCCGATGGCGCACAGGACCGTTTCAGCTTGCTCATGGAGCTTGCCGGCCTCGTGCGCGGCGATCCCGACGCATATCGTCCTGGCCTCACGCGCGAGTTCTTCGTGGTCGATCGCAACAGCGGCGAGACTTGGCCGATCACGACGATCGGCGACGAAACGATCTCGACGAACGCAGGCATGCTCGCTACGCGCCATTTCATGCGACTGCCGCGCCACGCCGGCGACACGCGCCGCATCGACATCTGGCTCGCGCCGTCGCTGGGCTGGCTGCCCGCGCGAATGGTGCAGACCGAGCCGAACGGCTCGCAAATCGAACTCCTGTGGCACAGCGCAACGAGCCACGCGAGCGAATCGACGGACACGAACGAGCCGCCCGCACCCGCATCATCGCCTCCGAACACGAACGCCAATGCAAACGCGGCCAAATCGGTAAATTCGACCGACGCCACACCGGCTGCACCAGCGGCTGCCAGCGCTGCCGACCCGTCTTAACAATTCTTATGTCGCCTATCCGTCAACCTTGACAATCTTTGACAGCAATTTCCGTCCACCAGTAGAAAATCAGAAACGTTTTAGAGACATCGGCTTCTAACCGATAAACCGATAAACAACAACGCCCCCTGAAAGCGGGCGTGCAGCGCCAACCCCTTGAAACCGGCTCGCGCCTCCCCAATTGCTGGACCAAAGGCCGAACCACTGCGAAGAGGAGTGCCGCCATGCAAATGATCTACAACAGCCCCAATTACTGCGTCGTCGAATTCCCGCCGCAAGACGGCCATCATGCGATGAATGCCGGTGGATACGAAATCGTCGACAAGAATGCGCAACGCGAAATCTTCATCGATGGCGAACTCGCCGCGCGCTTTCGCGAGCATGTGAAACAGCTGATTCAGGCCGAACCGACGCTCGACGAAGTAGACGAATTCCTCGGGCAATTCGACAGCCTGATGACGCAGCCCGTGGTTCTGCACTGACCTTACGCGGGCGCGCCGCCTAGCTGGGCCGCCGGCCCGGCGCAGCAACGGCAGGCGCGCCGCGCTTCGGCGCACTTCGCGCACTTCGTTTCGTTTTCGCCCCCGTGCGGCCCGTGGCACGGGGGCTTCGTTTACCCGGACGGCCGACTCACGAATCGCGACGGCACCGGCTACAATGGCAGCTTTCCGACCTCGGTAATCCGCCATGTCCGCGCCCATCCCGACCGCGTCTTCCGCCTCGTTCGCCGCCGCGCCGTACACGCGCGGCGCCGAGTTGCCGCAACTGCTTGCAAAGCGCATCCTGATCCTCGACGGCGCAATGGGCACGATGATCCAGCGCTACAAGCTCGACGAAGCCGCGTATCGCGGCGAGCGCTTCAAGGATTATCCGCGCGACGTAAAAGGCAATAACGAGCTGCTGTCGATCACCCAGCCGCAGATCATCCGCGAGATTCACGACCAGTATTTCGCCGCAGGGGCCGATATCGTCGAGACGAATACGTTCGGCGCAACGGCCGTCGCGCAGGCCGACTACGGCATGGAAAACCTCGTCGACGAGATGAACGCGGCATCGGCCGCGCTCGCGCGCGAGGCCGCCGCGAAGTATGCGACGCCGGACAAGCCGCGCTTCGTCGCGGGCGCGATCGGACCGACGCCGAAGACCGCGAGCATCTCGCCCGACGTCAACGATCCCGGCGCGCGCAACGTCACGTTCGACGAGCTGCGCGACGCGTATTACGCGCAGGCCAAAGCGCTGCTCGCCGGCGGCGTCGACCTGTTTCTCGTCGAGACGATCTTCGACACGCTGAACGCGAAGGCGGCGCTCTTCGCGCTCGATCAATTGTTCGACGACACCGGCGAGCGGCTGCCGATCATGATCTCGGGCACCGTCACCGACGCATCGGGCCGCATTCTCTCCGGCCAGACCGTCGAGGCGTTCTGGAATTCGCTGCGCCACGCGAAGCCGCTCACGTTCGGCCTGAACTGCGCGCTGGGCGCGGCGCTGATGCGCCCGTACATCGCCGAGCTGGCAAAGCTCTGCGACACCTACGTGTCGTGTTACCCGAACGCCGGGCTGCCGAACCCGATGAGCGACACCGGCTTCGACGAAACGCCCGACGTCACGTCGGCACTACTGAAGGAATTCGCGCAAGCGGGCCTCGTCAACATCGCGGGCGGCTGCTGCGGAACCACACCCGAGCATATCGCGGCGATCGCCAAAGCGCTCGCCGAGGTGAAACCGCGCCGCTGGCCGAGCCAATACAGCGAAGCCGCGTAGCCACGCAATCGACGCCGCCGCGCAACCCGCGCGGCGCCCCTGACCCGTTCTCCTCGCACCGCCATGACCGATCAAACGATGCGCCTCTGCGGCCTCGAGCCGTTCAACGTCACGTCCGGCACGCTCTTCATCAACGTCGGCGAACGCACCAACGTCACCGGCTCGAAGGCATTCGCGCGGATGATCCTCAACGGCCAGTTCGACGACGCGCTCGCCGTCGCGCGTCAGCAGGTCGAGAACGGCGCGCAGGTGATCGACATCAACATGGACGAGGCGATGCTCGATTCGAAGGCGGCGATGGTGCGCTTTCTGAATCTGATCGCGTCGGAGCCGGACATCGCGCGCGTGCCGCTGATGATCGATTCGTCGAAGTGGGAGGTGATCGAGGCCGGCCTCAAGTGCGTGCAGGGCAAGGCGATCGTCAATTCGATCTCACTGAAGGAAGGCGAGGCGCAATTCGTCCATCACGCGAAGCTGATCCGCCGCTACGGCGCCGCGGCCGTCGTGATGGCGTTCGACGAGCAAGGCCAGGCCGACACGCTCGCGCGCAAGATCGAGATCTGCCGGCGTTCGTATGACATTCTCGTCAACCAGGTCGGCTTCCCGCCCGAGGATATCGTGTTCGATCCGAACATCTTCGCGGTCGCGACCGGCATCGACGAGCACAACAATTACGCGGTCGACTTCATCGAGGCGACCCGCTGGATCAAACAAAATCTGCCGCATGCGAAGGTAAGCGGCGGCGTGTCGAACGTGTCGTTCTCGTTTCGCGGCAACGACCCGGTGCGCGAGGCGATCCATACCGTGTTCCTCTATCACGCGATCCAGGCGGGCATGGACATGGGGATCGTCAACGCGGGCCAGTTGGGTGTCTACGCGGAACTCGACGCCGAACTGCGTGAGCGCGTCGAGGACGTGATCCTGAACCGCCGAGCGGACGCGACCGACCGTCTGCTCGAGATCGCCGACAAGTTCAAGACCGGCGCGGCGAAAAAGGAAGAGAACCTCGAGTGGCGCAACCAGCCGGTCGAGCAGCGGCTTGCGCATGCGCTCGTGCACGGCGTCACGACGTTCATCGTCGAGGATACCGAAGAGGCGCGCGCGAAGATTGCCGCGGCGGGCGGGCGGCCGATCAACGTGATCGAAGGCCCGCTGATGGACGGGATGAACATCGTCGGCGATCTGTTCGGCCAGGGCAAGATGTTCCTGCCGCAGGTGGTGAAATCGGCCCGCGTGATGAAACAGGCGGTCGCGCATCTGATTCCGTTCATCGAGGAAGAAAAGCGCCAACTCGCGCAAGCGGGCGGCGACGTGCGCGCGAAGGGCAAGATCGTGATCGCGACCGTGAAGGGGGACGTGCACGACATCGGCAAGAACATCGTATCGGTCGTGCTCCAGTGCAACAACTTCGAGGTCGTGAACATGGGCGTGATGGTCCCGTGCAACGAGATTCTCGCGAAAGCGAAGGTCGAGGGCGCGGACATCGTCGGGCTGTCGGGCCTCATCACGCCGAGCCTCGAAGAAATGGCCTACGTCGCCTCCGAGATGCAGCGCGACGATTACTTCCGCGTGAAGAAGATTCCGCTGCTGATCGGCGGCGCGACCACGTCGCGCGTGCACACGGCGGTCAAGATCGCGCCGCACTACGAAGGCCCGGTCGTCTACGTGCCGGATGCGTCGCGCTCGGTATCGGTTGCGTCGAGCCTGCTGTCCGACGAGGGCGCGGCGAAGTATCTCGACGAGTTGAAGGCCGACTACGAGCGCATCCGCGAACAGCATGCGAACAAGAAGACGCAGCCGCTCGTCACGCTCGCCGACGCGCGCGCGAACAAGACGAAGTTCGACTGGGCCGGTTACCAGCCGGTCAAGCCGAAGTTCATCGGCCGCCGCGTCTTCAAAAATTACGACTTGAACGAACTCGCGAACTACATCGACTGGGGCCCGTTCTTCCAGACCTGGGACCTCGCGGGCCCGTATCCGGCGATTCTGAACGACGAGATCGTCGGCGAATCGGCGCGGCGCGTGTTCTCCGACGCGAAATCGATGCTCGCGCGGCTGATTCAGGGCCGCTGGCTGACCGCGAACGGCGTGATCGCGCTGCTGCCGGCCAACACGGTCAACGACGACGACATCGAGATCTACACCGACGAATCGCGCTCCGACGTGCTGCTCACGTGGCACAACCTGCGCCAGCAGAGCGTGCGCCCGGTCGTCGACGGCGTGATGCGCCCGAACCGCTCGCTTGCCGATTTCATTGCGCCGAAGGAGTCGGGCGTTGCAGACTACATCGGGATGTTTGCGGTGACGGCGGGCATCGGCGTCGATGCGAAGGAACAGCAATTCCTGGCCGATCACGACGATTACAGCGCGATCATGCTAAAGGCGCTCGCCGACCGTTTCGCGGAAGCGTTCGCAGAAGCGCTGCATGCGCGCGTTCGGCGCGAGCTTTGGGGCTATGCGAGCGATGAGCAGCTCGACAACGACGCGCTGATCGCCGAAAAATACGTCGGCATCCGGCCTGCGCCCGGCTACCCGGCGTGCCCGGACCACTTGGTGAAGCAGCCGATGTTCGAAGCGCTTCGGGCGGACGAGGTCGGCATGAGCGTGACCGAATCGCTCGCGATGCTGCCGGCTGCGAGCGTATCGGGCTTTTATCTCGCTCATCCGGATAGCCGGTACTTTACGATCGGCAAGATCGGCGACGATCAGGTGGAGGATTTTGCGCGGCGAATGTCTCTGTCGACTGCGGACGCCAAACGCGCACTCGCGCCGCTGCTCTGATTCGGACAGCCGCCGCGGCGCCGGCGGCGCGGCAGGCGCCGGCCCTTCCGGCCGGCTCAACGCTTGCCGCCGCCGCTCACATGCGCGACATACGGCAACGGCACGCGCCGGCGAGGCTCAAAAGCCCCAATGAACGTCGACGTTCTGCGCCTTCGCCTCGCGAAGCATCGCGAGAAACGGCGCGACGCGCTGCGCAAGGCTCGGCGGGACTTCGTGGTGCGGATAATCGGCGTCATCCTCATGGAAGTGACCGGCATGCTCGGCGCTCGCCTGCTTGGCCTGGTCGACCGCATTCTCGAGCTTCGCAATCGCCGCGTCGAGTTCGTCAGACATGATCACCCCGCGCTCGCCGAGCTGCTTGCCGATGATGCCGAGCACAAGAACCGCGAAATCCTTCAGCACGTCCAGATCCTGGGCTGCCTTGCTTTTGAACGTAATCATGGTTATCCCTTTTTCGTCTTGTCGTGCCTGCCGGCGTCCTTGCCCGAACGCCGCGCCCGCTTACGGAACCTCCCGGAAGCGCCCGGCACCTGAGCGGCATATTAGCACCTGTTAAAATCCAGCGATCCCTTTGAAACGCGCGCGGTGCACGCGCGCCGGCGGGCCCAACCGGTGGGCCGCCGTCCACGACATCCTCGACCAGCATGCTGCCTGCCCAAAAACATATCCTCGAAACCCTTCTCGACAACAGCGTGAAGCAGGTCGTCGCCGCATCGAAAGGCGCGGCCGACGCTGCCTTCGTGACGCCGGCGATCACGCTCGAGCGCCCGAAGGCAGCCGCGCACGGCGACGTCGCATGCAACGTCGCGCTGCAGCTCGCGAAGCCTCTGGCCGCGAATCCGCGCCAGCTCGCCGAGCAGATCGTCGCCGCGCTGAACGCCCAGCCGGAAGCGGCGGGCCTCGTCGAGGCGGCGGAAATCGCCGGCCCCGGCTTCATCAATCTGCGCCTGTCGGCCGCGTCGAAGCAGGCGGTGATCAGCGCCGTGCTCGCCGAGGGCGCGGCGTTCGGCAGGAGCGAGCGCGAAAAAGGCAAACGCGTGCTGGTCGAATTCGTCTCCGCCAACCCGACCGGCCCGCTACACGTCGGCCACGGCCGCCAGGCGGCGCTCGGCGACGCGATCTCGAACGTGCTCGCGAGCCAGGGCTACACGGTGCATCGCGAGTTCTATTACAACGACGCCGGCGTGCAGATCCATAACCTCGCGGTATCGACGCAAGCGCGCGCGCGCGGCTTGAAGCCGGGCGATGCGGGCTGGCCGGAGGCCGCGTACAACGGCGAATACATCGCCGACATCGCACGCGGCTATCTGAACGGCGAAACGGTCGCGGCAAGCGACGGCGAGCCGGTGACCAGCAAGGGCGACGCCGAGGATCTCGAGGCGATCCGCAAATTCGCGGTCGCGTATCTGCGCCGCGAGCAGGACATGGATCTGAAGGCGTTCGGCGTCAAGTTCGACCAGTACTATCTCGAATCGTCGCTATACAAGGAAGGCCGCGTCGAGAAGACGGTCGACGCGCTCGTCGCGGCAGGCATGACCTACGAGCAGGAAGGCGCGCTGTGGCTGCGCACGACCGACGACGGCGACGACAAGGACCGCGTGATGCGCAAATCTGACGGCACGTACACGTACTTCGTGCCGGACGTCGCCTACCACGTGACGAAGTGGGAGCGCGGCTACACCAAGGTGATCAACATCCAGGGCTCGGACCATCACGGCACGATCGCGCGCGTGCGCGCCGGCCTGCAGGGGCTGCATATCGGCATACCCAGCGGTTATCCCGACTACGTGCTGCACAAGATGGTCACCGTGATGCGCGATGGCCAGGAAGTGAAGATTTCGAAGCGCGCGGGCAGCTACGTGACGGTGCGCGACCTGATCGAATGGTCGGGCGGCGCGGCGCCCGGCTCCGAGGCGCCGCCCGAGCAAATCGACGAGGCGACGATCACGCGCGGCCGCGACGCGGTGCGCTTTTTCCTGATCTCGCGCAAGGCGGACACGGAGTTCGTGTTCGACATCGATCTTGCGTTGAAACAGAACGACGAAAATCCGGTCTACTACGTGCAGTACGCGCACGCACGGATCTGCTCGGTGCTCGCCGAATGGAAGTCGCGCTACGGCGCGACCGACGCGCAGCTATCGGGCGCCGACCTGTCGCCGCTCGTTAGCAAGCAGGCGACGGCGCTGATGCAAAAGCTCGCCGAATACCCCGATGTGCTCACGCACGCGGCGAACGAGCTGGCGCCGCACGCCGTTGCGTTCTATCTGCGCGATCTCGCGGGCGAGTTTCACTCGTTCTACAATGCGGAGCGCGTGCTCGTCGACGAAGCCGCGCCGCGCGACGCGCGTGCCGCGCTCCTCGCGGCGACGCGTCAGGTGCTCGAAAACGGTCTCGCGATGCTCGGCGTATCCGCACCGAGCAAGATGTAACGCCGAAGCCGTCGGCAAGCGTCGCGGCGCGCTGCGCCGCGGCTGATTCACGATTCTTTTCGCAGGTGACTCAAGCAATGGCAAAACCACGCCGCACGTCGAAGCAATCGAAGCAAGCCGGAGGAACATTTCTTGGTATCGTGCTGGGCCTGATCGTCGGCCTGGCCATCGCGGTGGTGGTCGCGCTTTACATCACCCGCGCACCGTCGCCGTTCGTGTCGAAAGTGGCGCCGCCCACCGACAGCAACGCCAGCCAGCCCCAGCAATACGACCCGAACCGCGCACTGCAAGGCAAGACGCCCGGCCAGCCGGTCGCGCCTCAGGCCGCGCAGCCCGCGCCGTCGAACACCGCGCCCGGTCAGACAACGGCCCCGAACCAGCCGCCGCTGCTGTCCGAGCCGCAGATCGTCGAGGTGCCGGGCAGCAATGGCAGGAACACGTCGAATACCTCCGACGCGTCGGATAACGACAATTCGGACAGCGGCGTCGCCGTCGCGCCGAAACCCGCCGACACCGCGCCGCCGGTGAAGAAACCGCAGGCGAACGCGAGCAATAACGGCACGCCGCCGCGCACGTCCGGTACGAGCGCATCCAGCGCCGAAACGCCGCAGAAGAGCGCGCAGACGCAAGCGCCGAAGAGCGCGTCATCGTCGGCCAACGCCGCGGCCAAGCCCGCTGCGCCCGCCGCCGACGCGAACACCGGCTACCTGCTGCAAGTCGGCGCGTACAAGACCGAATCGGATGCCGAGCAGCAGCGCGCACGTCTCGGCTTCCAAGGCTTCGAGTCGAAGGTGACGAAACGCGACGTCAACGGCGTAACCTACTATCGCGTGCGAGTCGGGCCGTTCTCGAAATTCGACGAGATGAACTCGGCCCGTCAGCGGTTGTCCGACGCGGGTATCGACACTGCGGTCATTCGCTTTACGAAACAGTAAACAACCGACCGCAGCGCCGTTACTCACCCAACTGATCGAATAGTCAACATGAAAAAACTGCTCAACACGTTGTTCCTGTCCTTGAGCCTCGTCGTGGGCTTGGCTCATGCGTCGCCCGCGGCCCCGGTGGCCGGTAGGGACTACGAGGTGATGAAATCGCCGCAGCCGGTATCGGCGCCGGCCGGCAAGGTCGAGGTGATCGAGTTCTTCTGGTACGGGTGCCCGCACTGCTACGAATTCGAACCGACGGTCGAAGCCTGGGTGAAAAAGGAAGGCGACAAGATTGCGTTCAAGCGCGTGCCCGTCGCGTTCCGTGACGATTTCGTCCCGCATACGAAGCTGTTCTATGCGTTGTCGGCGCTCGGTATCTCGGAAAAGGTCACGCCGGCCGTGTTCGATGCGATCCACAAGCAGAAAAACTATCTGCTGACGCCGCAGGCGCAAGCCGACTTCCTCGCAACCCAAGGCGTCGACAAGAAGAAGTTCCTCGACGCGTACAACTCGTTCAGCGTGCAAGGCCAAGCGAAGCAAGCCGCCGAGCAACTGAAGAGCTACGCCATCGATGGGGTGCCGACGATCGTCGTTCAAGGCAAGTACAAGACGGGGCCGGCTTATACGAACAGCCTCGAGGGCACCGCCCAGGTGCTCGATTTCCTCGTCAAGCAGGTGCAGGACAAGAAGCTGTAACGCTTCTGCCTGCCCGCCATCGATAGCGCCGGCATGACCGCTTCACCCTCCGTCAAGGTCTTCATCACCGGCGCATCGAGCGGCCTCGGGCTCGCGCTCGCCGCCGAATACGCGCGGCAGGGCGCGACGCTCGGCCTCGTCGCCCGGCGCGGCGAGACTCTCGCCGAATTCGCGCAACGCTTCCCGTCGTCGTCGATCTCGATCTATCCCGCCGACGTGCGCGACGCCGGCGCACTTGCGCAGGCCGCCGCACGCTTTGTCGCCGCGCATGGCTGCCCGGATGTCGTGATCGCGAACGCCGGCATCAGCAAGGGCGCGATCACCGGCGAAGGCGATCTCGACGCGTTTCGCGAGATCATGGATGTCAACTATTACGGGATGGTCGCGACATTCGAGCCGTTCATCGCGTCGATGACGGCCGCGCGGCACGGCACGCTCGTCGGCATCGCGAGCGTCGCCGGCGTGCGTGGACTGCCCGGCTCGGGCGCATACAGCGCGTCCAAGGCGGCCGCGATCAAGTATCTCGAGGCGCTGCGGGTCGAACTGCGGGCTGCGCAAGTGGCGGTCGTGACGATCGCGCCCGGCTACATCCGCACGCCGATGACCGAGCATAACCCTTACCCGATGCCGTTTTTGCTCGATGCCGACCGCTTCGCCACGCTGGCGGTGAAGGCGATTGCGCGTAAGGCGTCGTTTCGCGTGATTCCGTGGCAAATGGGTGTCGTCGCGCAGCTGCTGCACGTGCTGCCGCGCTGGCTGTACGATCGCCTCTTCGAGAAGGCGCCGCGCAAACCGCGCGCGACGAAATAGCGAAGCAGCGCGTCCGGGTCCGTTCGGGCGGATGGAGTCCCGCGCGGCTATTCATCGTTCGCCGGATTTCCCCCTCCTCTTTGCACCGGCTCACATCGTGAGCGGCATCTCGCAACGCCGATAGCCGACGCAGTGCTCGCGGCCTCGTGGCGCGGGCTCGTCGGAGGCCGGGCATTTCTGCGCACCTGCGCTCCACGCAAGGACACGTGCCCGGCGCGGCAAGCCTGCGCGCGGCATTCACGTTCGCGCGCAGCGGCCATCGATCCGCAGCGGCATCCCCCGCGCCGCGATCTCCGATGTGACCGACATCGTACTTCCATTACCGGTCAACCCTGGGAGTCGACGCACAGAATGGTTCATCACTTGACACGCGTTGATTATATGATGATCATCATTCAAAAATATCCAAGGGCCACACCGAGCGAAGTACGGCATGGCGGCGGCGCGGTCACGCAATAAAAAGCGTGCCGCGCCGCCCGGGCCGTTTCATCGAACCGTTCGCTACTCGCCTGACACCGACGGCGATAGCCGATCACCCGTTTTTCAACGTTGCAAACCGAACGGCCTCAGGCGATGCATTCCGTCGTCCGTGCGCCGAATGACGACCCGCGAGGAGAACCGAGACGTGAGCGAAAATCGTCCCGATGCGCAGGCACCCCTGGGCAGCGGCCAGCCTCCGCGACGCAGACCCAAGCTGGTCGTGCCCGCCATTGCCGTGCTGTTGATTGCACTGGTCGCCTACGGCCTCTACTGGTGGGGCCGGGGACGCTACCTCGAAGCTACCGACGACGCATACGTCGGCGGCAACATCACGGTCATCTCGCCACACGTCGCAGGCTACGTGTCGGATCTGCTCGTCGACGACAATCAGCGCGTGCATGCAGGCCAGCCGCTGTTGCGGCTCCATCAGAGCGACTACGAAGCCGAACTCGATGCGGCAAAGGCGAGCGAGGCGGAGATCGGCGCGTCCCGCCAGCGGCTCGCCGCACAGCGCGCGCTGCAGCAGCAAGTGATCGACCAGGCGAGCGCCGATGTCGACGAAAAAAAAGCCGCATTGAATTTCGCGCAAACCGATGCTGCGCGCTACCGCAGGCTCGCCGTGACCGAAGCCGGCACGCGGCAAAGCGAGGAGCGCTCGAGCGCCGCGTTACAGCAAGCCAAGGCGCAGCTCGACGCTGCCAATGCCCGGCTGCGCGCGGCCCGTCAACAGATCGCGGTGCTCGACGGGCAGATCGCCGAAGCCAACGCGTCGCAGCAACGTTCCGGCGCGGCGCGGCGCACGGCGCAGCTCAATCTGGGCTATACCGAGCTACGTGCGCCGATCGACGGCTATGTCGGCAACCGCGCCGCGCATCTCGGCAGCTACGTGACACCCGGCACCCAACTGATGTCGGTCGTCGCGTCGAGCGGCCTGTGGGTCGACGCGAATTTCAAGGAAGACCAGCTCACGGCGATGAAGCCCGGCCAGCCGGCCAAGGTCTGCGCGGACGTCCTGCCGTCGCAGTGCTTCCAAGGACACGTGCAACGCCTTGCTCCGGCGACCGGAGCGGTATTCAGCGTGATTCCTCCGCAAAATGCCACCGGCAATTTCACGCGCATCGTCCAGCGCGTGCCGGTACGCATCGCGCTCGACGGCGCGGACAGCGTACTCGGCATCCTGCGGCCCGGACTGTCCGCCACCGTGACGGTCGATACGCGCGGAGCCGTCAAGTGAGCAGCACCTCGGAGACGATCGCGCAAAACGCGCCCCCCGCGCCAGCCTCGGCGGGCGCGCCCCCGCCCGCTTGGCCGTTTGCCGTGATGTGCGTCGGCATGTTCATCGCGCTGCTCGACATCCAGATCGTCGCATCGTCGCTGCAAGACATCGGCGGCGGCCTCAACGCAGCGCAAGACGAGATCGGCTGGGTGCAGACCGCCTACCTGATCGCCGAAATCACGGTGATCCCGATGTCGGGCTGGCTCACGCGGGTCTTCTCGACGCGGCTGCTGTTCGTCGGCTCGGCGCTCGGCTTTACCTTCGCCAGCATGCTGTGCGGACTGGCATGGAATATCGAGAGCATGATCGTATTCCGCGCGGTGCAGGGTGTGCTGGGCGCATCGATGATTCCGACGGTCTTCACGTCGTCGTTCCACTACTTCGAAGGCAAGCGCCGTGTGCTCGCCGCCGCGGTGATCGGCACGATCGGCTCGATGGCGCCGGCGCTCGGTCCGGTCGTCGGCGGCTGGATCACCGATACGGCAAACTGGCGCTGGCTGTTTTATGTGAACCTCGTGCCAGGCCTGCTCGTCGCGCTCGGCGTATCGCTCGGCGGCGACATCGACCGTCCCGACCGGTCGCTGCTTCGCGACGCCGACTATCCCGGCATTGCGCTGATGGCGCTTTTTCTCGGCACGCTCGAATATGTGCTGGAAGAAGGTTCGCGCTGGAATTGGTTCGACGATGCGACCATCCGGCGCTGCGCGATGATCTCCGCGTGCGCGGGCCTGCTGTTCATCGCGCGCTCGCTGAGCTATGCGAACCCGGTCGTCGACCTGCGCGCGTTCGGCAACCGGAATTTCACGGTCGGCTGCCTGCTGTCGTTCATGACCGGAGTCGGCACGTTCTCGACGATTTATCTGACGCCGCTCTTCCTCGGCTACGTGCGCGGCTACAGCGCATGGCAAACCGGCATCGCGATGATTCCCACCGGATTGGCCGCGTTGATAGGCGTGCCGTGCTACGTGATGCTCGCGCGCAAGACGGATTTGCGCTGGCTGATGATGTTCGGCATGGCGATGTTTGGCCTGTCGATGTGGAATTTCCGCTTCATCACGCACGATTGGGGAGACGATCAACTGCTTTGGCCGCAACTGCTGCGCGGCTTCCCGCAAGTGTTTGCGGTTGCGCCGGCCGTCACGCTCGGGCTCGGCAGTCTGCCGCCCGAGCGGCTCAAATATGCGAGCGGCCTTTTCAACATGATGCGCAACCTCGGCGGCGCGGTCGGCATCGCGGTGGTCAGCGCGCTGCTGAACAACCGGACCAACCAGCATTTCTACGACATCGCAACGCATCTGACGCCCGCCAACGCACCGATGCAATCGATGCTGCACGGTCTGCAAACTCGACTGACCGGCGTACTCGGTTCGCCGCAGGCGGCCGGGGTCGCGTCCCTCAAGGAGCTGCACGACGTCGCATTCCGCGAAGCGCAGACCATGGCCTACGGCGACGTGCTCACGATCATCATGGCGGGTTTCACGCTCGCGACGCTCATCGTGCCGCTGATGCGCAAGGTCTCCCCGCCCCCGCCGCCCAGACCGGCCGGCAAAGCACATTGACGAGGGCCCCGCTCATGCTTCCGATCCGCCGTTCCCGACCGCTCGCCGCACTTGCCGCCCCGCTCGCCGGTGCGGCGCTGCTGGCCGGCTGCACCGTCGGGCCGGACTACCGGCCCGACGCGTCAGCGCTGCCGCCGGCCTATGCGAGCCAGGACGCGTTGCGCTCGCTGCAAGCGGCGCCGTCCGCGCGTGCGCCGTCGCTCGACGCTTGGTGGCTCGGCTTCAACGATGCGATGCTGACCCGCATTATCGATCGCGTGCTGGCGCAAAATCTCGATCTCGCCGCCGCCGACGCGCGCATCGCCCAAGCGCGCGCGGCCGCGGCAGAAGCAGGTGCGCTATATCTGCCGCAACTGACCCTGCAAGGCGAAGCCGCCCGTCAGCGCCAATCGCTCGAAGCGCCGCTCGGCCGAATCGGCAGCGCGCTGCCCGGCTACGAGCGCGGTCAGACGCACACCCGGCTCGGCATCGGCGCAAGTTGGGAACTGGATCTCGCGGGCGGCCTGCGCCGCCAGGCCGAAGCCGCCAGCGCCGAAGCGGCTGTGGCCGACGCGCTGCACGCCGGCACGCGCGTATCGGTCGCGTCGGATGCGGCCGACGCCTATTTTCGTCTGCGCGGCTTGCAAGCGCGAATCGCGATCGTATCCGCGCAAATCGACGCGAATGCGCGCCTCGCGGCGCTCGTGCGGGAGCGCGTCACCAACGGCGTGGCGACGCAGCGCGAGCAGGCCGAGGCAAACGCCCGGCTCGCGCAGACCCGCGCGCTTTTGCCACCGCTGCGCGCGGAGCACGCGCAGCAGATCAACCGGCTCGACATCCTGATGGGCGCGGCGCCCGGCACATCCGCCGCCGAGTTGGTCGCGCCCGGCGCGGATTTCACGGTGCCCGGCCTGCCCGCCGACATCCGTCCGGACGCGCTACTGCGCCGCCGGCCCGACGTGATCGCCGCCGAGCGCCGCGTCGCAGCGGCGAATGCGGGCATCGGCGCGGCGCTCGCCGAGTATTACCCGTCGGTTTCGCTATCCGGCATTCTCGGCTTCGAGGCGTTAAACGGCCCGCTCTTCAAATCGGCGGCATTCCAGCCCGGCGCACTCGCCGGGCTGCGCTGGCGGCTATTCGATTTCGGCCGCGTGGATTCGGAGGTCGCGCACGCAAAGGGCCGCTATGCGGAAGCGCTCGCGCAATATCGCCAATCGGTCTTGCGCGCCGCCGAGGATGTCGAGAATGCGGTGACGACCTGGGCGCAGCTCGATGCGCAGCGCAATGAAGTCGCGCATCAGGTCGAAGCCGAATCCGCCGCACAGCGCTCGGCGCGCGAAGCGTATGCGCAAGGGGATGCGAGCCTCGTCGAAGTACTGATCGAAGACCAGCAACTGCTCGCCGCGCGCGCGGAACTTGCCCGCCTGCAAGCCGATCAGGCGCGTGCGGCCGTTGCGACGTTCCGCGCGCTCGGCGGCGGCTGGGAAGCCCCCGGCACCGCTGCGCCGCCCGCCGTCGCATCCGCGCGCTGAGCAACGGTGTCAAGCAAACCGATGATGAGCGTCATATAATCGATTCATTCTCTCTTCATAGTGTGATTCGATGCGATACACTCTCGACCACAAAGCGAAGACTCGCGAGCGGATCGAAGCGGTCGCGTCCGCCCGATTCCGTTGCGAAGGCATCGACGCAGTGGGCGTCGCGAGCCTGATGGACAGCGCGGGCCTCACTCATGGCGGCTTCTACGCCCATTTCGAATCGAAGGATGCGCTCGTCGCGGCAGCCATTGCCGCCGGCTTCACGCAAACGACCGCGCGGCTGCATGCCGGCATCGTTCGTCACCCGTCGCAGCCGAAACCCGTCGCGTTCGCGAAAGCGTATCTGAACGAGCGCCACCGCGACGAACCTGGCGCCGGTTGCGTCGCAGCGGCGCTTGCCGCGGAAATCAGCCGGCGCGACGATACGGTCCGCCACGTGTTTACCGACCAGCTTGAAACGCTCATCGCATGTGCAACGCCCGAATCGGGCACACCAGCCGAGCGCCGCGATGCCGCGCTCGCAGCCGTCGCGCTCGCGGTCGGCTCGCTCATGCTGTCGCGCGCGGTGGACGATCCCACGCTATCGAAGCAATTGCTGACCGCCGGCGTCAAGGCCGTGGAGCAACTGACCGACTGACGCGCCGCAGCCCCCTGGCCCGCCGAGTCGCAGGCAAACCGCCGGGGCAGCCGTCCGGCCGGCCAATCGGCCTTCGTCGGCCGGGCAGCGCGCCGGCTGCAAGCGCGACGCATCCGCCCCCGTCAAGAAAGCGAAAGCACATCCGTAGCGCCGCCCTCGACGCGAAAGCTACAAAAGCGCCAGCGCCCACCAAAAGGCCGGCGCCCTGGCGCACCAACCGGTCAAGCGCCGCCCGGCGCCCGCGTATAGACAGCCGGATCAGCCGACAGCCCGGCCTTCGCGTCGCGCGACAACGCATCGACGAGCACCTCGTCGCGCCCGGCCTCGAGCGCTTCGAGCGTCTGCCGAACGACGTCCTCCGGGCGATTCTTCGGCATCCCTTGCGCGTTCGACGCCATGTCGGTATCGATATAAGCGGAATGCAATGCGACGACCTGCGTCTGTTGCGCGCGCAATTCGTTGCGAATCACGTTCGTCGCCGACCACGCCGCTGCCTTCGAAATACTGTAGCCGCCCGTATTGGGCAACCCGAGCCAAGCGAGCACCGACAGCACGTTGACGATCGCCCCGCCGCCGTTATCCCGTAATATCGGCGCGAACGCGCGGGCGAGCGCCAGCGTTCCGAAGAAATTGGTATCGAGTTGCTCGCGCAGCGCGACATCGCCGCTATCGGCAAGAAGCGGGCCCGGGCGGAAAATACCGGCGTTATTGATCAGCAGATTGACGTCGCGAAGTTCGCGCGCGGCCGCGGCGATATCGTCGGCATCCGTGATGTCGAGCTTGACCGGCTGCACGCCAGGCGTCGTCACCTGAGCCGGATTGCGCGCCGCCGCATAAATTTTCTTCGCGCCCGCTGCCTGCAATCCTTCGACGAACGCCCGCCCCAACCCGCGGTTCGAACCCGTTACCAATACGACAGAGTTTTGTAGTTTCATCGGTTCATCTCGCTGACAAAAATAAGGACCCGCGCAACCTGCTCCGATCCACGCGGCAGACCGAGCCGGCCGCTCCTTCAAACCTGCGCCGCACGCATCGGTGGGAGGTCCGGCATCGCACGGCTGGAGATCTCGCCCAACCCACGCAATCCCGGTTGGCACGATGCGCGCCGAAGCGTCGATCGACGGCTTCGACAAGTTATGTAAGCGGCCGTCGTCAATTCATGCATATGCATTCCGCGCAATAGAATATAGTATGGACTGCTTACCCTGAAGGACGCTAGCATGAGCGACGCCCCAATGAGACTTGCTTGCCACTGCGGCACATTACGCCAAGCCACGCGTGCGATCACATCGTTGTACGATGCGCACCTCGCGAAGCACGGGATACGCGTCACGCAATTCACGATCCTCGCCTCACTCTATAGCCGCGAAGCAATGCCGACGGGGGAGATCGCGACGCGCCTGCTGCTCGATCAAACCACGCTGAGCCGCACGCTCGCCACGCTGCAATCCCGGCAGCTCGTGCGCGTCGAGCCGGGCGATGATCAACGCATGCGCCTCTGGAGTCTGACGCCCAAAGGCGCTGCATTGCTGAAAGCGTCGCGCGCCGATTGGGAACTGGCCCAAAATGAGGTATACCGCCGCATCGGCAAACGCAACATGCAGGCACTCGACGCCGAGATTTACGCACTCGCCGAAGCACTGGCGAACTAAGCCTCACCGCCCGAGCAGCCGCCCGCCGACAGCAGCCGGCTGCCGCTGCTTTGCACCGCCGGCGTCTCGGCCCATAATATATGCATATACATTTAAATACCACGCCGTTTTTTCCCTCGCATGGAGCACATTATGTCTACCGATCCGATCGTGATTCTTTCCGCGGCCCGCACGCCTGTCGGTCGCTATCTGGGCAATCTGTCTTCGAAGAGCGCGCCTGAACTCGGCTCGACGGCGATTCGCGCCGCCCTCGAGCGTGCGTCGGTCGATCCATCCAGCATCGACGAAGCGTATGTCGGCTGCGTGCTGTCCGCCGGACTCGGCCAAGCGCCTGCGCGACAAGCGGTGCTCGGCGCGGGGCTGCCGCGCTCGGTGCCTGCCGTGACGATCAACAAGGTGTGCGGCTCTGGCATGCAGGCGATCCGCTATGCGTATGACGCGCTATCGAACGGCAGCGCGGAACTCGTCGTCGCGGGCGGGATGGAAAGCATGTCGAACGCGCCCTATTTGGCGTTGAAGGCGCGCACCGGCTACCGTTCGGGTCATGCGACGTTCTACGACCACGCGGCGCTCGACGGCCTCGAGGATGCGTATGAGCACCGCGCGATGGGCGAGTTTGGCGAGCAATGCGCGGCGCATTACGAGTTTTCGCGCGCTGCCCAGGACGCCTATGCAACCGAATCGCTGCAATGGGCGCAACGCGCGCAAAGCGAAGGCCGCTTCGACTGGGAAATCGCCCCTGTCGACGTGACGACCAAGCAGGGTGCCGTGTCGATCGCCGCGGACGAGCAGCCGCAAACGGTCGACGCCGCGAAGATCCCGAAGCTCAAGCCGTCGTTCAGCGCTGACGGCACGATCACGCCGGCCAGCTCCAGCCCGCTGTCGGACGGCGCGGCCGCCGTCGTGCTGACGCGCGAATCCGTCGCGAAACGGCTCGGCAAGCAGCCGATCGCCGTCATCCACGCGCACAGCGTCCATGCCCAGGACCCGGAATGGTTTACGACCGCGCCTATCGGCGCGCTGAAGAAGCTATTCGCGCGCACCGGCTGGCATCCGCGCGACGTCGACTACTACGAAATCAACGAAGCGTTCGCAGTCGTGCCGATGGCGGTGATGCGCGAATTCGACGTCGCCCGCGAACGCGTAAACGCGCATGGCGGCGCGTGCGCGATCGGCCACCCGATCGGCGCATCGGGCGCGCGGATCGTCGTCACGCTGCTCGGCGTTCTGCGCGCGAACGGCGCAAAGCGCGGCGTCGCAGGCATCTGCATTGGCGGCGGCGAAGCCACGGCGCTCGCCATCGAGCTGGTATAACCGGCAAAGCACCGCTACCTCGAAAATACGCGACGCAACGGCGGCGATTTCGCCGTTGCGGCATCGATGCGTTCCGTCGCCGATTAACGGCCGGCGCATATTGAAGGTATGCTATCCCGCTGGCATCGGACCGCGCGCGATACTTGCGCGCGCGGCCACCAGAATCATGTCATCCGGGAGATCTCATGCGCTTCATGCTGTTCGCCGCGGCGCTCGCCGCCGTCACCGCCGCCGCCCCTGCCGTTGTCGCAGCGAAACCGTTGACGGTCTGCACGGAATCCAGCCCCGACGGGTTCGATGTCGTTCAATACAATTCGCTCGTCACCACCAATGCGTCAGCGGACGTGATTTTCAACACACTGGTTTCGTATGACGAAGCCACGAAGAAGGTGGTGCCCGCGCTCGCCACTCAGTGGGACGTCAGCGCCGACGGCCTGGCTTATACGTTCCACTTGCGCCCGAATGTCGCGTTTCAAACGACCGATTATTTCAAGCCCATCCGGGCGCTATCGGCTGACGACGTCGTGTTCACGTTCAGCCGGATGCTCGACGATGCGAATCCGTGGCACAAGGTCGCGGGCGCGAGCGGCTTTCCGCATGCGCAGTCGATGGGGCTTGCGAAGCTCGTGAAAGCCGTGACGAAGGTCGACGATTCGACCGTGAAATTCGAACTCAACGAACCGAACGCCACGTTTCTGTCGATTCTGACGATGGGTTTTGCGTCGATCTATTCGGCCGAATACGCGGACCAATTGCTGAAGGCGGGCAAGCAAGCCGATCTGAACGCGAAACCGGTCGGCACCGGCCCATTTGTGCTGAAAAGCTATACGAAGGACGCGGTGATCCGTTACGACGCGAATCCGTCGTACTGGGGGCAGAAACCGAAAAGCGAACGCCTGATCTATGCGATCACCCCGGACCCGACCGTGCGCGCGCAAAAAGTGAAGGCGGGCGAATGCCAGATCGCGCTGTCGCCGAAACCGCAGGACGTTGCGGCGGCGAAGGGCGACAAGGCGCTCGCGGTCGCCGAGACCCCCGCGTTCATGACGGCGTTCGTCGCGCTCAACACGCAGAAAAAACCGCTCGACAACGCGAAGGTGCGCGAGGCGCTGAATCTCGCGTTCGACCGCGCGACCTACCTGAAGGTGGTATTCGACAACACCGCGACGCCCGCGACCAACCCGTACCCGCCGAACACCTGGAGCTATGCGAAATCGATCGCGCCGTATCCGCACGATCCGGCCAAGGCGAAGCAATTGCTCGCGGCGGCGGGATTGCCGAACGGTTTTTCGACGACGATCTGGGTGCGCCCGACAGGCAGCGTGCTGAACCCGAATCCGAAAGCGGGCGCGGAATTGCTACAGGCCGATCTGGCGAAGATCGGCGTGAAGGCCGACGTGAAGGTAGTCGAATGGGGCGAATTGATCAAACAGGCGAAGCTCGGCCAGCACGATCTGCTCTTCATGGGCTTTGCCGGCGATAACGGCGATCCGGACAACATCCTCACGCCGCAATTCAGTTGCAATTCGGTGAAGTCGGGGCTCAATTTCGCCCGCTACTGCGATCCGAAGCTCGACAAGCTGATCACCGACGGCAAGGCCACCGCCGATCAAGGCAAGCGTGCGAAGTTGTATGAAGCCGCACAGAAGATCATTCACGACGAGGCGCTGTGGATTCCGCTCGGCTATCCGAGCGCCGCGGCCATCACGCGCGCAAACGTCACCGGCTATCGCGTGAGCCCGTTCGGGCGGCAGCATTTCGATACGGTATCGGTGCCGTAACGCCCGGCGGACGCTCGACGCGGGCGGCCGATGCCGCCCACTACGCCGCACCTCGCCGTCGGCCGTCTGCCGCGTCGCGCTACGCCGCCTCGCGCGCAGTGGCCGCATAGCGGATCACGCCATCCTGCCCCGTCTCGCGCGTCAACTCGCCCGCCAGCCACAGCAAATTCAGATGCGCGATCACCTCGCCGAGCGCGAAAGTCATCTGATGAACGTCGAGCGCGCGCCGGAACATGATCGGCACGATATCGGCCGCGCTCATCAGCCGCGCGGCGCACGCATCGCGCACTTCCGCGAGCCGCGCGTCGTGATGCACGCGCAGTTGCGCGATCCGTGTATGCAGCCCGCGAAACGGCTTGCCGTGCGACGGCAACGTGAGCGTATCGGCGGCCATCGTCTCGTAACGGCCGAGTGATTCCAGATACAGCGCGAGCGGATTGCCCTCCGGCTCGAGATCGAACACCGACACGTTCGTCGAGATCCGCGGCAACACCATGTCGCCGGAAATCAGCACGCCGGCCGCCGCGCAGTGAAGCGCGCAATGCTCTGGAGAATGGCCGAACCCGGTGACGACCTGCCATTGGCGGCCGCTGATCGCAACGACATCGCCGTCGCGCAGCCGCCGGTAGCGCGACGGCACGGCCGGCACGAGATCCGAATAATAGTTGCTGCGCTTTCTGAGCTTGTCGAGCGTATCGGCGTGCGCCACGCCGTTGCGCGCGAAATGCTCGGCCGCGCCTTCGCCGCCAGCGTTCGAGCCATTGCCGGCCGCCATCAGGCTGCCGAACAGATATTCGCCCGCCGTCATCCACAGCCGCACGTTCCAGCGCGCACGCTCGCCGCCGTTGCACAGCCAGTTCGCAAGCCCGAAATGGTCGGGATGGCAGTGCGTGACGATCACGCGCAGCACGGGCAAGCCGTCCAGATGCGTATCGAAGATCCGCTCCCAATGCGCCCGGATTTCAGCCGACGCGATTCCGCAATCGACGACCGTCCAGCCCGCCTGCCCGTCGATTTCATCGCGCAGCAGCCACAGATTGATGTGATCGAGCGCGAACGGCAACGGCATGCGCAGCCAGCGCACCCCCGGCGCGACTTCGACGAAGCCGCCCGGCTCCGGCAGCCTGTCGGCGAACGGGTAATCGAGTTGGTTTTCCAGTGCATTCATCGGGGGCGTCTCTTGAGTCTCTTCGTGTTGTCGTCGGGGCGGGCCGCTGACCGCGCCGGAATCGATTCTATCGCTCATCCGTGCGGACGGGGCTGGCGACGCGGTGCCGCGCATGCATTTCGCCGGCTTCGGACCGGCTTCGGACCGGCTTTGAACCAGCTTCGGACCTGCTTAGCATCCCCAAAAAATTCCGCCACGATCCCGTGCGTAGCCAGAACGTTGCGTGAAATTCGCCGAAACGCAGGCCCGCCGCGCCGCACTGCCGGCGCGCGAGCCGCACCGATTCGCCGCCGCACCGGATGAAGCACCCGCGGCGGGCGCTAAAATGGCGTGAGCTTCCCGTCAGTGAGCCCGCGCACGATGAATCATTTTCCCAAACTGTTGTCCTCGCAGATCGGCTTCGACGTCGCGCAGACGATCCTGGAGAATTTCGATCGCCACTATCAAATCTTCCGCGAAGCAGCGATCGCCGCGAAGGATCTGTTCGAGCGCGCCGACTGGCACGGGCTGCAGCGGCTCGCGCGCGAGCGCATCACGTCGTATGACGACCGCGTGCGCGAATGCGTCGAGCTGCTCGAGGACGAATACGACGCCGAAAACATCGACGACGACATCTGGCAGCAGATCAAGCTGCACTATATCGGTCTGCTCACGTCTCACCGGCAGCCCGAATGCGCGGAGACGTTCTTCAATTCGGTGTGCTGCAAGATCCTGCATCGCTCGTACTTCAACAACGATTTCATCTTCGTGCGCCCGGCGATCTCGACCGAATACATCGAGAACGACGAGCCGGCCGCAAAGCCGACCTATCGCGCGTACTACCCCGGCAGCGAAGGGCTGGCGGCGACGCTGACGCGCGTGGTCACGAATTTTCAGCTCAACCTGCCGTTCGACGATCTCGAGCGCGACATCGGCTGCGTGATGCAAGCGGTGCAGGACGAGTTCGGCACGTTCGACGAAGCGGTGAATTTCCAGATTCACGTGCTGTCGTCGCTGTTTTTCCGTAACAAGAGCGCGTACTTCATCGGCCGCATCATCAACGGCGACCGCGTGCTGCCTTTTTGTGTGCCGATCCGCCATGCGCGGCCGGGCTATCTCGCGCTCGACACGGTGCTGCTGCGGCGCGACCAGTTGAAGATCGTGTTCGGCTTCGCGCATTCGTATTTCCTCGTCGACATGGACGTACCGAGCGCGTATGTGCAGTTCCTGCGCACGGTGATGCCAGGCAAGCCGAAAGCGGAAATCTACACGTCGGTCGGCTTGCAGAAGCAGGGCAAGAACCTGTTTTATCGCGATCTGCTGCACCACTTGTCGCATTCGAGCGACCGCTTCATCGTCGCGCCCGGCATACGCGGGCTCGTGATGCTGGTGTTTACGCTGCCGTCGTTTCCTTACGTGTTCAAGGTCATCAAGGATCACTTCCCGCCGCCGAAGGAAACGACGCGCGCGCAGATCATGGAGAAGTATCAGCTCGTGAAGCGCCACGATCGTCTCGGGCGCATGGCCGATACGCTCGAATATTCGAGCGTGGCGCTGCCGCTCGCGCGCCTGGACGACGCGCTCGTGCGCGAACTCGAAAAAGAAGCGCCGTCGCTGCTCGAATACGAAGGCGACAATCTCGTGATCAAGCATTTGTATATCGAGCGCCGGATGGTGCCGCTCAACCTCTATCTGCAAAACGGCAGCGACGCGCAGGTCGAGCATGGCGTGCGCGAATACGGTAACGCGGTAAAGGAGCTGATCCAGGCGAACATCTTCCCCGGCGACATGCTGTACAAGAATTTCGGCGTCACGCGCCACGGCCGCGTGGTGTTCTACGATTACGACGAGATCGAGTATCTGACCGATTGCAACGTGCGCCGCGTGCCGCCGCCGCGTAACGAAGAGGACGAACTGTCCGGCGAGCCGTGGTATTCGATCGGCCCGCACGACATCTTTCCCGAAACTTACGCGCCGTTCCTGCTCGGCGATCCACGCGTGCGCGAGAATTTCCTCAAGCATCACGCGGATTTCTTCGATCCTCAGCTCTGGCAGGACAGCAAGGACCGCCTGCTGAACGGCGAGTTGCCCGATTTTTATCCCTACGAGCCGGCGCTGCGCTTTCGTATCCGTTATCCGGAGCGCTTCGCGGAGCGCGACGCGCCACGGGACGACACCGGCGGCCGGCGCGCCGCCTGAACCGCGCACGGCGCGCCGGCCGTCACACTTGGTTATCCGACATAAAGCCACGACGATGAACACGAACGATCATCCGCTCTCCCATCTGTTCGACAACAACGACGCGTGGGTCAAGCGCAAGCTCGCGGACGACCCGCAATACTTCTCGCGCCTCGCCGATCAGCAAGCGCCGGAATATCTGTGGATCGGCTGCTCGGATTCGCGCGTGCCCGCAAATCAGATCATCGGCTTGCCGCCCGGCGAGGTCTTCGTTCATCGCAACATCGCCAATGTCGTCGTGCATACCGATTTGAACTGTCTGTCGGTGATCCAGTTCGCGGTGGATCTGCTGCGCGTGAAGCACATCATGGTGGTCGGCCATTACGGCTGCTCGGGCGTGAACGCGGCGCTGCACAACCGCCGCGTCGGCCTCGCCGACAACTGGCTGCATCATGTGCAGGACGTGCGCGAGAAGCACGCGGCGCTGCTCGACGAATGGCCGCTCGGCGAAGCGCGCTACCGGCGCCTGATCGAATTGAACGCCATCGAGCAGGTCGTCAACGTATGCCGCACGACGATCGTCAACGACGCGTGGGCGCGCGGCCAGCCGCTCACCGTGCATGCGCTCGTGTACGGCGTGCACGACGGGCGCATGCGCGACCTCGGCATGGCGGTGTCGGAGCCGGACGTGCTCGCGCCAATGTATCGGCGCGCGGTGGACGCGCTCTCGGCAAAACAGGCGCTTTCGGCGGACAATGACATCGTGGCGGCCGACGCGGCACAACTCGCCGAAGCCACCGAACTCATCGCAAAAACCATCAAGGAGACAAATCATGGCGGCTGTTGAAGATCCGATCGTCATCGCGTCGGCGGCGCGCACGCCGATCGGCGGCTTTCAGGGCGATTTCGCGGCGCTCACCGCGCCGCAGCTCGGCGCGGCGGCAATCGCGGCCGCACTCGAGCGCGCGGGCCTGAAACCCGAGCAGATCGACGAAGCGGTGATGGGCTGCGTGCTGCCGGCCGGTCAGGGCCAGGCGCCCGCGCGGCAAGCCGCGATCGGCGCGGGGCTGCCGCTTTCGGCCGGCTGCACGACGGTCAACAAGATGTGCGGCTCGGGCATGCGTGCGGCGATGTTCGCGCACGACATGCTCGTCGCGGGCTCGAGCGACGTGATCGTCGCCGGCGGCATGGAAAGCATGACCAACGCGCCCTACCTGCTGCCGAAGGCGCGCGGCGGAATGCGCATGGGCCACGGCCAAGTACTCGATCACATGTTCCTCGACGGCCTCGAGGATGCTTACGACAAAGGCCGCCTGATGGGCACGTTTGCAGAAGAATGCGCGACGCAATACACGTTCTCGCGCGACGCGCAGGATGCGTTTGCGATCGAATCGCTCACGCGCGCGAAGCGGGCGAACGAAGACGGCTCGTTCGCGTGGGAAATCGCGCCCGTGAGCGTCGCCGGCAAAAAAGGCGAAATCATCGTCACACGCGACGAGCAGCCGTTCAAGGCAAACCTCGATAAAATCCCGACGCTCAAGCCCGCGTTCAGCAAAACGGGAACGGTGACGGCCGCGAATGCGTCGTCGATCTCCGACGGCGCGGCCGCCCTCGTGATGATGCGGCAATCGAGCGCCGAGCGGCTGGGCGTCGCGCCGCTCGCGCGCGTCGTCGGCCATGCGACGTTCGCGCAGGAGCCGTCGCGCTTCACGACGGCGCCCGTCGGCGCGATCCGGCGGCTGTTCGACAAGAACGGCTGGCGCGCCGCCGAGGTCGATCTGTACGAGATCAATGAGGCGTTCGCGGTGGTCGCGATGGCGGCGATGAAGGAGCACGGCCTGCCGCACGACAAGGTCAACGTGAACGGCGGCGCATGCGCGCTCGGCCATCCGATCGGCGCATCGGGCGCGCGCATTCTCGTCACGCTGATCGGCGCGCTTCGCGCGCGCGGCGGCAAGCGCGGCGTCGCGAGTCTGTGCATCGGCGGCGGCGAGGCGACCGCGATGGGCATCGAGATCGTTTGATGCGTTTCGTCTCGTGATCGACACGACCCGAACAGACGCCCGCGCCGTTGCGCCCCACCTGCCGCCGGCTCGGCAGGTGCAAGCCGCGCGGCTCGCCGCTGCGCGGACAGTACAAACGGTTCGCAGGAGGGCTTGAGATGAAGACCGCATTGATCGTCGGCGCATCGCGCGGCTTGGGCCGCGAGTTCGTCCGTCAGTACCGGCGCGATGGCTGGAACGTGATCGCCACCGCGCGCGAGCGCGCGTCGCTTGATGCGCTCGGCGCGCTCGGCGCCGATGCGCATGCCGTCGATGTCACCCAGCCGGAGCAGATTGCCGCGCTCGGCTGGCAGCTCGACGGCGTGCGGCTCGACGCGGCCGTGATCGTCTCGGGCGTATACGGTCCGCGCACGAGCGGCGTCGAGACGATCGCCGGCGAGGACTTCGACACGGTCATGCATACGAACGTGCTCGGCCCGATGCAGCTCATGCCGATCCTGCTGCCGCTCGTCGAGGAGGCCCAGGGCGTCCTTGCGGTGCTGTCGAGCCGAATGGGCAGCATCAGCGAGGCGACCGGCACGACCGGCTGGCTCTATCGCGCGAGTAAAGCCGCGCTCAACGACGCGCTGCGCGTCGCGTCGCTGCAAACCCGGGATGCTGCCTGCATCGCGCTGCATCCCGGCTGGGTGCGCACCGATATGGGCGGCCCGCAAGCGGCGATCGATCCGCAAACGAGCGTCACCGGAATGCGCCGCGTGATCGCCGAAGCGCTTGCCGAGCGCGAGCGCGCGAACGGCCGTTTCTTCCAATATGACGGCGTCGAGCTTGGCTGGTAAGCCGCGCCACGCCGCACGTCAATCGATACCATGTCACGAACCACTCCCGCGCCGCGCCCGCTCGACTGCCCATGCGGCGGTGCAGCGCCCGGCGCCGGCGGCCACGCGCCGCGCTACGCGGATTGCTGCGCACGCCTGATCGACGCGCACATACCGGCGGCGAACGCGCTCGAACTGATGCGCTCGCGCTATAGCGCCTACGTGCTCGGCGAAACCGATTATCTGCGTGCGACCTGGGACCCGCGCACCTGCCCGGCCGACCTCGACGCCGAACGCGCCGACGCGCCGCGCTGGCTTGGCCTGTCGATCAAGCGCTATGCGCAACTCGACGACACGCACGCGGAAGTCGAATTCGTCGCCCGCTACAAGATCGGCGGGCGGGCATTCCGGATGCACGAAACGAGCCGCTTCGTGCGCGATGAGCAGGCGCGGTGGCGATATGTCGATGGAGACGTGACGCAGGCGTAGCCGGTGGAGCGCGCGCACGCCGATTGCGTCCGTCATGCCCGGCCGGCGGACCGACGCGTGCGGTGATCGACGCGAAGCGCGCGGAGTGTGGGCGACGGCGTGGTCACGGCGCATTGACAGCGCATTGGCAGCGCGATGACGTGCGCCGCGCGACACCGTGACCGTGACGATGCTGCCGCAAACAAGCCGCCCGATACCACGCGCACACTCGCCTCCAGCCAAGCATGCGCATGCATGCGGCACGCGGCGCAGACACCGCGCGCCGCACGCCGCGCGCTCGTGCGGAACCGGCCAGCGCCGGCCGCCGTGCTTACTTGCCGTCTATCGAGAATGCATAGAACGTGTAGCTTTTCGTGCCCAGCGCACCCAGCTTCGCGTAGCCGTTGCCCCAGTACACCGTGCCGCGCTCGTCGATCGCTGGGCCGGCAGCCGACGATCCCTGGCCGACGTAATCCCACAGCACGTCGCCTGTCGCGGCGTTGAGCGCGTACATATGGCCGCTCATCGAACTGACGAACGCCACGCCATTGGAGACGCTCACGGGCGCGATGGTGAGCGCGTTGCCGGACGGGTCGGCCACTTGCCAGAGAATCTTGCCCGTCGCCGGATCGATCGCGGCGAACGAGCCGACCGTCACGCTCTTTCCGTTGACCGTGTACGGCACTCGGTCATAGTCGGCATTCGCCACGTAAATGCGCTTGCCGTCGGTCGCCGTACCCCACTCGATGCCGCCGAGCGCGGAGCCGGGGCCCACCACCGTGCTCGAGCGGATCGCGCCTGTCTGCGCGTCGAGCAGCCAGTAGACGCCGCTCTTCTGACCGGCGCCGACCAGCAGTTGCGGCTTGCCGGGACGGTCGTGAACGGTGAGCAGAGTGGGCCCGGCGCCGAAGTCGAAATCCGGCCCCGGCGACGGCGGGCAATTCTGCGCATTGGTGCCCGGCTGGTTGCACGCGATATTCCACGTGTCGAAGCCTTGTACGCCAGTGCTCCACTTGATCCGGCCGGTTGCCATGTCCAGCGCGAGGACCGAATCGACATGGTCGTCCGGACTCAGGCACTGCGCCATGCTCCCGCCCGCGACCTGACATTGGTTCGCGGACTGGGGCACCGAATAGTTGTTGCCGGTCGTGATGAACACGGTCTTGCCCGGCACGTCGATGGCGGCCGTGCTGCCCCACACCGCGCCGCCGCTGTAGCCTCCAGGCGCGCCGTTGTTCTGCGGCACCGTATAGGTGGTCCATTTGATCCGTCCGGTCTTCGCATCGAGCGCGGAGAACGAACCCCGGAAGCTGCAGCACGGGTAGTTGGGCACGTCCGCGGCGGCGGCCTCCTCCGTCGACGACGCCCCGACGTAAACCACGCCGGCATGCACGATCGGCGACTGCGTGACGATTGCATAAGGATGCGAATTGATCGCCGTGCTCCAGAGGAGATTGCCGCTCGCCGCATCGATCGCGAGAACGTGCGCGCCATTCTGATCGCCGATATACACCGTATTGCCGACCACCGCGGGGCTGGTGCGCGACACCGCCGACGGCGGCTCGCCCGCATAACTGTCGATGCGGCGTTCCCAGATGAGCTTGCCGGTGGCCGCATCGAGCTTGGTCAGATAGCCGCCCCAGTCGGGGAAATAAACGGCGCCGTCGACCACGGCCGGCGTCGCGGACACGTCGCCGTGGACGGTGCGCGACCATTTCAGGGCGAGCCTGCCCGCGTTGTTCACGTTGAGTGCGGTTTGGTCGGACTGCGAGCGGGTATTGCGCAGATTCTGTCCCGCCACCGACCATCCGTTCGCGGCCGGCGCGGCCATGGACGGTTGAGCGGCAAGCCCCAGCGACAAGCCGAACAGCACGGCGGCGGGAATAACGGCAATCCGTCGACGTTGTCGATCGAATACTTGAGTCATCAATAGCTCCAAGGTTCGCGTATCAGGAGGAGGAATTGGTCCCCTTCGCTTTTCCGCTCTCGCGTGAGCGATTGTGTCTGCGTCACCAGCCCCGCCCCAATTTTGCCTGCGCATCGCGACGGCATCTGAGGGGCAGCCCACTTTTCGGCCGCGCGCGGTGAACTCACGTCAATGGCGCAGGCCGCAATGCGCCGCGATTGGATGAGTGAGCACGTCGCGCCGCCTGCGCCAGGCAGGCGAACGATCCGTCGGCATTCGCGATGACGTGATGTTCGCGGCAATGCCCGCGTCGGCGCATTCGGCCGCCTCCGTGCCTGCCGGCTGCGCCTGCCACCTGCGTTGCCGCCATTGCCGCCGGATAACCTCTGAGCCTGCGATGCCAGCGGCAGCGCCAGCCCGCGCCCGCAAACCGCCGCTATCGCGAACGCCGGGTTATTCCGGCGTTGCGCAATCGAAATTTGTCGGGCTACGATGGCTCCCATTTGCTTGTATCAGCGGTGACGGACTGACCAATGGCATTCGGCAACAAAAAGGCGTGGACAGGATGGATCGCGGCGTGCGCACTGTCGGCCGCGCATGCCGGCACGCTGCCGGCCCATCAGGCCTCGTCCGATCAGCCCGCCGCTGCGCCCACCTTCGCGTATGCCGAACGCTTCGATTACGGCGATTCGGATCTGCCGCCCGTCGCCGCGAGCCTGAACGAAACCGTCGTCCATATCCCGGTCGCCGCCGCGGACGGCGTGATGCTCGAAGCGACGGTGTTCAAGCCCGACGGGCCCGGCCCGTTCCCGCTCGTCGTCTTCAATCACGGCAAGAATCCGGGCGATACGCGCGCGCAGCCGCGCAGCCGGCCGCTTTCGTTCGCACGCGAATTCGTGCGGCGCGGCTACGCGGTAGTCGCGCCGAATCGCGAAGGCTTCGCGGGCTCGGGCGGCACTTATATGCAGGAAGGCTGCGACGTCGGGCGCAACGGCCTCGCGCAGGCGCGCGACGTAGCCGCGACGCTTGCCTATATGTCGGCGCAGCCGTATGTCGACGCGCGGCGCGTCGTGGTCGCCGGCACGTCTCATGGCGGACTCGTATCGCTCGCATACGGCACCGAGGCCGCGCATGGCGTGCGCGGCATCATCAATTTCTCCGGTGGATTGCGGCAGGATCTCTGCGACGCGTGGCAAAAGCATCTCGTCGATGCATTCGACGCCTATGGCTCGCATACGCGCGTGCCATCGCTATGGCTGTATGGCGACAACGATTCGGTGTGGTCGCCCGAGCTGGTCGCGCAAGCGCGCGACGCGTACATGGCGCATGGCGCAAGCACGCTGTTCGTCGATTTCGGCCGCTACAAGGATGACGCGCACCGGCTGATCGTCGACCGCGACGGCGTGCCGATCTGGTGGCCGTCGGTCGAAACGTTCCTGTCGCGGCTCAAGCTGCCGACCGCGGTGCGCTATGCGGTCGCCAACCCGCTCGCGCCGAAGGCGAGCGGTTACGCGGCGATCGATACGGTCAGCGCGGTGCCGTTCATCGACGAAGCAGGCCGCGCGGCCTATCGGCGCTTCCTCGCGCATCAGCCGAGCCGCGCGTTCGCCGTGTCGACGCAGGGCGCATGGTCGTGGGCTGAAGGCGGCGACGATCCGATGGCGCTCGCGCTCGAAAGCTGCCGCAAGCAGGAAGCCGGGCCATGCCAGCTATACGCGGTCGACGATCGCGTGGTCTGGCGTGGCGAGGACGCGCGCACGGCGGATACGTCCGCCGCGCCCGATTCGGCCAGCGCGCGCGCATTGGCGAGCCGCTGAACACGGCATTTCGTTTCGAATTGCGTCTAGGGCAGGGTGCGCGTGTCTGCATAGACACCGGGCATCGCGCGCCCTGCCGCACACGGGTTCATACGCTTGCGATCACTCCGGTAAAAATCAAAACCCCGATGCACGGTGCGCCATTCGTCCGGAAGCCGCCACGCCGGTCGGCAGCGCCTATGCCGCGTGCAATCGCATCCGGCAAACCGGCTGAACCATCGCCGCAGATACCCAGAAGATTCTGACTTATTTTTTATCGACGACACGCGGCGCACACATTCATCGCCGCAATCGAATATCGCGAATCGAATACCCACGTTGCCCGATAAAGCGGTTTCGATTGATCCGTTTTATAACCGCTTTTAACTCCGATCCGGCACACGGCACACAGCACACGCATTGCCTTTCATCGCCGTTTTGATCGATCGCATTCGAATGCCGCACTCGAATGAGAATCGGCGTTCTCGAAATCCGGTCGAATGAACGCCTGCCGGAATCGATAGACGAATCGCATTTCGACGCCGCGCGGCGTCCCCTTTCCCGTTGCCGCGATTGGCCGCCACCCGCTTGCGCGGCGCGCCCGCTTCTTCATTCGCCACCTCCCCGCCTTTTCGAGTTTTCTCCCCATTCCCGCCCGGCGGGTAGCGACGCTTTGCCGTCATCTTCTGCCGCTTATTCGAGCGATTTGTACCGAACCGCCGCGAGCCGTCGCGAAATGCGCCGAACTCCGCGCCAGACAAGGCGCTGACGTTTTGTAACTGCTGCTGCATCAACACGAAAAACACGCTAATCTCAGCCCGGTTTTGGTTTTATACGCACGCGTTTTTTGCCATCCGATCGGGCCCTTGGCTATCACGATCCCGCAAAACGAGAACCATGCGCTTCGCGCACTCGACGCGTTTTCGCCCCGGAGTTGTCTTGAACACACACGCAACCGACGATTGGGTCGCGCGCAGCCTGCGTGCGGTCTGGCACCCTTGCACGCAGATGAAGCATCACGAGCAGCTGCCACTCATTGCGCTTGCGCGCGGCGAACGCGCGTGGCTCATCGATCACGCGGGCCGCCGCTATCTCGACGCGATCAGCTCGTGGTGGGTCAATCTGTTCGGTCACGCGAATCCGCAAATCAACGCGGCGCTAAAGGCGCAGCTCGACACGCTCGAACACGCGATGCTCGCCGGCTGCACGCACGAGCCGGCGGTCGAACTCGCCGAGCGGCTTGCAGCGCTCACCCGGCACACGCTGGGCCATGCATTCTTCGCATCCGACGGCGCGTCGGCCGTCGAAATCGCGCTGAAAATGAGCTTTCATGCATGGCGCAATCGCGGCCGCGGCGACAAGCGCGAATTCGTCTGCATTGCGAACGGTTACCACGGCGAGACGATCGGAGCGCTCGGCGTGACCGACGTCGCGCTCTTCAAGGACGCATACGATCCGCTGATCCGCACGGCGCACGTCGTCGCGTCGCCGGACGCGCGCGGCGCGCAGGACGGCGAGACGGCCGCGGACGTGGCCGCGCGCGCGCTCGACGACGCCAAGCGGCTCCTTGCCGAGCGCGGCGACAAGATCGCCGCGCTGATCGTCGAGCCGCTCGTGCAGTGCGCGGCCGGCTTCGCGATGCACGATCCGTCATACGTGCGCGGCCTGCGCGCGCTGTGCGACGCGCACGACGTGCATCTGATCGCCGACGAGATCGCGGTCGGCTGCGCGCGCACCGGCACGTTCTTCGCATGCGAGCAAGCCGGCGTGTGGCCGGACTTCCTGTGCCTGTCGAAGGGCATCAGCGGAGGATATCTGCCACTGTCGCTCGTGCTGTCGCGCGATGCCATCTTCGATGCGTTCTACGACGACGACGTCACGCGCGGCTTCCTGCATTCGCATTCGTATACGGGCAACCCGCTCGCGTGCCGCGCGGCGCTCGCCACGCTCGATCTGTTCGATGCGCGTGACGTGCTCGCCGACAATGCGCGCAAATCGGCGTTGATGCGCGCTGCGCTCGCGCCGCTTGCCGAGCATCCGAACGTGCGCCATCTGCGCGAGCGCGGCACGATCTTCGCGTTCGACGTCGCGCTCGAAGGCGACGCCGCCAAACGCTTCGCGCGCCGCTTCTTCGAACACGCGCTGGCCCGCGAAACGCTGCTGCGCCCGATCGGCACGACGGTCTATCTGATGCCGCCATACATTCTCGACGACGCCGAAATCACGTGGCTCGCAGCGCGCACGCGCGACACGCTCGATGCCACCCTTTCGGAGACTCACGCATGACGCGCCTGCTTGCCTCGCTTGAACGCGGCCTCGCCGATATCGACGCGCAAGGGCTGCACCGCGCAAGACGCGTGGCCGACACCGCGTGCGGCGCGCATATGACGGTCGACGGCCGTGAGATCGTCGGCTTCGCGAGCAACGACTATCTCGGGCTCGCCTCGCATCCTCAGTTGATCGAAGCATTAGCCGAAGGCGCGCGCCGCTATGGCTCGGGCAGCGGCGGCTCGCACCTGCTCGGCGGCCACTCGCGCGCGCACGCCACGCTCGAGGACGAGCTGGCGGCGTTCTGCGGCGGCTTCTGCGACGCGCCGCGCGCGCTGTACTTCAGCACCGGCTACATGGCCAATCTCGCCGCGCTCACTGCGCTGGCCGGCCGCGGCGCGACGATTTTCTCGGATGCGCTGAACCATGCGTCGCTGATCGACGGCACGCGGCTCGCGCGCGCCGACGTGCAGATCTACCCGCACTGCGACATGGCCGCGCTCGACGCACAGCTCACCGCCTGCGCTGCGAAGACGAAGCTGATCGTCTCCGACACGGTGTTCAGCATGGACGGCGACATCGCGCCGCTCGAGCGCCTCGTCGCGCTCGCCGAAGCGCACGATGCGTGGCTCGTCGTCGACGACGCGCACGGCTTCGGCGTGCTCGGCCCGCAAGGGCGCGGCGCGCTCGCCGCGCACGCGCTGCGCTCGCCGAACATCGTCGGTATCGGCACGCTCGGCAAGGCGGCGGGCGTCGCTGGCGCGTTCGTCGTCGCGCACGAAACCGTGATCGAATGGCTGATCCAACGCGCGCGCAGCTACATTTTCACGACGGCGGCGCCACCCTGCGTCGCATACGCGGTATCCGCGAGCCTCAAGATCATCGCCGGCGGCGAAGGCGACGCGCGACGCGCGCATCTGGCCGCGCTGATCGAGCGCACCCGCGCCATTCTGCGGCGCACGCGCTGGCAGCCGGTCGACTCGCATACCGCCGTGCAGCCTCTCGTGATCGGCAGCAACGACGACACGCTCGCCGCGATGCGCGCGCTCGACGCGCAGGGCCTCTGGGTGCCCGCGATCCGGCCGCCGACGGTACCCGCCGGCACGTCGCGGCTGCGCATCTCGCTGTCGGCCGCGCATTCGTTCGACGATCTCGCGCGCCTCGACGCCGCACTCAGCGTGCCGGCCGACATGCCGGCCAACGCATCGCCCACCATCCACTCCATCGCCGCATGAACGCACCGTTTTCCTTTTTCGTGACGGGCACCGATACCGAGATCGGCAAGACTTTCATATCGGCCGCGCTGCTGCGCGGTTTCACGCGCGCCGGGCTGCGCGCGGCCGCACTGAAGCCGATTGCGGCCGGTGCGTATGAGCGCGACGGCGCGTGGCGCAATGAGGACGCGGACCAGCTCGACGCCGCGGCAAGCGTCGCGCTGCCGGACGCGATCCGCACGCCGTTCCTGCTCAAGGAGCCTGCCGCGCCGCACATCGCGGCCGCGCTCGACGGCGTCGCGCTCGACATCGGCACGGTCGCCGCGGCTCACCGCCGCGCATGCGAAGCGGCCGACGTCGTGATCGTCGAAGGCGTCGGCGGCTTTCGCGTGCCGCTCGACGGCACGCGCGACACGGCCGATCTCGCGGTCGCGCTCGGGCTGCCGGTGCTGCTCGTGGTCGGCGTGCGGCTCGGCTGCATCAACCACGCGCTGCTCACCGCCGACGCGATTGCCGCGCGCGGCCTCGCGATCGCCGGCTGGGTCGCGAACCGTATCGATCCGGCGATGCGCTTCGCCGACGAGAACGTCGACACGCTGCGCGCGTGGCTCGAACGCGAGCATCGCGCGCCACTCGTCGGCGACATCGCGCATATGAGCCCGCCGTCGCCGGACGCCGCATCGCACGCGCTCGATATCGACCGTTTATTGAATACGCAACGCGCCGCCGCGCCGCGCTGATTTTTCGCCTACCATGGCGCTAATTTTGAAGAATCGATCCCCGCTTCGAAGGATGACCGACATGACTCAAGCTCAAACCGCCGCTGCCGAAACGCCCGTGGCCGCGCCCGTCGCGCCGCGCTGGCGCGTGGCCGACGTGATCGCACTCTACGAGCTGCCGTTCAACGATCTGCTGTTCCGCGCGCAGCAAGTGCATCGCGAGCACTTCAATGCAAACGCGATCCAGCTCTCGACGCTGCTGTCGATCAAAACCGGCGGCTGCGAGGAAGATTGCGGCTACTGCTCGCAATCGTCGCACCACGACACCGGTCTGCAGGCAAGTAAGCTGATGGAAGTCGACGAGGTGCTCGCCGCCGCACGCGCCGCGAAGGCCAACGGCGCGACGCGCTTTTGCATGGGCGCGGCATGGCGCAATCCGAAGGACCGGCACCTCGAGCCGATTCAGCAGATGATCCGCGGCGTGAAAGACATGGGCCTCGAAACCTGCGTGACGCTCGGCATGCTGGAAGAGCATCAGGCGAAGGCGCTTGCCGACGCGGGGCTCGACTACTACAACCACAACCTCGACACGTCGCCCGAATTCTACGGCCAGGTGATTTCGACGCGTACCTACCAGGACCGTCTCGACACGCTCGAGCGCGTGCGTGACGCCGGCATCAACGTCTGCTGCGGCGGGATCATCGGCATGGGCGAATCGCGCCGCGAGCGAGCGGGACTCATCACGCAGCTCGCGAACATGAATCCGTATCCGGAATCGGTGCCGATCAACAATCTGGTTGCGATCGAAGGCACGCCGCTCGAACATGCGGAAAAGCTCGACCCGTTCGAGTTCGTGCGCACGATCGCAGTGGCGCGGATCACGATGCCGAAGGCGATGGTGCGGCTTTCGGCCGGCCGCGAACAGCTCGACGACTCGATGCAGGCGCTGTGCTTCCTGGCGGGCGCGAACTCTATGTTCTACGGCGACGCACTGCTGACGACGAGCAACCCGCGCACGGAAGCGGACCGCAAGTTGCTCGCGCGGCTCGGCATCACCGCGAGCGAGACAAATCAGCCCGGCGCCTGAATCTCAACGCACACGTCACGCGCGCTGCGCGCATGACGTGTTTGCCGCCGCGTGCGTGGGGCCGCCAGACACGCGCACGCCGGCATATCGATCATCGGATGCGCTGCGTCTGGCCGCGTCCGTTTGGCGCCGGCGCCGCCCATCAACCGACGCCGGACGCAAACGCCCTACGCGCCACGCCGGTCAATCGAGATAGTCCTCATACTCCTTGCGCGAATACGACGCGAGCTGCCGCCACGGCGGCGTTTTCGCGCGCGGCGCGGGCGTGAGCGTCAGCTTGCGCGTCACGCTGCCGTCCGTGCTGCGGTATTCGACGACGAGCGGCGCCTGCAACGCATCGCTCCACAAAATACGGTTCAAGCCGCGCCCGGCGATTGTCTGCTCGTACCAGCGCGTGCCGGGCTGCGGCCCGGCCGCCGTCTTGGCGTTCAGCCGCTTCAACTGCGACGGCGGCGTGATGTAGAACGCGTTGTCCCACGAGCCGTCGAAGCCCGTCGTCTCGAACTCGGTCGGCGGCACGTTGACGATCGTGCGTTCGGCTGCATCCACGTACTCGATGCGCACGTTGCCGCCGTCGTTCGTCACGTGCCGCGCCGCCGCATCGAAATTGAAATGCTTGTGCCCCGCATGCGCGTGAGCGGAGGCCGGGCGCGCATATTCGCGCGACACGGCCGACGCATGGCGCGCGCGATGCGTATCGGCTTCGCTGCGGGCATCGGCGTCGTGAATATGACTTGGCACGTGATCGTCATGCTCGTCGGCGCGCGCCGCACCGGCAAGCCGAACGCGCTCGACCCATACATGCCCTTCGCGACGCACCATCCGCTCACGATAGACGACCGTGCGTGTCACGCCGTCCGCGCTGGTCGCGCGGCTCTCGTGCAGCAGCACTGCGTCGAGATCGGGCGCTGCGGCAAGCACGGGGGCAGCGGCAAGCGCCGCGACGCCCGCGATCCATGCCGCGCGCACACGCCGCACGGCGCTTCGTTTCATCACCTCGATTCGCATCGCCGCAGCCGCCTCGCTCAAAACCCGAACGCCGACTTCACGAGGCCGAACACCTTCGTGTTGTCGAGCGTGCCCTTGAACGCCTTCGCATCGGCGCCGTCGGCGAACAACATCACGTCGCCACCGCCGTGCGTCTCCGAGCCGGGGCTGCCGAGCCGCACACCCACTTCCTGCAGATACGCTTCGTGTGTCGCGCTCGCCGAATCGACCGACGTGCGCACGTTCGGCCGGTTCGCGCCGTTGCCGAACACGAGCGTCGTGTACGTGTTGCCGTCCGCGTCCTTGCTCGGCTGGCCGTCGCGGTAGTTGCGGCTGATGTCGAGAATCGGATTGCCTCGCTTCGAATAACCGTTGATCGTCATCGTGTGATCGTGGTCGGCCGTGACGACGATCAGCGTGTTCGACAGATCGACTTTCGACAGCGCAGTGCGAATCGCTTCGTCGAACGCCACGGTATCTTCGAGCGCGCGCTTCGCATTGGTGCCGTGCAGCGCGTGATCGATGCGGCCGCCCTCGACCATCAGGAAATAACCGTTCGGGTTCCTCGACAATACGTCGATCGCCTTCGCGGTCATCTCCGCGAGGCTCGGCTGCGTTGCGCCCTCGCCCTTGCCGGCGACGCGATCGAGTTCGTACTCGAGATGGCTCGTCGAGCTGAACAGGCCGATCAGCTTGTTGCCGCCCGCTTGCGCGAGCTGATCCTTGGTCGCCGCAACCGCATAGCCCTTCGCACGCAACTCGGCGAGCAGGTCGCGCCCGTCCGCGCGGCCGCGCTTGTTGGTGACCGGATCGAACGGCGTCCAATGGTTGCGGCCGCCCCCCATCAGCACGTCGACGCCGTCGCCGAGCGCGGCGTTGTAGCCCACGCCGCCCGGCACGGCCTGCGCGGCGATGTGATATTGCGCATCGCGGTGGCAGATGTGCGAGTAGGTCGCCGCGGGCGTGGCGTGCGTAAGCTCGGTGGTCGTGATCGCGCCCACGGCCTTGCCGTGCGCTTTCGCAAGCTCCAGCAGCGTCTGCGCCGGCTTGCCGTTGCTCGCGCTGCAGTTGTTGACCGTGCGGTTGCCGTTCGCGTCGGTGCCGGGTGCGACCGCGACCGTATCGGACGTCATCGACAGCACTTCGTTGTTCATCTTCACGCCGGTCATATACGCGGACATCGACGGCGCGCTGTCGGTGGTCTGCGCATCGTTCGAAAAAGTCTTGATGCGGGCGGTGCGCGGCAGCTTCTCCATCGTGAGCTGGCCGGCCTCACCAACCTTATAGATGCGGCTCGCAGTGACGGTCGTCGGCCCCATGCCGTCGCCGAGAAAGAAAATCACGTTTTTCGCCTGTCCTGCGGCATGCGCCGCGGAACCGAAGCCGCCCGTCAAAACCGCTGCGGCGATCGTCGCTGCCGCGACGCGCTGAATCTTTGTCATGCTGTTTCCCCTATTGACCGATGCCGTGCTCAAAGCTGCACCGCGTTGCGCACCAGCTCGAACACCTTGTTGTTCTCGATCACGCCATGAAAATTCTCGGCGCCGCGGCCGATCGCACCGAGAAATACGTCGGTGCCGCCATGCGTCTCATTGCCTTTGTCCATGCGCACGACCGCTTCCTGGCGGTAGTCGTCGGCGCCCGTCACCGCGTCGGTGAGATTCGTGCCCGCGCGGCTGCCCTGCACGCGGTTTTCGCCGTTGCCGAAGCCGATGATCGTGTACGGCGCGCCATCCGCATCCTTCGCGATCGCACCGTTCTGGTAATTGCGCAGCACGCCGAGCACGCCTGGCTTGCCCGCCTCCGTCTTGCCGGTACGCGCCGCGTAGCCGTTCAGCACGAGCGTGTGGTCGTGGTCGGCGGTGACCACGATGAGCGTGTTCTTCAAATCCGGATCGGTCTTGCGCACTTTGTCCAGCGCTGCCTTGATCGCGTTGTCGAACGCGACCGTATCCTGCAGCGCGCGCTTCGCGTTGGTGTCGTGCAGCGCATGGTCGATGCGGCCGCCCTCGACCATCAGAAAGTAACCGTTCGCATTCCTTTGCAGCACGTCGAGCGCGCGCGTCGTCATCTCGGCGAGGCTCGGCTCCTTCGTCGCGTTGCGGTCGAGGTCGTAGCTCATATGGCTCGACGTGAACAAGCCGACGAGCTTGCCGCCCTTCGTCGCATCGGCGGCGAGCAGTTCGTCGCGGTTCTGTGCGAACGCATAGCCCTTCGCCTTCAGCTCATTGACCAGATGGCGGCCATCGGCACGCTTGCCGCCCGCGTCCTTGGGCACGAAGAATTGCAGGCCGCCGCCCAGCACGACGTCGACGCCGTCGGACAGCGCCGCGTTGTAGCCTGCGCCGCCCGGCACGAGCTGCGCGGCGATGTCGTTTTCCGCGTCACGGTGGCAGACGTGCGCATAGGTCGCGGCCGGCGTCGCGTGCGTGACGCGGGTGGTCGTGACGACGCCCGTCGCCATGCCGCTGGCCTTCGCGATCTCAAGCAGCGTTCGCGCGGATTTGCCGTTGTTCGCCCCGCAATTGCCGGTGAGATTCGCGCTTGGCTCGATCGCCTTGGTGTCGGGCGTCATCGAGATCACTTCGTTGTTGGTCTTCACGCCCGTCATGTATGCGGACATCGACGGCGCGCTGTCCGTCACCTGCGCGTCGTTCGAATAGGTCTTCACGAATGCCGTTTCAGGCAGCGTGTCGAGCGTGAGCGCGCCGTCCTCGCCGAGCGCATAGATGCGTGCGGCGGTCAGCGTGGTGATCCCCATGCCGTCGCCCAGGAAGAAAATCACGTTGCGCGCGGCCGTTTGCGTACCGCCGCCCGGCGTACCCGCCTGGGGCGAATCGTCGCTGCCGCAGCCCGCCGCCGCGAAGACGCTCGCGCACAGGAGCGCCACTAATCTCACTCGCTTCATTTCGGTTTCCCGTCGTCGTTGTGATTGCTTTCAAAATCGAAAGGACGATACGGGGGCGATGTGACGCGAATGTGAATGTTTTTGAAAGAATGGAGAATGAGAAATGAAGGTCTTCGGCCGATGCGGGCTGCGTTTCGGCAGGCGCCGACGCAGAGCACGCGCCGCTTGCTCCGACGACGAAAATCAACCATCGTCGAGCAATAATCAAATATTTCACAAAACTCAAAACCGAGAGGATTCGTTCTCATCCCGGCTTGCCATTTATATTTGGAGAGCGCCAACCAAGAATGAATTCAGCCGGCGCTCTCGTTTCGTCATATGCCGATTAAATCAGCGATATTCCGTTGACGCCGACATTAAAACGGAATCGGCTTGACTTCAGAACCTCCGATCGGCATGGGAAGCGTGCTGATCCAATCATGAGGAAAGTTGGCAATGATGTCCGAGATGATGCCGGGCAAGGCGGAGACAATACCGGGCAACGCAGAGATAATGCCGGGCAACGTCGAAATGCTGGGCGGATTCCACGTGCCGCCCGACACTGCCCGGATTTCCTCTTCAACGAGTTCGACCATACTCATTACGCTCTCCTGTAAATGTAGAGATTTCAAATTACGCTTACGACATAAAATATGACGAAAGCGGATCGTAATATATCGAACGACTAGAAATGTTTATGTTATGTACATTACATATCAAATACAACAAAATACTTTGACCATTTTGTCGTCGCTCGAATCTCTAAATAAAACAGGAAAATATTTTGAAGCAATAACGCATCGATCTCATCCATTGACGATCGTGAAGCTCGAATACCCATTCATTCCGGAGATAGGCGAGACATCTGAATCATGCGTATCGTCAACGCGCGCGACGCATCCATCGAACCCGCACAGAACGCGTCACCGCCCGAACGGCGAAACCAGTAGCGCGGCAGCAGGCTTGCTCTGCGTCTTCGGCGCTGTCAGATTCGCTTGATTCAATACGCTGGCGAGACGCACGCCCGCACGCCGCAGCTGCAGCGACACATCGGCTTCTGCAGTGCTCACATAGCTGCTCGGCAACACATAAACGCCGCTGGCGTTCGGTTGCGGCAGCTTGCCGTACGCATCCTGCTTCGCCACGCCGAACGCCTCCAGCGACCAGTCGCGCGGCGTCAGCGTTTGCCAATTGGTCACGTCGGCCGGCGTGATTTGCTGGATCAGCTTCGACGCGATGTCGTCCGCGCTGGTGCCCAGTTGCGTGACGAAGGCCGTGTCCCAGTACGAGTGCAGATTGCCCGACTTGAAACCGGTCGCGGACACGTGCTTCGAATTTCCGCCGCTATCGTTGTCATCGCTCGAATGCAGCGGCTGATGTTCGTCGCCGACGAAATGAAGGATGAATTGCAGCGCGAGCAACCGTTCGGATGGCGAAGTATCGGCCGCATTCAGCTCCTTGACGAACTGATCGATTTTGTCGACCACGCACGCCTGCGCCGGCCCCTGCGAGGCTACCGTGTTCAGAGGCAACGGCGGATGGCCGAAGCATGCGGCATCGATGTCGCCGGTGGCGATTTCGGTATCCACGTAATGCCACTGCGACGTGTTCGAATGCGACGCGCGGTACTTGTCGGCCCAGGTCGCTTCGCTCGCGATATCGGTGGCGGTCAGGCCGCTCGTGTCGGTCGCGAGAATCGCGTTGACAGCGATGCGGGTCTGGTCGGTCAGGTAATGATCGGCGATCTTCGCGACGACTTCATGCCCGACATCGCCCCACGCAAACGCGCTCGTCGCGGCGCCGAAGAGCGCCACGCTCGCCACGCCGTTGCGCAGCATTCGCCAGCGGCGTGCGCGTTGGATTTCGTCGGCGTTGCGAATACTGCGTTGTTTTTTATATTCGTTCTTTCTTCCCGGTTCTCTCATATGGCCCTCTCAATGGCATTGCTCTTGGCTTATCTTAGATTGATCCGTATGACTAATTTATTAATCCCGTCGCGCAAACCGATGGCGAAATAGAGTGGCGCGCGGAATGGCATCGCCTGCCGTAACGCAAAAAAACGCCCAGCACAGGTTGAGCAACTTCGCCGGCACGGCCTAGCGCACGGACTTATGCGATCAACATGCAACGCGTGCGGCGGCCGGGGAATCCGGATCGTCGATCCAATCGATATCGCCGCAAAGCACGCATAACGCATCGCCGACGCGAATCGCGGCCGACAACGTCACGCATGGCAGCGCCTCGTTGATGGACAGATAAGGCCGTGTCACATGCACGCGCCCCGGCTCGGCGATGGCACTGCGGAAATACGGACGTCTCAGCCAGTTCGCGCCCTGCGCGTCGGCAAGCGGCAGAAAGCGGGTCTCATGCGATGCGCGGTCTGCGCGCAGCATCACATTGCGTCCGGCCTGCCGCCCGCGTTCGTCGAGCAGGAAACAGCGTGCGGCATGATCGAGCGCGAGGAAATTCCAGCAGACTTCGTCGAGCGGCTCGCCTGCCGCCAGGCGCTCGGCCGCGCGCTCGAACGCGCGCAGATACGGCGCGAGCCGCTGCGCGTCGCGCCGCTCGCGCGCTTCGGTTTGCTCGCGAAAACGCTCGGTCAGCTCGCCGATGCAGGCGCACGCCGCCGCGCCGTCCGGCAGCCCCGGCGCGGGACGGCCGAAGTAGTAGCCCTGCACGAAATCCGCTTCGCAAGACAGCGCGATCTGCGCTTCGTGCTCCGTTTCGATGCCTTCGATCAACACGAGTTTGCCCGCCTCGTGCAGCAGCGTGACAAGCCCGTGCAGGACCGCCGTGACGCCCGTGCGATGCTGTGCGTGCGACAGCATGATACGGTCGAGCTTCACGATATCCGGATTCAATTGCCAGATCCGCTCGAGATTCGAATGGCCGGCGCCGAAATCGTCGAGCGCGATCAGAAAACCTTGTTCGCGCAACCCGCGCACCGCATCGGCGAGCCGCTCGAGATCCTCCGCACGCTGCTCGATCACTTCGAGCACGACGCGCCGCGGTGAAATACTCAACCGCTTCAGATTCGCGAACAGCGCGGCGGCCTGAAACGGATCGGTCAGCACGCCGGGGTCCACGTTGAGAAACAGCCATTCGCGCTGCGCGCCGAAACGCGAGAAGTTTTCGAGATGAAGCGCCTGCGCGAGCCGCTCGACCTGCGTGGCCTCGCCGTGGCGCGCCGCTTCGCCGAGCACGTCGAGCGGCGATACCGGGCGATCGAGCGAATCGTGCGCGCGCAACAGTGCCTCGTAGCCGACCGCGCGCATATGGGACAAACTGAAGATCGGCTGAAACACGCTCGTCAGCGTGAGATCGTGATGCTGCGCGGCAACGCGCGCGAGGCCCGAGGTCACCTCTGCTTCGAAGCGGTATGGCGACGCGGCAACCGGACGCTCCTGTTGAACCGTGATCATGCAGCAGCCCTCCGCACGACGAAAACGTCGACAGGCAGAATACGCGACTCGCGGATTGTCATAAGTGGTCCTCGGTTGTTTGATCTTAGTTTTCGCCTAGCGTTAAGCAAGCTCCGTGCTCAGCTTGGCCTCCTCTGCGTGTGACAGGCTGGCGAACGTGCATCGCCCCGGCCTGGCCGCCGCGACACGCCGCGCGGCGCATGCGGGCACGGAGTCGCAATGTGGCCGGCGGCACACGTCCCGCCGATTTTGAAAAATCCATTCATCGGGCCGGCCGCCAGACAAGCCCATTCGTTCGCGCGAACAGGCTCCGGAGAACCCGACACCGAATATTTCGGTCCCCGATCTATTGCCGTGCCTATCGACGGAGCCGGCTCGCACCATTACGGTGCGAACCGCGCCGCAGCTTTTCCCGTCGTGCATCTTTCATGCGCGTTACACTGCGTACCGTTGTTTCCCCGTTTCGCATACCGATGGAAATCGTCTTCACAGTTCTGATTTTGTTGCTCGCCGTAGCGCTGTCCGGCGTGATGACGCGCGTGCTGCCGCTGCCGCGCCTGCCGTTACCGCTGATCCAGATTGCCATCGGCGCGGTGCTCGCGTGGCCGAAGTTCAATCTGCACGTCACGTTCGATCCCGAAATTTTCATGCTGCTGTTCATTCCGCCATTGCTGTTCGCGGACGGCTGGCGCATTCCTAAGCGCGAACTGTATCTGCAGCGGCGCGCGATCCTGATGCTCGCGTTCGGCCTCGTGTTCGCGACGGTGCTCGCCGTCGGCTATTTCGCGCACTGGCTGATTCCCGGCATGCCGTTGCCGGTCGCGTTCGCACTCGCCGCCGTGCTGTCGCCGACCGATGCGGTCGCGCTGTCCGGTATCGCCGGCAAGGGGCGCATTCCGCCGCAGCTCATGCACATCCTCGAAGGCGAAGCGCTGATGAACGACGCATCGGGCCTCGTCGCGCTGAAATTCGCGATTGCCGCCGCGCTGACCGGCATGTTCTCGCTGCGCGACGCGGCGATCAGCTTTGTGATCGTTGCATCGGGCGGCCTCGTCGTGGGCGCGCTGCTCGCATGGCTGTTCAGCACGCTGTCCACACGCTTTCTGAACGCATCGCAGGAAGGCGACCCCGCGCCCGGCATCGTGATGACGCTGCTCGTGCCGTTCGCGTCGTATCTGATTGCCGAGCATCTCGGTTTGTCAGGCATCCTATCGGCTGTCGCGTCCGGGATGATGATGAACTATACGAGCTTCTCGCGCAGCAGCACCGTCGCCGCGCGGGTGCGCGCCGAAAGCACGTGGGCGATGATCGAATTCGTGTTCAACGGCATGGTGTTCATCATGCTCGGGCTGCAATTGCCGCACATCATCGGCCGCGCGCTCGTCGATGCGCACCATACGAGCGACGTGCTCGTCGGCATGATGATCGGCTATGTCGCGGCGATGCTCGTCGCGTTGTACGCGATCCGTTTCACGTGGGTCTGGCTGCTGCGCTGGATCGCGAGCCGCCGCGCGGCCAAGCACGGCCTCACCGGCACGATGGCCGGGCTGCGCACGATCGCGGTGATGACGGTAGGTGGCGTGCGCGGCGCGATTACGCTTGCGGGCGTGCTGTCGATCCCGGTCGCACTCGCCGACGGCACGCCGCTCGCCGGCCGCGATACCGCGATCTTCATCGCATCGGGCGTCATTCTCGGCTCGATCGCCGTGGCGGTGGCCGGGCTGCCGCTGCTGCTGCGCGGCGTGCGTCCGACGCACAATCCGCATGCGCACGAAGAGCGCGCGGCACGCGCGGCAACGGCCCAGGCAGCGATCCGCGCGGTCGACACGACGCACGACGCGATCGCCGCCGATCTCGACGAAGCCGCCGCCGCGCGCTGCGCGGACGTGACCGCGCGCGTCATGGATCTGTATCGGCGGCGCTTGTCCGCCTATGCCGGCGACGGCAGGACGCCGCTCGACGAAGCCAGGCAGTCCGAACAAATGGAACTGCGGATGAAAATCGCCGCGCTTCGCGCGGAACGCGCGGCACTCTACCGGCTACGCGGCGAGCGCAAGATCGGCGACGAAACGCTCGCCAAGCTGATACGCGAGATCGATCTGTCGGAGGCCGCGCTGTCGACGCGCAAGAAAGGTATCGTATAACCCGGCCGGCGGCGAAAACGCGCGCCCGCATTCCCGCCGCCGTTCATTGTGCGTTCAAGACATCAGGATTTCGCGACGACAACCGGAATTCCGCGCAGCGCCCCCGCCCCCTTGAACGTGTCAAGCGCACGCGTAACGGCCGCGCTGGTGGCCCCCTCGATCGCAAGCTGCGCGGCCAGTTCACGCTCCGCGCGCTTCACGCCCGCAACGTTCGCGAACTTCACGTGCCCGTAGCCGCGCGCCTTCGCATGCAGCTCGGCAAGCCGCACAACCGTGTCGGCCGTTTGCGGCGTAAATACCGCGAGCGCCCGGCGCATCGTCGTCTCGTAATCGTCGGCGAGCGCGCGCTCCATCTTGCGCTCGACCGTGCGGCCGAACGGATCGAGCGGCGTGCCGCGCAGGCTGCGCACACGCGCGAGCACGCCGAGCGCCGGCCAAAGCCATTGGCCGAACGCCCGCTTGCGCGGCGCGCCGCCATCCTTGCCGGCCTTCGCGATCGCAGGTGGCGCGAGATGGAACTGCACACGAAAATCCTTGCCCGCCACACCTTCGAACTGCGCCTCGAGCGCCGCGCGGAATGCACCGTCCGTGTAAAGCCGCGCCACCTCGTATTCGTCCTTTACCGCCAGCAGCCGGTGGAATGTCGTCGCGACCGCACGGGCGACGCGTTCGTCGCCCGTCGCGCGCGCCGCCTCCACCAGCGCGCGATAACGCTCGGCATAGCGCGCGCCGCCATAGGCGGCCAGACGCTCGATGCGATCGGCGACGAGCGCATCGAGCGTGAGCGGCGGCAACGGCTCGTGCACCGGATGGCGGGCGTTCCACAATGCATCGAGGCCGGCCGCATCGCCCGCGGCCATCCGCCCGATCGAGAATGCGAGCTTATTCATCGGCACAGCCACGCCGTTCAATTCGATCGCGCGCATCATCGCGTCGAGCGACACCGGCACGTTGCCTTGCTGCCACGCAAAGCCGAGCATCAGCACGTTCGCGCCGACCGTATCGCCCAGGAATTTCGTCGCGAGCGCCTGCGCGTCACAGCTCGTCAGGAACGCATCGCCTGCCGCATCGCGCATTTTCTCCAGCAGCGCATCCGCATGCAGGTCCGCATCCGGATCGCGCACGAACGCCGCGTTTGGAATCGCATGCGTGTTGACGACGATCCGCGTGCGTGCGCGCCGCACCGTCTGCAACGCATCGGCGCTCGCGCCCACGACCATGTCGCACGCGAGCAGTACGTCGGCCTGCTGCGTATCGATGCGTGCCTGGTTGAGCCACGCGGGCGACGACGCGATCCGCACGAACGACAGCACCGCGCCGCCCTTTTGCGCAAAGCCCATGAAATCGAGCACCGAGGCGCTTTTACCTTCGAGATGCGCGGCCATGCTGACGAGCGCGCCGATCGTCACGACGCCCGTGCCGCCGACGCCGGTGATCAGCAGATCGAACGGCGCGGCATCGAGATGCGTCGCCGGCTGCGGCAGCGCGTCGACGCGCGCGGCGAGCGCCGCTTCGTCGAACGCGGCGCCGGCCGCCTTCTTGAGCTGCGCATGCTCGACTGTCACGAAGCTCGGGCAAAAGCCGTTCACGCAGGAAAAGTCCTTGTTGCACGACGACTGATCGATACGCCGCTTGCGCCCGAGCGCAGTTTCCACCGGCTCGACCGACAGGCAGTTCGACTGCACGCCGCAATCGCCGCAGCCTTCGCAAACCGCCTCGTTGATGAAGAGCCGCCGGTCCGGATCGGGATATTCGCCCTTCTTGCGGCGGCGGCGCTTCTCGGCCGCGCAGGTCTGGTCGTAGATCAGCACGGTGACGCCCGGCGTGTCGCGCAGCATCCGCTGCACCGCATCCAGCTCGCTGCGATGATGAAACGTCGTGCCCGCCGGAAACTGCGCGTGATGCCCGTCGTACTTCTGCGGCTCGTCGGACACGACGACAAAGCGCGATACGCCCTCCGCCTCGACCTGCCGCGCGATCTGCGGCACCGAGATGCTGCCGTCGACGGGCTGCCCGCCCGTCATCGCAACCGCATCGTTATAGAGAATCTTGTAGGTGATGTTCGCGCGGGCGGCCACTGCCTGCCGAATCGCTAAGATACCCGAATGAAAATACGTGCCGTCGCCCAGGTTCTGGAACACGTGACGCGTGTTCGTGAACATCGCGTGCGCGGCCCAGTCGACGCCTTCGCCGCCCATCTGAATGAGGCCCGTCGTGCCGCGCTCCATCCACGACGCCATGAAATGGCAGCCGATGCCGGCTTGCGCGACCGAGCCCTCCGGCACGCGCGTCGACGTGTTGTGCGGGCAGCCCGAACAGAAATACGGCGTGCGCCGCACCGCGTCGGCACGGTTCGACAGGATGCGCGGCGCAACGAGATCGACCACGCGCGCGCGCCTGTCGAGCGCGGGTTTGTGACGCGCGAGCCAGTCGGCGAACACCGGCAGAATCCGCGACGGCCGCAACTCGCCCAGCTCCGGCAGCAGCGGCGCACCCGACGCATCGCGCTTGCCGAGCACCGCGGGCCGCGCCCCCGGCGCGCGGTTGTACAAATGCTCCTTGATCTGCTGCTCGACGACCGGCCCCTTCTCCTCGATCACGAGCACTTCGGCAAGGCCGTCGACGAACGCGTCGAGCCGCGTCGTCTCGAGCGGAAACGACAGGCCCACCTTATAGATCCGCACGCCGGCCGCGTCGAGATCAGCAACCGTCAGATCAAGCCGGCGCAGCGCCTCCATCAGATCCAGATGCGCCTTGCCGCAGGTGACGATGCCGACGTTCGCGTGCGCGCTCGCCGCGATCCATTTGTCGATGCTGTTCGCGCGCGCGAAGTGCCTGACCGCGTCGAGCTTCGCCGCCAGCCGCGCTTCGATCGCGAGACTCGGCAGATCGGGCCAGCGGTTGTGCAGCCCGTCCGCGGGCGGCTCGTAATCCACCGGCGCGGGCCAGCGGGTGGCGAGCGCGTCGAGATCGACGCTCGAGGCCGACTCGACCGTCTCCGAGATCGCCTTGAAACCGACCCATGCGCCCGAGAAGCGCGACAGCGCGTAGCCGTACAGGCCGAATTCGAGCATCTCGGCGATATTCGACGGATTCACGATCGGCATATGCCACGCCATCATCGCGAAATCGCTCTGATGCGGCATCGACGACGACACGCAACCGTGATCGTCGCCCGCCACCACCAGCACACCGCCGTGCGGCGACGCACCATACGCGTTGCCGTGCTTGAGCGCGTCGCCCGCGCGATCGACGCCGGGGCCCTTGCCGTACCACATCGCGAACACGCCATCGACGGTGCGCTCGGGGTCCGCTTCGACCCGCTGCGTGCCGAGTACGGCCGTGCCGCCCAGCTCTTCGTTGATCGCCGGCAAAAAGCGCACGCCGCCCGCGTCGAGCAGCTTCTTCGCCTTCCACAGTTGCTGATCGACCATGCCAAGCGGCGAGCCGCGATAGCCGCTGACAAAGCCCGCGGTGTTCAGGCCCGCCTCGGCGTCGAGCGCGCGCTGCATCAGCAATATGCGCACGAGCGCCTGAGTGCCGGTCAAAAAGATGCGTCCGCGCGTGGCGCAAAGGTTATCGCTCAGGCGATAGTCGGCAAGTACAGGAGGGCTGCCGACAGGCAGGCGTGCGTTCATCGTTGTCTCCTCGGAATCCGTTTCCCCGGCGCTCGTGCGCGCCGGATCTGATGCGAGCGGCCGCGCACGCTGGCGGCGCGCGGCCTGATGAACGTATTCTTTTGCGCCAATAGAAGAATGTTTTTGCTCATCTCGCGAACAAATCGCGTTAAAGCAAAAATCTATTCTCGCTTTGCCATTGTTTTGAGGAGAATCTCGCGAAACGCGCCGGTCACTGGTCAGATCGGCCGCACGACGTCGGGCGGCGGCGGCGAATCCGGCGTGAGCGGCTCGATTTCGTCGAAGTATGCGTAATCGATGTGAGTCATGCCGTCGACCACGCTCATGATGTCGACGTAGCGGTGGTGCCAGCGGATCGCGTCGTGCTCCCACGCATGGCGCGCCTGCATCATCTGCGCGGTGGTTTCGTCCGAGCCTTCGATCATCGCGAGGATCATCGCGCTGCCCGCCGCGAGCGATTCAGGCGTCTCGCCGAAAAGCGGGCTCGATTCGTCGATCACGTGCATCAGATTCCAGCCGAGCAGAAAGATCGGATGCTCGCTGCGCACGAGCTTCAGATCGTGGATCTTCATCAGCGTGTAGCCCTCGGGTGAACGTTCGCGCCGCATCAGCCTGAGCTTCGCGCGCGCCTCGGCAATCACGTTCTGCCGCGCGTTCGCCGCACGCACCATCAGCGTCAACTGGCCGTTGAGCGGGCGCACGACCGCATGGCGCGCGAACAGGATCTTCGCGCGCGGCCGCGCGAAGCGCGCGAATACGAGGCCCGTGGCGAGCGCGATGCCGGACATCCCGGCAAAAATCTCGAGCGTCGCGACACAATGCGCATAGACCGTTTGCGGATGCATGTCGCCGTAGCCGACTGTCGCGAGCGTCTCGACGCTGAAAAAGAATGCGCCGGCGAAACCCGGCGGCGACTGGTTCGCGATCGGCGCATCGCCGAGCGAATAGAGTGTCGCGAAAATCGCGTTGTTCACCAGGAAAATCGCCGCGAGCGCCGCAAAAAACGCAGGCCAGCTCACCTTGAGCGCCCAATAATAGAGATCGCGCCAGCCCTCGACCGGCATGCCGTGCGCGATCACATAGCGCGTGCCGGACCAAAGCCGGCGGCCGCCGCGGCGCGGCGCGCTTGCAGCCGCGCAGGCAGAACGATCGGAGGAGCGCGCGGAGGGGGAATCGGAATTCATCGCAATCTCGCCGAGTGGGGTGCGGCGAGCGTAGCATGCGCAGCTTCCGATTCCTTTGCGGCGACGCCGCGCTCGGGCGGCGGTCGACATGCCGCCCGAGCGCGTGACGCGCGCCGCCTATTTCCGGTCGACGACGATCCTGTCGAACGTGCCGCCGTCGGCGAAATGCGTCTTCTGCGCGTTCGCCCAACTGCCGAAGACCTGCTCGACGCTGAACGTCTTCAGCGGCTTGAATTCGCCCGCATGCTGCTTGAGCACGTCCGGATCGCGCGGGCGCAAATGGTGTCGCGCGATGATCTGCTGCGCGTCGGGCGAATACAGATAGTCGAGATAGGCCTGTGCCACCTTGCGCGTGCCCTTCTTGTCGACGACCTTGTCGACGAGCGCAACCGGCGGCTCCGCCAAAATGCTCGCCGACGGATAAACCGCATCGAAGCTCGCGCCCGCCGCGCCCGTATCGATCAGCGCGACTTCGTTTTCGAACGTGACGAGCACGTCGCCGATCCCGCGTTGCGTAAACGTCGTCGTCGCGCCGCGGCCGCCGGAATCGAGCACGGGCACGTTACGGAAGATCGCCTTCTCGAAGTCGAGCGCTTGCTGATCGGTTGCGCCCTTGAGCTTTTGATAGCCCCATGCGGCGAGATACGCGTAGCGGCCGTTGCCCGACGTCTTCGGATTGGCGATCACCACCTGCACGCCGGGCCGCGCGAGGTCGCTCCAGTCGTTGATCCGCTTCGGATTGCCGTGACGCACGAGGAACACCATCGTCGTCGAGTACGGCGAGCTGTTGTGCGGCAGGCGCGCGCGCCAGTCCTTCGACAGCAATTGGCCGCGCTCGGCGAGCAGATCGATGTCGTTCGGCTGATTCATCGTCACGACGTCGGCCTGCAAGCCCTGCAATACCGACAGCGCCTGCGCGCTCGACGCGCCATGAGACTGCTTGACCGACACCGTCTCGCCCGTCTTCTGCTTATACACGGCGACAAAGCTCGCATCGATGTCCTTGTACAGTTCGCGCGTGACGTCATACGAGACGTTGAGCAGCGACGTATCGGCATGCGCGGCGCAGGTGGCGAATGCCGCCGACGCGAATACGGAAATCGCGAGCCAGTGGCGGGTTTTCTTCTGCTTTCTCTTTTGATTTTGAGTTTGATATTCCATCGACGGTGCTCCGCTGGTGCTGGTGGTCATGACATGCTGGCGACCAACGATTGTAATGGCTGATGCGCCGGCGGCGCGTTGCGGCCGGCGATCGACGCACGCCGCTCGCGCCGGGCTCGCGAACGCGCAACGCTCGCGCAACGCGCGACGTGTTCGCCCGTTCGTCGAACCGGCGGGCAACCGACGCGCCGGCATCGCGATGTTGCATCACAAAACGCCGCACGACACGATTCGGCGCGACATACTCCGCCTATTGCAACCCGCGCCATCGCGACGGCACCTTATCGCGCGCCGTCGATCCCTCACACGAAAATCACCATAACCGGATTTGCACGGACAATAAACAAACGGTAATCAAAAAAAATGATCGGCCAATACCGTCTGCGCACGCTTCCCGATTACCTTTCAGTCGACAAACAAATCCATATTCTCGAATTCCGGATTCACAAAGAAATATGCCCCCCGTTCTGGTCAGCAATTGCACCGGACAGGGGAAAGCCGTGAATTTAAGCGGAAAATGCAAAGCACCGGACGTTCGGGAAAACACTGTGTTGCGCACGGCCGCGACGCTCGCGCACTCGCCGGTCTTCCGCGGCATGCCCGACGCGTTCATTGCGCGCGTCGCGCAACACGCGATCGAACGGCATCTGCGTGACGCGGACATCCTGTACCGGAAGAACGATCCCGACGATTTCATCGCGATCGTCGTGATCGGCAAAATCTATTCGACGCTCTACGGCCCCGACGGACGCGAGTTGATCATCGGCGACGCGGGGCCAGGCGAGCTTGTCGGCGAAACTGCGCTTGCCGATCCGCGCGGCCGGCTCGCCACGGCATTCGCGTGCGGCCCCACGATCCTGCTGATGGTGGCCCGCGCGCATTTCGATATCCTGCTCGGCGAGCCGCGCTTCGTCGCCCGCATCGTCACGCAGCTCTGCTCGCGCGTGCGCGATACGGCCGATTTCGTCGAATCCGCCTGCCTGCATCGCCTCGAGGCGCGGCTTGCGCGCCACTTCATCCCGTTGATCGACGAACAGGGGCTCAGTGAAAGCGGCGGCATCCGCGTGCCGTTTCCGCGCAACCAAAGTCTGCTCGCGGCAATGGTCAATGCGAGCCGACCGAAAATCAACGCAGTATTACAGCAATGGCGACGCACGGGATTAGTGAAATGGACCAATAACAGTCTTCTTATTACAGATCTCGAAAAATTCAAGCGCAAAGCCTATGCCGATTCCTAAACGGCGTGCGCAAACCGTATTTCACTGATTGTTCCCGCGGGAACAGCATCCGTATTTCGCGCTGTCCAGAATGTGCTTCAGATAAATCAAAACGCAAACGGGGGCCGAACATGGAGCAGCAATGCGCAATCGCGGCAAATACCACGCCTGCCGCATCGATCGAAGCGCGTTTCGCCGAAGCCTGGGACAAAGTACGGCCGAATCTATGGCAGCGCGCGCGTCGGCTGTCGCGCGGCGATCGCGACAAAGCCGACGAGCTGCTCGCGATCACCGCGCTGAAGGTGTTCGTCTACATGCGCAACGCGCCGCAGCGCATTCGCGAGCCCGAAGGCTTCATGTTCATGGTACTCAACCACGTGTTTCTCGATAGCGTGCGGCGCGGCGCTCGCGACCGGCAGATCTTCGACTACTCGACCGACAGCCATTCGCTCGACGCGCGCACGGTCGCAAGCGACGATTCGTCCATCCAGCGCCGCTTCGAGATCGCGCAAATGCTGTCGATGATCGAGCGTGCGGTGGACCGCCTGCCCGCGCCGGAGCAGGCGCTGTTTCGCATGAAGTTCCAGCAGGATCTGCCGTATCCGGTCATCGCGGCGGAGTTCGGCATCAACGAAGCGCTCGCGCGCAAACGGATCGAAACGATCCGCCGCAAGCTGCGCAAGCTGGTCGATGTGAATTGACGCGCAAAGCCGCCTCACAAGCCGCGCGCGCGCGCGTTCTTCAAGAGAGCCTGGCCATGCGCGCCAGGCGCAGCCCGCGCCGCGCGCGGCGCCCCCCTCACATCGCAAGGAGCCTCTCATGCGTCCCGGAGACATCGTATTAAGCGTCGCAAGACAAGACGACCCTGTCGGCACCAAGCTGCCGCGCGTGCTGATCAGGGCAGGCCAATGGCTCAAGGCCAGCTTCTTCGGCAAAGCCGATCCCGAGGTGCCGATCGTGCATGCGGCGATCGCGATCGACGACGAGCGCGTCATCGAAAGCGTCGGCGAAGGGATCGTCGAGACCAACCTGAACGACGATCCGCAGCGCAGCGCGCTGATCTACTCGTGCTTCGGCGATCGCCTTGCCGAAGCGGCCGTCATCGCCGCGCAGCAGTTCTACGACAACGGCGCGGTCGCATCGATCCCCGCGCGCTACAGCAAGTGGGCGGCGATGCTGTCGATCTTCAGGAACAGCAGCTACGGCGCCGATCTGAGCGAACGCATCAACGAGTCGGTCGATATCGGCAGCGCGTCGTTCTGCTCGCAGTTCGTCGCGAATTGCTATGAAGTCGGCAATTTGTATATGAGCGCGAACCTGTTGCCGCCTCCGCCGCCGGTGTTTCAACTCCGGCCTTCCGCGATGACGCCCTACGATCTCGCGCTGCAATGCGAAAGCGATGGCCGCTTCGCGTTGACGGGCTTCTGGGACGAAGGCACGCAGGTCAACTTCGCGTCGTGAACACGTGAAGCAAGCGCCGGTGCGCGGATCGCGCGCCGGTGATGTCAGCTTTCATCCAAAGGAGCCGTCATGGCCGAGGGCACTCAAGTCAACACGCAGATCACGGATGCGGTCACGCAAACCAACGTCAAGGTCGTGGCCGAAGCGCCCGCCCAGGCAATCGCATCGCTCTATCAGGTCGCCAGTCACGCGGCCGGCCTGTCGCTACAGAACGCCGTGCAGAGCCAGCAGGCGCTCAATCAGGTATCGACAGCCGTGGTGTCGAAAGCAGTCGCGCTGATCATGGCGATCGGTGTCTCGTCGACATGATGCTCATCCGAAGGAGCGCTCGATCATGGGAGCATTCTGGAACACACTGAAAAGCCGATTGGCCCCGCCCACCAAGCCGCAGCACGATGACGCAGATACGGGCGGCGCACCAACGCGAGCCGGCGAGCCGCTTGCATCCGGGCACGCGGCGGGCACGCAACCGGCAGCGGCAGCGCAGGCGGCCGGCGCGGCGCAGCCAAGCGCGACAGCGGCGCCGGCCACCGACGCCACAGCGGCTGGTGCGCAAACAGCGGCGCCAGCATCCGCCTCCGCAGCGGCAGCGGCAGCGGCAGCGCCCGCCGATTCGACACCGCACGCCGGAGTTGCACAGACGGCGCCGCATACGGCGGGGAGGCCGGCCGCCGTTGCATCATCCTCCGCCACAGGCACGCAATCCGGCGGCGAAGCGGTCAGCGCCGGCGTAACCGAATCGCCTGCGCGACCCGGCACATCCGCCCCGGCCGCGGCCCCCGCCGCCGGGCCGGACAACGCATCAGCCGGCACGCCGGCGGCCTCCACCGGAACGCCCGCCTCCCCCCGTCCCACCTCTTCTGCGTCGCGGCCGCCTTTGCCCGGCGCTGCCGCATCATCCGAGGCGGCATCCGGAGCAGCCGCTCCCAGCGCGACTGCGAATGCCGGCCCGCCCCCCGCCACGCAGGCACTGAATCAGCAGATCGTGCAGGCTGTCGAGTTCACCAACGCGGCGAGCGCGTCCTACGCGGCATCCCAGATCGCCACCGCGCCGAACATGATGATCTCGCAGGCATCGGGGCTCGTCGCGCAGTCCGCCGCGAACTACTTCGACGCCATCAGCAAGATCGCGTTGGCAAGCCAGGGCGTGCTGATGAAAGAGATGGTCGAGAACATCGGCAAGGGCATGCCGGCGAAGGCGGCCGAGGACGCAGTAGGCGCGCTTGTCGCCGACTTACTGGTGGGCGCGGCGGCGGCGGTCGCTGCAGCCGCCGGCGCGATCGAAGCCGACGCCGCGAGCTTCGCGCTGGATCGAATCGACAAGAGCCTTTCGTCCTACACCGATCTATTCGCGAACCGCAAGTAAGCGGCCGTCGCGTGCATGTGCAATGCGAGGGCATCAACGTCGACAAATGTGCCCCAGCCTGCGTGCTTGCCCGCGCCGTCACGCAGCGCCCCTGGCCGCGCCCGCCGCCGCAAGCCCGCACGCGACGCAGCCCGCGCCTCGCGCGGGCCGCCCTCTGCGAGCCGGCATTGCCGGGCCTAATCCGTTTGCAAGGAGAAGCATCATGAGCGACGTCCAATCCGGGTTCGACGATTTCAAGCAAGCCGTCGAAAGCTTCATCGGCTCCGAAGTCAGAGCGCAAACCGTGCCGCTACTGCGCCTGATCTATCGGCAGTTGAAACAGACACCGCCTGCGGCCAGCGCGCCGCGCCCGGGCCGCGCCGCGCTTGCGCTTGCACGGCTCGCCGCCGATGCGGCGATCGACGAAGGCTTGCATCTCACCGAAGCGACGATCAACGAGTTGCTGCAATCGCTGCCTCAAGTACCGGCCGTACCCGCGCCACAGCCGGTTTCCGGGCGCGCATCGAGCACGCCGGAACCATCGCCATCGCCATCGCCATCGCCATCGCCTGCGCCTGCGCCTGCGCCATCGTCCGCGCCCAGCGATGCGCCGTCACCGATATCGCATCAAGCCCCGTCGCCTGCATCCGCGCCCGTCCCTGCCATTGCCGCTGCGGC
>NZ_FXAN01000053.1 GCF_900176645.1 Burkholderia singularis
GTTCTGCCGTTCTGCCGTTCTGCCGTTCTGCCGTTCTGCCGTTCTGCCGTTCTGCCGTTCTGCCGTTCTGCCGTTCTGCCGTTCTGCCGTTCTGCCGTTCTGCCGTTCTGCCGTTCTGCCGTTCTGCCGCCCGGCAGCCGATGGCGGCTGCCGGGCGCGGCGCGCTCGAGCCGCAAGCGTCACTTCACGTCACATCCCATCGCTTGAGATGGCTTCATCTGACGGGCTTGATTTCCGAGACGGCCGGGTTCGCCTGCATGATGGCCGTGCGAAACACCGTGCGGCCGGCAAGGGCACCGGCACGGTTTCGCCGCTGCCGAACCAATGCGTGCCGTGCGCATCGGCGCGGGCTCGCCACGCAGTGCTCCTCCGCCGCGCGGCCGGCGCAATCCTCATCGCCGGCCGGCATTTCGTGACGGCGGCGCGCAAACAGGATGCCGCGCGCCGCGAGAGTGCGCGTGAGCGCGGCAGATACGGTTGCCTCTGAAATGCAAGCGTGACGCGCATCGATCAGACTCCTCAAGGTTCGCGGGATTCGTCATCGCGCCATCCGTGCAGCTTTCGTGCCAGCCGCTTGTCGCTTGTCGCTTGTCGCTTGTCGCTTGTCGCTTGTCGCTTGTCGCTTGTCGCTTGTCGCTTGTCGCTTGTCGCTTGTCGCTTGTCGCTTGTCGCTTGTCGCTTGTCGCTTGTCGCTGCGCCGTATCCCTCCGCGCCCTCGGCGAAGACCTCTTTTTTACAAAAGGCTGGAAACTTTAGGCGCGTGGGTGCCGCCCGCCAAAGGCCGCCAGCAACACATCGGGCGCGGCACCCCGCATCGGTTCGCGAACCGATGCGGCCAATACGACCGCCGCCTTGGGGCGAGCCGCCTTGTTCGGTGGCGCAACACGCCGTCATCGCTTCACGTCGACGCAGGCGGCGCGATTCGCGGCAAAACGCTCGGCCAACGCCCGCCGATACCTCACGCGCCGGCGCGATGCGCTGCCGCGCGGCACATTCGCCCTGCCGTTTGCGCGCGGCGCGCGGCGCATCGCGCGCCGTCAGATCTCATACGCAGCCATCACGATCCACAGTTCGCGCCCGTCGTCGCGCACCCGCGCCGCGAGCGCATACCGGTCCTGCGGCTTGCACGCACGCTGCAGCGCGAGCCGGGCGGATTCGGCGGCGGCGAAAGTCTCGTCGCCGAGCGGCCGCACGTCGGTCTTGCCTTCGAACATTCGGCGCTCGGGCCGATAGATCAGCGGCTCCTGCTTCCACGCAGTGAAGCGGCGCGTCACGGAATCGAACCCACCGCCGCATACATTGACTTCGTAATGAATACTTTGCTGCTGTTTCGCTGCAATCATCGTTGCGCCTCCCGCTTGCCATCGCGTGGCGGTCGCGCCGCCGCGGCGCGACGAGCACGCCGTTCGGCAGACACCGCCTCCGCCCGTTCGACACCGCCCCCACTGTTGCGCGCCCCGCCCCGCGCTGTTTGGGGCCATCCCGCCACTTCGCGCCATCGCGCTGTTTGGCGCCATTCCATCGCGCTTGGTGCCATTGCACCGTCCCTCGCCATCCCCGCCCCCCCACCAGCACGCGGCAAGCCGCGTGCCGCGGACGCACCGGGCACGGCAAATGCGTCCTCACCGACGTCATAGCATGGAGCATCACGATGAACAATTCGACCCGCTCGGGCCCGCCCCGCTCAGACGCCAACGCACCATTCGGCCAGCGGCAAACGGAACCACCGCCTTCGAACGAGCGCGGCGTCACGCGCGCGCGCCACCGCACGCATCAGCCGCGCCACCCGGAGCGCCGCCCCGTCCCGCCGCGCGATGGCGCCGGTGCGGCCGGCAACCCACCCGCCGCCACGCGTGCGACGCGTATCGATCCGGATACGCCGCCGGGCACGCACGACGAAGGACCGTGGCAGGACAGCCGCGAGCGCCGCGGCCCACCCCGCTGAATGGCGCACCGCCCGCCGAACCGGAGGCGCGCGATTCGCCCAACCAAACGCAAGGAGAACGTCATGCATCGCGTCAACGAAATCATGTCGCACGACGTCGTGCGCATCGCGCCGACCGACTCGATCCGCCAAGCCGCCCAACTGATGAAGCGCTACGACATCGGCGCACTGCCCGTGTGCGACAACCGCCGGCTGATCGGGATGGTGACGGACCGCGACGTCACGGTGCGGGCCGTCTCGGCCGGCAAGCCGCCCGAGACGCGGGTTCAGGAAGTGGCGTCCGGGCCGATCGCATGGTGTTTCGACGACGATTCGATCGACGAAATCCAGCGCTACATGGCCGACGCCCAATTGCGCCGGCTGCCGGTGGTCAATCGCGACAAGCAACTCGTCGGCATGCTGTCGCTCGCCGATATCGCGACCCGCACGCAGGACGCCTCGCACAGCGAGGTGGCGAACACGCTCGAAGGCGTGTCGCAACCCAAGCAAACCTGACGGAGCGCAACGCGGCCCGCGTCTCGGTCACCCGTGCGCCTGCGCGCCGCTCAGCGCGCAGGCGCGTTCATGCAGCCAGTAAGGAGGACGATCATGCAAACACCCGAACAGCAAGGCCAGACCCGCATCATCGGCAAGGGCGCCGCGACGGCGGCCGGCCCCGGTCCCGACGTGATGGCGGCCGACACGCTGGAAGGCGACAAGGTCTATACGACCGACGGCGAGAACATCGGCAAGATCAAGCACATCATGCTCGACGTGCAATCGGGCCGCATTGCGTATGCGGTGCTCTCCAGCGGCGGCCTGCTCGGCATCGGCGACAAGCTGCTCGCGATTCCGTGGAGCGCGCTCACGCTCGATACCGAACGCAAGGGTTTTCTGCTGTCGGTTTCGTCCGAGCGTATTCGCAGCGCGCCGGGCTTCGACAAGGATCACTGGCCCAGGATGGCCGACCCGCAATGGGCCGAGCCGCTGCATCAGTTCTACGGCAGCGCGCCGTACTGGGCCGCCGGCGACGAACTCGGGCTGACTGATCCCACCGAGGAGCCGAGCGGCTCGCTCGGGCGCGGCACTCGCCTCTGACCGGCGGCCGCACGCCGGCGCGTCGATTCCGCGCCTGGCATGCGGGATCGTGGCGCGCCTGCCCGCGCGAATGCAAACGCGCCACCCGCAACCGGCCGTCCGCCCGCCACGCAACGGCGGGCCAGTGCGTTTCGGCACCACGTTTCAACCGTCTCGCTTCGTGACCCGTTCAATCTCCCGCGCGAGCTGACGCACGTCGATCGGCTTGCGCAGATAGCCGTCGAAACCGGCTTCGCGAACGCGCCGCTCGTCGGCGAGGCCCGCATGCGCGGTGACGGCCAACACGCGCACATCGCGCCCCTCGGGCGATTCGCCGCCGTTGCCCTTCGCGCCGCGCCGCAGCGCATCGAGCAGCCAGAAGCCGTCGCCGTCGGGCATCGCCAGATCCGACAGCACAACGCTCGGCTGCATGTCGGCCGCCACCTTGAGCGCCTCGCGCCCGGACGCCGCGATGGCCACGGTGGCGCCGAACGTCGTCAGCGCCGCAGTCAGGCTCGCGCGCGTCGTCGCATCGTCATCGACGATCAACACACGCTGCGCATGCAGCGCGAGCGGATCGCGCCCGCCATCGGCCGGCGCGGCGCTCCACGCCATCGCACCGGCGAACGACGGGCTGGCCGGCAACGTCACCGTAAACGTCGCGCCGCGGTTGCGGCCCTCGCTGTCGACGGCCACGCTTCCGCAGTGCAAATGCGCAATATGACGCACGATCGACAACCCGAGGCCGAGCCCGCGCCGCGACGACGCCGGCGAATCGTCCGCGCGGCGAAACATGTCGAACACGTATGGCATGAATTCCGGCGCGATGCCCTGCCCCGTATCGGAGACGCGCAACACCGCGTGCGCGTCGTCGCGCGCGAGCGCGACCGTCACGGTGCCGCCGCCGGGCGTGAACTTCAGCGCATTGGATACGAGATTCGACAACATCTGCCGTAGCCGCTCGGCATCGCCCGACACGACGCACGCGACGACCGTGCAATCGAAACGCAGCGCGATGCCGGCCGCCGCTGCCGCTGTCTGAAACGCGTCGACCGTATCGGAAAACAAGCGCACGATATCGACCGGCATCAAGTCGAGCCGCAGCTTGCCGGTGGACAGCGACGACGCATCGAGAATGTCGGCGACCATCCGCGTCAGCGAGCGCGCGCTGCGGTCGATCGCATCGATCGCTTGCTGTTGCAGTGTCTTGTCGCCGGAATTGCGCAACACTTCCACCCAGCCGTAGATCACGTTCAGCGGCGTGCGAAGTTCATGCGATACGGTCGCGAGCAGTTCGTCCTTGAGGCGGTTGGACGTGTGCGCCTGATCGCGCGCGTCGCGCGCGCCTTGCAGCGAACGCCGCGCGCGCAGATCGCGCCGCCGTTGCTCGCCGGTCTCGCGCAGCGTAAGCGACAGCGCCACCCGCGCGAACGCGTCGCTGCGCACCCGGCCCGCCGACGCGGTCACGCGAAACCGCCGGCCATCGCGGTTGACACAAAGCAGATCGAGCGGTCCGCTCACGCCGTCGAATGTCTTGACGGCCGGCTCGCGCTTTAACCAGCGCATCGCGATCAAGCTATCCAGTTCGCGCCCGATCGCCTCGCGCTCGTCGTATCCGAACATCCGTTGCGCGGCGGGATTCCAACCGACGATGTGGCCTTCGCGATCGATGCCGACGATCGCGTCCGGCGATGCGTCGACGAGCGCATGCGGCAATCGCGACGCGTCGACGCGCGCCCGCTCTTCGTGTTCTTCGTGCTCTTGGCGTCCTTCTCGTCCTTCGCACCCTTCGTGCTTATCGTGCTCATCGTGCGCGCTTCGTTCGCCACGCTCGCCGTGCTCACCTAGTTCGCCGTGTCCGCGATGCGCATCGCGCCTATCGCTCTGCGTCTGCTCGTCGTGCAGCAACAGCACCGCGCCGTCGATATCGCCGCGCGCGCCACCGATCGGCGACGCGATGCCGGCCACCGGCACGAGGCCGCCGCGCCCCGGCGAGTGCAGCCAGTGCCGGCACGCCACCGCCGCGGCCCCACCGAGCGCGCGATCGAGCGGTGCCGTGCGCACGCTGCGGCCGTCGCTGTCGCATAGGCGCAGCACGTCGTGCACCGGGCGCCCGATCGTGCCGTCGAGCGGACAGCCCACGAGATCGGCCGCCGCCGCGTTCAAGTGCGTGATCCGGCGCTGCGCGTCGATCGCGATCACGCCGTGCGGCAGCGCATGCAGCACGGCCTCGAGCCGCGCCCGCGCGGCGGCCTCGCGCCGGCGCGCCCGCTCGTTCGTGAGCCGTGCGTGACGCAGCATCGACGCGCCCGCGCAAACGAGCACGCCGATGATCACGAACGCGCCGAGCCGGATCACGCGGATGGACAACGGCTCCGTATAGGCCGACGGGTCGGACAGGAACAGCGTCCAGACGAGCAACGCGCTTGCCACGGTCGCGGCCGTGCCGAACCCGAACGACGTCGCCCACGCAGCGCCCGCGAGCAGCGGGTAATACAGGATCAGCGGCAGATTCACGCCGCCGAAGCGGATCGCGAGCGCCTGCAGCACGGTCGCAATGGCGACCATCATCACGGCAATGACGTAATCGCCCGCCCGCGTTCGATTCGCCTCACTCATCACACGCCCTCCGTTGCGCTTGCCAGGCGCGCGCCGCCGGTAACGCCCGCGGGCATGGCCCATGCTCGCCAGGTCAGCCCGCGGGCCCATCCGCGCACGCTCGAGGCTGTCCTGCCATGACCTCTCCGACATACTGGCTCGTCATCTCGCCGCATCTCGACGATGCTGTCTTCAGTTGCGGGCAGTGGCTCGCGCAAGCGCCCGGTTCGGTCGTCGTCACCGTGTTCGCCGGCATTCCGCCGCCGGGCACGGCTGCGCCGCCGTGGGACCGGCGCGCGGGTTTCGCCACGGCCGACGAGGCGATGCGCGCACGCCGCGACGAGGATCGCCATGCATTGGCGCGGCTCGGCGCGCGGCCCGTTTGGCTCGATTTTCTCGACGATCAATACGGCGTACCGGCCCCGACAATGTCGATTGCCGCATGCATCGGCGCGGTGATCGACGCGCATCCGGGTTTCGGCGTGCTCGCGCCGGCGGGCCTGTTTCATCGCGATCACGTGCGGGTTCAGTACGCTGCGCTGTCGTTGCTGCGTGACAGCGCCCAAACGCGCACCTGGCGATTCTTCGAAGACGCGCCATACCGCCGGATTCGCGGACTGATGGCCACACGCATCGCGGCATGGCGCGAATGCGGCTGGATTGCGCATCCGGTCGCCGCGCCGGTGTACCACGCGGACAGCCTGACGGCGAAGGCGGCCGCGATTGACAGCTATGCGAGTCAGATTGCGCTGTTCGAGCCCCATGCGCTCGTCGACCTCCATCAACCCGAAACATACTGGCGGCTTGAATGCGGCACGGCATCCGCATGACGTCCGCGTGAATCGCAGCGCCGCCGCATGACACGCGCATCATCGCCATCGACCCGGCGCGGCGGCACGCGGCCGCCCCCTCTTTTACGCCGACACGGCGGTTCGCCCTGCCGGGCAGCCCGATCGCGCCACGCTGCCCGGCCGAAGCGGCGGCCCGGCGGTGCGCGGCGCTCATGCAGGCGCGCGGCGGCCGCGCGCCTTCGCCGCTCGGCGGCCCACCGGTGCGGCGTGCGCTCGTGCGGTGCCGCGCCGGCGCGTGGCCTGTTTGAACGTAGCAATTGACGGTCCTTCACTTGCCGCTGGCGCTGCGCGACGCGGCAACGCGCCGGCCACGCCGCGCGCAAACGGTGCGACGGCCGCCGCGCCTGCGGCGCGAAGGCCCCGCGCCGATGCTTGCAGGCGTGCGATGGACCGTGCGCGAACGCCGCGTCGTTGTGCCGAGCGTCGAACGCCTGCGCGCCGGCAGCACACGCCGCCGCGCCGAAGCGAGCGCAGAAACGACAATCGGCTCGACATCAGGAATCGGGCTTGTCCGCCCCGCTCTTGTGTTGCGCGAGCCGGTTGTACAGCGTCTTCAGGCTCACGTCGAGCACCTCGGCCGCCTGCGAGCGCACGCCGCCGCACTGCTCGATCGTGCCGAGAATCAGGCGCCGGTCCACTTCCTCCAACGTCGTGCCGAATGGCACGGTCATGCGCTCCTCGTGCGCATCCACCATGTCCGACAGTTCCTCCATGATCGGCGGAGGCAGCGAATCGATCACGTCGGCGTCGCTGAAGATGCTCGCCCGCTGCACGAAGTTGCGCAGCTCGCGCACGTTGCCGGGCCACGCATAGCGCTTCAACGCTTCGCGCGCGGCCGGCGCAAAGCGCAGATTGCGCCCGCTCTGCGCGTTGTAGTGCTGCAGGAATGCGTCGGCGAGCATCGGGATGTCATCGCCGCGCTCGCGCAGCGGCGGCAATGCGATCGGAAACACGTTGATGCGGTGATAGAGATCCTCGCGCAGCTTGCCGCCGGCTATCGCGGCCTCGGGGTCCCGGTTCGTCGCGGCGACGATGCGCACATCGACGTCGATCTCGCGCATCGAACCGAGCCGCGTGAGACGCCCGGTCTCGAGCACGCGCAGCAACTTGACCTGCGATTCGAGCGGCATTTCGGTGATTTCGTCGAGAAACAGCGTGCCGCCGTCGGCGCGCTCGAAGAAACCCTTGTGCTGACGCTCGGCGCCCGTGAAGCTGCCGCGGTCGTGGCCGAACATTTCGCTCTCGACGAGATTCGCCGCAATCGCGCCGCAGTTGATCGCGATGAACGGCCCGCGGCGGCGCAGGCTCAGATCGTGAATCGTCTGCGCGGCCAGCTCCTTGCCGGTGCCCGATTCGCCCGTCAGCAACACCGAGGCCTCGGTGCGCGCGACGCGCCCGATCGCGTCGTAAACAGTTTGCATCGCGGGCGAAATGCCGAGCATGCGGCCGAAGCGGCCAAGGCGCTGCAGCTCCGAGCGCAGCTCGGCAATCTCCTCGTGCAGCGCGCCCGTGCGCGGCACGCGCGCAAAGATGCTGTTGAGGCGCTGCATGTTTAGCGGTTTCACGAGATAGTCGGTCGCGCCGCGGCGCAGCGCGTCGATCGCGGTTTCGAGGCTCGCATGCCCGGTCGTCAGCACGATTTCGCAATGCGCGCGCTTGGGCAGCGCATCGAACAAATCCATCCCGCTGCCGTCCGGCAAAACGAGATCGCAGAGCACGAGATCGGGTGTATGGGCGGCGACGAGCGTGCGCGCCTGCTCCAGCGTGGCCGCCGTATCGCACGACAGTTGCTGGGTTTGCGCCACCGCTGCGAGCATCGAGCGCGTGTCGGCATCGTCTTCGACGATCAAGACATAGGGCATCGGACCCTCCTGCAATGCGGCAGGCGCGCAAACGACGGAACCGCGGCGAGCATGCGGCGCATCCGTGCGCCGAGCGCGGCGCGTTCGGCGCGCGGCTCGCGACTGGATAGAGAGCGCCTGCCATGAAAAAAATATGCTTAGCAGTATAGAAGAGTCGTGGCGCGCTGCGGCAATCATCGAATAAATCTATCCGCGGCATACATTGGCATTGCGAGATTCAATGCTCCGTCACGGTAAAAAATATAAGCTGAACGAGGGGTCAACACGGTAAAGCAACGTGTGTGATTTTCATTCTGTCTCGACGCGGTTTGTCGGCACGTCTCCATTTCCCATTGCGCCATGTCGAAACCCGGTGATGACGGCGGGCGGTTGTTCGGCCGCTCGCCTTCGATTCAAAACCTGTTGCTGAAGATCTCGCGGGTGGCCGCCACGCGGGCCAGCGTGCTGATCGTCGGCGAAAGCGGCGCCGGCAAGGATATCGTCGCACGGCTCGTGCACGATATGAGCCCGCGCCGGCGCGGGCCGTTCGTGCCGGTCAATTGCGGCGCGATTGCGCGCGATATCGCGGAGTCGCAATTGTTCGGCCACGAGAAAGGCAGCTTCACGGGCGCCGTCGCTCAGCACATCGGCATGTTCGAAGCCGCACGCGGCGGCACGCTGTTTCTCGACGAAATCGCCGAGATGCCGGCCGATTTGCAGGTCAAGCTGCTGCGCACGCTCGAGACGAACACGATTCTGCGCGTGGGCGGGCACGAACCCGTTGCGCTCGATCTGCGCATCGTCGCGGCCACCCATCACGATCCCGTCGAGGCCGTGCGTAGCGGCCGCCTGCGCGAAGATCTGTTCTACCGGATCGCCGCGATCGCGCTGCACGTGCCCGCGCTGCGCCAGCGCGACGACGACGTCGGCGACATCGCGGTGCAAATCGTCGAGCGTCTGAACGCGAAGCACCGCACGCGCAAGCGGCTGTCGACGCAGGCGATGAAGGCGCTGCGCGCCTATACGTGGCCCGGCAACGTCCGCGAGTTGCGCAATGCGCTCGAACGCGCGTTCATCCTCGCGGACGAGCAAATCGAGCTGCATCTGCCGCGCAGGCCGCCGCCGCGCGACGATCTGTGCCACGACGCGATGAAGCTGCACATCGGCACGACGCTTGCGCATACGCAGCAGCGCTTCATCGCCGGCTCGCTGCGGCACTTCAATGGCGACAAGCCGCGCACCGCGAAAGCGCTCGGCATCAGCCTGAAGACGCTGTACAACCGCCTTGCGCTGATGCCCGAATACGAACGCGACATCGCGAAAACGACCCGCGCCGCCTCCCGCTAAAGCTGCCATATCGCTATTTCACGCCGTCACATCGCGCAGCGCCGCATCCCAGTCGCGCACGAACCGCTCGATGCCGAAGCGCTCGAGCGCATCGCGGCGCGCGGCCGCGCCCCACTGCCGCGCCAGCCCCGGATTACGAATCAGCATGTGCATCGCGTCGGTCAGCACCGCCATCCGCGTGTCGGCCACGCCGTTGCGCCCCGTCTTCACGAGCTGCGCCATCTCGGTGGTGGCCAGCGCGATCACCGGCAGGCCGATCATCATCGCCTCGATGACGGCAAGCCCGAGGCTCGTATAGCGAATCGGATTGAAGAAAAACCGGTAATCGCACAGCAGGCGCGGCAACGCCGGGTTCGGCACTTCACCGATTCCGCCCAGTTCGGCCGAACCCATGCCGACGAGATCGAGCGGCACGCTGCGGCGCACGCGGTCGAACAGATCCGCGCCGAGACGCCTGCCGCGGCGGGCCAGATGATTCACCACCGTCACGCCCTTGGGCAGCGTGCCGCGATACGCGACATCGCGGGGCACCGGCACGCCGTGCTCGATCACGCGGGCAGGCGTGATGCCGTTGTCCCACATCAACGCGTTGAACGGCGTGACGTGAACCAGCAGCACGTTTTCGTCCTGCACGGGATGCAGCGTGTCGGTCGGATGCTCGCGCGGCGGATCATGCTCGACGAACAGCGCGGGCAGCGCGCGCTGTTCGTCGCCGAGCAGCCGCACGCGATCGTGCCGATAGTGGCTGTGATGCTGATACAGCACGCAGTCGAACGCCGTGTCGCGCACGCACTCGGCCGGCACTTCGTGCACATTGTTCCCCCACGGCAGATGTCCGACGCGGCCCGCATAGCCGGGCGGATGCTGCGGTTTGGTCACGATGAAGAAATCGTGCGGCGCGTGCGACAGGTAATACAGATAATTGCCGTGCACATGCCAAGTCAGTACGCGCAAACGCTTGTTACGTTGCATGATGCCGCTCCTTCGCGAGCCATGCCGTTGCCCGATCGATCACGTCGCCCGCGCCGATCGCCGTCGCGCACGCGGGAGCCGGTGCGCATGCGTCGAACATACGCGGCCCATTGCGCCGCTGCCGGCGCGCCGCGCGGATCGCCCGTCAACGGCGAGGCGGCTCGCGGCCGGACATGTCCGGCTCGGACGCGCGGCCGGCAGGCGGCGTCGGCGCGACGATCCGCTGCGACGGATTCAGCACCGTGCCGGCATCGCCGTGGCCGCTGTCTTCACGCATTGCTTCCCCTTTGTCTTCATCTCGAGCGTCGCGGCGCACGCGCACGCGGTTGTCGACGTCACGCACGCCCATGCAGCTATCGGCGATATCCTCGATTCCGTGCTTCATCCAGCGCGCGGGCACAGTGCCGTCGAGTTCGACACGCGCGTCGCGCACCTGCACGCTGACGTCGCTGACGTCGATGTCGAATGCACGCGTGAGCCGCTCGCATACGTCCTCGCAAATGCGTTCGTCCGAGCGCGTGTAGCCCTTCGGCCCCTGCCGATGCCGAAGCGTGTCGCACTCGCCGCCCGCGCCGCAGCGGGACAGCCCGTGCGCTTCGCCAACCGGCTGCCGCGCGCCGCCGTCATCGGGCTCGTCGATATACCGGCCGATCCGGAAATGCCCGCGATACGCCGCCTGCTCGTTGCCGCCGCGGCGTCCGTCCGCGCGTCTGTCCGGTTCGCCATAGCCGCGCTCGCGCGCGTAACCCGCCGGCGCGCCGCGCCAGCCCGCGTCGCGCCGCCCCACCTGAGGTAGCGGACGAGGCGGCGGTTCGCCCCATTCGCCGCCCCAGTGCGGCGGACTGTCGTCATCGCTTGCGAATCGGTAGGCGAATTCGCGGCTATCGTCCGGCAGCAGCGATTCGTCATAGCCCGCCATGTCCGGCTCGCCTATGCCCCGCCACGCCCACTCGTCGCGCGCGGGCCAATCCGGCGGCCGTTGCCGCTCGAGTTGCCGGCCCGCTCCAGGTTCAGGGTATCGTCGCTTCATCGTGCCTCTCCTTGATTGCGTGTCGCAAACGGCGCGGCTCCGCGCCTTATGCCGGTCAGCGTGCCGCAATCCCCGTGCCGACGCGGCGCGCCACGGGCGATGCACGGCACGGCGCGCCGAAGCGGGCCGGTTGTTCCTATCTTCCATTCCGTTGCAGTTTTTTCGTGTACGCGGCCCGATGCGATACGTGGCCGCAATCGAATGCGTCCGGGGTGGAGTCGCGCGCGCGAGCCGCGTCGATATGCGCGCGACCGCCGAGCGCCGCGACGCCGTCGGCCGGTGCGCGCGCCCGCGCGTCGCTTGGAGGGTATTGCTGCCGGACGCGGCAAACGCATCGGGATAGAGCAGGACACGCCGATATTCAGTTTTGCGCCGTGCGCGCCGGACAGCCGCGCGCGCCCCGTCACGCCGGCATCCCGGCCTCGCCCCGGCCGCGGCCCACAGCAAAAAACCCGCGAAGCGTTGCGCCATCGCGGGTTTCAGATCACATCGGAAGAACGGCTTGAAAAACGAACTGGTGCCGGGGACCGGAAGACAGAAATTCAGAAAATCAATAACTTGCGGATTTGTGGTGCAGATTTGTAGCAGCAATGTGAATTTGCGAGCCGGCTCGATGGGGGAATCGAACCGGCGACCGGGATCTATTTTACGGCCGTCAGCGCGTCGTAGTCGCGCTCGCACTGGCGCCCGGCGATGCCCCGCTCGTCAGCGATTTTTGCCAGATCTCCCGCTCGCGCGTCAGCCCGGCCGAGCACGTCGGCGAGCAAATCAAGGGCGTCGTCGGTTGGCGCGCTTCCGGCGGCAGAGGCGGAATGGCGAGTGCTGGCGACGAGCACGGCAACCTGCTTGCGCAGGCTGTCAGCAGCAGAAGCAGCGGCGACAGCATCAGCGCGCGCCTGATCACGTTGTTTCGCAGCATCCTCAGCAATCTCCTGTTGTGCCGCGGTGCGGCGTTGTTCCTCGGCACGAGCCGCAGTAACGGCATCGAGCTGCGATTTCTGAGCGGCAGCGGCCGTCACGCGCGCGCCGTCGGTGTGGCCCTTGAAATAGCCGGTTGCCGAGCCCATTGCGGCGGCGACAATCACGGCAAGCCAGATGCGCGGATCGACCCAAGTCATGCCCCGCTCCGCATCATCGCGGCGAGCCGCTGCGCGCGGGCACCGACCTGCCCGGCCCACTTCGACGCAAGCATCCCATCAGCCGCCGCCCCGTAGTCGCCGCGCTTCACCGCGGCCAGCGTATTGACGAATGTGAGCAGCTTGCCTCCCATGTTGAACGCCATGTTCATCAATACGCGCTGTCGAACTGGATCAAGCAAGCGCCACCACGGCAGATTTCGATCAAGCCACGCCTCGGTATCGGCTCGGTCGTTTTCATACATCAAGTCGATCTCGTTATCGCGAAACCCCTTGTCAGATAGATTGCGGCCAATCCCACCGCTCACCTTGCCCACCGTGTCGACGTAAATCCGGTTTCGCCGGTCCTCGTCGCGCGTCAGTTCCGCCTTCAGCTTCACCACGTCGTAGCCACTCATGCTTACTTCTCCCCGAAAATCACCTTGGCTTTCCGGCGCAGCAGTACTTCCAAGTACTGCGACCCGATGATGCCAAGTGCGCTGCCGATACCGAGCAGCGCGATCGGCGGCAAATCAGGAATCTGCAACAGCGCAATGCCGGCAACCATCGATGTAGCCGACCCGAGCATGGCCCGCCCAATGACGAGCCGAAATGTAAGTTGCTCATGTCCCACCAGCACTTTCGCAATGCCGATCAATGCCCCCATGACGATCAACTCCAATATCGTTTTCTCGTGTTCCTGCATATCCCCGTTTCCATGATTCGGCCTCGTGTCGCGACCGGTAGAAATAAAAAAGCCGCCCATCGGGCGGCGTTCGAATAGCGCGGTGTCTCAGGCGCGTGTGCTACTTTTTTTAGTCTGTCTCAACAGAACCGGTCACACCACCTCGCACCTTTATCAACTGCTGTCGAACAGCCTCCGCCAATGGGCAAGGCAGCGGCCGATTCTTATGTATTGCATCGACCAAGCTCCATAGCGCCGCCACCTGCTGTTCCAGATCCGGCTCGGTCAACGCTCGTTCGTGGTGGATCTTCATATAGTCAAAGTGAAAATCGCATCGAGCATCGGAAACGCCTTGACCGTTACATCGTATGTACCTGCATGCTCGAAGGTCAGATCGCACGTCGGCGAAGTACCCGGATACTCCTTCCCGTCAATCTCCACCGTATAAGCAGCGGGAAGATTTTTCAACGTTGTTCCATCGAGTCTCACCGTGTTGGCTGGCCGCGGAGCGACCATACCGTTGCTCACATAGTCACGGTCGATGTCGCACGGCTTACGCAGAACACCGCCGCCTTCAGGAATCTCCTGAATATCCGCCATACTCTCCGGCGCGCGTGCGCTGAGCGTAATCCGACCATTTGCGTCATGGATTAGAAAATCAATCATCGTCCCCTCCTATCGCTTGAATTCAAAAATCGTTGCGCCAAGTTTGTGATCTCCTGCCGCCATGTTAAGAACTCGAATTGAATGATTACCCGCCCCCCAAATCCCGGCATATACGCCATACCCGCCTCCACCCGCCACTGGAGACTGAATTGTTGCATTTGGATAATATGTACCGTCGACATACAAGCTAACGCCAACATTTGTGCTTAGTGCCTGACCACCGAATACGATGACAAATGGCCCGCCGCTCGTTTGATAATTGAAGGTCACATCACTCCCTGGCGACGTAAATGACGCGCCTGTCGTGACCGCATTGCCAGCAATTCGAAGCGTGTCAATCTGCGCCTCTTGGATATGTGCCGTGCGAATCGACGCCTCTCTAATCTTTGCGTTATCGATCGCACCATTTGCGATATGCGCATTCCCGATCGCCGCATTTTGAATCTTCGCCGACGTGATGGCCGCATCCGCGATCTTGGCCGTGCTGACCTGCATATCGCCGATGTGCGCATTCGTGATCCAGCCATTGCCGATGAAGCCGCGATTGATGAAAACGTCCCCGTTCTCAATGACGAACGGCGCATACGATGTGCCGTTCGCCATGCTGAGCAACGCAAATCGGTCGGCCTGAAACAATATCTGTGTCTGCGCGACGCCGTTGTTGTTGTCGACGCCGATCGCCATCCCGGCACCATACATGCGCCCGTCCGCAGTCATCTGCACCTTGACCGTGTAGTACGCCTTGACCTTGCCGTCGATGTTAGTCACCGCCTCGCTGTTTTGCTGAACCGCGGCGCTCACCTGACCGAGCTTGCTGTTCATCGTCGCCTCGGTCGTCTCGATCTTCTGCGCCATCGCCTCGGTTTCATTGACGCGCGTGACCTGCTCAATCCGGATCTGCGCGGCCGAATTGCCAGCGATACTCGCCACACGATCGACTCGACGTGCCACCGCGGACATCGCATCAGTGAGTGCGGAATACGTCGTCCACGCACCGGCCAGTTTTGTCTCGTCGCCCGCCGATCCGGTCGTTGCACCTGCCCATTCCGGCTCCCACTTCGCCACAACCCCATCGACACGCTCAACCTCCGACTTCACATCTCCTACCGCATTTGCGAGTTGCTGCAGCGACTGCCTTGCCTCGCTTGCGAATGTCGTCGCACCTTCAATCTCTGATTTCAGATCTTTCGCGAGCTGTTCTTTGTCGATCTTGCCGTGCAGGTATTCCAGGATTGGCCCGGCATCCGCGCTCGCCCGCCCCAAGATGCCCGCGCCCTCGGGATACCACGGCCCGACGTTGCCCGACCGGTCGACGAGCCGCGCCCAAAAATAAATTTCCGCGCCCGAGCGCAGATCATCGAGCGTGTACAGGTGCTGCGGGTACGCGAAATCGCCGAGCTTTTGCGCATCGTCCCGACTCGGCGTCGCCGAGCGCCATATCTCGGTGCGCTGCGTATCGAGCGCGCCCTCCGGGAATCCCCATTCGAGGCTGATCGCCATCACGAGCGACGTCGCGCGCAGAAACGTCACGGCGGGTGGCGGCGTCGTTTTGCCCTTCAAGTCGGTCGCCACGCTCATCGCCGGCAGCGACGGCACATTCATCGCATTGATTGCGACGACGCGCGCCACGTATTGCCCGGCGTAGATGCTCGGCACTTCGATGCTCGCCGCGCCCGTGCGGCCGGCGAGAATCCAGTCGCCGTTATCCTTGCGCCAATGCACCTCGTACTGCACCGCGCCCTGAACGCCGTCCCACGCGATCACCATCGCCGTGACCGCCAGGCCCTGGTCGATCCGCGAATAACTCGACACGCGCACGTTCGTCGGCGGCGGCTGCACGGACGGCGGGATAATCGTGATCGGCCGATCTTCGATCCGCGTGCCGAAATCGACGTTATCGAACTTGCCCGGCTCGTGCTGCACCGCGCGGATTTCGAACTGGATCGACTGCGCGTCGCTCTTCTCGGCTACCGACACGACGCGGTACGTCGGCAGCGCCAGATCGGCACTTTCGACCGCCCACACCGCCTCAGCCTGCGGCGGCGTCGACCAGTCCGACGCCACCGTCATATCGCGCCCCTGCACCGCCGCGACGACGCGCGCCTCATTGCGGCCTGTGGGCAGGTTCACGATCAGCGTGTCGCCACGCTTGACGATCGGATCACGGTCGACCGTGATCGTCCGGCCGTTCACCGCATGAATGCGCCCGCTGATCGGCCGGCCGGCGAGTGCCGCGTCCGCGATACGGATCACCTGTCCCGGCCGCGCGAACACGCCATCGAGGCCGACTGAAAACGCGACTTCCTGCGTCTCCATTCGAGACGTCAGCAACGCATGCTTACCAAGGCGATGCGCCTGCCCTTGCGATGTGCAGCCGAATGCCGTGATTTCCGTTTGCCGCACGCCGTACCGCAGCTTGCCGTCGCGATCCTCGACCGGCTCGACCGCCTGCTGATACCGGTTCGCCGGATCGCACCACGACACCAGCGCGACCGTATAGCGCGTCTTGCGATCGGTTCCTTGCCGCACGAACTTGCCGCCGATGACGTTGCCCGCCGTGTACGTATATACCGGGTCAGCCGGCATGTCGGCGACCGTCCAGATCTTCGACGCCGACCAGTAGGTCATGCCTCGGAATACACTCGCCAGATCGCTCAGCACCTTGAATGCGTCGGCGCGCGTCTGGATATAGACATTGCACGTCATCCGCGGCTCGACGCCGCCCTTGCCGTCAGGCACGAGTTCGTCGCAATACTGAGCAATTCGGTAGAGTTCGTAGCGATCAAGCTGCGCCGGCGCGATCCGATGCCCCATGCCGTAACGTTGATGCAACGCGAGATCGTAGTACACCCACGCCGGATTGTTCGAATAGGCGACCTTGAAAGTGCCATCCCACGCGCCGACATACGCCCGCGTCTGCGGATCGTAATTCGACGGCACGCGGATGCGGCGCCCGCGCGCGCGATACGAGCGCGTCGGCACACGCTGGAACTGCGACGCGTCCACCATCACGCCGGCCAGCGCCGTGTTCGGATAACGCAGCTTCGCGTCGATGATCTCGGTCACCGACTCGATGGTCATCACGTCGGCGATCCGCGTGCTGTTCGCGTTCGCCGTCAACCGCGTCACGCGCAGCATCCAACCGCGCTGCGCGGGCGGCAGGTTGATGCGATGCGAGCGCTCGTACTTCGATGATGTCTTGAAATCGAACGCCGATTTCAGCATCAATTGATAGGCGCCGCCGTCCGTCGCAACCTCGATCTGATATTCGACGCGGTATCCCGACACGTCACCGGTCGATTCGTCGATCCGCTGAAACTGCGGCGTCGATAGCCGCACACGCACGGCCGATAGATCGAGATTCGTCACAGCGCGCATAAACGGCGCGTCCGACCGCAACTCGACGCCGACACCAATTTCGTTTTCGACAGCCGGAAAGCCTGGAATGTAATCTTGATCCTGCGATCCTGGCCGAAACTCAACCGACGCCCCTGGAAAGTTCCTCGTGCCGTCCGCATTCTCCATCGGCGTACCATCGAGAAACACCGATTGCAGACCATTCACCGGCCCTTCAATCTCGCCTTCGGACAGAATGTCCAATACGCGTGCGTATGAAATCGACCGTGCGGAATCCGGTGCTTCGACAGGGCCGCGCCCACCGCCGCCACCTTTCTTGTAGCCGACAATTTCGCCCATATTCCCCTACATCTGATCTTCAGCGTAAATACCGGCCGACGCGACTGCCGAACCGATTTCCAGCTCCCCATATAGAAGAGGCACCGGCCCGCCCTGCGCCGTGGTGTTGACCGGCCCGTTGAAGACGTAGCTCGGCGTATTCTCCGGCCGGTCTTTCACCGACAGCCCTTTCGGCGACGGCGCAAGCAACTGCGCAATGCCGCCCATCGCCATCGAGACGCCCATGCCGAAAACCGCGATCGCCGCCTTTGCGCCGAGCAATGCCCCCGGATTGAAGAACGCCGCCGCGACGAGTGCCGCGCCGAGAATCAATTGAAACAAGCCGCCCGTCTTCGCTCCTTGCAATATCGGGGCGATTCGAATGTCATCGTCGCCGCAAGGATGCTGCAACTGCTCGACCGACAGATTGCGCTTGCCGACGAAAACCGCGTACGCGACGCCCTGATCGCGGCTCTGCATCATTTCGCGCTCGAACCCTGGAATCATCGAGCAGAGCGCGCGCACTGCGTCGGCCGAGTTCGACACGACGTAGTGGTGCAGGCGGCCAAAGCGCGCGCCGAGCGCGCCGTACAATCGAATCGTGCGAACTTTCTCGCTCATCCCTCGAACCTCAGAATCAATCGCGTGATTTCCCGCCAATAGCCGCCGTAGACATCCCGGCTCGACAGCCGGCCGTACAGGTGGTGCAGCATCGTGCCGTCATCGAGATAGACACCCGCGTGATTCGGCACGGGCGCGCGCACCTGCATCAGAATCACGTCGCCACGCTCAAGAGGGGCGCCTTCGGGCAGCGCAACAAAGCCTGCGTCGCGGTAGTGCTGCATGTATAGATCGCCGCCTTGCGACCACCAGTCATCACGCCGCGCGAAATCTCGCAGCACGATCTCGCGCTCTTGCCGATACCAATCGCGAATCAGCGTGTAGCAGTCGAGCACGCCGTGCGCGAACATGCGGCCGACGAGCGGCACTTGATAGCCGGCCGGCTCGATCGTCTCCATATCGGTCGCCTCGACCGCTCCGCCATCGCGCTGGCGCACCTCGACGATGTGCCATGTCAGGCCCGACGCCTCGCACGCCGCGCGATCCGCATCGGACGCCTCGGCGGGCGCGTCGGGATGCGAATGCACCACGGCGACGACCGCGCCCATTTCCTCGGCGTCGGCAAATTCCTGTGCCGGCAGGATGAAGTGATCGCCTCCCGTCGCTGCATTGCTGCACTCGACGTATCGCTCGCGCCCGCGCGCGACGACTACCAGCCCGCAACACTCGCGCGGGTACGCGCGAACCGCGTGCGCGCGGATCGCGTCCAAAGTTTCTTTTTGCATAGATCAGGTGCGGACGAGGCCCGCGGCAGGAGAGCCGCCGTAAGGCAGTGGATTATTTGCGCCGAATCGCAGCTTGCAGCCGCGTAGGCTCTGACTGCATCGATCCTTGGCGGGGTCGTCGGTCGGCGCATCGTTCGCATCGGCGCATGGTCCACCCGTATAGCCGCATTCCGGCCCGCGATAGAGCCAGATGCACAGGTTCGGAATGATCTGCCGCCGAGGCAACTGCTCGCCATCAAAGTCGAGCGGTGACGATAGTTCAAATTCGATCGTCTCGTTGTCTTCGTGCGACTTGCGTTCGATCAGCCAGGTTTCCGGCGGCATTTCCTCGTTCGGATCGGCACCAGGATTCCCATCCGGAAAATTGACCGCATCGAGATACTTTGACAGCGTGCGCCGCCGTGTGATCTGCGCACCAACTAGATCGCCAAGCGCAATGCATAGCGATGAAATCGACCCATCGACGTTACCAACGCGCAGCGTTGGCGCTGGCTGTTTGCCCGATCCGGATATTTCAAACCCTTCAGTATTGACGGGCCATGCAGCATACTGCACGCCCTGCCATGTTATGGGCCCATGTTGCAAGTGCCCGTGAAAGTGCGCGACCTGCCCACCGATCTGCGTAGCGTCAAGCGTAAAAAGCTCTAGCTGCGCGCCAGGTTCGAGTTTTTGTACATCGGCAGTTATCGTCATTTTCTCACCGATGGCTCGATTTCTTTTTTGTCAATATCAACCGACTCAAGACGATTGACACGCGCCGTAAGTTCGTTGACTGCCTGAACTAATAAGGCAACTGCTGCATCTGGATACACGGACAAGCAATCTTTCACTTCTTCGCCGTCATCGGCTTTGAACGTACCGGTATTAATCACGCCCTCAGGCAAAACGTTGAGCATATCCTGAGCGATGAGGCCCGCCTGTCTCTTCCCGAACTTCTCAAATGTGCATCCGGTCAGCTGCCCCAATTTTTGCAGCGCATCCCGAATCGGCTCAATGTCGCGCTTGAGCCTTCGGTCGGAATAGTTGGTCCAAGCCCCCGGAGCGAGCGCATTCCCACTTTCTTCGAAGCGAAAGTACCGTGTGGGCTGCCAACCATCCACTGCCAGAATCCCATACGATATGGTCGGCTGAGACTCCATCCAGAGTTGCACACTAGCTTCCAATCCGCGCGGATTAATCGCACCCTTGATAGCTGCTCCGATCCCGCTACTACGAGTGAGGGTATCGTTTTTTATATATGTGCTGACTAGCAGCTCCCCTCGAACTTTCCCTCCGGAGTTCAAATCGAGCGGCGTCAAATTTCCGCTATGCCATGCGTAACCTATAACGGTCGAATCAACCGTGATTCCCAATTGACCGGCTACATTTTTCGCCCAGTCGAAACGCACTGTATGTCCGTCCGCTGACGTTACGACCGGTAGTCCATTAATCCGGAATGTCTTATCGGAAACGACATATTGGAATGCGCCGTACTTTTTTGACCACCATCCCGCCCCCGCTGCACCAGCATAAAAGTAGCCGTCCGTATCGCCTACTGCGAGATGTGCCTCGGCTCGATCGCGGCCGACGTACAAATCTCCCTGAACGTACTCGTCTAACCACGACGTGCGCCCACGCATGGCGACATTCCACGCATGTACCCCGTCCGTATCCATAAACGCTGACTCGCCAGAATTGAGCCGGGACAAACCTATGGCATCACCCGAGCCGTCCGCTATCTGCAAATAGCACGCGGTCGGGCCGATATTGCGAAGCAATACGACCCCGTCCGCCGGACATTGCGCGGCGACAGGCATCTTGATCCCCGGCGTATTCGAGAGCCCTACGGGAAAATTAATGTTGACGCGCTTTCCAATGTGCACGGGAGTCAGCGCGGTCCACGGTTCAGTTATCGGAAGTGCCGACGTGAGTGGCAGCTGTGCACTCAATATGTCGACGTTGTGATTCATCCGTTCGTTGGCACTACGAGGCGTATCGCCACCAACCCCTGTTCCTGGCGCACCTAAATTGATTTTTTCCAGATTTGCCATATCAAGGTGAGAAGGTTTGCTCGAATGTTGCGGTTATCGTGAAGACATGCTTCGTTTGAAAAACCCGACTGAATTTCTTGCAGACGTACAGGCCCGGCTCGCCAAGCGGCGGGGTCCAATTGAACGCTCGCACGCCGGCATGCCGCCGCAGAAAGGCGCGAATCGCGGCAATGACCTCGGCCCGCCCTCGAAACGACAACTGAAACGCGTCCGATTCATTGTTGATTCCGTCCGCCACACGCTGCTCGTATCCGTCGCCAAACTTCGCCGCTCGAACCGCGAACGTTGTGTCACCCTGTCCGCCGAGCAGCGGCGCCCAAGTGAATGTTTCCCTCATACCCGCCACCAGAAAGTGAAACGGCCCGCTTCCGCGGGCCGCTCGTTACCGTCTCTGTTCTCGCATCTGCCACAACAGCCCGCCGGGTCGCATTTCGCTTAGCATGAGCTGCCGCATCATCGTCTCAATCATTGCGCGAAGCTGGGCGCCGGCAGTGCCGCCAGCATCGCGCCCCTCTCCCTGCGAGTCGGACATATTCACGTCGACGTTCGCCGACACCGAGATATTCGGATCGCGGTTAGCCGCAGCCCCGCCAGTACCGACATAGCCGCCTGACGCAAAGCGCGCGAAACCAGCATCGCCCCCGGCGTTCAAACGCTCAAGCAGTGCGCGAACGCCCGGCCGCCTCACCGCCGCAGCGCGCATCACAAACTCGCCGTTCGACAACTGTGCAGGGATACTGTCGCTCGTCGACGTGCCCGGCCCGAACACTGGCCCACCGGTTGCGAGATGGAACCCGAAGGCATTCCCGCCCACCGCTGCCGCACCGCCCCCAAGTGCGCCAGTCATCGACCCCGAGACGCCACCAAGCAAGCTGCTTGAGCTGAATCCTAACGCCGCACCGCCAAGCCCGAGCATCGAGCCGAGCAACCCGAAGGCTTGCGACATCGCAGCGCGTGCGGCGAACCGTGCGAGATCCGACAACATGCCGTCGATCAGCCCCCGGAAATTCAGCTTGCCCGTCATCGCGAACGACACGAACGCATCCTCCGCATTGCGGAAAAATCCTGAAAACGCGTCTTCCGCCATCTGTGCGGCGTTTTGTGCAGATTCTTGATACTGCTCCATTGCACGGCTCGCCCCAACACGCCATTGAGATTCCCTCTCCAAGCGGCGAGCATGACGCCCGCGCTCATTCTCTTCCTCTTCAGCCTGCGCCTGATTGATCCGGCTGATTTCCGCGAGGTATTCCGGCGAACCGAGCGTGCCGTCTTTCCTGGCTCCCTTCGCCAGCTCATCACGTCGCCGTCTGAATTCATCGCTAACGCGGCTGAGCGCCTGATTAAGTTCACGTGCGTTGTCGCCCATCGACATTGCCGCGAGTTCACGCTCAAAATCACGTTGCCGCTCGGTTGCATAATCCGCGAGTTCCGCATCGATCTGTGCGCTACGCTCTTTCAGCTTATTGATGGCGTCGCGGTAGCGCGCCTGTTTCTCAAGCTGCGCGAGCTGCTCATAGCCTGCACGGATTTCAGCCTCGTCATGCAGCACACTCTTATCGTCGTCGGACAGCTTTTTGCGCTTGCCGCGCAAATCCGTAACTTTTTGATCGAACGCGAGCAAATCCTTTTCGGATTGCGTCAACTTGTCCGTTGCAACCGCCTCGACGCGCAATTGCGCAATACGCTGCCGAATGTTTTCGAGCATGCGCTCGCCTTCCAGCGTCGAGCGTTCCTTATGCGCCCCGGATGCGTGCTTCAGCCCCGGCGCGTTGACCGTAATGCGTGCGGTCTGCGCAGCGGCATCAGCAAGGGTTTTGTCATATGCCTGCTGACCCTGCGCATTTGCTCTTGCGCGAGCCACATTGGTGGCTACTTCCCGAGCAATTGGTTCGGGAGTGCCGGCACCGACGCCGAACTCGTCATACTTCTTGTTGATGAGCGCAGCCTGGAAACCTGCCAGGATGCTAGCCACTTTCATCTGCTGATTCATCAACGCGAGTTCGCGTGTCAGATTGTCGATGTTGGCCCGTGCGCCCGCCGCAGCCTTTGCATCTTTATCTTGGATCGCTTTTTCCAGCGTCTTGTATTCTTCGGCCCGGCCAGTGATCAGCCCGGCCATTTTCTGCTCGGCCGCGTTCGCGCCCTTGCTCTTGGCCTCGTACTCTGCCTTCTGGCGCGCCGTCATGCCGATGATGTCGGACGCCTCTTTTAATTTCTCGACATATTTCGTCCATCCTTCCTCCGCCATCCCACCGGCAAAGAAATTGTTCGCGTCGGTCAGCAATTGAACGGCGTTGGCCGCACCGCGAGCCGACACCTCCATCGCATTGAGAGCCTGCGCGTCCTTCTGTGCCACACCTTCCGCCGAATCAATCGCCGACGCAGCACTGATGAGCGATTCACGAAGCTCCCGTGAACCATCAGTCGCCCTGACAAACTCATCGATAATCTCCAGGCGAACTCTCGATTTTTCGACAACGCTCTGAGTTGACTCCTCGACGGCACGCAGCGACGCATTGAATTTATCGATCGCCTCCTGCGTTTCCCTCGGGATAAACGCAATTCCACCATCCATTGACGGCGGCATAACCGCCTGTGTGCCCCGAAAAGCCAGCGATCGATACGCCGCGGCAGCATCATCGTTCGCGCTCTCCTTGCCCTTTTCAAAGCGAAGCCGTTCGGCCTCCTGTAGCAGCGGCGTGAGTTGTCGGTATTTGTCGATGATCTGATCGAGCGGCGCCTGCATGTCGATCAGGCTCGACGTGGCGCCGTTCGCATTGTCGCGAAACAGCAGCCAGTTCGCCGCCGCACCGAGCGCCACCGTCCCGACCGTCATCAGAATACCGGGAAGCCCCCCGACAGCCGTCAACAGCCCCGCGCCGACCGAGCGCATCAGCGTGCCCGTGCGCGCGAGCGCCGTCTGCGCCGCCGTCGCCCGCTCGGTCGCCGCCGTCAGACTGGCCGCCGTGGCAGCCGCCCCACGTTCTGCCCGCTCGCGCGCCTGCGTCGCGAGCGCCACGTCGCGCTCGGCCGCGGCAAGCCCGCGGTCGGTCTCCGCCAGCGATGCCGCGTAGCGCTTTTGGTCGACAAGCCCCTGACTTGCCGCCGCTTCCAGCGCCGCCCGCCGCTGCTGCGCGAGCGCCAATGACGCCTCGGCGCGCTCAAGCTCCTGCTGTGCGGCGGCCGTCTCACGCGCGATGATCGCCGCGTATGGCGTACCGATGATGCGCGCGCCGATTTCCTGACTGCCGGCCAGATTCGCGCTCGCGCTCGCGACGTGCGCCTGTGCCGCCGCCTCGACCGCCCGCGCCTCGGCGAGCTTCGCCTGCGCGAGTTCGATCGACCCGGCCGTGAGCGCCGATTGCATCGCCAGGCTTTCGCGCATCGCGCGCATGCCCGCGATCTCAGCCTGGGCCGCAGCCTCGGCGGCTTGCGCGTTCTGTAGCTTCGCCGCCGCCGCATCGCGATCGCTTTGCGCCTTCGCAAGCGCCGCCTGTGCGGCTTCGTGCTGGGTTGTCGTTTCCTCGACGAGCGCCCTGCGTGCGGCAAGCCACGCGGTAGTCGCCTGTGTTGCCGCGACGGCCGATTGACCAAAGTACACCGCGATTCGGCCCGCCGCGAGCGACACGCCGATTTTGACCAAGCCGTCGAGGTGTTTGGCGACATAGACGATGCCCTCCGCAAGCTTTGCGCTGGCGCCCGTCGCCTCGTCAGCGTGCCCGACATACGCTTCGATCTCGGTCTGCAACCGGGTCATCGCCTGCCCAACGGTCACCTTGACCTTGGCGAACAACGCATCGGTGCTCGAACCGGCCTTCGTCAACGCGTCGATGAGGTTTTCGACGGTGAGCTTGCCCTCTTCGGCCAGGGTCTTGAGCTGCGACGCGCTCGTCCCCATGCCGCGCGCAATGGCATCCGCCACACCCGGCAGTTCCTCGAGCACGCTGCGCAGATCCTGCCCGCGCAACTGGCCTGCGGCGAACGCCTGCCCAAGCTGGATAATCCCGAGCCGGGCCGTGTCCGCCGATACGCCCGACAGCGCGACGGCCTTGCTGATCGTCTCAACGAGTGGCCCGATCTGCTTGATCGACATGCCGAGATGCGTCGCGTTGTTCGCGATACGCTGATACAACTCGCCCGTTGCGTCCAGCGGTTGCCGTGTATCGCGCGCGATCCGCAGCACGTCGTTTTGCGCAACCGCGAAATCGATCTGGTCACGTGTAACGATCTTCAGCCGGTTGCTGAGATTCGTCCATTCGTCCGCGTACTCGACCAACTTGTGCGCGCCGAATGCCGCCGCCGCGGCCTGCGCATACTCGCGAATCGATCCGCGCGCGGCCTCGATCGCGCGCACGGTCACTTGCACGCTTGACGCATTCGACGCGAACGCCGCATCGGCCACGCGCCCACCATCGCGCACGGCATTGAAATACGAACCGGCCGTCGATGACAAACCACGCATCCGTCGGTCGTATTCGGTCGTGTTCGCGGAAACGCTGACGATCAGCTCGCGCAGACTGGTTGCCATAATGATTTTTCCGCCTACTTCGCCATGCGCAAGAGCGCCGCCTGGAATGGGTCGGCACTCCCCTCGTCATCCTGTTGTTCACCACCGGGTTCGCCGGTCCAGTTCGGCATCATGTCCGACACCTTCACCTTCGCGCCCTGCGACTGGAATGCCGCCGCCGCAACCATCGCCGCGTGCAAATCGCCACGGTCGTCCGCAATCGGCGACTCGGCGTCGTATGCAATCCAGAGATTGAATTCGGCTGACGACATCTGCTCGCGCAACTCGGTAATCGTCTTGCCGAGCCGCAGCGCAAGCGACATCAGGAATCGGAGGCTTGGGTTTCGGCGGAAGGCTTTTTTCCGTCTTCGACCGGATCGACGTCGAGCTTGCCGAGCTGGATTGCTTTCACCACGATCTGCTCGTGGACCGCGCCAAAGGCTGTCACGACGGCAGGCACATCCTCGTCGGCGAACAATCGCCGCCAGCCCGCCGGCGTTCGCTCGAACAGCACGCGAACGAACAGGCGTGCATTGGCGAATGTATGCGCCGAGACACCGACCTTGCGATATTTCGAACGCACCGCCTCCTCATCGTCGCCATCCGCTACGGCGGCCGCGTCGTTCAGCGGCCCGACCCAAAACAAACGATCGTCGAGCGTCGGTTCGCGCACGGCGACCGTCACACCACCCCATTCCGGCACCTGCAATTCTTCGTGCCGCCAACCCGTCAGCGGATTGAGCGCCGCTGCGCGCAGATCCGTCGTTTCGTGATTTCCGTTTTCCACACCTACCCCTGTCTAATTTCGCAGATTTACGCGGCCGGCGCGGCGACGAGCTTCGGTGCCCCGCTGACACGCACGCTGTAATTCGACGTTACGATGCCGTTGACCGACGACGACCATGTGTATTGACGCACCATGCCGACGAACAGGAATTGCGATTTGTCGGAGAATGTGACGCGGAACACGTGCTTTTCACCGGTCGCGCGCGCCGTGCGCAGAATGGTTTGTCCCTCGTCGTCGGCCTTGTAGTTGCCCTCGACAGAGAACTCACCCGGATCGGGCAAGCCAAGCTCAAATTCTTTCTCGTCGCTCGCGAACGTCGTCACGTCGATTTCTTCCGACTGTCCGCCTTGCCATTGAATCTGCTTACCCGTCGTCGACAGATCGACATACGCCAAATCGGCCGCGTCGAGATCGGTCGAGGCGACTTTCGACACCTCCACCTTGGTCCCTTGCGATTTGGTTCGCTTGCTCTTTTCAGCCATACTTCCCTCGCCATAAAAAAAGCCCGCACGTGGCGGGCTGATTGAATCGTCGTGTTGCTGATTAGAATTCGACGGAGAATTCCAGACTGATCCGGAATAGCCCCGTGTCTTCCTGGAAGTCATCCGGCAATTCATCTATTTCCCCGACCGAAAACTTGTCTTGAACCGACGTTGCACGGTCGATCGCCAACGTGGCAATCCGATCGGCGTCGGTGAACGTTTGTGCGTAGAAGTCGACTTGGTACGATCCGGAGTGGCCACCGGTCGGTCCGGCAAGCGACATGTCGAATTCGCCGTGTACCCTCGTCACGACGAAGTACGGCGTCTGCGCCTTTGGCGGTGCAACGTTGATGTACCCCTTCGCGCCGCCTATCCCCTGTAGGGCATCACGAACGACGATCGTGCTCACAAGTGGCCTCCGAACACGCTGTCAATCGCGCGCGACAACTCGGTTCGAATTGCTCCCTCCGCTTTATCCAACGATGAATCAAAGGCCGGCCTGAAGAATGGTTCGGCTTTCATGTATTGCGTGCCAAGTTCGACAAACCGCCAGTAAAATGCGTTGCTCGGTGAATCAGCTTTGCCCTTCGTCCGAACGCGAACACCGGCGGTCGCAATGCCCGGCGCGTCTTTTTGGCGAAGTGCTGCTGACACGATGTTTCGCTTCAATTTCCCTGATCGCTTTGGCGCTCGAATCCGCGCCTCATCTCGGATTACATTCGCTCCAGCGAGCGTCGCGCGTCGGAGTGCCTTCGTCGACTGCGACTTCGCAAGCCTCTCGAAGTCAGCGCGCAGATCGGCCAATCCGAGAATCTGGATGCTAGACATATTTTTCCCCCACCTTTACCGACAGGTCGAGACTGCCTTTCTTGCGATTGGGCAGCACCGCAACAATGTCGTACAGCCATCCGTCATATCGAATACGCATTTCACTGTCGACGTCATTCCGAAATCGAATGCGTATGCTTGCAACCGCCGCGCTGCGAATCGCCCCGGAAATGACGTGTTCCTTGCCGCTCACAAAGCGCACATTGGCCCAAACGCTGTCATGCTTAACCCAGTCATCGGGCAACGGCTCGTCGTTCTCATTCGTTCGGCCGCTCTTTCGCTCGATAACGATGTACTCGGTTAGATCGCTTGAACGGAGCACGGCTACACTCCAGGAACGATTCGATGCGGACGCAAAAGCGCACGTGCATTGAGCGGCAGGTCGGTGACCGGTCCAAATGCCGTGTCTTCACGGTTCGCGTATAACTCGGCCGTGATCTTCAGAATCGCGGCTCGAACTGCGGCATTCACGACCATCGGATTCTCGCCGGCAGTGCCCTCGGTGATCGCGGCGGCCATTGCATCTTGTGTCTCGAAAACCGGCCGATTCAGGTAGTCGATCGCCGATTGCGTTGCGCCATCGAGCAACGCCTGCACAACGTCATCCTCGACACCGGCATTGGCCCGCACGAATCCCAACGCAAGTTTCAGATCAACGAGTGCCATTGCTTACTTCTTTGACTTCGCTGGATTCTTGTCTTCCGAACCCTCTAGCGCATCGAGCGCGTGAGCGCTGTCTTCCAACTCTTCTGGGCACTCGTCGCCAACCTCAAACGCAGTCGGATAAATTTCGCCGTTTTTCACACCTTTGAACGGCTTGATGAATTTCGCCATGTGATTTCTCGATCAGAAAAAAGAAGGGGCACCACGAACGATGCCCCTCCAAGCCTCACCTTCCAGACGATCGGTGTATTACGCGCTCGCGGCCACCTTCAGCGCGCGCATCGGCTCCGGATTCAGCAGGCCACCGCCGACGCGCTTGGTCGTGTAGAACAACACGTACGGTTTCGCCGTGTACGGATCGCGAAGCACGCGCACACCGATTCGGTCGATGATGAGATATGTCTGCTGGAAATCGCCGAACAGGATCGGCGTCGAATTCGCCGCAACGTCTGGCATATCCGGCACTTCCGCCACCGGATAGCCTGCCAGCGTCGCCGGTTGACCCGCGACGAACGACGGCTGCCAGAGATAATTGCCTTGGCCGTCTTTCAGCTTACGGACGTCGCGCTGCGTATTGCGGTTCATCGTGAAGCGAGCATTACCAGTGAAGGCACTCGGCAGGTCATAAATCAGATCGATAATGCCGTCGGACGTGATACCCGCGGCAGCACCACTATTCACCACGCCGATCGCGCCGAACGGATGCTTGTTCGCATTCGCGCCGCCGGCCACATACGTGAGAATGCCGATCGGCTTCTTCGTGCCGTCGCCCGCGAGAAATGCCTTTCCTTCCTGTTTCGCGAATTCGGTCTGAACCTCCGTCGCGAGCCACGCTTCGAGATCGATTTCGCTGTCGTCGAGAATGCCCTGTGTTGCGGCCGGGTTCGCATAGATCTCGCCGTGACCGAACGCGAGCGATGCGAACGCACCCGTGTTCGTCTGCGGGCGCTGATCCGTTTCACCGACCCAGCCGCTGGCCGTGCCGCCCATGTTAAAGAGCTTCGAGAAGCCCACCTTTGACACCGATTGCACGCGGCACAATTGGCGCATCGGCGAGATCTGCACGAGCTTATTCGTGATCGTGCGATCCCATTCGATCGGTGTCAGATAACCGCCTTCGCTGTCCGCGCCCTTGTTCAGCTCGGCGTTGACTTCGCCCCCCTTGAAATGAGCGCTGAAAGCGGCGGTGTATTCAGCATCGCGCAGCGGCTTCGCACCGCCCGAACCCATCTGCGCCGCCGCGAGCTTAACGTTGGCTTCGTCGACGGCAGCCTGAAGCGATTCGAGATCTGCGCCGATCTTCTCGACCTTCGCCATGGTGTCCGACGTCGGCAGGCCGGCTTTTACTTCGTCAAGTTGTTTCGCGTGTTGCGCCTTGAAGTCGTGGAACGCCTTTTGCAGATTGTCGATCAATGCCTTGATCTCGCCCGGACCATCGGCGCGAACCGAGAGGATGCCGCGCGGTACCGCGCCGGCCGAGCCGGACAGGGCAGCCGCGAGCGCGGCGATCAGGAGTTTTTTGCTCATATGGTTATCCTTGAAGAGCGTTGATGAGGGTATGCAGCGAGGCTGCAACGTCGTCGCCAGCGCCCGGCGTGGCGTGTCCGGCGGCAGCGCCCGGCTTGCCGTCGAATAGGGCTTTGAGTGCATCGCGCCGCACGGTTCGGGAGTAACCCGCCCGCGCCATCGATGCCTCAATGAGCGCCATTGCCTTCCGGCCTGCGCTCGCATGGGTTTCTTTCGCGATTGACGCACTATCGAGCTTCCCGCTTGCAAATCCGTCCTCGACCGCCTGATCGGCGTCAATCCAGGTTTCCTTGTCCATCAACGCTGCGGCCGTCGCCTCCGAAATGCCGGCGCGCTGTGCGTATAGCTTTGCCATGGCCGCATCGAATGGCGCCAGCGTCGCGGCAACGGCTGTCATGTCATGCCGGTTGCCGATCGCGACGGCCCATGCGTTGTGAATCATCAGAAACGCGCCATCTCCCATCAGGATTTCGTCACCGGCCATCGCGATCACCGACGCGGCCGAAGCAGCCAGACCCATGACGTTGATCGTCACCTTGGCCTTGTGCTCGCGCAGCAGGTTGTAGATCGCGACGCCTTCGAAGAAGTCGCCGCCCGGCGAGTTGACGTTCACCATCACGTCACGAGCACCGATACTGCGCAACGCAGCGCTGATGCGCTTGGCCGTAACGCCCGTTCCCTCCCAGTTATCGCCGATCGTGTCGTAGATTGAGATCGACGCCGAATCGTCAGAGACTGCGGCACGTACATCCGGCTCCCAGCGCTCCAGTGCATCCGGGCGGACATCGTATTGCGCAGCATTGAGCCGATGGTCGGCTCGAATTTCAGGCAGGTTGAGGAGACTCATTACCGCTTCTCTTTGGTTTCTGTGTCATCGGGTTCCGGAGCTGATCGGCAACCGGGTCATCTACGCGAGGTAGATCCAGCGTCTCGCGAACTTCGTTTTGCTTCATCCACGGAGACTGACCGCCAGCGCCGAGCGCCTTCGAGAAGAAGGCGGCCTGATCATTCAGCGTCCCGCGCAAGAGCGCGCCTTCGTTAAACTTGAATTGCTTCAACCCGAGCATCTTTTCCGGCAGAAATGAACGCGCCGCCGCTTGCTCCCAAGCCACAAACCAGTGCGACAACCCGTACTGGATGAAGAAGATCGCAAGCTGTTCGATACCACTGCCCCAACTCGTGTCGTCCATCATCAGCAGCGGGCGCGGCACGCCGTACATGCGCGCGACTTCCTCGATCTGATGATTCCGGTTCTCGATTTGCTGCGCCGCCGCTGCTGTGTTCGAAAACTGCTTCGCCGTCGCACCTTCCTCCAACAGGAACCATCGGCCAGCGTTTTCCGGCCCGCTGTAATCCTCGTCCATCGACGACTTCATGCGCCCGTATGCCTTATCGGATAGCTCCTTGGGCACTTCGATCGCGCCGCCAGCCATCACGCCAGTGCGGAACGTTCGCGACGCCGCTCGCTCGGCTTGCTCAGCTAGCTCCAGAGCATCGCGGGACAGCTTGACCCGCGAAATACCATTGATCCCGTCGAGAGACAGGTCACGCAGATGAAACACCTCGCGCGCCGGCAGCTCGACCATATCGCCGGCCGGCGTCGTGTAGTCATAGACGATCTGCCACGTAGACGTTAGCCGCGGCTTCGCCAACCCTCGATCCATCGGAATCATGCGAATCGGTCGACCTCCGGACCAAATCACGCGCGCCATCGCCTGACCATCGAGTAGCGCCCGCAACTGCATCAGGCTCTTGAACTCCATCGGCGTTTGCCAATCGTTCGGCCTGTATTTCAGCAGCCGATGCGCCGGATCATCCGTCTGCACCTGCTTGCTGTCGCCGCTATTGATCAGGTTCATCGGCAACATGCCGATCGTTCCGGAAATCAACGTGACGCAGCGTAGAAGCGCCATGTTTCGCAGCGCTCGCGATTCGCGCCCCGCGCTGCCGTCCAACTCGCCGCGCCGGATGTACTCCTTCAATCGCGGATCGTCGAGCCCGCTGAACGATTCGCCCGGCGGGGACGCCGCCGAGGCTGCCACCTGAAACGACGGCTCGACGTGCGGACGAGCGTCGGCCTCCGGCTGGCTACCGCGCCGGATGAAATCGAACCAACCCATTCACACCTCAGAGAAAACGAATACCGCGCGTCTCGTAGACCGATTGGCCCTGCGCGTCCGGATTGCGCGCCATGAGCGACACGGCGTTGAATAACGCCATCAGCGGGTCGATCTTGGCCGTCCCGCTCACCTGCTTCGTGATGTTCACGGCGTTGCCTACCGGCACGACACGCGCGTTTCCAACGGCCCACGTCAACAATGGCTGGCCGCCGTGATACAACGCGCCGTCAGGAGCCTCATCGCCTTCGATTCGCTGCCCGGACGCTGCCGCGATACGCCGCTCCGTCGTCTTGATGTCTCCGGATAGCTTCCAGCCCTGCGAGATACCGATCACCTTGTCTTCCGGCACTTTCGCAGCCGCCAGCGCATCAAGAACGGCACCGATGCCGGCCGGGTCGACACCGACCTTGTACAGAAGCCCAGCGCGTTCGATACGCGCCACATACTCGGCAACTTGCACCACGTCCTCGCCGATCCGAGAGACGATCGTAAGATCGCCGTCCCGCTCGAAATCATGAAGCATCGAAGCGATTTCTTTACGCCGCTCCAGCACAGACGGATGTGCCCAAGCGTGCGCCCACGCGAGCCAGTTCCGCGCACCGCGCACGCGCCCGACAACACCCAGCCCCAGCAAGTCATCAAGCCCGCCACCGTCGATTCCCGCCGCAATCACCTCGCATTGCTCTAGCAGGTCGAGAAGCGTCACACGCTCCGGAAGCCCGGCGCTTATCCAGAAATCAGCGCCCGCCCAGCGGTCGGTACGCAGATTCATGCCGATTTCGATATTCAGGTGCTTGGCGAGGAATTTCTGGAACGTGCCATCGCGCTCTCCCTCATACAGCCGTAATTGGTCCTGTAGCCACTCGGCACTGACCGACCGACCGAGATTCGGGTTTGTGATGTAGAAGTTCTCCGGCAGCATGTACGTCTTCGCCTTCACCATCGCCGCAGGAAATTCGTACAGGACGCCCAGCGTCTTCGGATCATCGATCTTCCCGTCTCGCACGTCACGCCAGTAGTTCAGCTTCTGCCGGAACACACCCGCCGGCGGATCGTCGGACTGAGTGGTCAGGAAAATGACCCATCCCTCATCTCGCGATACCTGACCGCCCAGCGCTTCGAGAAACATTGCGGCGGCGTTCGCGCGCTTACCGAACAGCCAAAGCTCGTCGACCAGAATGCGGCCCGACTTCTTGCCGGAGACGGTATCCGTGTCAGCTGCGACGACCTTCAGGCTGTTTCGATTCACGCGATGCGTGATCGTGCGAATGTGGTCTTGGATGTGGAACAACGTTGACAGCTCTTCATCAGCCCGGATCATGCCCGCCGCCGGTTTGAAGCTGTTATCCGCAACCTCCTTCGTCGGCGCCAAGATCAAATGCTCTTCTTCCTCCCGCCAGCACAGAATCAGTGCCGTCAGCATGATGCCGGCGGCAATCGTCGATTTCGTGTTCTTTTTCGAGATCAGCAGCCCGTATTCGCGGATCAGTTGCTTCCCGGTCTCAGCGTCATAGCCGCCAAAGATGGCGCATACGAAATCGAATACCCACTCTTCGGAACATTCACCGAAAGTTGGCGGCCGCCATTCCTCGACTTCGGCATCCCAAATCTTCGGAAGGTCCACAACCTTCAGTTGTTTGAAGATTGCCAGAGCGCGCTCGGCCTCATCCGCGAATATCGGCGGCGGAATGATCGATCGACGTTCAATCAGCCGCGTTTCCCAGTCAGGGCACGCCGTTGTCCATTCCATCAGTCGACCTTCTTCCCCCCGTTAGCGACCAGCCGCGGCGGTGCCGACGGAGCAAACCGGCTCGCGACCTTCTTCGCCGCCTCGGCGCTCTGTTCCTTCTTGCCCCCCTCGCCAAGCTTCTTATGCACGAACGGCATCAGCGCCTTCGCCGCGTCGATACGCAGCTTCGGTTCGGTTCGCGAATCGTTCATGGCCGCGAGAAGAAACGCCTTCGGGTCAGTGAAGGTCGTCATCGCCTCCAGGTCGAAGCCGGCCGGCTTCTGCGGCGGCGACGCCTGCTGTGCGCGTTCGCTCGACTTAGATTCCGTCTGCACCCGATTCGCGGCGAGATACAGGGCCACATCCTTGTCTTTAACAAGGCGCGACCCGGCCGCCGATGCCGTCGCGGGGCTGTAGCCTGCCGTGATAGCCGCGTCCTTATTGGACTTGCCGGCTAAAACAGCGTCGGCGAACTTCCGCTTTTTCGCTGTTAAAGCCATTAACAAATTCCTAAAAAGGGGAAATTTTCTGCGCGTGAGGGAACGTGCGGTCTAGGCCCGACGAGCCCTCAGACTTTCGACACCCCCTGCCCGGTCGGACTCGACCGACGTTGCGTTTTCGCAACACTTTATTGACTGCGCTCCATCCGCTGTTTGTCGCCGTCGTGATGCGGCTTACACAACGTTTGAACGTTGTTCGGATCAAGCTGCAATCGCCTGTCGCCGCGGTGCGGCACGATGTGATCGCCAATCGTCCCGATCGGCTCGGCGATCCCTCGCGCAGCACACGCCAGCACGACGTCAACGGGAGCCCAACCAGTCATGCCGATCTCGCGCAAGCAGTACACACAATGCGGGTGCTTCGCGAGGTGTTCGGCCCGGAGCTTCTGCCACGCGTAGCCGTACCCTCGTGCCGTGCTGCTAGTCTTGCCCGCTCGCCATGAGCCGGGCGTCGCCGTCGCGACACGCGAGCCGACCATCTGCCCCACACGCGGCTTGAGCGTCTCAAGCTTTCTTGCCATGAGCCCTCGCGAACCCGCAAACATTGTTTGCATATTTGTTAGCAAATTGCTAACATGCATTCATGCACTCAATCGAATTCACCAAACAAGCCGCCCAAGCCCTCAAGGCAATGCCGCGCAATATTTCGGCGACGATTCGGGCAAAGATCGATGCACTGGCTGTCGATCCCTACGCACCGAATCCGAACGCGAAGAAGCTGGCAGGCCAACCCAGCTACCGGCTCCGAGTTGGAGATTGGCGTGTGTTGTACGAAATCGAAGATGGCCGAGTTGTAATCGTCGTACTGGCCATCAAACCCCGTGGAGGTGCCTACAAATGACCGAAGTTCAATTTATCGAGCAGGATGGCCACCGCGCCTTTGCCGTGGTCCCCATCGAACTTTGGGACCGCGTGAAAGACCTGATCGAAGATCTCGAAGACGAAGCGCTGTTCGCCCAAGCCAAGGCAAACGACGATGGTCACCGCATCCCGGCCGCCGTACTCGACGCCGAGTTGGCGGGCGATCATCCCGTTCGCGCCTGGCGCAACCATCTACGCATGACGCAAGATGCGCTCGCCGCCGGAGCAGGAATCAGCAAACCGTATCTCAGCCAAATCGAAACCCGGCAGCGCGTCGGCACTACTGACGTACTGTCCAAGATTGCTGGTGTGCTCGCCATACCTATCGACCACCTGATCGAACAACCTGCCAATCAAACCGATAAGCCATGAAGCGGAGTCCCCGCGCGGTGCGTACAAACGAAAAAGCCCGCGAGGTTTTCACCTTGCGGGCTCGTTGCACTAATACGCTACTCTCTAAAAGATTGCCATCAGATTGGTTCGGCGATCACAACCCGTTTTCGCCGAGGAATCGCCCCCATATCTCCAGAGCTTCGTCGGCTAGGCGAAATACGTCAAAAATCTTGCCATCTACTCGCAACTCCCATACTGTTTGAATGCTGTTGAATGGCACCGTACCGAACGGAGCGGTAAATGCTGTATACCCTTTAACTCTCGCCTGAACGTCGTCTCTCGGCTTTTGCGTCGAGCCAGTTAGAACAAGATGCTTCGCCTTGTCACCAACATCTCGGCACGCCTTAATCACGTCGCCCGACTCAAGGGAGTTGATCAGACGCTGTGCAACCGTGGAATTTCGCTTTATGTAATCCGGCAGATGCCGGATCGTAACAAAAAAATTGTAGACGTTGTCGATATGCGGATCCGAACGCATTCGTTCCCGCTCCCGCACCGCCTTGTTATACAGATCTCTGGGCGTCTCAAGGCTGAAGAAATGAGGATCCATCTAGCCATCCATCATGTAGAAAAGCCCACGCGGAAACCAAGCGGGCCTTGGACGCACTAATCACGTGTATCGAATAGATGTGATTATTGTGGGTCAAACACACATTGTCAAGCGACCTCGCATTTTTTTAGTAGTCCTATATTAGATAACTTCCTCTCGATGGCAGTCCATGCCGTATCGATGACGCCCGTAACGTTGGCCTTGTTGTCGCCGTCGAGCCATTTCCGCACGGCTGCATTCTGTTTGCTCACCGTGTTCACGTGCGCACCGCAATCCTGTGCAACGTCGGTCAAGCTACACTTCACGCCGAAAACGCGCTCGATGATCGCGCGCCGTACCTGATAGTGGCTGAAGCCCGAACAGTATGCGGCCGATGCATCGGTAAGCCAGCCAATAGCGGCTCGCCATTCGGGATTCGGTCGGCTTCCTGAACAGCATGTCCTACCGCACGAGCACGGCAGTTCGCGAGGTGCCGCGCGCGCGACAATCACCGCAATGTGCAGTTCGGGCAGTTCCCAAACCCGAGCGCGAATCATGCCCGCTTGCCCCGCGCCATCCAGTCCGACCAACCCCATGCCGCTCCCAGCCGATTCGCTGCGCAAGCGCTTCGCCATCATCGTCTCGCCGTACTGCTGCGTTGAGTACGCGAGCGCGAAGCGTACCGCGTCAAACGCCGATTTGAATTCGATTTCGTTCATGTTGCCCGTCGCCTTTGTAGATTCGCTTACGGAAGCACTCGCCATGGAATTCCCCAATACATCAGCCAATTGATAAGCACGGCGCGAATGTCCTCGCTGCGCGGGAACGCTACTGCCACTTCGCCGCTATCCAGCTCTGTGCCTGTGAGCGGGCACCCCGGAAACGAAATCAGACGATCCCCCGTCGTCGCCTCGGTACGCCGTATTGCAAACTTCGCTACCGGCTCTATGACGTGCTGCAATTTGAAATAGAGATGAGCGCTCATGGCAGTTCTCTGACGTCCCATTCGAGATCCCCACTTGCAATAAACGGTGCGAGCGAACGACGATTGTGATTCACAACGACTTCCACCCGATGTGTTCCATCTGGATTTCTTGGAGTACAAATTGCATCTTTCAGGTACTTATCGGGTAAATCGATGTCCGCGTAGATGTACGGCGGTATGCCGCGTCCACTACGGACCGGGCCGATCAGCCGCTGCACGACGCACTCAAACGTCACACAATCGTCGCGCCAGCGATTTCGAACCCGCCGCGACGGCTTTGTGATTCGCACCTCAAGCCGCATCCGTCACCTCCGACCCCATCTTCCGGGCGCGCACCGGCACCCATTCCTCAAACGCTCGATCCCACGTTGCGACCTTTTCCACGCGGGGTGCCGGGCCAAAATCCAACCAGTAATGACATGGGCCGCACCCTGGTACGGTGTAGATGTGCATTGCCTTGATCCCGCCTCCTTTTCCATGCTTCGATTGATTCGAGTGACAATCGACTACCGACTCGTGAGCCCATCCGATCGAGCAACAGACGCCCGGTACGCGGAGATAACACTCTTCGCCACGACAAGCGGCCAGATACTTCGAACCTTCGGCGACGGTCGGTTTCTTGATGCGGCGCACGATCGCCTTTTGACGCTTCAGCGTCGACACGCACGTCAGGCTGCTGAATGGCGAATGGGGCTTGCGCCCGAAGCCTGTGCGCTTGAGCGGTGTTCGACGCTGCAACGGCGCGGATCGCTTCATGCCGTGACCTGCCGAATCAGATTTGCAAACGGATCAACGTGACCAGCGCGGATACGTTGCTTCATCCGCCATTTCCGGCACGCCTCAGTCGCCGTCTGCCGTGCTGGCCGGGCCGCATCTATGCCGCCACCGAGTGACCAGCGCCCGGCCCAATCCCCCGTGCCTCGCTCGCGAATCCAACCGCCGACGTGAAACTTCTTGCCCCGCTGGCGCACAAGAATTCGACCGATACCATGGGTCGACGCCCCGGTTTTTTCTGCAAGTTCACGGATGGTCAGCAAGTCGTGGCGCTCGAGCATCATCTCGATCGCGCGCTCGACCCACGACAGCCCAGTGCGCCCCGTCTGCTTCTTCGTCCCCGACAGGCCGAGCCGCTGCGCCTCTCCCTTGGCTGCGATATAGCTGCGGTGCGGAAGTAGTCGCCGAACCGCCGACTTGATCGATTCGTTGCCGCGGTAGATTCGGCGAAGCGTTTCTCGCTCGTCATCCGCCCAAGCCGAGGCATCCGACAGCGCGATACCGAGCTTCGATGCGTAGATCTTCGCGGCTTCATACGTCCGGCCCGGCAGCCGATCCATGTGCGATACGAGATGCAGTCCCTCACGAGCGATACTCGCCAACTCGGCTTTTTCTTCATCGGTCCAACGTCTGCCGCCCATTACGCAGCCTCCTTGAACACGTCGCCCGCGTCGATTCGTCGATGCACCTCGGCCAACGCCGCCAATATCGACTGCTTTGATACCGTCGCCATTTGCGCATCGTGAGTCTCCAATGCAATCTTCACGTCGATCAGCGCATCGCCGTCGAATCCCCACTTGCCTGTACGCCGCGCACGGTCACGGGCACGCACGAGTCCGGCCAACGCACCCTTGATGATCCCAATGCTGCTCAACCCCGGACCGGTCTCAGCGATCACAAGCGCGACGTTCAGCGCGCAAGCAATCGTCGACCAATGCTCTTCAGTCCCCCGGCCGTTGATCATTTCGCTCAGCGCAACGTGGTAAGCGATGCCGAGATCCGTCGTCTGGCTAACGTCCATCGGCGTGCGCCTTTCCAGCGCGTCGAGCCCGGCCGTGCAGCGAATGGCGCGCGGGCGATACGCCTTGCGCGGTTTTCTGTTCCCCGCCATCAAACCTCCTTGATCGAGATGTCGTACTTGTCCAGCATCTGCTTACGCTTTTGGATGTACGCCCGGTTCTTACGCGTCGCCGTGGACTTCACGTCCTCGACAACCTGTTTTCCTGTCTCCGCGTCGACGTAGACGAAATCGGCGACGTACTTCGATGCGCGCTCCCATGTACCGTCGTCGCGTTGCTTGCGATCGGTGAGGACATACGGGACTTGAAGCTGCAAATCCGCGATCATTCCAGCGGCCTGCAACTGGATCAGGTGGAACCAACGCGAACGCTCTTTCTCGCTGTCGAACTTGATTCCGTCGTGCTCGCACTTCGTGTTGCGGTACTTCGCGGGCTTCGTCGGCTTTTGCATCGAGAGCGGTATCGGCGCGCCCGGATCGAAGCCGTCGGCTATCTCGTCAAAGCCGCTGTCAATCTGTGGCCGGTTGCCCGTCACCTCGTAGATCCGGCGCTGTGCCGCTGTCATGGCTGGCCGCGATTCGTCTCGCACGTGCGCCGTGCCTACTGTCTTCGTGCCAGCCGGGACCACCATCGGCCAGGATGTGCGCTTCGTCATGCCTTCTCTTTGCTATCCACGTAGTTCCGTAACTCGCGGCGTGCGATTTCTGCCGCCGCCTCCCCGAAGCGCTCGCGCACCGACGCAATGAGCGCGTGCGCCTTGCCGTTCCTACCGGCCCGCGCGTCTCGGACTGCGGCCATGAACCGCTCGCGGCACTCGTCGGCAGTCATACCGCGCTGAGCATCGGCGCCGGACGGTTGGCCGCTAGTTGGGGGGCCATACGTACAAAGCCGAGCATGGGTTTGTCCAGGCCGCCGAGCATCACCTGGTGGGCTGCATGCGCATCACCAATCAGCACGGGCGGCTGGCTCTTGTGCCCGGTCCGGTTGTTCTGCGCCTCAGCAATGCCGATCAGGACGGGCAGGTATTCAGGCGATTCGCTGCGCATCTTGTAGCCGCGGTAGCGGTTGACGAACTCGTTCCGCACGAACGGCCATTCGTCCTCGCCCTTGCCGCCGACCAACACCCAACCGCCCATTTCGACGATCACCCGATGAATCAACGCGTCGTCGAAAACGACGCTGTTGTACGTTCCGCACGACCGCACCGCGCGATCAACCTTCGCCCACGCGACGAGCGCCGCATCTTGCGTCGATCCGCCCAGCATCTTCACAATGTCCGCCGGCAGCGGCATGAACTGGCCCGAGTCCGGATTGACGCTGTGACGCCCAAGCGCATCGTTGACCGCGGCGAGGTCGTAAGGCTTCATCGCGGTCCACCAGACTCCGAGTGCGAACTCCGAACAGTCGCGCTTGTAGAACGCGAACACCCCGGCGATCAGGTTCGAAAACTCTTCGTAGTCGTTCGGCGTCATGCCGCACCTCCGTTCTGAGCCTTGAATTTCTCGGCAGCCCGGCGAGCTATCTCGCGGTTTCGAGCTTCCAACGATTCCTGCTTGTTCTCGCCCCCGGTTGCGCCGCCCACAAGCGGCTTTTCGGTGCGAACCCAGTTGCGCCACGTTGCAGCCCAGTCGGTCTTGCGCCCTCTCTGCCCCGGCTGGGCTCGCCAGTGATCCGCGAACTTCTCGGCAACCTTGCGAACGTGATCGACGGTCCACGTCGGCTGCTCAGCGAGCGCCCATTCGCCCAATGCCTTGGTCAAAACCCAGTCGTCGGGTAAGCGCGTTCCGCGCGCACCAACACTGTTCCCACCGTTCTCTACTGTTCCTACTGTTCTGTGTCCCAAATTTGGGACTGTTTCCGGTGGTTTTTGGGACTGTTTCCCGTCGAAATTGGGACTGTTTCCGGTGGAATTCGGTACTGTTCCGTTTTCGGAACCGTTCCGGTTTTGGAACTGTTCCGAATTCGGGCCTGTTAATAACTCTCGCGGCCCGATCTTCACCTCCACACCGCGACCCACATTGATCACGTAGACGACGACTTGCCGAGTACGTCCGGTACGCTCGCCCGTATCCGTGATCCAGCCACCTTCCTTCAAGCGGTCGAGGTTCGCGAGCACCGTTTTGCGGTCCTGCTCGGTCCACGCGACAAGCGTCTCAACGCTCGGGTACGTGACGAAGTTCTCGTTCGCGTAGTCGGCCAGCGCCATCAGGACCGATTTCGCCGGCCCCTTGCCAACCTTCTGATGGCGCGCCCAGGTTGTCGCGTCTAAGCTCATACAGCCTCGTCGATCGACATCTGGCGAGAGTCGGCGGCGTCTACGGTCGGCGTTTCCCCATCGAGGTTGAGAACCCAGCGCAACGCCTCTGCGCGCTCGCCAGTGGCATTCGCCAGTTCGGCAGCGATCTGTTTGCGCGTGCGCATACGCGGCGCTGCGTCGCCGGTCAATGCAGCTTTCTGCGCGCGTGAACGCTCATGACCCTTCTTCCCCTCGGCCGCAGCGATAAGCGCCCTCACCTTTTCGCGCTGCCGTTCTGGCGGGAGTTTCGCGAGCCGAAGTGCATGCGTAGCAGTGATTTCGTCACTCTCAACCGCGATCCGCACCGCCTCACAGCAATCAAGAATACGAAGCTGACCGTCAACTGACTCCGGCTTGATGCCGAACGAGCGGCCAATTTCCTCATTCGTCCGGCCCTGCTGACGCATGCGCGCCATTTTCTCGGCTCGGTTGATCGGAGAATCGGCTCGACGAATCTCATTCGCGCTGACCATAATGCTTGTTAGCGCCGCCAACCCGTCGCGCCGCGGAAGCGCGGGCACTCGCCAAGGTTGCAGCCCCATCGCCACGAGACGACGATTTGCTTCGCGCGCGTTGATCACGCGACGGCGACCGTCAACGACGATTGTTTTGCCCGTTTCGACATCCTTTGTGATGGTGATGCTTTGGGTGACGCCCTCAGCCATGATGTTGAGAACAGTCGCCTCATCGAACGGCATCAACGCGCGTCGATCGAACAGCGCGTGATTCGGGTCCGTAATCAGCACCAAATCTTCCGGATCGAAATTGAGCACATTGCTCTTTCCTATGGCGCCGTATGCATCAATGGAATTCTTTGCCACGCTTCCTCCAAGGAATTCAGGCCGCCAGCACATCAGGCGGCGGATTGCGATCCGCGAAATCGGGATCGCCAAGTGATCGAACTGAACCGTCCGCGCGATGCCAGAACCAGTAACCGGCACACGTACACGCCATCAGGCGCGTGTTGCGCTCCTGCATCCACGCATCAATCGGAAATCGCGCCGGCCGCAGACATTGCATTGCGGCTGACGCATGTTCTCGTCGGGGCGCTTTTTCAGCACTCGGCGCGTCTCGCAATGGCGGCAGCGGCAGTGAAAGCGAGCCATGTCAATGGCCGCACGGCACAGAGCCGTCGAGAGACTCGCGCGCGCCACAGGACAAGCAGGTGCGCGAGTAAATGGGAGGCTTCGCTAATTGGCCGGCAAGCTCGTGCGGCAGTTCCAACGGCTGGCCGCTGCGCGTTGCAAGCTGTTCACACTCCGAGAGCAACTGGCATAGATCCATCACTGATCCTCCGCCATACCTTCAATCCGACTGACCAGGCCGAGCAGTACCTGAAAGTGCTTCCACGTGCGCTCCTTCACTCGGAGAACTTCATGCCTCTCGACACGGTTGTCTTCGAACGTGCGGATAATCTCCTTGCCAATCTCGCCATTGGTTTCCCAGGTCTTCGCCATCAGCTCGACGATCTCGCCGTCCGAACAGTTTTCCGCCGATGGAATCTTGACCAGTGCATAGCCCCGCTCCCGCGCCCACGCATCCAAGATACGATCGTCGTTCGCTACGTCCGTGATCCGCACCGCCTCCGCAAGAACCAGCTTATGCGTGTCGTTGTTCGGGTTGACCTTATTGCGAAGCATCGCGCCCGACAGACCAACACGTGGAGCAAGCGATTCACTGCCACCGGGATAGTCGTGAACAACCGCGTATGCGGCGTCAATAATGTTCATTCGATCCTCATCTGAACGTTGTTCGTTACGATAAGGACTACTAAAGTGTGTCCCTATGGTACAAACGAAAATTCGATTTTCTCAACCGCACTATGCGGGCGCGATCTACTGCATTGGGCGAGGGTTCCGAGCTTTCGTCTTAGAATTGGCAGCTCTCACACAACCATTTCTATACGGGGAACCCTCGTGACTGAATCCGAAAATCGAATCTTCAACTACCTTGTTGTTCTAGATTGCACATCGGGCCCAGCACAACTCCTGTCCGGCCTCTGCGATACCCAGTTCAGATCCGCCGAGAAGCTACATCCCGTGCTTCGGTGCATCGATCTCGATACCACCGGGCATCCTTATCTACGGGCCACGGTCCTAAGAAAGGAAGATGCGACGCGTCGAGCACTACAGGTTCCTCACTATGCCGTCCTCGCAATCTTCGAATTAGGGGACCAGGAAGACCCGCGAGCCATTGGATTCCGCGTCGACTGATACGCATATCAGCGATCTTTTTGAGCAAAGCCCTCCGTCGTATAGGAGCGCTCAGAAACTCTCGCTTGACCTGATCCACGATGCGCTGCCGGCGCTCGGCCCTGAAATCGAGCGCCGGCTGAATCAGCCAAAGAACCAGACGTGCATACAGGAGCTTCATGCGATCTCCTTCAACAGAACGACTGCCCAAACAAGGAAAATGATGTTGAGTACCAGGTCGCAAGCGGCTGTCAGCGGCGTCCGCCGAGGCATATGGCCGCTTGCAAGGCTGACGATCTCGACGCCGCTTACCGTGCCGAAAATCACAACCATTACCGCCAAGAAAACCCGCATCTCAATCACTCTCCGGGGATTAAATTGAATTCGTTAGCCACTGGACTTTTGGGTGGAATCATCGGATCTGCCATCACCGCACTCGTCGCCCTGTACAACAGTCACCGTCAACGACGCACGGAAATGGACGCGAGAGTACTCGGGGCGGCTTTCGAGTTCGCCGCCATAGAGTGGCGCGGACACATCGACAAATCCATCAGCACGGGCAATGGCTCCGTTCCGCCACCCGATACATTCCTTGTCCGCGCCATTGAAATCGCGAGGCTGGCCCACACCGGGAAAAACATCACCGCCACGGATATTCAGCGCATTAACGAGCGATCGGACAAGCTCACTGCAGAACTCTTCGCGCTCCAGCATGGCTCGGGGAGCCGAAGCAAACATGGCTGATCCGGGATGGAAATCCGCGCTCATGCAACCTCCTTCCTATATGGGTAATCCTCATGAAACTTAACCGCGAATACCAAAAAGAAGTCTTGACCGAGCTTGCTGAGATCTACCCGCATTTCGGAAACGCCGAACACGTTGGCGATGTATCCGATGAAATTCGCGCAGCAAACCTCTACTACTTGGCAGAGCACGGACTAATCACTGAGTCCGCCCAACTCAGCGTCGATAATTTGGTCTCGTATCGACCGGCTCAGATCACAAAGGATGGGATGGACTTCCTTGCGCAAGATGGGGGTCTGTCCGCGATCCTCGGCGTCGTCACCATCAAACTGCACGAAGACACAATCAAGTCGCTGATCGAAACCAAAATCATGGAATCCGATCTACCTGCCGCCGATAAGCCTCGATTCGTTGATGCGCTTCGATCGCTGCCTGCCGACGCCACAAAACACCTAACGATGAAACTACTGGACTTGGCCTTGGACCACGCGCCGACCGCACTTCACGCAGTACAAACGGCACTTCACATCGGCCCCTGACGGACTCAACCATGCGCTCGAATCGTCCCCAGCCAACATCTGGCCCGAGTTCAATCCAGAATTCGGGTGCGGCGGTAGATGACTCTATGACGACATACCCGTTCGCAAACACAATGGCATCGAAATTCAACTTCATCACGCCACCTCTTTCTGTTGAGTTAGCGGAACACCTATGACTGAAAAATCAAACATCGGAAAAACCCTTGATGGAAGGCGTGTAGCTCAGTGCTGGTACAGCGCCGCCGAGTACAGCGAGATCAAGTCCGTCATGGACGACGGTCACAAGCTGCCCGCCCGGTATGAAGACTGGCGGGCTGGTGCCGAGCAACGCGAAGACCAAGTGCGCCGGGCAGGTGGTACTCCCGTCCGCATTGCGTTCGATCTCGCAGAATTCCGACGCTTCTGTGCGCACTTCCGCGCTCCCCTCAATGCCGATACTCGCAGCAAGTTCGCCGCGCTCAAGTCGCAGATAGACGCAGAGGCTGGTTCCGATCCCGGCGCCGGGGTGCATTGACGCCGCCATGTCAGGCAACCTCCTTTTGTTGTGCGAGTTCGGGCCAAACCCTTCGGACGACATCGTCTGGAAATAAATCGGAACGCGTGACCGCGCCCGCGGTTTCCCGTTCGATCGGCCAGCCGAAGGGCACCGGCACTGGTCGCTTCTTATTTGCCCAAGCACTGATATCGGATGCGTGCGCGTTGATAGCCGAAGCCAGCTTCACGAGTCTTCCGCGCTCAGTATCAAGGTAGGTTCTCAAGTCCATACCGCGACTTTAGCGAAACGCAAAAAGTTTGTCTATAGCGTTTCGCGCATATACGACTTTAGCGTTTTGCTATTGAATGCCCATCATGAAGGACATTGACCAAATCCGTCGCGACAACCTCAAAATCATCGAAGCCGAAATGGGCGGCCCCGCCGCAGCCGCGGCTTCGATTGGTATGTCGCAATCGCAGTTCACGAATCTACGCGATGGTGCGAAAGACTCGAAGACCGGGCGAGCCCGTGGCATGCGCACGGCAACAGCCCGGAAAATTGAAGAAAATGCAAAGAAACCGCTCGGGTGGCTCGATACCGATCATTCCGCAAGCGCACCAATCGCACAAAATCCCGCCGCTCCGGCTGGATGGGATCGTTTGAATGAAGGTCAACGCGCACAAGTTGAGTCATTCATTGGCTGGCTACTTTCGCAACCAACCACGCCGAAAACTGACTTTCCATTAGGAAGCAAACGATTCGGCAAGGGCGGCTAGCGGCGTTTCATTCGTGACGCGCTTGGGCTCAAGGAAAGAATCTGGGAACAACCAATCGCGCGTAAGCAACAAGCCCAACCCATCATCGGCCACACCAATTACGGCGCCCCCATCAAGAACACACTCCCAGCGACCGTCGTAGTGAAGTTGCACCACCTCTACGGTACGCCCCACTAGCGCGTCATTTGGCGAGAAAATCACCTTCGCTTCGTCACCCGGCTTGCATCGCAATCCACCACTATTTACTTTATCGAACACCGTGGCCCTCGCTATTGACACTAATTATCTGTATATACATACAGTCTAGCCAATATTTCCGTTCTCTTTCAACCCTGTTATCTATGACAGGTAAGTGTTTAATTAATATGAGGAATTTGTAATCAGAAGCTAGAATCGGCGGGGCCAGATATAATCGCGCGACCGCGCAGTCGCAGTGATAAGCGCGAGATGCCGCTATGAACGGCGAACCGCGAGCCGGGATCGCGGAACTGAGAGACCACAAAATGAAAAAGATAATTGCAATTTTGCTTTGCGTCGCGATCGCAGCGCCCACTATCGCCCTCGCCAACCACTCAGTTCGGCCGTCCCGACGCCCTTCCCTCTGCGTTCAGCCACTCGAAGATTGTGATCATGTCGTAGGGCGTTATGGCTCGCTCCAGGTAAACTTTGTAGCACAGGTGATCCACCGGGATTTTTAGTCGCGAGCCGCGCGAACGCCAGATTCAACAATACCGCTTCCATTGACCTGGCAGGCGACCTCGTACTTCAACTCAAGGCCCAACCCGTTTTTCGCTGTGAAGGTTGAGGCCGCGATCACGCTGCCATCCGGCTGCTCAGCAACCCGCGTCCCCAAGAGAGAAAAGCTAACCGTGCTCGGATGGGTGGCTTGGGACCGAGCATAGTCTTGGCACAAGGTAATTGCCCGAACGTCCCTCTCGCGCAGCGCCCGCTTCATCAAATCATCTTCTTTATCGCCGCATGCAGTGAGCATGCCCCCCGCAATGATCGCGACTGCGATCCAGTATTTGTTCATTTTCTAGTCTCTCTTGCTCGCCCCGACTTTCTTCTGCACGGATTTGCCGACACCACTGTTGATTTCCACCGAGTCTTAACCCACCGATTTCATCTAAATCTGCCCCACCCCGAAACAGCCTAGTACATCTATTCCGGTGCGGATACCTGTCCATGATGCAATCAAGCATGCCAGCATATCGACCCGAACGGAAGAATCCGCCCGCCACAGGCGGGCTTTTTTTCGTCTGCACCCATCTCGATCGTCGCAAGCGAGCCAAAAGCAATACAAAAATTTCGCCAATTTTCGCGTTTCGCTATAGACAAACTTTTCGCGTTTCGCTAAAGTTTCTCTCAACGCAGCCCAGATCGCTGCGCCACCGCCCCGGCGAGGGGCGGCAACGTGGAGCTAAGAATGGACCAGCAGAACTGGGAACTAGTCTCGATCGCGTGCGGCAATCGGCTCATCAAGGCCAAGTACAGTGAGGGTCGCCTTGCGGGATTCGTCACCAGCATAAAGCAGGATGACAAGTTCACCCGATTTAGCCATTCGCGAATGGCTTGCCGATCACCTTGTCGGCCTTGCGGGGTTTATCAATCAACGAGATATGAGTTTCCCGACTATCGAGATCAGGGTTGTCAATGTTCAAGGCATCGGGGAAAGCGGATGCGGGACGCAGAACGACGTTGAATGTCCGACCATCGACAGTGCAAGTGAAGCGATCCCTGTCAGGTCCAAAAACGCGAGCACAACGGATGTTCATTTTGATTTTGGTCTCCTTGGTTCGTTTGCGAAGCCGGGAAGAAAATTTATTTTCTACTTCCCGTCCTGACCGTATCACGAAGCTAAGTTTTCAACCCTGAGTGGGGGCGCCTGAAGTCGGCGCGGCGACTCTAAATAGCCCGTATTGGTCTCCTTCAGTGAGTTGGTAAGAGCAGGCGTCCCCACTGAGTGCTGATTGAAATACCAAGCGCATCGGCGCGCCCCTCGAATGAGGGTGTTCTTTAACCCGACTGGAAGATGAATAGGTGCTCGGCACCCAGCCCTTGGCCTGCGCGGCTGAATGTAAAAGCGCAGAAATGACGGCCAGATGAGCTGTTTCCGCAAGGCGCCCAGCGATGAGTGGCGTGGTAACTCGTCGCGACCGCCCCCGATCCGGAGCTGGTCCGGCCAGGAGTCGCCGGACGGGGGCGTTAAACAATGTTCTCAAGAGCGCGCATTCGGCTGCGGCATCGACCGCTCCGATCAACCTACCTGCAAGCCTCACTGATTGCTGAGTGCGCGCCCTTGAGGGTTTCGACAGCGTTGATCGGACGGCATTGATTCAGTGTCGTTCGTTGAGCGTTGTTTAAGTTTCGGATTCCTAATCACAGAACCAATTCGAAGGGAAACGACTATGCAAAAGAAAGACTACTGGCGCGATGAAATGAGTGAAGACGATGCGCGCAACCTGCTCGGTTCGGACCATTTCGATTGGGCGTTGGACAAAGGCGTCGGGTATTGCGCCGGCCGCGCGTCTGGATATTGGTACGCGAACGAACCTGAGCATTACGCGGCATATCGCACGGCGGAGCGTATTGCCCGCGCTTCCGCCTAACAACCGCTCCCGCTACACGACCAATCCAACGGGAAACATCGTGAGCCAAACAGCACGCGACCTGATTGAACTGCGCCGCGACGATCCAGCGTCGCCCGAGTTGCGCCGCCTGGCGCTAAACCTTATCGCGCCAGGCGTTGCGAGTGTGCTCGGCGGCCTCTGAATCTACCCTCGAATCTGCATAGACCAAATTATCCGAGGGCAACAGGAACCTAAAAATGAATGTGATTAAGCACACGCCGGCGCAGTTCGAAGCGGTGCGCACGGCCATTACCAAATCGCTGGGGGAAGCCTACGACTGCACTCGAATCTGGTCAGCATGGAGCAACGGAACAATGCGACCGGCCGATTTTCGACTCGTCGCTAAAGACGATGCGCGCGTCGACGAAATCACAATGGCTGCACTCAATGCATCCAGGGTCGGTGAAGTCACGCATGTTCTCCATGCAGTCGTCTCGAAAGTGGTGCTGACGACGGGCATGCGTGAAGTTGTCGACGCAGTGCTCGCAAAGGCCGGCTGGCGTACACGGGGGCAATCATGATGCGCATCGCGAACGATAACGCACTGCTCGCTCGCTGTAGTCGCGCCCACGGTCGCGCCGCTCGTGCGTGCGGCATGGCTTTCGTCTACGGTGTAGCCGCTGGCTGTATCTGGTTTCTCTGTACCGCCTATCGCGCTGGAGTGATTCGATGGAATTTTTGAAAATCTGGCTCGGTGCCTTCGCGGCAGTTGTGCTCTTTCTCGGAATTTTGGCAATCCAGCGGGATCACGCCGAGAAGCTTGAGCGCGTAACAATTGGTCACTGCACATAATTCCGAACTATCCCACCTTTCATATATTGATTTATATGATAAGCATTCCTTAATAGGAGTGATCATGTCACGCAAGAAATTGACGGATGAAGAGCGCGCACAGCGGCGCGAGGCTCGTCTCGCAAAGGCCCGTGAGGTGCGCGAAGAGAAACGTCGCGAACAAGAACAACTCAAGAAAGTGATCCGCAGCGAAATAACTGCACTCGGCAGCGTTATCCCCCCCATGTGCGGGAAGGTGATGTTCATACCGTGCGCACGTGGAAAAACGCGTTAGACAGGGCTCTTCATGCGTCGGAGCGACATCTTATTTCCGTCGAGCGCCTACAGGCCGCACGGGACGAATTAAGAATTGCTGCCCACTTGTAACCCCCTCTCAGCGTCGCGCGCAATAGTGGCCCTCGGATAGCGCGACGCTTTTTATGGGCGGCTCGTAAAGCGCCCATTTTTTTGAATCGCCGATTGTTGTTGCCGCGCGGTTTCCTGGCTCTTCCGCGCGGAACTTTGAAGGCGCAACCCGTATAACGCGCTGCTTTTTAAATTTATTCAATGGATCAAACCATGAATTCCATTCTCAAGCCGAGTGCCGTTCCAACCGCCATCGGCACTCCCTGGGAAGGCGGCTTTTATGTCGGCTTGCTCAGCTTCAGTGGCGATGTGTATGCACAAGTGGTAGCTCCAAAGGCACATGGACAACTGCCCAAGACACACGAATGGGGCAAATACGGCACCGAAATTCCGGGCGCTTCCAGTTTCTTCGACGGTCTGTCCAACACGAAAGCCATGGCAGAGGCCGGCTTCGCTATCGCCGAACGCGTACTCGAACTACGCATCGGCGATTTCGATGACTGGTTCATCCCGGCACGCGATCAACTTGAGCTTGCTTGTCGCGGACTCAAACCGACTTCCGAAGATAACTATGTTTGGCGCAATGGCGATAACCCAAGCAGCCTGCCGCCAGGTTATCCGTACACGATTCACCTGCCGGGCCAAACTGAGGTCGAGTTGTTTCGCGAGGGCGGCGCTGAAGCATTCGACGATGACTGGTATTGGGCCAGCACGCAGTACTCGGCCTACGGCGCCTGGAACCAGGACTTCGGTGATGGTCGCCAGGGCTCCGCGAGCAAAGACGACAAGGGTCGCGTCCGAGCCTTCCGCAGCATCAAACTTTAATCATTCAATCATTTCGACGGCATTGACCGAGCGATCACATCCAAGAGGATCAGATGAGCGAAATCACCATTCCGTTTCACGGCGGCAAGCTGGTTGTGCCGCAAGAACAGGCTGCGCGCGCGTGGCTTGACAAGGTGCTCGGTGCGACGAATAACGCGCCGACTAAGGAGTTCGGCAGCGTACCGCGCTTGGGCGATTATTGGGAAGGCCAAGGTGGCATCTATGTCGGGGTAATGCCGACCGAGAGCGGCGGCTTCGCGCATCGTATTGTGTCGATTGACGAGGCCGAGAACCTCGAATACGGCGGCTATGACCACACAACGGCGGATGCGAACAGCAAACTCGACGGTGCCGCAAATACACGGGCACTCGTCGCCGACTCGAAGAGCCATCCAGCGGCCGAATGGTGCGCCGAATATATGAAAGACGGTCACAGCGATTTCTATCTGCCGGCACAACGTGAATTATCGCTGGCCTGGGCGACGGTCGCGCAGATATTTGGGCCGTATTGGTATTGGTCATCTACGCAGTACTCGGCCAACTACGCCTGGCCCCAGGACTTCGATGTCGGTTACCAGGGCACCGCGGACAAGGGCACCAAGGGTCGCGTCCGAGCCTTCCGCAGATTGAGTTTTTAACTATTTAGTCATTCAACATGGCGCTCCATAACGATCTGCCGATTTACAGAGATGCGCTTGATTTGACATGCGAATCAAGTCGTCTCGTGGCTCATATTCCGAGAAACCACCGTTTTGAATTTATTTAGGAGAAGTCATGCAACAAATCCAATTACCGCCGCTTGCTGAAGGTCAGACCTATCTCTACGGCCGCATCAACAAGAGTGGAGATGTCGAGCATACCGTGCTCATCGCCGTGAACGATGAACGCCTGCCGCGTGAGTTGCAGCGCGAATGGGCGAAGAGTGTCGGGGGCATTCTGTTCAACCGTATCGATGCACTGATCATCTACAACGAATACCGCGATCTCGTGAAATCTGGGGCGTACTGGACGGACGATGATGTTGAGTGGGACTCCGCCTCCGCCTGGTTCCAGACCGGCAACAACGGCTACCAGGGCACCAGCCCCAAGAGCGTCGGGCTCCGCGGGCTCGCCGTCAGCAGATTCACTGCTTGATTCATTCAACATGGCGCTTCATAACGTAACCGCCGACGTGTACGACGCGCTCGTGGACTGCTGTTCGACCGACAAACTGATTATTCAAAACTGAACGTGCCAAACGCGTATCGCGCGCGAGCGGTGCGGACGACGTTGAGGCCGAACATTAAACAGGATTCCGACATGAAGCTGACCATTGAAGATCTCGACAACATCATGCTCAACCATGGCGCACACAGCTCGCCCGAGTCCGGGCATTGTTTGCTCGAGGTCGTCTCGCTCTTTGCTGGCGAGGATTTTGGCGACTCGCCCAAATGCGTCGATCCAATCCTCGCGCAGTTCGGAAGATCGTGGAATGACGGCATGCGATCGGATGACGAACGCGCGCAGTTAAAGGTGTACATCACCCGTCTTCCGGGCACGAACAAAGGCCCCGACTTGTCGCAAAAGCGCGGCTGGATGGCGATGGACTGGCTCATTCGCACATACGCGGCTGCGTGGCTGGCGCTGAATCCCGGATTGGCCCATCACGCTGACGCGCTGAAAGCGTTACCGCCGATCGTTTGCGTGGCCGATCTGCGCGCGGCTCAGCCGAAACTTGATGCTGCCAAGAGAGACGCGGCCGCCGCACGGGCCGCCGCATGGGACGCCGCATGGGACGCCGCACGGGCCGCCGCATGGGACGCCGCATGGGACGCCGCATGGGACGCCGCACGGGCCGCCGCACGGGACGCCGCAGGGGACGCCGCACGGGACGCCGCAGGGGACGCCGCATTGGCCGCCGCACGGGCCGCCGCATGTACGAAGCTTGAACCCACCGTCCAGCAACTCCAAGCCAGCGCACACGACCTCTTTTCGCGAATGATCGACGCGGAGTAACAGCCATTGAGGCTGACCATTTAACAGAGGATGCGCGACCGTGGCCGCGTACTACAACGAGCTCGACCCATACGCCGCGCAATGGCTGCGCAACCTGATTGCCGCCGGGCACATCGCACCCGGTGATGTTGACGAAAGGAGCATTGAGGATGTCCGACCTGATGACCTGCGAGCCTACGACCAGTGCCATTTCTTCGCCGGAATCGGCGTTTGGTCGTATGCCCTTCGGCGCGCCGGATGGCCAGAGGATCGACCTGTTTGGACTGGTTCCTGTCCGTGCCAACCTTTCTCCGCGGCAGGCAAAGGACTTGGGTTTGATGACGAGCGGCACCTGTGGCCTGCGTGGCACTGGCTCATCGGCGAGTGCCGCCCTTCAGTCATCTTTGGAGAACAGGTTGCGAGCAAGGGTGTCGAGCCTTGGATCGACCTTGTACACGCTGACATGGAAGCGTTGGAATACGCCTTCGGGTGTATCCCGTTTCCGTCTGCGGGCGTCGGTGCTCCGCACATCCGCGACCGGGCGTACTGGATGGCCTACGCCGACCACGCGCGATCACAAAGACGGCGCGGAATGCGCGAACGTGCCGCTGAACGCGCTGCTCGGCAGAGTGGCGTGGCTGGCCGGCTGGCCGAGCACCACGAGCACAGACGCACTGCGCAAACCGTCGCACAACTTCACGACGACCAATATCACGCTCAACCATGCAGCGGTTCTCGCGGGGTGGCCGACGCCGACAGCAGCGCTCGCCGACAAGGGCGTTCGATCGACGGAGGGCGGGATTCGCGAAGCGATGCGCTCGCGCAGTCCGGATTTGGCGGCGATGGCTTGCCTATCGAGTTGGCCGACGCCACAGGCATCGGATTCGACGGGCGGCGGTCAAGTGAAACGGGCGATGGGCGAGACGCGGCACGGATCGAATCTGAACGACTTCGTTTTGTTGGTCGCGACGAACCGGCCGGCCCGACTAACGGTTTCTGGCGAGCTGCTGACTGGCTGCTCTGCCGGGATGAAAAGTGGCGGCCAGTTGAACCCGGCTCATTCCCGTTGGTTGATGGGTCTGCCGGTCGCTTGGGACGAGTGCGCGCCGATCAAGAACGCCTCACCGCGCTTCTCCCACGCAAAGACCAAGGCAGCCGACAAGGCCGACTCCGGGGATACGGAAACGCGATCAACGCCGAAGCGGCGACGCAGTTCATCCTCGCCGCGCGCGAGTACCTGAACTATTGAGAGACCACCATGAAAGAAACGAACAGCAATACCGAACCAAAGCGCACTGTTTGGAGCTGTGACGACGAGACTTTCAATTACGACACGCTCGCCGAGTTGCTCGATACGTTTTTTGATAAACCAGAGGTTGGCGATGTCGTCTTCGTTGGTGAAGTCGAGCCAATTCCTTCGATGCACCTGTGCGACGCAGACGACGTAATCGACTTGATGGGCGAACGCGCATACGACGAAGTCGGCGAGTACGCCGATGGGTATCCGGACGTCACGTCGGAAGCGAAGGCAGAACTCAACGCGCTGCTGGCCCGCTGGATCGAAAAGCACGCGAAACCGATTTTGTCGCGCGAGCAAGTACTTGAGATCGCATCCGACTTCAGCGTATGGAATGAAGACGGGGATGCCATCTACGACAAGATTGGCTTCGCTCTCGCCATCGAAGCCGCCGTGTTGGAGAAGGTTTGCGGGGAGCCGGCTGCACACATGTTCCCGAGCGATCTGGAGCGCTTCAAAACGAATGAGACGTTCGCTCACGCGTACTCAGTTGCAGTCGGCAATCCTGACGAGCACAGCGTTCCGCTCTACGCCTCCCACCGGAGCAAGCCATGAGCCGATGTTTGCTGCATAAAACGAAGCTTGAATCATTCAAGTCATGGATGACAGAGACTGGAATTGAGCATCGTCCCGGACGCGGAGATTTCCAGATTTTGCAGATCAAGACAAAAAACGGCCAGTGGCAATGCATATTCGACCGCATCGAAGCGCCTGAGCATTACACCGTTGCGTGGCCGCTTGAGCCTATCGTGCGGCGATTCATTCGGGCCAACAAGGAGAGCAAGCCATGAAGATCACCGATGACATGCTGACGGAATGGTTTCCAGCGTCGATTAATCCGGTTCACGAAGGCGAATATGAGACACGTGCACTTACAGCAAGTGGATTGCGACGCAAATTTATAGATGGCCAATGGTGGTATTTTTCAAGACATAATGGCCGATGGTATTTATCTGAATTCAAAAAATTTCCCGACGCTGAATGGCGTGGTTTGAAGGAGCCATACCGTGACTGAGTATCAGATCAGGGATTCAATCATCCAGGAATGTGTAAATATATGTGATGAGTTGGTACAAGCCTGGAATCAAGAGCTGCTCGCCTCAACGCACGGCGATGGAAGAGAGCATCACATGGCGGAAGCAGTCGATCGATGCGCGGAAAGAATTCTTGCGCTTAAGGCGGCCGGCAATGCCGTCGCGCAAACCAGTCATCGAACCGTGCTCGACACGGACGCGATTATCGAGGAATGCGCGAAGGTTTGTGATGCCCGATATATGGGCAACAACAATCGCGAAGACATGGAAGCGCGTCGATGTGCGGAAGCTATCCGCGCCATCAAAACTGCATCCAATAGTGGGAAGGGAAAGTGAAATGAAGACGGTGTTTTTGCTTTTAGCCCAATACGACGGTCGCGCAGTCATTCCGATCGAGATCGTATGCCGAGACTATTTCGCACCGCTCACCATCACGACGCTGCTTCGCAAGATCGGCGCTGGCGAGATTGCGCTTCCGCTGGTCCGAATGGAGATATCGCAAAAAGGCGCAAAAGGTGTTCATATCGAAGATCTCGCTGCCTACATCGACAGGCGGCGCGCCGCAGCGCTTAAGGAGCGCGATCAGCTTTGTTGCTGAGGCGCGAGGATATCCAGCCACTTCCAACCAGCCCATCTGTCGCCAGTGTGGCGCAGATGCGTATAACGCTTCAGCGACGTCCAGCTACGATGCCCCGTGACAGCCGCGACGTGCGGAATGTTCATCCCCATTTCGAAGAGCCGAGACGTGCCTTCGTGACGAAGGTCATGGAAGCAGAGATCTTCGATCGCGAGGAACTTGCACGCCTTCGTGAAGCTAGCGCTGATCGATCGATGGTTGTACGGGAAGATTCGGCCAGATTCGGGCCGTACCTTTTCGACGATGCGTGCGGCCTCAAGCGGCAGATCGCACCAAGTATCGTTGCCGATTTTTTGGCCTGGATGCTTCATATCTCGAACGAGCACGCGATCGCGCTCGTAGTCCTCGATCCGAATCGTCGTGACCTCTTCCTGTCGCCGCGTCGAAAATAGCGCAAAAACGATAATCTCCCGCATCGGGATTTCCGCGCGCGCTCGCTTCTCCATATCCGTGTAATAGGCCAAGATTCGATCGAGTTCACCCAGGGTCGGTCGCCGGTCGCGCTGCTTCGATTTCGAAGTAGCGCCGAGGCGTTTGAGGACAGCCAGAGCGTCATCGAGCGCTCTTTCGTCTAATGGATAGTGCCATGCCGGCCGTGCGATTCTAACAACCGAACTCAGGTGCGACATGTAGTTGCCCGCCGTCTGCGGCTTAACCTTGAGTCCTTGCGCGAACACCACGTAATCGGCACTGGTAATCTGAGAGCAGCGGCGCTCCCCTATCGACGATTCCGAAATGGTCCGGAGAACCTGCTCCTTCGTGCGCCCGATTGTTCGTTTCGATTCGCGCGTATAGCGACCGATTACTTCGGACAGTAGCGGGTCTTCCTGCCTAGCCGTCTCGAGTGCACCAGGCTGCGAAAGCTCCCGTTCGCGCTTCTCGTTCCACGCACGCGCCGCAGCTTCCCGATCGAATGTGCGCGCCTCGGTAAAGATCACGCGGCCGCGTTCCTTCCGCCTGATTTGGACGGTGTACCCTATACTTCCATCCTTGCGTTTTCTGGGGGTGATAGTGCCCATGGCCTTCGAGTGCTACGCGCGAAAAATTGGAGCTACATCGTAGCACCAGACCGCGAAAACCAGCAAAAATCACCTAAAACGACATAGAATCACGCAGGCTAGAACATAGTGTAAAACCTTGATATCTCAGAATTTTTCAATCAAATCAACGTCTCGCCGCGTATCGGTTGCGCCGATGATGGACTGGACCGACCGCCATTGCCGTTCGTTTCATCGGATGATCTCGCGCCATACGTGGCTTTATACGGAAATGGTGACGACAGGCGCATTGATTCACGGCGACGTCGCGCGTCACTTGGCGTTCACCCCCGAGGAAGCGCCGGTCGCGTTGCAATTGGGCGGCAGCGAACCGGCCGATCTCGCGCATTCGGCAAAACTCGGCGAGCGCTGGGGGTACGACGAAATCAACTTGAACTGCGGTTGCCCGTCCGAGCGGGTGCAGCGCGGTGCATTCGGCGCGTGCTTGATGAACGAGCCGCAACTCGTCGCGCAATGCGTGAAGGCGATGCGCGATGCCGTGTCGATCCCGGTAACGGTCAAGCACCGGATCGGCGTGGACGCGGTCGAAGATTATGGGTTCGTGCGCGACTTTGTCGGCACGGTCGCGTCGGCCGGCTGCGACGTATTTATCGTCCATGCACGCAATGCGATCCTGAAAGGCTTGTCGCCGAAGGAAAATCGCGAGATTCCGCCGCTCAAGTACGACTACGCCTATCGCTTGAAACGCGACTTTCCGCAACTCGAGATCATCATCAACGGCGGCATCACGACGCTCGACGAAGTCGAGCAACATTTGCAGCACGTCGATGGCGTGATGCTCGGACGCGAGGCGTATCACAATCCTTACGTGCTCGCGGACGTCGACGCACGCTTCTATCGCGCCGGCTCTGCCGCGCCAACGCGCGATGAAGTCCAAGCGCGGCTCATCGAATACTGCGCGGCCGAACTTGCGCGCGGCACTTATCTCGGCGCGATCATCCGGCACGCGCTGGGGTTATATCGTGGCGCCGCCGGTGCGCGCGGCTGGCGCCGCGTGCTATCGGACAATAAGCGGCTGGCACGCGGCGATCTGTCGATTTTCGATGAAGCGCGCGCGCACCTGAATGCGGCGAATGCGGGCAAAGACGAGTTTTTTGAAAAAAGGGCTTTGCAAGATTAAACGGAGTTTGTATAATCTCGCTTCTTCGCTGATGAGTTCTTCCGACGAGTCAGATGAAGAGGCAGCAAGCAAGTGGTGGCTGTAGCTCAGTTGGTAGAGTCCAGGATTGTGATTCCTGTTGTCGTGGGTTCGAGTCCCATCAGCCACCCCAAAAGATTCAAGCACTTGGCATCGGAATGCTGAATAGATGAACAGTGCGAAAATTCCCGAATGGGAATAAAAAAAAGCCCGCCACCTGAGCGGGCTTTTTTACGTCCTGACGCGTTGCCCGCATTCGCTACGCCGCGCCCGAGCCAAGCCACATACCTCCGGCATCGAGCAGCGGCCCAGTCGAAAGCCATCGTAATCGACCATCGAATGCGATGCCGGCGCAATACGATCCGCGCATTCGCCAATGCGCGCAGCCATCAGCGATCGCCGCCCGTTCAGCGATCAATCGTATGCGTCGGACAAATAAGCGCTGCCGTCGTCGGTGATGTCCGCCCTGTCGGGGCCGCTCAAATAAACGAATCCGTCGTTCAGCAATTCCTCGAGCGCGGGCCGGAAGGCCGCCGGCAGCGGCCGACCGGAGCCGAACTGATCGATCCATTTCAGCGCTTCGATCGCCTCGGGACTCAGGATGGGGAACATAGGCCGCCTCCGCCAGGTTCGCCTCATCCTAACACTCCACAAGTGCCTGGAAAACAGCGAAAACCATGCTTCGGCGGCCCAACAGCGGCCATGGGGGAAATCTCGCCCGACGCGCAGTCGAAGCCCGATTTCCGCGCCGTTCAGAGGCGCGCGATCGACACTTCCGTCGACTTGACGAGCGCCACCACCTCGGTGCCCACCTTCAGTTCCAGTTCGTCGACCGAGCGCGTCGTGATGACCGACGTGACGATGCCGAACGGCGTATCGACATCGACCTCGGATACAACCGGCCCCCGAATGATTTCCTTCACTTTGCCGCGGAATTGATTACGCACGTTGATTGCGGTAATGCTCATCGAGTATTGCTCCGAAAGATTCGTTTGATGGAGAACAGGCTTCGTTGATCTGATCGGCACGCTCGCGCCCGATGGGCCGCGCCGCGCCATCGTCATACCGCCCAGCGCAGGGTGCCTGCCCTGCGCACGGCCGCGTCGCCGCCCGGATTGGGCGGCGACGTCTGCGCTCCGGCGGTGGTGTCGCCGCCCGTCAGCACGCGCTGCAGCACGCGCTCCTCAAGCGCGGCGAAGGCGGTCGACGCGCGTGCGCGCGGCCGGGCAAGCGGCACCCGCTGATCGAGCGCGACCCTGCCCGCCTCGATCAGCAAAACCCGGTCGGCGAGCGCCACCGCCTCCTGCACGTCGTGCGTGACGAGCAGCGCGGTGAAGCGATGCTCGCGCCACAAGCGCTCGATGAGCGCATGCATCTCGATGCGCGTGAGCGCGTCGAGCGCGCCGAGCGGCTCGTCGAGCAGCAGCAGTTGCGGCCGGTGCACGAGTGCACGCGCGAGCGCGACGCGCTGCCGCTGGCCGCCGGACAACTGCGCGGGCCAATCGTTTGCGCGCGAGAGAAGCCCGACTTCGTCGAGCACCGCGCGCGCCTCGTCCTTCGCGCGCCGGCCTAGGCCGAGCATCACGTTCTGCAGCACGGTTTTCCAGGGCAGCAGGCGCGCGTCCTGATACATGATCCGCGTATCCAGCGCGTGCTCCGCGCCGCGCCGGCCACGCTTGACGAGCGTGCCGGCGCTCGGCGCCTCGAGTTCCGCGACAAGACGCAGCAACGTCGATTTCCCGCAGCCGCTACGGCCCACGATCGCGACAAACTCGCCGTGCTCGATCGACAAATCGATGTCCGACAGCACGGCCCGTTCGCCATACCGCTTGCCTACGCGCCGCAATTGCACCGCCGCGGCATCGGC
>NZ_FXAN01000069.1 GCF_900176645.1 Burkholderia singularis
GCTTGGCCGCTTGGCCGCTTGGCCGCTTGGCCGCTTGGCCGCTTGGCCGCTTGGCCGCTTGGCCGCTTGGCCGCTTGGCCGCTTGGCCGCTTGGCCGCTTGGCCGCTTGGCCGCTTGGCCGCTTGGCCGGCAGCATAGCCATACAGCGGCATCCGGCACACGAAATCGGCCGCGCATCGCGTGCCATGCCGCCATACCTGCTCGCCCACGTTGCCGCCAAGCGCCCTCGATGGTTGGTGTGCTCGAATACAAAACTCTACATTCCCTCTCATTTCGCTGCATTCCCTCACAATTTTCGTAAACATTCGTAACAACCCCGTGGTCTACTAACGTCCGGCGCGGGCTGGACTGCCGCATCCGCCTTTTCGGCGTCAGCGCCGCTGCGCGGCCTCACGACCGGCTTGATCCAGCTTGATCCATCCAGCCGGCCGCGCATCCATCAAGAGATCACCAGATGCAGGGAAGCACACCCGGCGACGGGCACTCGCGTGTGCCCGCCGCGGCTCAACACATTCACCGATCCCAAACGGGCCCGCATGCCACGACGGCCGCCGCGCTGACGGCCGTCGCACCGGCCGCGGCCGGCCAGCATGGCCGCGCCGCCGATGCGCGCATCCCCCGCGCGCAAGCCGGACGCACGGCGTTCGCCGGGTTGCGTGTATGGCTCGTCGCGGCGGCCGTGCTATGCGCGTATCTGCTGCCGGGCATCCTGGGCCACGATCCGTGGAAGCAGGACGAAACCTATACGTTCGGCATCATCCAGCACATGCTCGAAAGCGGCGACCTCGTCGTACCGACCAATGCCGGTCAGCCGTTCCTCGAAAAACCGCCGCTCTTCGATTGGGTCGCGACAAGCCTCGCGTGGATCTTCGAACGCTATCTGCCGCTGCACGACGCAGCGCGGCTCGCGAGCGCGCTGTTCGCCGCGCTCGCATTCGGCTTCGCCGCGCGCGCCGCGCGTGTCGCGACGGGCGAGTCGCGCTGGCTCTCGCTGCCGGTCATCGGCACCGTCGCGCTTGCCGCGGGCTCGCTCGTTGTCGTCAAACACTCGCACGATTTGATGACCGACGTCGCGTTGATGGCGGGCGCCGCGATCGGCTTTTGCGGGCTGCTCGAACTCGTGCACCGGCACGCGGGCGGCGTGGACGATGCAGAAGACGACCCGCGCCTGTCGAGCCAGCCAGGCCGCTCGAATGGCTTCGCGGCACTGCTGTTCGGCGCGGGTGTCGGCATCTCGCTGATGTCGAAGGGATTGTTCGTGCCGCTCGTGTTCGGCGCGACGACGCTCGCCATGCTCGCGCTGTACCCCGGTTGCCGCAGCCGTTCGTTCGCCCGCTCGCTCGGCATTGCCGCGCTCGCGTGCGCGCCGTTCGCGCTGATCTGGCCGGTCGCGCTGTGGCTGCGCTCCGAGTCGCTGTTCATGACTTGGTTTTGGGACAATAACGTCGGGCGCTTCTTCGGTTTTTCGGTGCCGACGCTCGGCGCCGAAAACGACAAACCGCTGTTCATCTGGCGGGCGCTGCTGACAGTCGGCTTTCCGGCCGGCCCGCTCGCGCTCGCCGCGCTCGCGCTCGGCCTGTGGCGCGAATGGCGCGCCCCGCGCGTCGCGCTGCCGCTCGTGTTCGCCGGCATCGGTCTCGTCGTGCTGCATCTGTCGGCCACCGCCCGGCAACTGTATATCCTGCCTTTCATCGCGCCGCTCGCGCTTGTTGCCGCGCAGGCGGTCGGGCGCATGCCGCAGCGGCTTGCCACCGCGTGGGACTATGCGAGCCGGCTGCTGTTCGGCAGCGTGGCCGCGGCGGCGTGGATCGTTTGGTCGCTGATGTCCAGCCGCGACGCCTCGCATGCGGCCATCGCCTGGCTCGGACGCTGGCTGCCGCTCGACTGGACGATGCCGTTCGAGCCCGCGCTCGTGCTGCCGGCGCTCGCGCTCACGATCGGCTGGCTCGCGCTGCTGCCGACGCTGCGGCTCGCGGGCAAGTGGCGCGGCGCGCTGTCGTGGACGATGGGTGTGATCGTCGGATGGGGACTCGTGTTTACGTTGCTGCTGCCGTGGCTCGACGTCGCGAAGAGCTACCGTTCCGTGTTCGACGATCTGAGCCAGCGGCTCGCGCTCGAATGGAACGACGGCGACTGCATGGCGAGCGTCGGCCTGGGCGAATCGGAAGCGCCGATGCTCTATTACTTCTCGGGCATTCTGCATCAGCCGACCGATCAACCCGACGCGAGCGCGTGCACGTGGCTCATCGTGCAAGGCACTCGCGATCAACCACCCAAGCTCGACGATACCTGGGAGCCGTTCTGGTCGGGCGCACGGCCGGGCGATACGCAGGAGATGTTGCGCGTGTACGTGCGCACGCCACTGTTCGCGAAAACGGCGGCCGCGCCATCCGCGGCAGGCGACGGCCGGCCGTGAACTGAACAGCGGCAGCGCTTCGAGCGCTTCGCAGCGGGCCACGAAGCGCGTGGGCGCGTGCCTGCGGCGACGGGCGTGTCCGCACTGATTCGGCGCACGGCGCGGCGCGGCACGCCACGCGTGCCGCGCGGGCGTCGATCGAAAGCGGGAACGCTCGATGCCCAGCTTCAGTTCGTCACGCGCGCGTCATCGCGCGAGCGCCCTGCCCGCCGGCTGCCGGCGATCGCGATGGCCTGACCGTGTCGCGACAGGCTCGACATCGCCTCGGTGTACGCACGCCCTGCTCTGTCGAAAGCACTATTCAGTTTCCTCGGAGCCCGCTGCCGTTCACCGCTCGCCGGCCTGCCGAAATCCCTGTCGATCGCGGCACGCACCGCCCATCGAGCGAATACATTGCGTCAAAGTCTCACGGCACAACCGGCGGTTGCCGGAAACGGCCCGCACCATCGCGCCCAGCGCCATCGACGGTTAAACCGCTCAGAATGACGAGCCTGGCGTCTTGAGAAACGAGATTTCGCCGTCGGTCGACGTGCGCCCGAGAATCGCGTTCCGATGCGGAAACCGCCCGAAGCGCTCGACCACGGCCGCGTGGCGCAGCGCATGGTCGTAATAGTCGCTGCATCCGGCCTCGTGCTTGATCTGCGCACACAGGCGCACCGCTTCGCGCTGGCTGTCGAGCGATTCGTCGTGTTCGAACGGCAGATAGGCAAATGCGCGATGATGGCCGGTCGGCAATGCGCGGTCGCCACCGGATGCGACGAGCGCCTTCGCATGCGCAAGCGCGTGCCGGTCGGATACATATGCAAGCGGCGTGCCGCGATGGATGTTGCGCGAGAACTGATCGAGCACCAAGATCACCGCGAGCGCGCCGAGCGGACGTTGCGCCCAGGCGTCGAGCGCGCCCGCCGTCGCCGCGCCGACCAGCGCGCCGTAGCGCTCGCGTATTTGCGCATCGAACGCCTCGCCGCCATTGAACCACTGCTTGCGCGCATGGCCGAATGCCGGATCGGCGGGAGCGCCGAACCAAAAATCGAGCACATCGCGTGCGCGGGGATCGAGCGCCGCGTAATCGTCCGGAGCGCCCGCAGCGTTCCGAGTGTCCGGCGCGTCCGGCACGGCTTCGCCGGCGCGGCCGGGTACGCTGGGCTGCGTTGGCGCGCCGCGCGCCGCGCATGCTTCGCCCGGCGCGTTTGCGCCGAGTGCTTCGAGATCGTCGGGTGATGGGGACATGGTGGTGTTCCGGGCTTGGGCGCGTCGAGATGCTTGGCGCTTCAGACACTAAAGACCGATCAAACGCGTCGAACGTTCCATGCGCGCCGCACACCCCGCGTATCGCACGCACCCGGCACGACGCGCCGCGTCATCCCAACTCCAGCACGAGACGACGCGTGCGCGCGCTCTTCTTCTCGAGCTTCGCGACGCGCAACACGCCGATTTCCGCGGTATTGCGCACATGCGTGCCGCCGCACGGTTGCAGATCGACGCCTTCGATCCGCAGCAGCCGCACGCGCCCCAGCCCCATCGGCGGCTTCACGCTCATCGTGCGCACGAGTTCGGGGCGCGCGGCCAGTTCGTCGTCGGTGATCCATTCGGTGGACACCGCATGCGCGCCGGCAACCAGTTCGGCCAAGCGCGCGTCGACCCACTCGCGCTCGATCGGCTCGGTCGTCGCGAAATCGATCCGCGCGTAATCGGCGCTCACGCTGCAACCGTCGACCGAATAAGGCAGCACCGCGCACAACAGATGGCTTGCGGTATGCAGCCTCATGCGCCGATGCCGCGGCGCCCAATCGATCGCGGCAGTGATCCTGTCGCCCGGCTTGAGCGTCGCGGCGAGCGCGTGCTGCCCCGGTGCGGGCACATGCACGGCATCGTCGGGCGTCGCGCCGTCGAACTTGGCCTTGCGCGTGTCGGCGATCGCGAGCGTCGCGCCGCCCGGCAATGTCAGCGTGCCGCTGTCGCCCGCCTGGCCGCCGCCGAGCGGATAGAACACGGTCCGGTCGAGATGAATGCCGGCTTCATCGACGGCCGTCACGGTGGCGTCGCAATGGGTCAAATAGGCGTCTTCGCGAAACAAAGCATGGGTGGGCATCGAAAAACTCGGCTGGCGTATCGAGGGTAATCAGAGCGGACAGTATGCAGCGCCGCGCATGCCGTTCGACAGAGGCGGTTGCGTCTCGCGCGTGCGGCGGCGTACCGGCGTTTCAACCAGGACGGTTGCGCATCCAGTCGGCCGTATCGTAGAACGAATGCATCAGCCGCTCGCGCAACGGTTCGTCGATGCCGACGTCCTCCATCGCCCATGCGATGCAGCGCAGCCACTGGTCGCGCTCCGACGATCCGATCGGAAACGGCAGATGCCGCGCGCGCAGCCGCGGATGGCCGAAGCGCTCGATGTAATGATCGGGCCCGCCCAGCCAGCCGCACAGAAACCAGAACAGCTTGTCGCGCGAGCCGTCGAGCGCCGGCGGGTGCAGCGCGCGAATCCCGGCGAACTCGGGCTCGAGATCCATCAAGTCGTAGAAGCGGTCGACAAGCTCGCGCACGCGCGCCTCGCCGCCCACCCGTTCGAACGCCGTCGGCTGCGACGGCGCGTCATCGGTCACATCGGTCATGCAAACATCAATCCAGTCAAATGAAGAAGGAAAACCGGCCACCCGCGGCCGACCGAACGGCCAGGCGCGGCGCGCGGCTCAGCCGTCGCGCAACGATTGCAGCGCAGGCCGTAGCAGCACGCTGCGCAGGCCGAGCCAGCCGGCCGCGCCCGCGCAGACCACGCCCGCCGCGATGCCGGCCGGCGCGAGCCACGGATTGAGCGCAAGCTGAAAATCGAACACGCGCGAGGCCAGCACCGAGCCGACGCCCAGTGCGCCGCATGCCGCCATCGCGCCCGCCAGCGCGCCGACGACGATGAACTCCGCGCGCTGCATCGCGGCAATCTGTGCGCGGGATGCGCCAAGCGCACGCATCAGCGCCGCCTCGCGCACGCGTTCATCTCGCGAAGCGGCCAATGCCGTATACAGCACGAGCACGCCCGCCGCCAGCGTGAATGCGAACAGGAACTGCACCGCGCCGACCACCTGCAGCAGCACGCGTTCGAGCTGCGCGAGAATCGGCGCGACGTCGATCGCGGTCAGGTTCGGATAGCGGGCGATCAGCCCGTCGAGCACGCGCTGCCGGGCAGCCGGCAGATGAAAGCTCGTGATGTAGGTCGCCGGAAAATCCGCAAGCGCGGCAGGCGGCATCAGCACGAAGAAATTCACGCGGAACGTGCCCCAGTCGAGCTTGCGCACGCTCGTCACCGGCGCGTCGATCGTCAGGCCCGTCACGTCGAAGCGCAGCGTGTCGCCGGGCTTCACGCCGATCAGCTTCGCGAGCCCCGCTTCGATCGAGATCTGCGGCGCGCTCGACGCGCCGTACCAGTCGCCCGCGACAATCCGGTTGTCATCGGGCAAGCGCGCCGTGTACGACAAGTTGAACTCGCGCTCGACGAGGCGGCGCGCGTCGTCGCTCTTGTAGTCGTCCGGATTCACCGGCTTGCCGTTCACCGCGATCAGCCGGGCGCGCACCATCGGCGCCAGCGCCGGGTCCGCGATGCCGTTGGCCGCCAGATAGCGGATCACGCCGTCGCGCTGGTCGGGCTGAATGTCGATCAGAAATTGGTTCGGCGCATCGGGCGGCGTCGATTGCCGCCAACCGGCGACGAGATCGTTGCGCGTGATCGCGATCAGCAGCAGGCACATCAGGCCGAGCGCGAGCGCGGTGAGCTGAAGCGCACTGGCCATGCCGCGCCGGTCGAGCGACGCGAGCGCATAGCGCCAGCCCAGCCCCGCCGCGACGCGGCCGTCGCGCACGAGCCGCGCGGCCGCGAACAGCACGAGCCGCGCGACGAGCGCAAACAGCACGAGGCTGCCCGCGAAGCCGCCCGCGACGATCGCGCCCAGCTTCAGCTCGCCCGCCGCGGCGACGATCAGCGCCGCGAACAGCGCGATGCCGAACGCATAGCCGAGCCACGCGACGCGCCCTGCGTCGCCCCAATCACGGCGCAGCACACGCACCGGCGGCACGCGCGTCAGCGGCGCGAGCGGCGGCAGCGCGAAGCCCAGCAGCAGCACGAGGCCGGTCGCGACGCCGATCGCCGCCGGCCATGCGGAAGGCGGCGGCAACACCACGTCGATCAGGCTGCCGAGCGTGGCGAGCAGCACCAGATGGCCGCCATAGCCGAGCGCCGCGCCCGCGGCGCCGCCCACGGCGCCGACGAGCACGAATTCGATCGCGAACAGCGCGGACAGCGTGCGATGGCTCGCGCCGAGACAGCGCATCGCCGCGCAGCCGTCGAGATGGCGCCGCATGTAACGCTGCGCGGCCATTGCGATCGCCACGGCCGCGAGCAGCGCGCTCAACAGCGCGACGAGCGTGAGGAAGTGGCGCGCACGGTCGAGTGTCTGGCGCACTTGTGGCTGCCCCTGCTCGAGCGATTCGAGCGCGACGCCGCGCAGCTTGCCGCCGTCGACACGCGCATGCGCGTAGCGCGCAAAGCGCGCGACCGCGGAGGCTTCGCCGGCGACGAGCAGCCGGTACGTCACGCGGCTGCCATAGCCGGTGAGCCCGGTCGATTCAAGCTCGTCGGCGCGCATCATCACGCGAGGCGAGAAATTGACGAACGAAAAGCCGCGATCGAGTTCGCGCGTGATGACGGCGGCGATCGAGAAGGTGCGGGTGCCGACGCGCAGTGTATCGCCGGTTTGCAGATGCAACGCGTCGAGAAGCGCCGGATCGGCCCAAACGGTGCCGGGGGCCGGAATCGTACCGGCTGGCCGGCCGGGCTCGTTCGCACTGTGCGCGATCTGCACCGCGCCACGCAACGGATAGCCGGCGGACACGGCCTTGAGCGCCGCGAGCCGCGACGCGGCCGCGCTCGGCGTACCGGCCGGCGTGCCCGAAACGCCCGCCGAGCTGGCGGCGGCCGAACCGCCCGCTGCCGCCGCCGGGCCTTGCCCCGCCACACCGACCATGCTTGGAAAAATCGCCGTCGTCGCGGTTTTCAGCCCGAGCGCCCGCGCCTCGTTGGCGAACGACGGATCGACCGGATGATCCGCCCTGACGACGAAATCCGCGCCGAGCATCTGGCGGGCGTCGCGCTCGAGGCCCTGGCGCAGCCGGTCGGCAAGAAAACCGACGCTCGTGAGCGCGGCCACGGCCAGCACGAGCGCGAGCGCGACGAGCGTCAGCTCGCCCGAGCGCCAGTCGCGCAGTGTCATCCGCCCGGCCAACCGCAGGAGATCGCCGGCGCCGAAGCGGCGGCCCGGCGGCGGCATGCCGTTACCCGCCGCCGTCAATCGCGCTTGCTCCCGATCGAGTTCAGCCGCGACACCATCTGGTTCGCCATCCCGCGAAAACCGCCCGACACGCCGCGCCAAAGGCGCGGCAGCGCCCAGGCGGCGCACACGAGAAAGCCGATCACCAGCACGATGAACGCGAGCGGCATGAAGAACGCAAGCGCGAGACCGCCAACCGTGAGACCGTCCTCGGTGGTCGAAGCGATCCAGTTCGAGATCGGCTCGGGCGACAAGTTGATCAGCGCGCGGGTGCCTGCCTTCGCGATGTGCGCGGAGCCGGCGAGCGTGCCGCCCGCGAGGCCGGCGACCGCGAGCAGCGTCGGATCGGCATGGCCGAGCGCGCCGGCGGCAAGCACCGCGCCCGCGGGAATCCGGATAAACGTGTGAACCGCGTCCCACAGCGAATCGAACGCGGGAATCTTGTCCGCGAGGAATTCGGCGAGCGCAAGCACGGCGGCCACGCCGATCACCCACGACGACGTCAGCACGGCAAGCGTATCGGGCAGATGGATCAGGCCGATGCGCGCGCAAACGCCCGCGATCAGCACGGTCAGATAGAGGCGCAGGCCGCTCGCCCACGCGAGCCCCGCGCCGAGCGAAATGGCTTCAATCATAGCCGCCTCCTTGCGCGATACGCGCGGTTCGCGGGCGATCGACCGATCCGCCCGGTGCCGGGCGGATCGGTCGATCGCCGCGGCGGTCCCGTCCGTTCGCTCGCGGCAACGGGACATCGTCCGATGAATACCGCTCCATTATAGACGCGCGATAGACCGCCGCCGCGGCACGTCAACCGGACAAACCGCGCCGAGGCGCTCAGCCGGCCGACGTCAGCTTCAGGCCGATCAGCCCGGCGAGAATCAGCGCGGCGCTGGCGATGCGCGCGAGCGTCACCGCCTCGCCGAGCATCACGATCCCGAACACGAATGCGCCGAGCGCGCCGATGCCCGTCCACACCGCATAAGCGGTGCCGAGCGGCAGCTCGCGCATCGCGACCGCGAGCAGCCCGAAGCTGCCGAGTGCGGTGACGATCGTGAAAACGGAAGGGCCGACGCGCGTGAAGCCTTCGGACGATTTGAGACCCGCCGCCCACGCGACTTCGAGCAGGCCGGCAAGACAAAGCCACAACCAGGGCATGATGAGACGCTCCGCAAACCGATGGGGTCGTCCCCGTTGAATGTCGGCGGCCGGGGGCTGCGCACGCAGACAAAAAGCCAGGTTTGCGCGGGCCGCCCGGGGCTGCCTGCCCGGGGTCGTCCCCGGGCGCGGTCGATTATAACGAAACGCCTACGATACGGCCGGCCGCCCCTTACTTCGACGCGGGCTTCGCGCTGCGCGCCGCGATCGGCCAGCCGCGCGCGTCGAGCGGCACGCACCGGCCGTCGCGGTATAGCACCCATTCGTCGCATTCGCGGCCGTCCTTGAATACGCAAACGCCGTACTGGCCGTGCGCGCCGTCGTGAATCGCCACCTTGCCGCCGAGCTTCTCGCAATGAACCGATGCCGGATTCGCATGTGCGGCGTCAGGCGCAGCCGGCTGCGGCTGCGCGAACGCCGGCGCGATGCCCGCGACCCACGCGAGGCTGCGCAATGAACGAGCGAACATGGCGGACCTCCTATCGAGATTGCCGAGTGTTCAGCATAGGCAAAAATCGGCGCAATGGCGCCCGGCGCGGTTGGCAGGCAGCGGGCGCGCACATCAGTTGCCGTGCCGCGATCACGATCCCGGCCGTGGCGGCGCCGCACGGATCGCGGCGGCCGCGCCGGTTGATGCGGTTGCGCACGTCCGCTCGCCTGGACGGCGCCCGCGGACCGTCGCCGACGCGCGCTCCCGGCAGCGCGCGCCGCGCTTGCCGCGAAGACCGCTCCGGCGCGGCGCGCGCTCACCCCGCCGCATCAGCCCCGACACCGACGAGCCGATACCCGACCCCCGTCTCGGTGATGATGTGCTGCGGCTGCGCCGGATCGGTCTCGAGCTTCTGCCGAAGATGTGCCATGTAGATCCGCAAATAGTGATGACTCTCGACATGCGACGGCCCCCACACGTCGCGCAACAATTGCCGGTGCGTCAGCACGCGTCCCGCGTGGCGCACGAGCGTCGCAAGCAGCCGGTATTCGAGCGGCGTCAGATGAACGACCTCGCCCGCGCGCCACACGCGGCGCAGCCCGAGATCGACGCTCACGTCGCCGAAGCTCACCTGCGGCGTCTCGGCCGCGCCGCCTTGGTTGCGCCGCCGCAAATGCGCGCGAATCCGCGCGAGCAGTTCGGATACGCCGAACGGCTTGGTCAGGTAATCGTCGGCGCCGGCGTCCAGCGCGGCCACCTTCTCCTCCTCGTGCGTGCGTGCCGATAACACGATCACCGGCATTTCGGACCAGCCGCGCAGCTCGCGGATCACGTCCAGGCCGTCGCCGTCGGGCAGCCCGAGATCGACGATCGCGAGATCGGGCTTGCGTGTCGCCGCTTCGATCAGCCCCTGGCGGCCGGTCTCGGCGTCGAACACCGCGATTCCCTCGTCCTCGAGCGCGGTGCGCACGAAACGGCGGATTTGCTTTTCGTCTTCGATCAGAACGACGGTGATGGTCGGTTCACTCATGGGTAGGCGGATGATCCGGGGAAACAGGCGCGGGCTCGGCGGCGCGGGGGGCGGCCGCCGCGGCGTTGGCGTTGGCGTTGGCGCCGGCAATGTCGAGCGTATCGTCGTCCGCCGCGCCCGGCGCGGGCGGCGGCGCGTCGACGGGCAACGTAAACCAAAAGCGCGCGCCTTCGACCGCGCGCTCGGGCGAAAGCCGGTTGAGCGCACCGATTTTACCGCCGTGCGCTTGAACGATCGCGCGGCAAATCGCCAAACCAAGTCCGATGCCGGGCTTGGCCGATTCCTTCTCGCCGCGCGTGAATTTCTCGAAGATCCGCGCCTCCATGCCTGCCGGCAAGCCGGGCCCGCGATCGTCGACGCACACGCGCACGAACGGCGCGTCCTCATCGACGATGCGCTCGGCGCTGATTTCGATCGGCGTATCGGGCGGCGCGTACTTCGCGGCGTTCTCGAACAGGTTCGCGAACAGCCGCTCCATCAGCACCGCGTCCATCTGCAGCAGCGGCAGATCGGCCGGCAGCCGCACCTGCGCCGGATGGCGCGCCAGCACCCGCTTGCACGCGGCAAGCGCCGCGCCGACCGTCTCCTCAAGCAGCGACCACTGGCGCTTCAGTTGCAGGCTGCCCGCCTGCAACCGCGCCATGTCGAGCAGATTCGTGACGATGCCGGTCATGCGCAGCGCCTCGTCGTGAATCGACTCGGCCAGCTCGTCCTCGCGCCCGCTCACGTGGCCGGCGCCGCGCGCGGCCGCCGCGCGCGCGTTCACGAGCATCGACGACAGCCCGACGATCGCCGTGAGCGGCGTGCGCAGATCATGCGAGATCGCCGACAGCAGCGAGTTGCGCAACCGCTCGGATTCCATGTTGACGAGCGCGTCGCGCGCGATGTCGACATAGTGGACGCGCTCGAGCGCGAGCGCGATCTGCGCGGCGAATGCATCGAGCATGCGCTGCTGCTCCGGCACTTCAAGCTCGCGCGGATCTTTCGTGACGACGGCGAGCACGCCGCGCGTGCGCATCGGCGCCTTCAGCGGCAGATAGCGCGCGGCCGCGGCGGGCAGCGTGTCGGTGCCGTGGCCCGCGGGCTTTTGCTGGTCGTACACCCACTGGCCGACGTCGACATCGAGCGCGTCGCCCGCGAGCGTCACCGCTTCGTCGGGGTTTTCGAGCTTCTGGCGGACCTTGTCCGCGCTGTCGGGCAGCAGCACCGCGACGCGCGCGCGAAACACCTCGGACACGTGGCGGCTGCCGATCTCGACGATCTGCTCGGTGGTGAGCGCCGCGCCCAGCTCACGCGCCATCGCATACATCGCGCCCGTGCGCCGCTCGCGGCGCTGCGCGATCTGCGTGCCGCGTGTGAGGCTCGACGTCAGATGGCTGATCACGAGCGACGTCAGCAGCATCCCGAAGAAGGTCAGCAGATATTGCGTATCGGATACCGAGAACGACATCCGCGGCGGCACGAAAAAGAAATCGAACGCGGCAACCGACAGGAACGACAGCAGCACGCCCGGCCCACGCCCGAGGCGCACCGCCGAAAACACCACGCCGAGCAAATACAGCATCACGAGATTGGTCAGATCGAGACTGCCGTGCAGCAGATTCGCGACGCCGGTGATCGCCGCGCAGATCATTGCCGCGTAGGTGTAGTTGCGCGGCGGCGAACGGCCGTCGATGACGGTGGACAGCGCGTCGCGCCACGCGCGCGCGGCGGGATCGAGCCCCGGGCGCGCGGCTTCGCCCGACGCGCCGCCGCCCGCGTGCGCACGGATCAGCATCAGATCGATGTCGCCCGCGCGCTCGGCCAGCTCCTCGCCGAACGGGCGCGCGAGACGCCGCATCAGCCCCGTCTTCGACGAGCCGCCCGCGACGATCTTCGATGCATTGCGCACCTGCGCATAGCCGATCAGCGCGGCAACGGCGTCGGTGCCCGTGAGCGTCGCCGTCTGCGCGCCCAGTTCGGCCGCGAGCTTCAGCGCGTTCAACGTGCGCTGGCGCAACGCGTCCGGCAGCCGCGCGAGGCGCGGCGTTTCGACGTATACCGCGAGCCAGTCCGCCTTCAGGCTCGCGGCAAGCCGCGCGGCCGCGCGCACGAGCGTCGGCGCCTCGGGGCCGGGACCGACGCAGACGAGCAGCCGCTCGCGCGCCTGCCAGATTCGCTGGATCGAACGGTCGGCGCGGTATTCGCGCATCTGCGCGTCGACGCGATCGGCCGTGCGGCGCAGCGCCAGCTCACGCAGCGCGATCAGATTGCCCTTGCGGAAGAAATTGCGCACCGCGCGCTCGGCCTGCTGCGCGATATAGACCTTGCCATCGCGCAGCCGGCTCAACAGTTCGTCGGCGGGAAGATCGACGAGCGTGACTTCGTCGGCGGCGTCGAACACGCGATCGGGCACGGTCTCCCACACGCGGATGCCGGTAATCGCGCCGACCACGTCGTTCAAGCTTTCCAGATGCTGGACGTTGACGGTCGTATAGACGTCGATGCCGGCGTCGAGCAGTTCGTACACGTCCTGCCAGCGCTTCAGGTGCCGCGCGCCCGGCACGTTCGAATGCGCAAGCTCGTCGACCAGCACGAGCTGCGGCTTGCGCGCGAGCGCCGCATCGAGATCGAACTCGCCGATCGAGCGGCCGCGATAGACGATCTGCGCGAGCGGCAGCACGTCCAGGCCTTCGACGAGCGCGGCCGTCTCGCGGCGCCCGTGCGTCTCGACGATGCCGACCAGCACGTCGACGCCGTCTTGCCGGCGCGCACGCGCGGCTTGCAGCATCGCATAGGTCTTGCCGACGCCCGCCGACGCGCCGAAGAAGATCTTCAGCTTGCCGCGCTGCTGCTTTTCCTCTTCTCGCTGGATCTTGTCGAGAAGTTCATCGGGATCGGGGCGGTTCATGCGAGGCGGGCGTTTCCGTGGCGCGGCGGACATTGAATCATTGTCGTTCCAAAACACAAAAAAGGGAAAGGACGGCGCGAATGCGCCGTCCTGACGTCATCGGGCATGACGGAGGCGGTCCGGCGAAGCGACTGGCTCAGCGGTCCGTCCAATGGCCGATCGACTGGTCGACTGAGTGGCCCACCGAGTGGCCGACCGAGTGGTCAACTCTGTGGCCAACCCGACGGGCGGCGCCGCGCGCACGATGCGCGCGCCGCCCGCGCGGGTCAGTGCGCGGCTCGAGCGGCTTGAGCCGCATCCAGCGCGAGGTTCAGCTTCAGCACGTTCACCCGCGCCTCGCCGAGCAGGCCGAACTGCCGCCCCGCAGTATGGTCGGCCACGAGCCGCCGCACGTCGGCTTCCCGCAGGTGGCGCGCCTTCGCGACGCGCGCCACCTGGTAGTCGGCCGCGGCCGGGCTGATCTCCGGATCGAGGCCACTGCCCGAGGCCGTCACGAGATCGACGGGCACGGGCTTGGACAGATCGGTGCCGGCGGCCTTCAGCGCGTCGAGGCGCCCCTTCACCTGATCCTTCAGCGACGGGTTGAGCGGCCCCAGGTTCGAGCCGCCCGAATTGGCCGCGTTGTACGGCATCGGGCTTGTCGCCGACAGACGGCCCCAGAAGTACTGCGGCGCGTCGAATTGCTGGCCGATCAGCGCGGAGCCGACCACGCGGCCGTTCTTCTCGATCAGGCTGCCGTTCGCCTGCGATGGAAACACGGCCTGGCCGAAAGCCGTCATCACGGCCGGATACGCGAGCCCGGTCACGGCGCTCAGCACGGCGAACACGACGACGAGCGGACGAAACAATGATTTCATGGCGATGTTCCTTTGAATGCCGACTTCAAACCCAGCCCAGCGCGGCGAGCACGACGTCGATCAGCTTGATGCCGACGAACGGCACGAGAATTCCGCCGAGGCCGTAGACCAGCAGGTTGCGGCGCAGCAGCGTCGCGGCGCCGAGCGGCCGATATCTGACGCCCTTGAGCGCGAGCGGAATCAGCAGCACGATGATCAACGCGTTGAAGATCACCGCCGACATGATCGCCGACGCGGGCGTAGCCAGATGCATCACGTTCAGCGCGTTCAATTGCGGGTAGGTCGTCGCGAACGCAGCCGGGATGATCGCGAAGTACTTCGCGATGTCGTTGGCGATCGAGAACGTGGTCAGCGAGCCGCGCGTCATCAGCATCTGCTTGCCGATCTCGACGATCTCGATCAGCTTGGTCGGGTTCGAATCGAGATCGACCATGTTGCCCGCCTCCTTCGCCGCCTGCGTGCCGGTGTTCATCGCGACGGCGACGTCGGCCTGCGCGAGCGCGGGCGCATCGTTGGTGCCGTCGCCCGTCATCGCGACCAGCCGCCCGGCCGACTGATGCTCGCGGATCGTCGCGAGCTTGGTCTCGGGCGTGGCCTCGGCGAGGAAATCGTCGACGCCCGCCTCGGCCGCGATCGCCGCTGCCGTCAGCCGGTTGTCGCCCGTCACCATCACGGTCTTGATGCCCATCTTGCGCAGCTCGGCAAAGCGCTCCTTGATGCCGCCCTTCACGATGTCCTTCAGCTCGATCACGCCGAGCACGCGCGCGGTGCACGCAAGCGTCGCCACTGCGTCGCCCGCCGCCGCGTGCTCGCCGGCCGCGCGCTGCATCTCGGCGACCACGAGCGGCGTGCTGCCGCGCCGCGAGATGTCCGTCACCGCGCTCGTCACGTCGTCCGGAAAGCGCCCGCCGTGCGCGTCGACGTATTTCCTCACCGCGTCAGCCGCGCCCTTTCTGATTTCGCGGCCGGGCAGATCGACGCCGCTCATGCGCGTCTGCGCGGAAAACGACAGGAACGTCGCGTGCAGCGCGCCCATGTCGCGCTGGCGGATGTTGAAGCGCTCCTTCGCGAGCACGACGATGCTGCGGCCTTCGGGCGTCTCGTCGGCAAGCGACGACAGCTGCGCGGCGTCGGCGAGCGCCTCCTCGGACACGCCCGGCGCGGGCACGAACGCCGACGCCTGACGGTTGCCGAGCGTGATCGTGCCGGTCTTGTCGAGCAGCAGCACGTCGACGTCGCCCGCGGCCTCGACCGCGCGGCCCGACGTCGCGATCACGTTCGCCTGCATCATCCGGCTCATCCCGGCCACGCCGATCGCGGACAGCAAACCGCCGATCGTCGTCGGAATCAGGCACACGAGCAGCGCGACGAGCGCGGTGATCGTCACCACGTGGCCGGCCTTCATCGCCGTCACCGAGAACATCGAAAACGGCAGCAGCGTCGCGGTGGCGAGTAGCATCACGATCGTCAGCGCGACGAGCAGGATCGTCAGCGCGATCTCGTTCGGCGTTTTCTTGCGCTTCGCGCCTTCGACCATCGCGATCATCCGGTCGAGGAACGCCTCGCCGGGATTGGCCGTCACCCGCACGACGATCCAGTCGGACAGCACGCGCGTGCCGCCCGTCACCGACGAAAAATCCCCGCCCGATTCGCGAATCACCGGCGCGGATTCACCGGTGATCGCCGATTCGTCGACCGATGCGACGCCTTCGATCACCTCGCCGTCGGCCGGAATCGTGTCGCCCGTCTCGACGAGCACGACGTCGCCGCGACGCAGATCGCTCGCGGTCGTGATCCGCACCGACGCGTCAGAATTCGGTGCGTCGAGCTTCTTCGCGATCACGTCCTTCTTCACGCTGCGCAGCGACGCGGCCTGCGCCTTCGAACGCCCTTCGGCAAGCGCCTCGGCGAAGTTCGCGAACAGCACGGTGAACCACAGCCATAGCGCGACCGCGAGAATGAACCCCGCGGGCGCTTCAGCCTGCCCCATCAGCGCGGCCGCCCACAGGATCGTGGTCAGGATGCTGCCGGCATACACGCAGAACATCACCGGATTGCGAAACTGCGTGCGCGGCGTGAGTTTTTTGAATGAATCGACGATCGCCGGGCGCACGAGCGCCGGGTCGAACATCGATCTCGTAGCGGAGTGTTGAGTCATTGCGATCCTCAAACGCGCGGGTCCAGTTGTGGCGGACGCCGCGCCAAAATCCTCTTGTTTGCGCCGCGCACGCTCATTGCGCGCCGGCGAACATCATCAGGTGCTCGACGCCGGGGCCGAGCGCGAGCGCCGGCACGTAGGTCAGCGCGCCGACCAGCAGCACCGTGCCGAGCAACAGCACGACGAACAGCGGCCCGTGCGTCGGCAGCGTGCCGGCCGTCGCGGCGATCCGCTTCTTCGCGGCCAGCGAGCCCGCGATCGCGAGCACCGGCACGATCGTGCCGAAGCGGCCGAACCACATCGCGATCGCCGTCAGCCAGTTGTAGAACGGCGTGCCGACCGACAGGCCCGCGAACGCGCTACCGTTGTTGTTCGCGGCCGAGCTGAGCGCGTACAGCACTTCCGAGAAGCCATGCGGGCCAGGATTGGCGATACCGGCGCGGCCCGCGTCGGCCAGCACGGCGATCGACGTGCCGACCAGCACGAGCAGCGGCGTGAGCAGCACGACGATCGACACCATCTTCATCTCATACGATTCGATCTTCTTGCCGACGTATTCGGGCGTGCGGCCGATCATCAGGCCCGCGACGAACACCGCGAGCAGCGCGAACACGAGCATCCCGTAGAGGCCGGAGCCGACGCCCCCGAAGATCACCTCGCCCAATTGCATCAGCAGCATCGGCACGAGGCCGCCGACGGGCGTGAGCGAATCGTGCATCGCATTGACCGCGCCGCACGACGCGGCCGTCGTCGCCACGACGAACAGGCTCGTCTGCGCGATCCCGAAGCGGGTTTCCTTGCCTTCCATATTGCCGCCCGCCTGCTGCGCGCCCGCCGCCTGATCGACGTTGAGCGCCGCGAGCGCGGGCGTGCCCGCCTGCTCGGCGCCCGCCTCGACGCCGATCGCGACCGCGAACGCGATCGTCATCGCCGCGAGCACCGCGAAACCCTGCCTGCGATCGCCAATCACATGGCCGAACACGATGCAGAGCGCGGCGGGAATGATCAGGATCGCGAACATCTCCACGAAGTTCGAGAACGGCGTCGGGTTTTCGAACGGATGCGCCGAATTGCCGTTGAAGAAGCCGCCGCCGTTGGTGCCGAGCATCTTGATCGCCTCCTGCGACGCCACCGGGCCCATCGCGAGCGTCTGCGACTTCGCCTGCGTCGGCACGCTCACCGGATTGCCCTGCGCATCCTTGAGCGGATTGCCCTGCGCGTCCAGCTTCGGCGCGGCGTAGGTGGTGGCCTGCAACGTCGGCACCTCCTGGTACGCCTTCAGGTTCTGAATCACGCCCTGGCTCATCAGCAGCGCGGCGACGATCGCCGCCATCGGCACCAGCACGTATAGCGTCACGCGCGTCACGTCGACCCAAAAATTGCCGATCGTCTGCGCGCTGTGCCGCGCGAAGCCGCGAATCAGCGCGATCACGACGACGATGCCGGTCGCCGCCGACAGGAAGTTCTGCACGGTCAGGCCGAGCATTTGCGTCAGATAGCTGACGGTCTGCTCGGGCGTGTAATCCTGCCAGTTCGTGTTCGTGACGAACGACACGGCGGTATTGAACGCGCCGTCGACCGTCATCGCGCCGAGGCCTTGCGGATTGCCCGGCAGCAGCCCCTGCACGCGCAGCAGCGCGTAAAGGAACAGCACGCCGAGCACGTTGAACGCGATCGTCGCGATCGCATACTGCTTCCAGCCCATCTCCGCCGCCGGATCGACGCCCGCGAGCCGGTACAGCGCGCGCTCGAGCGGGCCGAACACCCGCACGACCACCGACGAGCCGTCCATCACGCGCGTCAGATAACGGGCGACCGGCACGGCCGCCGCCAATAAAACGGCGATGAACAGCGCCGCCTGCAACCCATTGTTCGCGTTCATTCGATATCCTCCGCGCGCAGCAGCGCATAGACGAGATACGCGAACAGCAACGCGCTCGAGATCCCCGCCAGCCACAATATCCAGCTCATGAGCGCCCCCCGCGACCGTATTGCGCAAGCTTTTCGCAACCGGCGATCAGCCCGAAGATCAGCACCGCGAAAAGTGCGAGACCCCCTATGTACACCGCATCCATTTCTTGTTTCTCCGTGTTCCAGATAGAACCGGTCACACGTTAGAGGAATGCGCGTAAAGGGCAGGTCAAAGATTTCGAGATGGGCGTAAAAAACCCGTAAACGCAGACGGGGCGCGTGGCCTGCGGCCCGCGCCCCGTCGCTGATTCGGCCCGCACTGGCGCGCCGCCGGACGTTGCTCTACGGAAGCAGGACCGTCGATCCCGTGGTACGGCGCGCCTCGAGATCGCGGTGTGCATCGGCCGCGCGCTCGAGCGCGTAACGCTGGCGGATGCTCGTCTTCACGCGGCCCGAGGTGATCACGTCGAACAGTTCCGCCGCGCTGCGCTCGAGATCGTCGCGCTTCGCGATGTACGAGAACAGCGTCGGCCGCGTGAAGAACAGTGAGCCGCGCGACGCGAATTCCTTCGAATCGATCAGCGGCAGCGGCCCCGACGCATTGCCGAAGCTGACGAACAGCCCGAGCGGGGCAAGGCAGTCGAGCGAGCCGACGTAGGTGTCGTGACCGATCGAATCGTAGACGACGGGCACGCCCGCGCCGTTCGTGATCGCCTTCACGCGCTCGGCGAAGTTCTCGCGCGTGTAGACGATCGGATGGTCGCAGCCGTGCGCGGCCGCGAGTTCGGCCTTCGCGTCGGAGCCGACGGTGCCGATCACCGTCGCGCCGAGCGCCTTCGCCCATTGGCAAACGAGCAGGCCAACGCCGCCCGCCGCCGCGTGGATCAGGATCGTGTCGCCCGCCTTCACCGGATACGTGCGGCGCAATAGGTATTGCGCGGTCAGCCCTTGCAGCATCACCGACGCCGCGTCGTCGTAGCCGATCGCATCCGGCAGCTTGACGAGCTTGTCGGCGCTCAGCACGCGCTCTTGCGCATACGCGCCCGGCGGCTGCGCCACATACGCGACGCGATCGCCCGGCTTGATCCCCGCCACGCCGTCGCCGACGGCGCTCACCTCGCCCGCCGCCTCCATCCCCAGCCCGCCCGGCAGCGGCTGCGGATACAGGCCGGTGCGGAAATAGACGTCGATGTAGTTGAGGCCGACCGCGTGCTGGCGGATACGAACCTCGCCCGGCCGCGGATCGCCGACGTCGACGTCGACCCACTTCAAGACCTCCGGGCCGCCCGGCTGGTCGTATCGAATGGCTTTCGGCATGCTGTGCTCCTCTGTCGATCGGTGTGTGGACGAATGCGACGGCCGGCGCGTGGCGCGGCAACCGCACTGCGCTGCATTGCAGCGCGCCGCACGATTATTGCGCGCGCCGCGCGTTCTTGCATCGCCCTGATTGCGTCAGGGATAACGGGGGATGAGAGAGAGGCGCGGCGCCGGGCCGGCGTGACGCGGTGCGATTGGATGCGGCGGCGCGGACAGGGGTGCTGTGCTGTGCTCTGCTGTGATGCGATGCGGCGTGGTGCAGTGCAGTGCGATGCGATGCGATGCGATGCGGTAAAACGCTGCCATGCCGCGCGCCGGCCGTGCGGGCACACGCGACGGCGCAACGCGTTTCGATACACCGCGGTGCGATCCGATGCGGTTCGATTCAGTTCGATGCGCCGCGATGCGACAAAACCGTGCCATCCAGCCCGGCCCTGCAAACGCACGCGACGGCACAGCGCCTGCACTGCAATACGCCGCGCGTCACTCGGCAAAACGCGGCGCAAAGCATGCGCCCCGCGTGCCGTCAGCCCGGCGCCCGCAGCCTGCGCGCCAACTCCGCGAGCAGCACGCGCGCGGTCGCCACATTGGTCGCGCACGGCACATCGTGGACGTCGCAGGCCCGCACGAGCGCGGTGATATCCGGATCGTGCGGCTGCGCGGTCATCGGATCGCGCAGGAAGATCACGATGTCGACCTGCCCGTCGGCGAGTTCCGCGCCGATCTGCAAATCGCCGCCGAGCGGCCCGGAACGCTTGCGCTCGACCTCGAGCCCATGCGCGGCCGCGATCCGGCCGCCCGTCGTGCCGGTTGCGACGAGCCGGCATTGCGCGAGCGTGTCGCGGTATTCGCCCGCGAGCGCGACGATATCGTCCTTCTTCGCGTCATGCGCGATCAGCGCGATGCGAGGTGTGCTCATCTCCAATCCTTCGGCTATTGCTTCGTGATCGTGTGGAATCGCCGCGCCGCAACGCGGCGCCGGCGTCAGAACGTGCCGGGATACGCGCCGCCGTCGATCAGCCAGTTCTGCCCGGTGATGTAGCCCGCATGCGCGCTGCACAGAAACGCGCACGCGGCGCCGAACTCGTCGGGCGTGCCGAGCCGCCGTGCGGGAATCTCGCTCGTGCGCCGCGCGCGCACCTCGTCGAGCGTCTTGCCGCTCGCTTTGGCCGCGGCGGCGAGCGTCGTCGCGATCCGGTCGGTATCGAAGAAGCCGGGCAGCAGGTTGTTGATCGTCACGTTGTGCTCCGCGACCTTGCGCGCGAGCCCCGCGACGAAGCCCGTCAGCCCCGAGCGCGCGCCGTTCGACAGTGCGAGCACGTCGATCGGCGCCTTCACCGCCGAACTCGTGATGTTGACGATGCGCCCGAAACGGCGCGCGATCATCCCGTCGACGCTCGCGCGGATCAGCTCGATCGGCGTGAGCATGTTCGCGTCGAGCGCGCGGATCCAGTCGTCGCGCGAGAAATCGCGAAAATCGCCGGGCGGCGGGCCGCCCGCGTTCGTCACGAGGATATCGGGCTGCGGGCACGCGGCGAGCGCGGCCGCGCGGCCTTCGGGCGTCGTGATGTCGCACGCGACGGCCGTCACGTCCGCGCCCGTTTTCGCGCGAATCTCGGCCGCGGTCGCGTCGAGCGTGGCTGCGGTCCGCGCGACGATCACGAGCTTCACGCCCTCGGCCGCGAGCGCCTGCGCGCATCCGCGTCCGAGCCCCTTGCTGGCCGCGCATACGAGCGCGGTCCGTCCTGCGATGCCGAAATCCATTGAACGGGCTCCTTGCCGACGTTTGACGAAAATCCGATGCAATCGGTGCCATCCGATAGCCGAACGTCGATAATATCCGGATCGCGCGGGCTCATTTCGGTAAACTTGCAGCTGTTTCGCGCGAGCGCCCAACCGGCCCGCGCGCCCCGGAATCCCCTTGAGCGCCGCCTTCATGAAACAGGACAGCCGTTTCCCGAATCTTTTCATCCTCGATCACCCGCTGATCCAGCACAAACTCACGCACATGCGCGACAAGGACACGTCGACGCGCACGTTCCGCGAGCTGCTGCGCGAGATCACGCTGCTGATGGGCTACGAGATCACCCGCAACCTGCCGATCACGACCAAGCGGGTCGAAACGCCGCTCGTCGAGATCGACGCGCCCGTGATCGCCGGCAAGAAGCTCGCGATCGTGCCGGTGCTGCGCGCCGGCGTCGGCATGTCGGACGGCCTGCTCGAGCTGATCCCGTCCGCGCGGGTCGGCCATATCGGCGTGTACCGCGCGGACGATCATCGCCCCGTCGAGTATCTGGTGCGGCTGCCGGATCTGGAAGACCGGATCTTCATCCTGTGCGACCCGATGGTGGCCACGGGCTACTCGGCCGCGCATGCGGTCGACGTGCTCAAGCGTCGCGGCGTGCCTGGCGAGCGGATCTCGTTTGTCGCGCTCGTCGCCGCGCCGGAGGGCGTGCAGGTGTTCCAGGACGCGCATCCGGACGTGAAGCTCTACGTCGCGTCGCTCGATTCGCATCTGAACGCCGACGCATACATCATTCCCGGCCTGGGCGACGCGGGCGACCGCCTGTTCGGCACGAAAAACTGACCGCGGCCGGCGCGCGCCGCATATCGGCCCCACGCGCGCCGCTCACGCGCGCCTCAGGCGGCGCAAGCCGCCGGCCCCGGCGCGGTCCGCTGCGCCGCATAAAAGGCAGCCTGCCTTCGCCCCGGCTTGGCGCCCCGCGATTGTGATGGTGCGGGCACTGGGCATCGGGCACCGGGCATCGGGCACCAAGCCCCGACGCGCCACACGCTCGCGCAGCGCCGCCGTCAAAGCGGCAAGCGCCGCGTGATAAAATTTTGTTTTACTCGACGACGCGCGGCCCGCTCGATCTCGAAGCAGGCACTCGCCGCGCTTCGCGCGGCCGCCGACTCTCAACGACAGACACTTGGTTAAGCGCCGGCGCGCAACGCGCGCGGGCGGACGGAGAAAAGCATGGCTGGTCACTCGAAATGGGCCAACATCAAGCATAAAAAAGCAGCGGCCGACGCGAAGCGCGGCAAGATCTGGACGCGCCTCATCAAGGAAATCCAGGTGGCCGCGCGCCTGGGCGGCGGCGATCCGGGCTCGAACCCGCGCCTGCGCCTGGCGGTGGACAAAGCAGCCGACGCGAACATGCCGAAAGACAACGTCAAGCGCGCGATCGATCGCGGCGTCGGCGGCGCGGACGGCGCGAACTACGAGGAAATCCGCTACGAAGGCTACGGCATCGGCGGCGCGGCGATCATCGTCGACACGCTCACCGACAATCGCACCCGCACCGTCGCGGAAGTGCGCCACGCGTTCTCGAAATTCGGCGGCAACATGGGCACCGACGGCTCGGTCGCGTTCATGTTCGATCACGTCGGCCAGTTCCTGTTCGCGCCGGGCACGCCGGAGGAAAAGCTGATGGAAGCCGCGCTCGAGGCCGGCGCGAACGACGTCAACACGAACGACGACGGCTCGATCGAAGTGCTGAGCGACTGGCAGGAATTCTCGAAGGTGAAGGACGCGCTCGAAGCGGCGGGCTTCAAGGCGGAACTCGCCGAAGTCACGATGAAGCCGCAAAACGAAGTCGAATTCACCGGCGACGACGCCGTCAAGATGCAAAAGCTCCTCGACGCGCTCGAAAATCTCGACGACGTGCAGGAGGTCTACACCAACGCCGTGATCGTCGAGGCATAACGATGCCGCGCGGCCGCCCTTTCGCCGTGACCAGACGAAAGGCGGCCGCAGCCGTTTTTCGCGGCCGGCCCGCGCATCACGCGCCGGCCGCGCAAACGGCCGTCCTATTTTCTAGTCTGCGGGGAATCCCATGAAATTACTCGTCGTCGGCTCCGGCGGCCGCGAACACGCGCTCGCCTGGAAGCTCGCCCAATCGCCGCGCGTCCAGCTCGTCTACGTTGCGCCCGGCAACGGCGGCACCGCGCAGGACGAGCGCCTGAAGAACGTCGATCTGACTTCGCTCGACGATCTCGCCGATTTCGCCGAAGCCGAGCAGGTCGCGTTCACGCTGGTCGGCCCGGAAGCGCCGCTCGCCGCGGGCATCGTCAACCACTTCCGCTCGCGCGGCCTGAAGATCTTCGGCCCGACGAAGGAAGCCGCGCAGCTCGAAAGCTCGAAGGACTTCGCGAAAGCGTTCATGAAGCGCCACGGCATCCCCACGGCCGACTACGAAACGTTCACCGACGCGGCCGCCGCGCACGCATACATCGACGCGAAGGGTGCGCCGATCGTCGTGAAGGCCGACGGGCTCGCGGCCGGCAAGGGCGTGGTCGTCGCGACGACGCTGGAGGAGGCGCATGCGGCCGTCGACATGATGCTGTCCGGCAACCAGCTCGGCGAAGCGGGCGCGCGCGTCGTGATCGAGGAATTCCTCGACGGCGAGGAAGCGAGCTTCATCGTGATGGTCGACGGCAAGCATGCGCTCGCGCTCGCCTCGAGCCAGGATCACAAACGCCTGCTCGACGGCGACCGCGGCCCGAACACGGGCGGCATGGGCGCGTATTCGCCCGCGCCGATCGTGACGCCGCAAATGCACGCGCGCGTGATGCGCGAGATCATCATGCCGACCGTGCGCGGCATGGAGAACGACGGCATCCGCTTCACGGGCTTCCTGTACGCGGGCCTGATGATCGACCGCGACGGCAATCCGCGCACGCTCGAATTCAATTGCCGGATGGGCGACCCGGAGACGCAGCCGATCATGTCACGCCTGAAGAGCGATTTCTCGAAAGTCGTCGAGCAGGCGATCGCGGGCACGCTCGATACGGTCGAGCTTGACTGGGACCGCCGCACCGCGCTCGGCGTCGTGCTCGCCGCGCACGGCTATCCGAACGCGCCGAGAAAAGGCGACCGGATCAACGGCATCCCGGAGGAAAACGCGCACGCGGTGACGTTCCATGCGGGCACGACGCTCGACGGCGACAAGCTCGTCACGTCGGGCGGCCGCGTGCTGTGCGTGGTGGGCCTCGCCGATTCGGTGCGCGGCGCCCAGCAGGCCGCATACGAAACGATCAACCAGATTCACTTCGAGGGCATGCAGTACCGCCGCGACATCGGCCACCGCGCGCTGAACCGCAAGCCGTCCTGAACGCCGCGCGCACGCCGAATGTGGCGCGCGCGGAGGCCAGCCGGCCGGCGGGCCGCGCCGCATGCGCGGGCTGCGGCGGGGTGCGGCGGGCTGCACGCCGGCCTGTCGTTGCGTTGCCTGCCGTGATCATGACGCCGCGCTGCGCCGCCGCGACGGAGCGCTCCCGCACCGGGCGCTAAAATACCCGACAAGAAGCTATTTTTAGCGGCGTCCGAACGACGGAAGCCGCCTCTCATCCGATGACCGATTCGAACTACGACGTCAACCGTGTACGCGCGTACCTGCAAGGCTTGCAGACGCGCATCGCCGACGCGCTCGGCACCTTCGACGGCACCGCGCTGTCCGCCGACGCGTGGCGGCGCGGCCCCGGCGAGCGGCTGCGCGGCGGCGGCACGACGCGCATCCTCGAGGACGGCGGCTTCTTCGAGCGCGCGGGCATCGGCTTTTCCGACGTCGCGGGCGACGCGCTGCCGCCGTCCGCGAGCGCCACACGCCCGCAACTCGCCGGACGCGGCTTCGAGGCGCTCGGGGTATCGCTCGTGCTGCACCCGCGCAATCCGCACTGCCCGACTGTGCACATGAACGTGCGGATGCTGATCGCGACGAAACCGGGCGAGGAGCCGGTATTCTGGTTTGGCGGCGGCATGGACCTGACGCCGATTTACGGCTACGAGGAGGATGCCCGGCATTTCCACCAGACCTGCCGCGCGGCGCTCGATCCGTTCGGCGCCGAGCTGTATCCGCGCTTCAAGAAATGGTGCGACGATTACTTTTATCTGAAGCACCGCGGCGAGGCGCGCGGCGTCGGCGGCATCTTCTTCGACGATTTCTCCGAGCCGGGCTTCGAGCGCGCGTTCGACCTGCTGCAAAGCGTCGGCAATGCGTTCCTGCCCGCGTATCTGCCGATCATCGAGCGCCGCCGCGACACGCGTTACGGCGAGCGCGAACGCGCATTCCAGGCGTACCGGCGCGGCCGCTACGTCGAATTCAACCTGGTGTTCGACCGCGGCACGCTGTTCGGCCTGCAAAGCGGCGGGCGCACCGAGTCGATTCTGCTGTCGATGCCGCCGACGGCAAACTGGCGCTACGATTGGCGCCCCGAGCCGGGCACGCCGGAGGCGCGCCTCTACAGCGATTTTCTCGTACCGCGCGACTGGGCATGAACCGCTTCGCCGCCCGCCGCGACACCCGCGCCCAAGGACACGCGCCGCCCGCCTCGCCCCACCTCGCCCCGCTGCCGCGCCGCATCGGCATTCTGGGCGGTACGTTCGATCCGATTCACGACGGACATCTCGCGCTCGCGCGCCGCTTCGCCGACGTGCTGCGGCTCACCGAACTCGTGCTGATGCCGGCGGGCCAGCCGTATCAGAAACGGGACGTGTCGGCGGCCGGGCATCGGCTCGCGATGGCGCGCGCGGCGGCCGGCTCGCTCACGCTGCCGGGCGTGGCCGTATCGGTGGCGACCGACGAGATCGAGCACGCCGGCCCGACCTACACCGTCGAGACGCTCGCGCGCTGGCGCGCGCGTCTGGGTCCCGACGTCTCGCTGTCACTGCTGATCGGCGCCGATCAGCTCGTGCGGCTCGATACGTGGCGCGACTGGCGGCGCCTGTTCGAGTTCGCGCACGTGTGCGCGGCGACGCGGCCGGGCTTCGATTTCGCCGCCGCGCCGCCCGCCGTCGCCGCCGAGATCGCGCACCGGCAAGCGAGCGCCGCCGTGCTGCAGGCAACGCCCGCCGGCTGCCTGCTGATCGACACGGCGCTCGCGCTCGACGTCGCCGCCACCGATATCCGCGCGCACCTGCGCGAATGCATCGCGCGCCGCGCGCAGGTGCCCGACGCATCCGCCGAACATGTGCCCGCCGCCGTGTGGGCCTATATTCTTCAACATCGTCTCTACCATCCCTGACTCATGGATATCCGCAAACTCCAACGCGTGATCGTCGACGCCCTCGAAGACATCAAGGCGCAAGACATCAAAGTGTTCAACACGAGCCACCTGACCGAACTGTTCGACCGCGTGATCGTCGCATCCGGTACGTCGAACCGGCAAACCAAGGCGCTTGCGTCGAACGTGCGCGACAAAGTCAAGGAAGCCGGCGGCGACGTCGTCAGCTCGGAGGGCGAAGACACGGGCGAATGGGTGCTCGTCGATTGCGGCGACGCGGTCGTCCATATCCTTCAGCCGGCGCTGCGCCAGTACTACAACCTCGAGGAAATTTGGGGCGACAAGCCGGTTCGGATGAAGCTCGGCAGCCCGGCGCCCCACGCGCGCGGAGCGCGTGCCGCCGAAGAAGCCGACGTGGACGACGATGAGACCGACGAGCGCGCCGCTGCGCCGGCGCCCGTGCGCGCGCCGCGCAAGAGCGCCGCGCGCCGCCGCTGACGCGGCGCGAGCGCTGCGCCGGCGCCCCTGCCGCGCGGGTCGTCTGCTCGCGTCTCTTTCGCCCTCCTTTCAGCCTTTTCGCTCTTCATGAAACTGCATATCGTCGCGGTCGGCCACAAGATGCCGGACTGGATCGCGGCCGGCTTCGACGAATACGCGAAGCGCATGCCGCCCGAATTGCGCATCGAGCTGCGCGAAGTGAAGCCCGAGCTGCGCTCGGGCACGCGCAGCGCCGACAGCGTGATGGCCGCCGAGAAACAACGCATCGATGCTGCGCTACCAAAAAACGCGCGCGTCGTCGCGCTGGACGAGCGCGGCCGCGACTGGACCACGATGCAGCTTGCACAGGCGCTGCCCGCATGGCAGCAGGACGGCCGCGACGTCGCGTTCGTGATCGGCGGCGCGGACGGCCTCGATGCGCAGCTCAAGTCGCGCGCCGAACTGCTGCTGCGCGTCTCGAGCCTCACGCTGCCGCACGGCATGGTGCGCGTCCTGCTCGCAGAACAGCTTTACCGCGCGTGGAGCATCACGCAGAATCACCCCTATCACCGCGCATGAGCGGGCGTCGTCCCGACGCGTCGCGCATGCGCTCGATAACACCAAGAACCATGCCCGAGCACGCTCCCCCACCCTACCCGTTCATTTACCTCGCATCGCAAAGCCCCCGGCGACGCGAATTGCTAGATCAACTCGGCGTGCGCCACGAACTGCTGCTGCCGCGCGCCGACGAGGACGCCGAAGCGCTCGAGGCCGAGCAGCCCGGCGAGGCGCCCGATCATTACGTGCTGCGCGTGTGCGTCGCGAAGGCGCACGCGGCGCGCGCGCGGCTCGTCGCGAGCGGCAAGCCGGCCGCGCCCGTGCTCGTCGCCGATACGACCGTGACGATCGACGGCGCGATTCTCGGCAAACCCGACGACGCCGCGCACGCCCTCGCGATGCTCACACGCCTTGCCGGGCGCACGCATCAGGTGTTGACCGCCGTGGCCGTGATCGACGCCGCGGGCGAACTGATGCCGCCCGCGCTGTCACGCTCCGAGGTCCGCTTCGCACCGGCGGACGCCGCCGCGCTCGAGCGCTACGTCGACAGCCGCGAGCCGTTCGGCAAGGCGGGCGCGTATGCGATCCAGGGGCGCGCGGCCGAATTCGTCGAGCGGATCGACGGTTCCCATTCAGGTATCATGGGTCTGCCCCTCTTTGAGACTGCGACGCTGCTGCGCGCCGCGCGCGTCGCCTTCTAAACTCATCATGAACGAAGAAATCCTGATCAACGTCACGCCGCAGGAAACGCGGGTCGCGCTCGTCCAGCAAGGCGCGGTGCAGGAGCTTCACGTCGAGCGCACGATGTCGCGCGGGCGCGTCGGCAACATCTATCTCGGCAAGGTGGTGCGCGTGCTGCCCGGCATGCAGTCGGCATTCATCGATATCGGCCTCGAGCGCGCGGCGTTCCTGCACGTCGCCGACATCTGGCAGCCGCGCCCGGCGGGCGACGCGCCGTCGAGCGCGCCGCACCAGCCGATCGAGAAGATCGTGTTCGAGGGGCAGACGCTGATGGTTCAGGTGATCAAGGACCCGATCGGCACGAAGGGCGCGCGGCTGTCGACGCAGATCAGCATCGCGGGCCGCACGCTCGTTTATCTGCCGCAGGAGCCGCATATCGGCATCTCGCAGAAAATCGAAAGCGAGGCCGAGCGCGAAGCGGTGCGCGCGCGGCTCACCGCCGTCATCCCCAGCGAGGAAAAAGGCGGCTACATCGTGCGCACGATCGCCGAGGATGCGACCAGCGAGGAACTCGCCGCCGACGTCGCCTATCTGCGCAAAACCTGGGCGACGATCGTCGCGCAAGGGCAGCGGCTGCCCGCGACGAGCCTGCTGTATCAGGATCTCGACCTCGCGCAGCGCGTGCTGCGCGACTTCGCGAACGACGATACGACGCGTATCCAGATCGATTCGCGCGAGACGCACGAGCGGCTTGCCGAGTTTGCCGCCGCGTTCACCCCGGCCGTGAGCGTCAAGCTGCACCACTACACCGGCGAGCGGCCGCTGTTCGACCTGTACAACATCGAGACCGAAATCCAGCGCGCGCTGTCGCGGCGCGTCGATCTGAAGTCGGGCGGCTATCTGATGATCGACCAGACCGAGGCGATGACCACGATCGACGTGAATACCGGCGGCTACGTCGGCGCGCGCAACTTCGACGACACGATTTTCAAGACGAACCTCGAAGCCGCGCATACGATCGCGCGGCAGCTTCGGCTGCGCAACCTCGGCGGCATCATCATCATCGATTTCATCGACATGGAAAACGCCGAGCATCGCGACGCCGTGCTCGCCGAGTTGAAGAAGGCGCTCGCGCGCGACCGCACGCGCGTAACGGTCAACGGCTTTTCGCAGCTCGGGCTCGTCGAGATGACCAGAAAGCGCACGCGCGAATCGCTCGCGCACGTACTCTGCGAGCCGTGCCCGGTGTGCCAGGGCAAGGGACAGGTGAAAACCGCGCGCACCATCTGCTACGACGTGCTGCGCGAAATCCTGCGCGAATCGCGGCAATTCAATCCGCGCGAGTTTCGCGTGATCGCGTCGCAGCAAGTGATCGATCTCTTTCTCGACGAGGAATCACAGCATCTCGCGATGCTGATCGATTTCATCGGCAAGCCGGTGTCGCTGCAGGTGGAGTCGAATCTGAGTCAGGAGCAGTACGACATCGTGCTGATGTAGGGCCCGCGGCCTGCGCGATTCCGCAACGCCGCGCCGCCGACGCCGAGCGTGAAGACGTCGCCCACGCACACATCGCGCTCGGTGATGCCCGGCGTCGACAGGTTTTCGCCAAAGGCGCCCAGCCGGGCAAGCGCATCGCGCGGGGCCGATCTGCGCGGCCCATCGCGGATAGTGGTCGAACGCATCGTCGGCGCGACGCAGGCGGAGGTGCTGGTCGTGGTGAGCAATGACGAAGGTATGCACAACGACGGCTCGCGATAGCGCGCGGAGGAAGCGCGGCGGAATATACGCGCTCGCGATACGCGTCGCGCGCGGGCGTCCAGCATCGGCAGTGCCGCGCAGCACGCGTCATCCGGGGTTCGATCAGTCAGCCATGTGTGCCGTGCTGCCGCCAAAACCGGCCCGATCGATGAAAGCGGCCCCGCTCGGCCGTAAGCATTACAACAATCATAAAAAAATAGCGCTGCGCGCGTGCCGTGAAGCGGCATCACGGAATTTCCGAACGCAGCTCGGATAACCCGCGAAGCCGCTTTCCGCTCCAGAAACCGGGCCGGTACATGCGGATTCAATCTTCTTCAATATTGATGCCCATTTGAATATTGATGCCCGCTGTCTGCCAGCGCGTCTCCTCTGCCGCTTCTGGGCTGATATAGCCCTCCCCGTCCCTTTGCAGCGTGGCGCGCATTACTCTTTCTTCGCGGGAAATCATCGATTCGGTAATCGAGCCCCTCCTAGCTCTGAACCCCCTTGGTGCAATGCTGGCGTCGCTCGGGGGTAATGCTTCGGCAGGCGGCATGGGTTGCGTCACGGACGGCGGCACACGATAGCTTGAGCTTGGGCCTGGGTTCGCGCCCGGCACCAGGAATGGATAATAGGCTGATTCCGGCAATGGCTGGGTGAATCTCGGGTTCGACGACGGTTCATACGATGCCTTTCTCCGCGCATGGAACCGAATGGACTCGGCCTCTTTTTCAGCATTGGCCCTCTCCAGCCGCGCTTGGTTTTCGGTTCCGATTTGATAAAAAAGCGACAATAAAGCACTCGTTACTGATACAGCGTCATTCGCCGCTTTAGAACCCATTGGCCGTTCGTTTGCATGCGCCGGCGCTGATGTGTGCGCGCCATTCGAGGCCCGGCCCTCGGCGGGCGCATCGCGCTCCGCCGCGAATGCCGCATCACTGGGCGGCTGGTTGTTGGTAGGCAACGGGAACGGCAGCGGCCATGCGTCTTTCGTCTTTTTTTTCCGGACCTGATCCGCAGCCTCGTCTTTTTTATCCTTTACCGGGGCCTTATCGATTAAAAACTTTCTAAGCCTTTCTTTCCTGATCTGCCCAGCCGATTTTTCCTGCCGCCCGAGAAGTTTATTCACCAACCCATACCTCGCGCTTGCCGCCGCCTCTCTTTCAGTGGCATCCCTCTCCATTTCCCTATTTATTTCCTTCACGGCATTCAAATTATTCAATTCCACGCGCTCATGAAAATCCATAATTTTTTCATGGGCATTTTCCGTAAGGCTCGGATTATTCTCCAAGGCCTTCCGATATTCGTTCATCACTCTTTTTTCAAATTCGTGAATCGGTAAATTTTTTTGACGATCAGGCATACCACGGAATTCGAATAAAACAAGTCCGTTTTCCTCGTCAACGCCTACCGCCCCCATTCCATAGTCTTTCTGATCTTTATTGCCGTTGTGCAGCCGATAGCCCCGCGGCGGCGACATCAGATCTTTAATCAATTCGCCTTCACCGCGACCATTTATAATGGACGCAAACCAATCCTTGATCGTGCTGCCCCGCTGCTTACTCTGGCCGTCCAGCGTTTCATATTCCATCGCGAAGACGCATTGCTCCGGGTTCTCGCACCTCAAAGCCTTCATCATGAGGGGTACTGTTTCGCCTTCACCCGGAAGAAGCAGCTTGCGCATGACACTTCGATCGCCGTCGTCCAGCAGCTTCGAAAATATCGAGCAAAAGTCGCTGCGCGCCTCCATCCTGAATCTCACATGAATCGTGCTGCCGGACGGAACTGCTTTACGCGACTGCGCCCTGGCCAAGTACATATTCAGCAGACTGACAAACCCTTCCGCCTTTTTGCTCAAAACCAAACCATGATGTTTGAGAACATAGTTTCTTACGTTCTCCGTCATGGCTTTGATGCCTCTGAAACGCGGGTCAATCTCATCGAAATCTTTCTGTACTTTTTTATATTTCGATCCACCGGCGTAATACAAGGGATCGACTTCCTCGATCATTTCCGGCAGTTTCTCGAGACTAACACCCCACGTCGTTTGCAGGACGGCCGTCATTTCCGTTTTCTTGGTCTGCAGCACGGGCAAATCGCGGCATCCGGTAGGTTGCAACGTATTCTGCGCCCCCGGCTTTTTGATCCGCAGTTGGCAATCGGCCACCAGATCCACGTTCATACCTTCAACCAATTTCTTGAGCTGCACCTCGACCGATTCGCGTTCTCTTTTCTTGTTGAGTTCTAATCCGCTCTGGCGGATTTTATTGCAGACGGCAGCGATTTCCTTTACGACCTCCCGCACCTCGTCCTTGCTCGCCAATGGCACTGTCACGAACTCGAGATCGAGCCCCGCCCTTGTCTCGTCACATACCAATTTCCATTTCTTATCCTGGGACTCGAGTAAAACGTCGTGCTGGCGAAGCGGCCGACCGTCTCCGGTATTGCCCTCTACCAAGACGCTGTCGATTTCGATTTCCACTCCAAATCCAGCGCGGATCGGTTCGCTTGGCACTGGCGCAGCAGATATTGGCGCGCGAATCGACGAAGCGCCCGGCGTGGACCACTCCTTTCGCGGTAGCCCATTGAGAGACGCGAGTCCGCCCATCTGCGGCCAGCTTGCGCGCCTGACCACCTTGGTTGTGCACGACTGCTTGTTGTTCGGTGAATCCGGTTCTCCGGACGGATGACTCGAAAGTGCGCAGGAAGCGCCATTAATCGAGGAGCTTTGCTTAGGCATCAGTGCGCTCCTCAAAGATCAATACAGAAAAATGCCGCTACGATTGCGCAATCCGTTGCCGGAGGACACCTGTCGGCCGAAGCCTCTGGCTTACCGACCTGAAGTGCCGGGCCGTGCGACGAAGCAGGCTCGTCACATTCCGATAGATTATCGAACGAATTCATTTACGTCTCCATTATTGTTGCTGGTCGCAGGTCGTTTCGAGCGTCACGCCGATATTTACGAAGTAATGATCCCACTCTCGTACCCGCCCGCCGGTCTTAACGTCGTCCGGCGCGCAGGATGCCGTTACTTTTAACCGACATCCGAGTTATTTCATAGGTCGCCGCCATCGCCCATACGGAAAATGCACGAAATAATATCCATACAAACGAAATAATCCGGCGAACCACTGTTTTCAAATCCCTCCATCTAAATAAATTAAACGCCATCTCAATCGGAATAAGGCACGTATTTTTTCGCACGGCCCGGCCGCTTCGCCGTCGTTTCGAGTACCGCGTAACGCCGGCGCGGCAGGTCTCGCCCTCGACCGATCATTCGTCGCCCGCAGCATTCCGCAGCGAGTCAAATGAATATTTTTTCGAAAAATTCAGGGATTTCGTGATGTATTTTTAAATCAAACCGAGATCCGATTACGGCAATGAATGCCATATCGATAAAAAATATTCGATTCTTGAAAACAAGGTTTGATTTCAAATCCACAAGAAAAACCACACATATGCCCCAATAATTCGGGGCATCGCATATCGATGCGAAGTCCGCCATGCGGTCAACACCGCCGCCGCCCATGTCGCCGAAGCCGGCGCGAGCCCGGCGCCGTTCGCGCGGGCAACGCTGTGCCGCCCGGCACGCGTGACGCTTCGCGCCGCGGACCATCCTTCCTCCGTCCCCTCCAGCGCAGACGCCGCAGGCACCTCAAACGCCGCCACCCCGCCCCTGTTTTCGCGGCCCTCATTCATCACAGGTTAAACTCTGGGCTCGCGCGAGGCCGCCGGGCCTGCGCCATCACCGACAGCAGCGCCGTGCCCGGCGGCCTGCCCCAGTCATGGAGTACGATCCCATGAGCGGCGGATTCCCGCGTTCAGCCCCCCGTCTCGTCCGTTGCACCGCTACTGCGGCCCCCTTGTTCATCGCGTTGCTCGCGCTGTCCGGCTGCGCCCTGTTTCGTGCGCCGCAAACGCCCGCGCCGATCGTCGAAGCCGTCGCCACCCCCGTCGAGCCGGCGAGCGAGCCCCCGGCCACGCCGGAGCCCGCCAGCGCGCCCGAGCCCGTCGAAGCGTCCGCGCCGAAAAAGCCGCACCGCGAGCCGCCGCGCCCGCGCAAGCCCGCCCGTCCCGCCGCGCCTGCGCCTGCGCCGCCCCCCGCACCCGCGCCGCTGATCGCGACACGCGCGATCGACCGCGCCCAAGTGCGCACGCTGCTCGACAGCGAAGTGCGGCGCGACGGCAAAACCGTCGGCCGCGCGGTCGACATGACCGCCGACGCAAGCGGCGCGCCGCGCGACGTGATCGTGAATCTGCAAGGCTTCATGGGCGTCGGCGACCGCAAGGTGATCCTGCCGTGGCGGCTGTTCCGCTTCACGCCGGGCGGCAAGGAAGCGCCGATCGCGCTCGACATGCCGAGCGCCGCGGCTCGCCCGAAGACGCTGCCGCTCACGGGCTCGGCCGACTTGCTGGCCGAAACCGGCCGCATGCGGATCATCGACGCCGATATCGAGCGCCCCGGCGGCGCGAGGATCGGCCGCGTCGTCGACGTGCTGATCGGCCGCGGCGGCGATCCGCAGGCCATCGTGCTGGAAGTCGGCGGCCTCGTCGATCCGAACCGGCGCACGATCGCCGCGAGCTGGTCGGCGCTGCGCTTCGCGCCGAAAGACAAGCCGCCGCGCGCGTGGCTCGATATGAACGATATGCAACTGAAGGCATCGCCGCCGTATGCGGGCGACAGGCCGATCGTCGCCGTCTCGCCGCCCGTTGCTTCATCCATCGCGCCGCCTGCCGGCGCAAGCATGCCGGCCGCCGCCGCGTCGAGTGTGAAACGATGACGGTCCGGCACGTGCTCAGCGTACGAAGCCTGCGCGCCCTCGATTGGCTCAACTTCTTCGTCGCAAACGTTCAAACCGGCTTTGGCCCGTTCATCGCGTCGTATCTCGCGTCGCATAAATGGACGCAGGGCGAAATCGGCATGGCGCTATCGATCGGCACGATCAGCGCAATGGTCAGCCAGGTGCCGGGCGGCGCGGCCGTCGACGCGCTGAAGAACAAGAAAGGCGCGGCCGCGTGGGCGATCGTCGCGATCATCCTGTCCGCGGTGCTGCTTGCCGCAAGCCCGACCGTCGTGCCGGTGATCGCCGCCGAAGTGTTCCACGGCTTCGCGAGCTGCATGCTGGTGCCGGCGATGGCCGCGATCTCGTTCGCGCTGGTCGGACGCGAGAACCTCGGCGACCGGCTCGGCCGCAATGCGCGCTGGGCGTCGATCGGCAGCGCGGTCGCGGCGGGGTTGATGGGGCTCACCGGCGAATATCTGTCCGCACGCGCGGTGTTCTGGCTGACGGCCGCGCTCGCGATGCCCGCGCTCGTCGCGCTCGCGATGATCGAATTACCGCGTCACGCCGCGCCGCCCCGCGCGCATATGCCGCGCGCCGGCGCCGGCACGGACGCCGATGACGGCGAACCGCGCGAAACGCTGCGCGAACTGCTGCGCGACCGGCGCATGCTGATTTTCGCCGCGTGCGTCGTGCTGTTCCATCTATCGAACGCGGCGATGCTCAACCTCGCCGCAGGCGAAGTGACCGCCGGCATGGGTGAAAACGTCCAGCTCGTGATCGCCGCATGCATCATCGTGCCGCAGGCGATCGTCGCGATGCTCTCGCCGTGGGTGGGCCGCGGCGCGCAGCGCTGGGGGCGCAGGCCGCTGCTGCTGCTCGGCTTCGCCGCGCTGCCCGCGCGCGCGCTGCTGTTCGCCGGCGTGTCGAGCCCTTACCTGCTCGTGCCGGTGCAGATGCTCGACGGCCTGAGCGCGGCGGTGTTCGGCGTGATGCTGCCGCTGATCGCAGCGGACGTCGCGGGCGGCAAGGGGCGCTACAACCTGTGCATCGGGCTGTTCGGACTCGCCGCGGGCATCGGCGCGACGCTCAGCACCGCGCTCGCCGGCTTCGCCGCCGATCGCTTCGGCAACACCGCGAGCTTCTTCGGGCTGGCGGCCGCCGGCGCGCTCGCGACGCTGCTCGTCTGGCTCGCGATGCCCGAGACGCGCGACACGGCGTCCGTCGGCGACGAGCAAGCCTCGTCCGCCGAACCGGTGCAATGACGACGGATTCGGATCAGATGGAAACGATCAAGTCCTTCAACAACGCCCGCCAGCAGATCCAGCGCTCGGCGCTCGACCTGTTCAAGGGACTGCCGCTCGGCGAGCGCCTGCTGCAAGGGCTGCTGATGGCCGTGCAGGCGGCGAGCGGCGCGTGCCTCGCATACGGAATCGGCCGCGCGCTGCACACCGAGCAGGCGGTATGGGCCGCGATCACCGCGATCGCGGTCACGCAGCATAGTTACGCGGATACGATCAGTCTGTCGCGCGACCAGTTCGTCGGCGCGATCGTCGGCGGCCTGGTGGGTTTCGCCGGCGCGGCGACAGGCATCGGGCATGTCGCCGCTTATGCGATGACGATCGTGGCCGCGATCGTCTGCTGCTGGTGCCTGAACGTCGGCAGCGCGGCGCGGCTCGGCGCGATCACCGCGACGATCGTGCTGCTGTTTCCGGGCGGCGGCCCGCTGTGGGACGTGCCGCTCGTCAGGCTCGGCGAGGTGACGCTCGGCACCGCGTGCGCGACCGTGGTGAGTTGGACGATTACGCAGATCGAGCGCCGCTGGCTGGCCAAGACTTGAAGCGCTGAAAAGGGGAAGCTCGGCGCGGCGCGCGCGCCGTCGTTGGCGTCGTTGGCGGCGTTAGCGGCCCGACGCGAGGCGGCCGTCAAGCCGCCTGCTGCTGGTACTGAATCCGATGCAAATGCGCGTAGAGCCCGCCGCGCTGCAGCAGTTCGCCGTGGCTGCCCGCTTCGGCAATCCGGCCGCCTTCGAGCACGAGGATGCGGTCGGCGCGCTCGATCGTGGACAGCCGGTGCGCGATCACGAGCGTCGTGCGCCCTTGCATCAGCCGCTCGAGCGCCGCCTGCACATGGCGCTCCGATTCGGAATCGAGCGCGGAGGTCGCTTCATCGAGGATCAGGATCGGCGCGTCCTTGTAGATCGCGCGCGCAATCGCAAGACGCTGGCGCTGGCCGCCCGACAGCCGCATCCCGTTGCCGCCGACGACGGTATCGATGCCGTCCGGCATCGCGTCCACCGCATCCGCCAGGTTCGCCGCCTCGAGCGCCGCCTGCACGCGCGCACGCTCGGGCGTCTGCCCATAGGCGACGTTCGCCGCGATCGTATCGTTGAACAGCACGACGTCCTGGCTCACCATCGCGATCTGGGCGCGCAGCGCGTGCACGTCGTAATCCGATGTCGGCACGCCATCCAAATAGATCGCACCGTCCGTCGGATCAAAAAAGCGCGGCAGCAGGTTCACGAGCGTCGTCTTGCCGCTGCCGGACGGCCCGGCGAGCGCGACCATCTCGCCCGGCGCGACCTTGAACGAGACCCGGTCGAGCGTCGGCCGCTCGGTCGCACCGTAATCGAACGACACGTCGCGGAACTCGATTTCGCCGCGCGCGCGCGCGAGCGGCCGACCGCCGCCCTTCGGCTCGAGCGGCTCGTCGATCAGCCCGAAAATCAGCTCGGCCGCGGTCATCCCCCGTTGCAGCGGCTGGTTCACGTCGATCAGATGCTTGAGCGGCGAGATCACGAGCAGCATCGACGTGACGAACGCGACGAAGCCGCCGACCGTGGTCTGATCGTTCGACGACTGCACGACCGCGATCGTGATCACGACGGCCAGCGCGATCGACGCGAGAAACTGCGTGAGCGGCTGCGCGAGGCCGCCCGACACCGCCATGCGCATCGCATAGCCGCGCAGGCGCTTGCTCATCGCGGTGAAGCGGTCGAGTTCGTAACGCTCGCCGTTATGCACCTTGACGACCTTGTAGCCGGCGACGGTCTCCTCGACCACGTATGACAGCTCGTTCGTCAACGTCTGATGCTCGCGGTTGAGCCGCCGCAGCCGCCGGTTGATCTTGCTGACGAGCCAGCCGATGCCGGGCAGGATCACCGCGACGATCAGCGTGAGCCGCCAATTCAAGTAGAACAGATAGCCGAGCAGGAAAATCACCGTCAACGAATCGCGCACGAGGGTGATCATCACGCCCGTCAGCACGTTGAGGATCTGGTTGACCTCGAAGACGATCGCGTTGATCACGGTGCTGGCCGTCTCCCGCTGGAAAAACGACGCGCTCGTATGAATCATTCGCTCGAACATCGTCAGCCGCAATTTCAGCAGGATCCGGTTCGACACGTAGTTCAGCAGGTAATTCGACGAATACTGCGCGAGGCCGCGCACGAGCGCCAGGCCGATCACGGCGGCGGGCACGTACCATTTCGCGCGGTCGCTGCCGTGCGAGCCGAAGCCGTGATCGAGCAGCGGCTTGAGCAGCGCCGGAATCCCCGCCTCCGTCGCGGCGACGATGCCCATCGTCATGACGGCCAGCGCGATCGCGCCCAGCAGCGGCTTGATATACGGCCACAGGCGCACGAGCACCGATTTCGCGGAGGTGCCCGCCGCGCTCGTCGGCTTGCGTAGAGTGTTCTGGGTTTCCAAGGCGATCCTTCTGAGGTTGCGGCCGGTGCTTTCTCATGCCGGCGCGCGGTCGCGCCGCAGGCGGGGAGCGTTGCCGAAGCCGCCGCGCGCCGCGCCAATGCCGACGCGGGCCGGATCCCGCATACCGGTATGGGCCACGGCGGCGGCCGGCGTGCACCGGCGCGCGCATCGAACCCAGGCCCGGGAAAACCCGCGACGGCCGCCGGCATGCACACGGGGCCGCACATTATAGCCGCCCCGCCGTCACGGCCGACGAAGCCGCGGCCGGCCCGGCCGCCGCACAGGTATACTCTCGCGTCCGATACTCATCGCGCAACGCGCACCCGTCCCGGCTTTCGATTCATGGCAGAACCCACCCTCGGCGTGGCCCTCATCGCCCTCAACGCATCGGCGCGGCTCGCGCAGTGCCTCGACGCGCTGTCGTTCGCCGACGACGTCGTCGTCATCGACGGCGGCAGCACCGACGGCACCGCCGCCATCGCCCGCGCGCACGGCGCACGCGTCATCGTGCAAACCGACTGGCCGGGATTCGGCCCGCAGAAAAACCGCGCGATCGCCGAGCTGTCGACCGACTGGATTCTGTCGATCGACACCGACGAAGTCGTATCGCCCGAGCTAGCCGCGTCGATCCGCGCGGCGCTCGCCGCGCCCGCCGCGTCCGTCTACGCGCTCGACCGGCTGTCGAGCTTTTGCGGCGCGTGGGTGCGCCACAGCGGCTGGTATCCGGACTGGGTGCCGCGGCTCTTTCGCCGCGGCGCGGCGCGCTTCTCCGACGATCTGGTCCACGAACGGCTGATATTCGACGGCGCTCCGGCACGGCTACCGGGTAAGCTGTTTCACTATTCATACGAGAATTTCGAGACGGTGCTGCGCAAGATCGACTCGTATTCGACTGCCGGCGCGCGCCAGCGGCACGCGGCGGGCCGGCGCGGCAGCCTCGCCCAGGCGCTCGCGCGCGGCGCCTGGGCGTTCGTGCGCACCTACGTGCTGCAACGCGGCTTTCTCGACGGGCGCACCGGCCTGATGCTTGCCGTGTCGAACGCCGAAGGAACGTATTACCGCTATTTGAAGCTGATGCTGATGCACGACGCGCCGAGCGTGCCGCGCGAGGACCGGCCATGACTCGCGATCCGCTCATTACCGTGGTGATCACCACCTACAATCGCCCCGATGCGCTCGAATTGGTGCTGAACGGCTGCGTCGCGCAAACCGACCGCCACTTCGAGATCGTGATCGCCGACGACGGCTCGGGCGCGCCGACGCGCGAGACAATCGAACGGATTGCCGCGCGCGCCCCGGTGCCGATCGCGCATGTCTGGCAGACCGACGAAGGCTTTCGCGCGGCGGCAAGCCGCAACAAGGGCATCGCCCGCGCGCGCGGCGACTACCTGATCTTTCTCGACGGCGACTGCGTGCCGCAACGCGATTTCGTCGCGCGCCACCGCACGCTCGCCGCGCCGCGCACCGTGGTGACAGGCAGCCGCATTCTGCTGTCGCCGCGCCTGACGCAACAGGCGCTCGCGCGGCGCCTGCCGCTCGATGCGCAACCCGCGTCGTTCTGGCTGCGCGAGCGCGCGACGGGCGGAATCAACAAAGTGCTGCCGCTCGTCGTGAAACTGCCCGATCTGCCGCAGCGGCGCGTCAAGGGCTTCGTCTGGCGCGGCATCAAGACCTGCAATCTCGCCGTCTGGCGCAGCGACGCGTTCGCCGTCAACGGTTTCGACGAAACGTTCACCGGCTGGGGCCACGAGGACGCGGACTTCGTCGCGCGGCTGCACAACGCGGGCGTCGCGCGCAAGCGCGGCTTCTGGGCGACCGAAGTGCTGCATCTTTGGCATCGCGAAGCGTCGCGCGAGCGCGAGGGACCCAATCACGCGAAGGTGCTCGCGCGGCTCGCGAACGGCAGCACCCGCGCGGAGTGCGGCCTCGACGAACTCGCGCCGGCGCCGTAACGCACGCGCGTTGACCTACTACTCTCCCCTTTTTCCGGAGCGATGAATTGCAACTCTCGATGAAGCTCGCCCCTCACGACGCGTCGCGGCGTCTGACCGCCGCGCGCGCCTGCGCGGTGGCCGCGCTGTGCAGCGTGCCGCTGTCGACGGCGCTCACCAACATCATGTGCGCGCTGTTCGTGCTCACGCTCGTCAGCTCGCCCGAATTCTGGCGTCGGTTGCCGTCGATGCCGCGCCACCGGTCCGCGCTCGCCGCGCTGCTGCTGTTCGCCGCGCTCGCCGCAAGCGTCGCCTATAGCGTCGCACCGCAGCAGGAGGCGTGGTCATGGGTCGGTAAGTACGTGAAGCTGCTTGCATTGCCGCTCGCCGTCATCGCGTTCAAGGATTCGGGCTGGCAGAAGATCGCCTGCTGGAGCCTGTTCGTCACGCTCATCACGGTCACCGTGCTGTCGACGACCAATTATCTCGGGCTGACCGCGATCGGCCCCGCGCATATCGCGGGCGAGCCGCTCTCGCGTGCGTGGGTGTTCAAGAATCACATCGCCGCCGGCATGCTGGGCGCGCTGCTGTTCTATCAAGCCGCCGATTTCGCGCTCGCCGCCGGCAGCCGCCGCGCGCGCGCGATCTTCGCCGCGATCGCGCTGCTCACGCTCGTCAACGTGCTCGTGATGCTGCAAGGCCGCACCGGGCAAATCGTCGCGATTCTCTTCGTGTTCGCCATCGCCGCGCGCTATGCGCTGCAGCATCGCGACGCGCTGTGCCCCCGCCCGCTGCTGCTCGGCATCGGCATCGCCGCAGCAGCGGCGGCCGTGATCGTCGTCGCCTGCACGATGCCCGGCGAGCGGATGATGAAGGTCGTCAGCGAAGTGCGCGAGTATCGCGAATCGAACGCGGTCACCTCGACCGGCCTACGCGTCGAGTGGTATCGCAAGAGCCTGGAATTGATCGAGGCGCGGCCCGTGATCGGCTACGGTGCGGGCGGCCTCGGCACGGAATTCGAGAAGCTGACGGCGGGCAAGACCGGCGCGCAGGGCGAACTCACGCACAACCCGCACAATGAATATCTGCTGATGGCGGTGCAGCTCGGCGTGATTGGCGCCGCGCTGTTCGTCTACCTATTGGCCCGGATCGGGCGGGACGCGGCCACGCTCGAGCCGCGCTCGCGCCATCTGCTGCTCGCGTGGCTGTTCGCGTTCGCGCTCGGCTGTCTCGCGAATTCGATGCTCCTCGACTTCACCGAAGGGCATCTGCTCACGCTGCTTGCCGGCATCCTGCTTGGCTGCGGCTGGCGCGACCAGGCGGCCGGCGCCCGCGACGCGGTTACGGCGAGCACCCCAGCATCCGCGCCGCCACGCCAATGACGCGGCTCGCGGCCAGCTCCGTCAGGCACGCACTCGGGCTGTCGAGGCGGCGCTCGCACCCTTCGAGCTTGCACGGCACGCACGCGCCCTCGCCCTGCAGCAGATAGACGTTGCCGCGCTGCGCCGAGCCGCGCAGCGGCCACGGATCGTTGCCGGGCGGCCAGCCGTTCGGCCAGGGCCCCCAGCGCACCGGGTCCGACGGGCCGAACAGCGCGATCGTCGGCACGCCCGTCGCGGCCGCGACGTGCGTCGCGCCGGTATCCGGCCCGATAAAGAGCCGCGCGCGGCGATACAGTTCCGCGCTTTCGGCAAACGACAGCTTCCCGACCAGATTCAGCACCGGCTCGCCCGCCATCTCGGCGACGCGCGCCGCATAGTCGAGCTCGGCCTGCGCCGGCCCGCCCGACAGCGCAACCGCGAAGCCGCGCGCGCGCAGCCAGCGGATCAGCTCGGCCCAGCCGTCGATCCGCCAGCGCTTGTATTCGAACATCGGCACCGGATGCACGACGACGAGCGCCTGCCCCGCCTGCCGCGCGGCAGGCGCGACGAGACTCGCATCGAAGCGCGCATGCCGCGCCGGATCGTCGCCGAAGCCGGGCGCGACGACCTGCGCATGCGGCTCGATACCGAGCACGGCCGCGAGCGCCAGGCTGCTGCTGACGGTATGCACCGACTCGTGCCGATTGAGGGCGATACGGTGGAGCATGAAGCGATTGAGCAGCGTCACGCGGTCCGGATCGACGAGGCCGACGCGCTTCTTGCCGGCGAAGAAGCTATAGAAGCGCGGCCGGTCCGAACTGAGCGCCGCGCATGCGAGGTCATAGCGGCGCCAGATCCTCATCGCATCGCGCAAGCGCTCGCCGAACTTCGCACGCTGCGCGACGACGATCACCCGCCGCACGTCCGGATTGCCTTCGAGCACGCCTTCGGTGCCGCGAAACACCAGCATGTCGATCTGCGCGCCGGGCCAACGCGCCTTCAGCGAACGCACGAGCGGCGTGGTCAGCAAGACGTCGCCAATCCGGCGCGGGCTGCAGACGAGAATGGTACGGGGCGGGCGATCGGGAGCAAACAAGGCGGCCAAGGGACGATCCATCGAGCGGGCGGTTGTGGCTGGCAATGTACCCGATTCCGCCACGCGGCGTGCGGCCGCGCGCGGAACCGGCGAATCGGATACGGCGCTTCGGACAGGCTTCGCGCGGCGCTCAGTACGCGATCTCGACCGCGCTCTCGCCGAACGCCGCGCGCAGTTCCGCGAGCAGCGTGTCGCTCGGCTTCACGCGCCACGCGTCGCTCAAACGCACTTCGCCCTGCGCGCGTTGATTACGGTAGATGATCTGCACCGCGAGGCCGTTCGGCAACGGCGGCTGCGCCCGCCGCCCGCCGT
>NZ_FXAN01000054.1 GCF_900176645.1 Burkholderia singularis
GGATGAGCGGGAAGGGGGGGGGAGGTGGCACACGCTGGCCGGAGCTGCGAGGTGACGGGCAGGTGGATTCATCGACGAATATCGGGATATCGGAACAGGAAAGGCGCAGCGAACAGCCGTGCGCTTGCGCGGCGGCGAAGGCGCCCATTGTAGAGAAAACGGCGCGTACCGCGCTGCATCGCGCCGTTGTCCGCGCGTGCACGGCGCGGCGCTACAATGTCCGCCATCGTGAACGCAGGCGACGGACGTTTTTCAGAATGCGGATATTGCTAGTCGAAGATGATCGGATGATCGCCGAAGGCGTGAGAAAGGCGCTGAAAGCGGATGGTTGCGCGGTCGACTGGGTGCAGGACGGCGAAGCCGCGCTGACCGCGCTCGCCACCGGCGAGGCGCACGACCTGCTGCTGCTCGATCTCGGCCTGCCCAAGCGCGACGGTATCGACGTGCTGCGCACGCTGCGCGCGCGCGGGCTCGCGCTCCCCGTGCTGATTCTTACCGCGCGCGACGCGGTGGCCGATCGGGTGAAGGGCCTCGACGCGGGCGCCGACGATTATCTCGTCAAGCCGTTCGACCTCGACGAGCTTGCCGCGCGGATGCGCGCGCTGATCCGCCGCCAGGCGGGGCGCAGCGAATCGCTGGTCCGCTACGGCGCGCTGACGCTCGATCCGGCGTCGCATCAGGTCACGCTCGACGGCGCGCCCGTGGCGCTGTCCGCGCGCGAATTCGCGCTGCTCGAGGCGCTGCTCGCGCGTCCCGGCGCGGTGTTGTCGAAGAGCCAGCTCGAGGAGAAGATGTATGGCTGGGGCGAGGAGATCGGCAGCAACACCGTCGAAGTGTATATCCACGCGCTGCGCAAGAAGCTCGGCTCGGACCTAATCCGTAATGTCCGCGGCCTGGGTTATATGGTCGTGAAGGAATCGTAGCGCGTGAAGTCGATTCGTCATCAACTGCTGATCTGGCTGCTCGCGATTGTCGTGGCCGGCGTCGGAATCGCCGGCTGGCTGATCTACCGGCAGGCGCTCGACGCGGCAAACGAAGTGATGGACAACCAGCTGCAACTGATCGCGGCCGCGTTGCCGTCCGAACCGTTCTCTCAGGTGCTGGGCTCGCACACGAACGGCGACGAGGGGATCGTGATCCAGATCTGGAACCGCAACGGCGTGCTGATGTATTTTTCGCATCCGCGCGCGCCGATCGCGCCGCGCGCGGAGCTGGGCTTCTCGACCGAGCGCACCGAGCGCGGCGCGTGGCGGGTGTATGGCGCGATCGTCGGCGACAACGTCGTGCAGCTCGCGCAGCCGCTGTCGGTGCGCAACCGGCTTGCCGCGAGCGTCGCGCTGCGCACGCTTTGGCCGCTCATCGTGCTGCTGCCGTTTCTCGGTGCGGCGGTGTGGATGATCATCGGGCGCGGTCTTGCGCCGTTGCAGCGCGTCACGCGTGCGGTGGAGGCGCGCCGGCCCGACGCGCTCGACGCGCTGCCCGACACGCCGTTGCCGCTCGAGGTGCGGCCGCTCGTGCGCGCGCTGAACGGACTGCTCGCGCGTCTGGCCGCCGCGCTCGACACGCAAAAGGCGTTCGTCGCGGACGCCGCGCACGAACTGCGCACGCCGCTTGCCGCCGTGCAGATCCAGGCGCAGCTCGTCGCGCGCGCGCAGGACGACGCATCGCGCCGCGAGGCGATCGCCGATCTGCAAAACGGCGTGACGCGCGCGACGCGTCTTGCCGAGCAATTGCTCGCGCTCGCCCGCGCGGAGCCGGGCGACGCAACCGTGCGCGAGCGCGTCGACTTGCGCGCGCTCGTCGAGGAATGCGTCGCCGCGCATGCGCCGCTCGCGCAGCGGCGCGATATCGATCTCGGCTTCGAGGCGCTCGAGGATGCGGCGGTGCTCGCCGATCCCGCCGCGCTGCGCGTGATGTTCAACAACCTGCTCGACAATGCGGTGAAGTACACGCCGCAAGGCGGGCGCATCGACGTGTCGCTCACGCGCGGCGACGGCGCGAGCGCGCTGGTGCAGATCGGCGATAGCGGCCCCGGCATTCCGGCCGCCGAACGCGAGCGCGTGTTCGACCGCTTCTATCGCGATTCGTCCGCGCGGGCGCGTACCGATGTGTCGGGCAGCGGCCTTGGTCTTGCGATCGTCAAGCGGATCGCCGCCCAGCAGCGTGCGAGCATCGCGATGGGCGAAGCGCCGGCGGGCGGCTTGCTCGTCAGCGTCAGGTTGCCGTGCGCGGCCGATGCGTGACGCTGCATGAACGATGGGCGGCCGGTATCTGACCGGCGCATAGGCCGTGCGCATGCTTGCCCCACCGGCTGCGCTCCTTGCATACGCGTTGCCCGTTCGCCTGCGAAGCCGGTTAAGACTGCTTTAAGACAGGCTCGTTACGCTTCGAACCATTAAACAAGGAGAACGATATGACTACCCGATTCCTTGCGCGTGGCGCAGTTGCCGTGGCCGTTGCCGCAGCGTTGTCGGCGGGGTACGTGGCGGGTACGCGTCATGCGGAGCCGCAGATCATCACGCCGGCGGTCGCCGCGCTGATGCCGGCCGAAGCCGCCGCCAAGACCGGCGTTCCCGATTTTTCCGGGCTGGTCGAGACCTACGGGCCCGCCGTCGTCAATATCAGCGCGAAGCATGTCGTGCAGCGTGCCGCGCAGCGTCGCGGGATGCCGCAGATTCCGCTCGATCCGAACGATCCGTTCTACCAGTTCTTCAGACATTTCTACGGACAGATTCCGGGCATGGGCGTGGGGCCACAGCCGCCCGATGATCAGCCGAGCACGAGCCTGGGCTCGGGCTTCATCGTCAGTTCCGACGGTTATATCCTGACCAACGCGCATGTGATCGACGGCGCGAACGTCGTGACGGTCAGACTGACCGACAAGCGCGAATACAAGGCGAAGGTGGTCGGCGCCGACAAGCAGTCGGACGTCGCGGTGCTGAAGATCGACGCGTCCGGCTTGCCGACCGTCAAGGTCGGCGATCCGGCGCAGAGCAAGGTTGGCCAGTGGGTCGTCGCAATCGGCTCGCCATACGGTTTCGACAATACGGTGACCTCGGGCATCATCAGCGCGAAATCGCGCGCGCTGCCTGACGAGAACTACACGCCGTTCATTCAGACCGACGTGCCGGTGAACCCCGGCAATTCAGGCGGCCCGCTGTTCAATCTGCAAGGCGAAGTGATCGGCATCAACTCGATGATCTACTCGCAGACGGGTGGCTTCCAGGGGCTGTCGTTCGCGATTCCGATCAACGAGGCGATCAAGGTGAAGGACGAACTCGTGAAGACGGGCCACGTGAGCCGCGGCCGGCTCGGCGTCGCGGTGCAGGGGCTCGATCAGACGCTCGCCAGCTCGTTCGGTCTGCCCAAGCCGGACGGCGCGCTCGTCAGCGCGGTCGATCCGAAGGGGCCCGCTGCGAAGGCGGGGTTGCAGCCCGGCGACGTGATCCTTGCGGTCAACGGCGTACCGGTACAGGATTCCACTACGCTGCCTTCGCAGATCGCGAGCATGAAGCCCGGCACGCAGGCCCAGTTGCAAATCTGGCGGGACAAGTCGAAAAAGACGGTATCGGTGACGCTCGCGTCGCTGGGCGAGAACCAGACGACGGTGAGCAGCGACGCGAGCGTCGAGCAGGGGCGTCTGGGCGTGTCGGTGCGGCCGCTCACGCCGCGCGAGCGCAATGGCACGTCGCTTACGCACGGCCTCGTCGTCCAGCAATCGACAGGGCCGGCCGCGGGCGCGGGCATTCAGCCGGGCGACGTGATTCTCGCGGTGAACGGCACGCCGGTGACGAGCGCCGAGCAATTGCGCGACGTGGTCAAGCGCGCGGGCAACAATCTTGCGTTGCTGATCCAGCGTGACGACGCCCAGATCTTCGTGCCGGTCGATCTGGGTTGAGCCGGTCGGGCAAGTTCATCCGGCTCGAGCGGGCCGCTGCGCCGGCCCGCCGTTTCCGGCTGACGAACTCAAGGAGCGAACCATGCGACAGCAAGCCATTTCGAGGTATCTGGCCGCGGCGGCGCTGACTTTCGGCATCGCGGGCGCGGCGTTTGCGCAGTCCGGCTTGCCGGATGTGCAGCGGCAAGGCAATGTCAGCTTCGTCTCGGGGGGCGTGGGGCAGGACGAATCGAGCGCATTCCAGCGCAACGAACGGCGCTGGCCGCTCGCACTGCGCTTTACCGGCGCGGGCGGCGAATTTCTTGCTGACGTTCGCGTGTCGGTGCGCGATGCGCGTGGCCGCGAGGTGCTGGCGGCGGACGCGCGCGGACCTTACATGCTTGTCAGACTCGCGCCGGGGCGTTATACGATCCGCGCCGCGTACAACGGCAACGAGCAGACGCGAACGGTCGCCGTGCCGGCGAAAGGGGGCGCGAAGGTCGCGTTCTCGTGGCGCATGCAGTAAATTTTGCACATTCGTCAGGCGGTTTGGCTGATAATGGGGCGTGAGCGGCATCTGTTGCCGTGGACCATTCCAATTTCCGGCCGGTGCGTATAGGCGTGGCGGCCTCGGAGGAAACCGATGTCCGACGCCGCAAGTCACTGCATTGAAACCGGGCCGAACCGCTTTCGCGCGCGCGCGATCCGCAGCCGGATCGCCGATGCCGAATCGAGCGCCGCCTCGACGCTGTACGAAGCACAGCCGTTCGGCCTTTTCCCCCAGCCGCGCCGTGATGCCGATGCATCGCGGCGCGCGCTTTGCCATCGCATCGCGCTTGGCGGGCAGCGCGCTCGGGCTTTCTGTTTTCATCCGTATGCCGCCGGCGGCATTGCCGAGGATGGCGAGCGAACGTCGCGGGCCATGCGTGCGCGTCGGCGCGATGCCGTCTTCGATATGGCACGTGCCGATCGTCTGCGCATGGCGCACTGATCGAACTCACCGGCGGAGGCGATCATGGAATTGCACGACGCATTGTGGATACCGCTCGCGCCGCTCGTCGTGCGCGATGCGCTGCACGATCCCGCGCTTGTGCGCGCGAGTCTCGAGTACTGCGAAGCATTTTCGCGCCTGTCGCGCGACGAGTTTTCGGTTGCGCTGTCGGTGCCTTTTGGGCTGCTGCGCGCCCGTTACGAGGTGCGCGCGCATGTCGTCGCGGGCGAGCACGGCGACGCACCCGGATCGGCCCGGCATACGCTGCACTTCAGGGCGCGCTCGGACGAGCTTGGCGCGCTGCGCGGCCAGATCGACGTGTCGTTGCCGCCTGCCGAGTGCGCGCCGCGCGAGGCTGGCAGCGCAGGCCGCGGGGGCGAGTGCGACGATTTGCCGGCCAAACCGGCAACGCGGGTCGAATATGCGATATGGGCGACGGCGTTCGGCCCGCTTGCCGAACTGCCGGTGAGGCAACTGCGCGATGCGCTTGCCGACTTGGCCGACGATTTCTTCACGGAGTTCGGCCAGATCGTGCTGGCCAAGCACGGGCTTGCGCCGAATCGCGCGCGTGCCGGTGCGCGCGCGCGTCAGCACGTGTTTTTGCGGCCCGCGAGCATGACGCTCGGCGCGAAGCGCTCGCCTGCGATGTCGGCCGACGGCGCGCTGACCGCGCGCGCCGCCGGCGCGCTCGGGCATCGCGAATCGAGTCCGCTGCCGCCGTGGGCGTGGGCGGCGATGATCGTCTTCGTCGCATTGTTGTTGTATGCGGTGCGCTGACGCGTTCGATCCGCTGCCGAGCGGCTGTTTGCGTCGCCTGCATTTTCTTTCCTGAATCGCTCAGGTGATGCGGCGGCCGCGCGTGCCGCGCCCCTTGCGCCCGTTTCATCGCGAGCAGCCTCTGCATGCGCCGCGACGATTTTTTTCCTCAAGCGCCGCGGAATTCGCGCCGGTAAGCCGATGGCGACGTGTCGAACGCCTCGGCGAAATGCTGCCGCAGCGATGCGCTTGAGCTGAATCCCGCCGTCTGCGCAATCGCGTCGATCGGCCGGTCGGTTGCCTCGAGCAACTGTTGCGCGCATGCGAGCCGCTGCGCGAGCAGCCAGGCGCTCACCGTCGTGCCCGTCGCGCGCCGGAAATGGCGCGTGAACGTGCGCCGGCTCATCAGTGCGCGCGCCGCGAGCGAATCGAGCGTATGCGGCAGCGCAAGATTCTCGCGGACCCAGTCGAACAGTTCGGAGAGCCTGCCGTCGCGCGGATTCGCGGCCACCGGCTGGTCGACGAACTGCGCCTGGCCGCCTTGCCGGTGCGGCGGAATGACGAGACGCCGCGCGATCCGGTTCGCGGCGCTCGCGCCATACCGCTTGCGCACCACGTGCAGGCAGCAGTCGAGGCCCGCTGCGGTGCCGGCCGACGTCATCACGTCGCCGTCGTCGATGTAGAGCACGTGGGCGTCGAGCGTCACGCGCGGATAGCGCCGCGCGAAATCGTCGGCCCAGGCCCAGTGCGTCGTCGCGGTTCGGCCGTCGAGCAAGCCCGTTGCCGCGAGCACGAACGCGCCGAGACACAGGCCGACGAGCTGCGCGCCATTCGCGTGCGCGGCGCGCAGCGCATCGACGAGCGCGGCGGGCGGCGTTTCCGTGCCGTCGTGCCAGCACGGCACGATGACGGTGTCGGCGCCTTCGAGCGCATCGAGTCCGTGCGGCGCGGTGATCGTGAAGCCGCTGGTGGTCGCCAGTTCGCCCGCGTCGGTCGCGCACACGCGCAATTCGAAACGCGGCTCGCCGGGGCGGGACTCGCCGAACACGATGCACGGCACTGAAAGATGAAACGGGCTGATGCCGTCGTAGGCGACGACAGCGACGACATGCGGCGGTTCGGAAGCGGCGGCGATGCGCATCGATCGGACTCCGGGAGGCGGACGATTGGCCCGATTCTAGCGAATATTGGCAATCGGGCCGCTATCGGGCAATGGCCTGTGCGCGAACAATCCGCGGTAGCGAGTCGCGCCGCAGCCGGGCCGCGCGATTCGGCCGTCAACTTGTCCGGCGTTCCCGTTCATTTGCCAGGAGCCTCCCATGTCCGCTTCTTTTCCCCGCCGCGCGCTGCTCGTCATCGATGTGCAGAATGAATACGTGACGGGCAATCTGCCGATTGAATATCCGGATGTCGATACGTCGCTCGCGAACATCGGGCGTGCGATCGACGCGGCGCACGACGCGGGGGTGCCGGTCGTGGTCGTCGAGCACGTCGCGCCGGCCGGCTCGCCGATTTTCGCGCGCGGCAGCGACGGCGTCGCGCTGCACCCGGTGGTCGCATCGCGTGCGTTCGCGTACCGGATCGAGAAGCAGAAGGCGAGCGCGTTCGTCGGCACCGATCTGGCCGCGTGGCTCGACGCCCATCGGATCGACACGCTTGCGATTGCCGGCTACATGACGCACAACTGCAATGCATCGACCGTTTATCAGGCGGCGCAGGCAGGGTATGCGCTCGAGTATCTGGCCGACGCGACAGGCGCGCTGTCATACGAGAACGCGGCGGGCGCGGCGAGTGCGCAAGAGATTCACCGCGCGTTCACGGTCGTGATGCAGTCGAATTTCGCGGCGGTGACATCGACGCGTGACTGGATCGATGCGCTTGCCAAGGGCGAGACGCTCGCGCGCGACAACATCTATGCGTCGAACCAGCGCGCGAGGGCGCGGCGCGCTGAACGCGGTTGAGCAACGCCGGGCAACGCCCGGCGCGCGCGGGGCGGTCGCGGACGGCTGCGCGCGGCCGAGCGGCGCACGGCGCACGCGCGCGTCAGGCCGGATCGCGCCGCATCGACGCGCTGGTGCGCAGCATGTCGAGGCACGCGTCGACGAGCTTCTCCGCATGACAGTTCGCATCGATCTCGTTGGGCAGCATCAGCATATCGCGCACGAAGCCGCTGACGAGCGTATGCAGCATCAGCGACGCGCGCCACGTATCGAGATCGGCCGGCATCTGGCCGTTCGCGACCGCCTGCGCGAGATCGGCTTCGAGGTTGTTCAGCGCGTCGAGCATGCCCGCGCGGTGGCGCTCGAGGAGCGGCCCCATGTCCGCCACGTACTCGCACTTCATGAACAGGATGCTGAACACGCGCTGCAGCTGCGGGTCGCGCGCGGCACCCAGCAGGCACCAGGTCAGGATCTCGCGGACCCTCCCAAGCGGATCGGCGAGCGTTTTGCCCGTGTCGGCCTTCAGTTCGTCCAGTGGCATCAGCACGCGGTCGAACATCGCGTCGAACAGTTCGCTCTTGCTCGCGAAATGCCAATAGATCGCGCCGCGCGTCACGCCCGCATGCCGGGCGATATCGGCAAGCGACGTATGCGACACGCCTTTTTCGAAGAAGACGTGCTCGGCGGCGTCGAGAATCCGGTCGCGGGTGGCGAGCGCCTCCTCTTTCGTGCGTCTGACCATTAGGGGCTCGTCGTGGGCAGGGGCGGGATCATGTGTAAGAAAAATGAAGGATATCGTGAACGCCGCGCCCGGAAGCAGGCCTCGCCGGCCGATGCGTCGTAAACGATGGTAATTTGTAAGAAATTGTGCGGTGCATAAAGTTATTTTACATACATTCGTGAATGTATATACAATGCTAGGCTACGACTGAATCGCTTATGAGGCAATCAGTTATTATCCGTTTCTGCTGATTTCCCTCCTCAGTGTCGCGCGCGGTTTGCGCGACGGCATCCCGGCACGGTGGTCGCGTGCCGCTGGCAAGTTTTGCATCCGCAGTCAAGCAATTCAGTTGTCCGATCCGCGGCGCACGGAGCAGGAAGCGTTTCGTGTTCCAGCGGGTTGGCGCTTATTTCTTTTGCTACAAACGAGGTCGCTCCATGCGCGTCGAACGGGTTCCATACCGCTTAATCACTGTTGCGACGGCCGCCGTTTTCCTGGCCGCGTGCGGAAAAAAAGAATCGGCTCCTGCGCCGCAAACGCCGGAAGTCGGAGTTGTGACGGTTCAGCCGCAGTCGGTGCCGGTCGTCACCGAGTTGCCGGGGCGCACGAATGCGTTCCTGGTCGCGCAGGTCCGCGCGCGCGTGGACGGGATCGTGTTGCGCCGGGAATTCGTGGAAGGCAGCGACGTGAAGGCGGGGCAGCGGCTGTACAAGATCGATCCCGCGCCGTATATCGCGACGCTGAACAGCGCGAAGGCGACGCTCGCGAAGGCGCAGGCGAATCTCGCGACGCAGAACGCATTGGTCGCGCGCTACAAGGTGCTGGTGGCGGCGAACGCGGTCAGCAAGCAAGACTACGACAACGCGGTGGCCGCGCAGGGTCAGGCGGCCGCGGACGTGGCCGCGGGCAAGGCCGCCGTGGATACGGCGCAGATCAACCTCGGGTACACGGACGTGGTGTCGCCGATTTCGGGGCGCGTCGGGATTTCGCAAGTGACGCCGGGCGCATACGTGCAGGCGAGCCAGGCGACGCTGATGTCGACGGTGCAGCAGCTGGACCCGGTATACGTCGATCTGACGCAATCGAGCCTGGACGGGCTGAAGCTGCGTCAGGACATCCAGAGCGGACGGCTGAAGAAGGACGGCCCGGGGGCGGCGAAGGTGACGTTGATACTGGAGGACGGCAAGCCGTATCCGGAGCAGGGCAAGCTGCAATTCACCGACGCGACGGTGGATCAGACAACGGGTTCGGTGACGATCCGGGCGATCTTCCCGAACAAGCAGCGCGTGCTGCTGCCTGGCATGTTCGTGCGGGCTCGGATCGAGGAAGGGGTCAACGAGAACGCGTTCCTTGTGCCGCAGATAGGCGTCACGCATGACGCGAAGGGGCAGGCGGTGGCGCTGGTGGTCGGCGGCGACGGAAAGGTTGCGCCGCGGGTGCTGACGACGTCGGGGATGCAAGGGCAGAACTGGGTAGTCGAGGGCGGCTTGTCGGCGGGCGACCGGGTGATCGTGCAGGGCACCGGGAAGGTGCAGCCCGGGATGACGGTGAAGGCGGTGCCGACACAGTTGCCGGCGGCCGGAGATGCGCCGGGTGCGGCGTCGCAGGCGCAGGCAGGGGCATCGCCGGGCGCGGCGCCGTCCGCTTCCGCTGCGCCGGGCGCGGCCTCGGGCGCTTCATCCGCAAGCGCCGCCGCGGCTTCGAGCGCGCGTTAACAGCAGGGGGCCTGTTTCATGGCAAAGTTTTTTATCGATCGCCCGATCTTTGCATGGGTGATCGCCATCATTCTGATGCTGGCCGGCGTCGCGGCGATCTTCACGCTGCCGATCGCGCAGTATCCGACCATCGCGCCGCCGTCGATTCAGATCAGCGCGAACTACCCCGGCGCTTCCGCGAAGACGGTGGAAGACACGGTGACGCAGGTGATCGAGCAGCAGATGAGCGGTCTCGACAACTTCCTGTATATGTCGTCGACGAGTGACGACTCGGGCACCGCGACGATCACGCTGACGTTCGCGCCGGGCACGAATCCGGATATCGCGCAGGTGCAGGTGCAGAACAAGCTGTCGCTTGCGACGCCGATTCTGCCGCAGGTGGTTCAGCAGCTCGGCTTGTCGGTGACGAAGTCGAGCAGCAGCTTCCTGCTCGTGCTCGCGTTCAACTCCGAAGACGGCAGCATGAACCGGTACGACCTGGCGAACTTCGTCGCGTCGCACGTGAAAGACCCGATCAGCCGGATCAACGGCGTCGGCACCGTCACGCTGTTCGGCTCGCAGTACGCGATGCGGATCTGGCTCGACCCGACCAAACTGACCAACTATGGGCTCACGCCGGTCGACGTGACGAGCGCGATCAGCTCGCAGAACGTGCAGGTCGCGGGCGGCCAACTCGGCGGCACGCCGGCCGAGCCGGGCACCGTGTTGCAGGCGACGATCACCGAGGCGACGCTGCTGCGCACGCCCGAGCAGTTCGGCAACGTGCTGCTGAAGGTCAATCAGGACGGTTCGCGCGTGTTGCTCAAGGACGTCGCGAAGATCAACCTTGGCGCGGAAAACTACAACTTCGACACGAAGTACAACGGGCAGCCGTCCGCCGCGATGGGTATCCAGCTCGCGACGAACGCGAACGCGCTCGCGACCGCGAAGGCGGTGCGCGCGAAGATCGACGAATTGGCGCCGTTCTTCCCGCATGGTCTCGTCGTCAAGTATCCGTATGACACGACGCCGTTCGTGCGGCTGTCGATCGAGGAAGTGGTGAAGACGCTGCTCGAGGGTATCGTCCTCGTGTTCCTCGTGATGTATCTGTTCCTGCAGAACCTGCGCGCGACGATCATTCCGACGATCGCGGTGCCGGTTGTGCTGCTCGGTACGTTCGCGATCATGTCGGCGGTCGGCTTCTCGATCAACACGCTGTCGATGTTCGGTCTCGTGCTCGCGATCGGCCTGCTCGTTGACGATGCGATCGTCGTCGTCGAGAACGTCGAGCGGGTGATGGCCGAGGAGGGCTTGCCGCCGAAGGAGGCGACGAAGAAGGCGATGGGGCAGATCACCGGCGCGCTCGTCGGCGTGGCGCTCGTGCTGTCGGCGGTGTTCGTGCCGGTTGCGTTCTCGGGCGGCTCGGTCGGCGCGATCTACCGGCAGTTCTCGCTGACGATCGTCTCGGCGATGGTGCTGTCGGTGCTCGTCGCGCTGATTCTGACGCCCGCGCTGTGCGCGACGATCCTCAAGCCGATTCCGCAGGGGCATCACGACGAGAAGAAGGGTTTCTTCGGCTGGTTCAACCGTACCTTCAACAAGAGCCGCGACAAATACCACGTCGGCGTGCACCACGTGATCAAGCGCTCGGGACGCTGGCTCATCATCTATCTGGCGGTGATCGTCGCGGTGGGCCTGCTGTTCGTGCGGCTGCCGAAGTCGTTCCTGCCGGACGAAGACCAGGGCCTGATGTTCGTGATCGTGCAGACGCCGTCGGGCTCGACGCAGGAGACGACCGCGAAGACGCTCGCGAACATCACCGACTATCTGCTCAACGACGAGAAGGACATCGTCGAATCGGCGTTCACGGTGAACGGCTTCAGCTTCGCGGGCCGCGGCCAGAACTCGGGTCTCGTGTTCGTCAGGCTGAAGGACTTCTCGAAGCGGCAGAGCGCGAACCAGAAGGTACAGGCGTTGATCGGCCGGATGTTCGGGCGCTACGCGGGCTATAAGGACGCGATGGTGATTCCGTTCAACCCGCCGTCGATTCCGGAGCTGGGCACGGCGGCCGGCTTCGACTTCGAGCTGACCGACAACGCGGGCCTCGGTCACGACGCGTTGATGGCCGCGCGCAACCAGTTGCTCGGGATGGCCGCGAAGGACCCGACGCTGATGGGTGTGCGTCCGAACGGCCTGAACGATACGCCGCAGTACAAGGTCGACATCGATCGCGAGAAGGCGAACGCGCTCGGCGTCACACCGGCGGCGATCGACCAGACGTTCTCGATCGCCTGGGCGTCGAGCTACGTGAACAACTTCCTCGATACCGACGGCCGGATCAAGAAGGTCTACGTGCAGGCGGATGCGCCGTTCCGGATGCAGCCGGAAGATCTGAACATCTGGTACGTGCGCAACGGTGCGGGCGGAATGGTGCCGTTCAGCTCGTTCGCGACCGGACACTGGACGTATGGCTCGCCGAAGCTCGAGCGTTACAACGGCGTCTCGGCGATGGAAATCCAGGGTCAGGCCGCGCCGGGCAAGTCGACCGGCCAGGCGATGGCGGCGATGGAAGCGCTCTCGAAGAAGCTGCCGACGGGCATCGGCTATTCGTGGACGGGACTGTCGTTCCAGGAAATCCAGTCGGGTTCGCAAGCGCCGATCCTGTACGCGATCTCGATTCTCGTCGTGTTCCTGTGTCTCGCGGCGCTGTATGAAAGCTGGTCGATTCCGTTCTCGGTGATCATGGTCGTGCCGCTCGGCGTGATCGGCGCGCTGCTTGCGGCGACGCTGCGCGGGCTGGAGAACGACGTGTTCTTCCAGGTGGGCTTGTTGACCACGGTGGGCTTGTCGGCGAAAAACGCGATTCTGATCGTCGAGTTCGCGCGCGAGCTGCAGATTACCGAGAAGATGGGGCCGATCGAGGCGGCGCTGGAATCGGCGCGGTTGCGGTTGCGTCCGATTCTGATGACGTCGCTTGCGTTCATTCTCGGCGTGCTGCCGCTTGCGATCAGTAATGGCGCGGGCTCGGCGAGCCAGCACGCGATCGGTACCGGCGTGATCGGCGGGATGATCACCGCGACGTTCCTCGCGATCTTCATGATCCCGATGTTCTTCGTGAAGGTGCGCGCGGTGTTCAGCGGCGAGAAGGAAGATGCCGACGACGCGCTGCGTCTCGCGCAGGAGCACGCGCATCGCACCGAAGCGCCGAAGCACGGCGATGACGACGCTGGCAGGAAGGAATAACTGATGAAGCCAATCTATGCTTTGACCGCGCTCGCGGTCGCGCTGGTCGCGGCGGGTTGCACGCTGGCGCCGCGCTATGAGCGCCCGGCCGCGCCGGTATCCGGCGCGTTCCCGACCGACGGCGTGTATGCGGCGCAGCCGGGTGCCGCGCCGGGCGCGCGCAGCGCGAACGGTCAATCAGCCGCCGAGATCGGCTGGCGCGAGTTCTTTGCCGATCCGCGGCTGCAGCGGCTGATCGAGATCGCGCTGAAAAACAATCGCGACCTCCGGGTGTCGGTGCTGAACGTCGAGGCGGCGCGCGCGCAGTATCAGATCACGCGCGCAGCGCTGTTCCCGGCGCTCGACGCGAGCGGCACGGGCGATCGCCAGCGGTTGCCGAACGCGCTGACGGCGGTGCCGGGCCGTAATATCACGACAACCTACAACGTCGGGCTGTCGGCGTCGTGGGAGCTGGATCTGTTCGGCCGGTTGCAGAGCCTGAAGGACCAGGCGCTCGCGCAGTATCTGGCGACCGCGCAGGCGCGCAAGGCGGCGGAGATTTCGCTCGTCTCGCAGGTGGCCGACCAGTATCTGACGCTGCTGTCGACCGATGATCTGCTGAGGGTGACGGAGAACACGCTGAAGACCGCGCAGTCGTCATATAACCTGACGAAGCTGCAATTCGATAACGGCACGGGCACGGAGCTGGCGCTGCGGCAGGCGCAGACGGTGGTCGAGACGGCTTTGGCGAACCAGCAGGCGCAGGCGCGCGCTCGCGCGCAGGCGTTGAACGCGCTGGTGCTGCTGATCGGCGAGCCGCTGCCGGAGGACCTGCCGGCAGGGCTGCCGTTGGACGCGCAGAACCTGCTGACGGACATTCCGGCGGGGCTGCCGTCCGATCTGCTGACGCGCCGTCCGGACATCATGGAAGCGGAGCAGCAGTTGCTGGCGGCGAATGCGAACATCGGCGCGGCGCGCGCCGCATTCTTCCCGCGGATTTCGCTGACGGGCGCCTTCGGGACGGCGAGCCCGACGCTCGGGGGGCTGTTCAAGGCGGGCACGGCGGCGTGGTCGTTCGCGCCGCAGATCACGATGCCGATCTTCGAAGGCGGGAAGAACATCGCGAATCTGAATTACGCGAACGTGCAAAAACGCATCGAGATCGCGAACTACGAGAAAGCGATTCAGTCGGCGTTCCGGGAGGTGTCGGACGGGTTGGCGGCGCGCGGCACGTATGACCAGCAGATTGCGGCGCTGGAGCGCAATGAGCACGCGCAGCAGCGGCGGTTCGATCTGTCGGATCTGCGTTATAAGAACGGCGTCGACAGCTATCTGTCGGTGCTGACGGCGCAGACGGATCTGTACTCGGCGCAGCAATCGCTGATCACCGCGCGCCTTGCGCGGTGGACGAGCCTGGTGGATCTGTACCGCGCGCTGGGCGGCGGATGGATCGAGCGGGCGGGCGAGACGCCGCGTCCGGCCGATGCGCCGGTCGATTACGGCAACGCGGCTGCGCCTGCGGCGGCGTCCGCCGCGCAGGCCGCATCGGCTGCCGCCGTGACGCCAAGCTGAGCATTCGCGACGGCCGCGTGGCAGGCGAACGGAAATTCATTCGCCGTCCCATGGCCCGGACGGCCGCCGCGCCGCGCCGAGGCGAGCGCAACGGCGGTTGACCGCTGCATCGCAGGTTGGCCGTGCGGATGAAATATCTCGCATGACGCTGTACCGCACCCCGAAAGCCGGAGGTTTCTTTCCGGCCTTCGGGGTGTTTTCGTTGACGGGCGCGCCGCGTGCCGTCAAACGCTGCATGCATCGGATGGGCGGGCCGGCATGCGGCGCGCATGGAAGGGCGGCGCGCGCCCCGGCCGGCTCGTGCGTTCATCGCGAGCGCCGAGCCCCGGCGCGCGCGGCACGCCGCCGTCAATGAAGATCGGCCGGCCGCCGGTCGAAATCGCGGCCTGCCTGCCGGATCGCTTGATGCGCGTCGCGTTCGCCGCTCATGCCGTTGAACACGATGTTGAGCACGACGGCCGATACCGACGCGAGCAGAATCCCGCTATGCAGAATCGGGGCGAGCGCGGCCGGCAGCTTCGAAAAGAAATGCGGCGACACGACGGGAACGAGCCCCAGCCCGACGCTTACCGCAACGATGAACAGATTGTGCTGGCGGTGTACGAAATCGACCTTCGACAGCACCTTCATGCCGTTCGCCGCGACCATTCCGAACATCACGATTCCCGCGCCGCCGAGCACGAAAGGCGGCACGGACGCGACTACCTGCGCCATCTTCGGAAACAGTCCGAGCAGCACGAGGATCACGCCGCCCGTCGCGCAGACGAAGCGGCTCTTCACGCCCGTCACGCCGATCAGGCCGACATTCTGCGAGAACGACGTATGCGGGAACGAATTGAAGATGCCGCCGATCAGCGTGCCGAGGCCGTCCACGCGTAAGCCGCGCACGAGCGTGTCGCGATCGACCGGCCGCTCGACCATGTCCCCCACCGCGAGAAACATTCCCGTCGATTCGATGAACGTGACGAACATCACGATGACCATCGTGGCGATCGACAGCGGATCGAAATGCGGCCACCCGAAATGGAACGGCGCGACGAAGCCGACCCACGGCGCGGTGGCGATGCCGTCGGTGTTCACGCGGCCGGTCGCGAACGCGATCGCGAAGCCCGCGACGATGCCGAGCAGCACCGAAATATTCGCGACGAAGCCGCGGCCGAACCGGTTGATCGCGAGAATCAGCGCGAGCACGACGAACGACAGCCCGAGATAGAGCGGATCGCCGTAGTTCGGATTGCCGACGCCGCCCGCCGCCCAGTTGATGCCGACTTCCATCAGTGACAGCCCGATCACCGCGATCACGGTGCCGACGACGACGGGCGGAAAGAATCGCAGCAGCCGGCCGATGGCCGGCGCGAGCACGATGCCGATCGCACCGGCCGCGATCGTCGCGCCGAATACGTCCAGAATGCCGAGGCCGGGATTCGTGCCGATCGCGATCATCGGGCCGACGGCCGCGAACGTGCAGCCCATGATGACCGGCAGCCGGATGCCGAAGATCGCGACGCCCAACGTCTGAATCAGCGTGGCGATGCCGCACGCGAACAGATCCGCGCTGATCAGGAACGCAAGCTGATCCTTCGGCAGTTTGAGCGCGCCGCCGACGATCAACGGCACTGCGACGGCGCCTGCATACATCACGAGAACGTGTTGCAGGCCGAGCGTCAGCAGCCTGCCGGCAGGCAACACTTCATCGCACGGATGGACCGTGTTCGATTGCATCTGTCTCACTCCATGATTTTGTCGGGGTAGTGGCTCAACGTTATGCGCGTCGGCGAATCGCAACAAGATCGCCCGGTTTTATTCCGGGCTTTGCTGCGCCGATATGTGCTCGGAGACGGAAAAGACGATGCGTTCATGCTCGGGGCCGGATAATGAAGCGGTGTGGGCGGTGCGCCATGCTTTTATCGCAGTTCAAAAATGACGGGTCGATGCCGTCAAATATCGCCAGATTTATTTTCGGTATCGAAGAGTCGACATGGTGTTCGCGCGAACGGCCGCCGTGCGTGTTCAGCCGGCCGTTCGCGCGGGCGCTGGGACCGGGCGGCGGCGGGCCGGTTATCATCGGCACCGGCTTATGCATATCCATTGCGATTACGTCATGCGATTTCTCGGCATTGATCTGGGGACAGGCTCGTTGAAGCTCGCGATCGTCGACGGCGGCGGCCAGGTGCGCGCGACGGCGTGCGCCGCGTACCCGGTCGCGACGCCGCAGCCGGGCTGCGCGGAAATCGACGTGCGCGTTTGGTGGCGCGCGCTCGTCGACGCCGCGCAGCGCTTGCCCGACGGTGAACGCGCGCGCATCGGCGCGATCGGCTTGTCAGGACAGATGCACGGTGTGGTGCTGGCCGATGCGGCTGGAGACGCGCTGCGCCCGGCGATGCTGTGGCCGGATACGCGTGCATCGGCGCTCGTTGCGGGTTGGCCGGGCGTCGGCGGGCCGGCGGCGGTCGACACGATCGGGCAGTGCAGCGGCGCGGCTGGGCAGGCCGCGTCCGGATCGAATGCGGGCGAGCCGCAGCCCGCGCACCGGCCGCGCGCGCCCAATCCCGTCTCGCCGGGCATGGCAGGGCCGCTGCTCGCATGGCTGGCGTTGCACGAGCCGGATCTGCTGCATGCCGCGCGCTGGGCGTGGCAGCCGAAGGACTGGCTGCGCGCCGCGCTGGGCGGCGAGAGCGCGAGCGATCCGTCCGATGCGTGCGCGACCGCGCTCGCAAGCCCGGACGGCGATTGGGACGACGCGCTGATCGACGCGCTCGGCCTGCCGCGTGCGCTGTTCGCGCCGCTGCGTGCATCGCATGCGGTCTGCGGCGCGTTGTCGGCCGATGCCGCGGGCGCGCTCGGGATGCCGGCCGGCATCCCGCTTGCCACGGGCGCGGGCGATACGCCGTGCGCGGCGCTCGGCAGCGGCCTCGTGCACGACGGCGACGCGCTGCTTACCACCGGCACGGGCGGCCAGATCGTCGTGCTGAGCGAGCGGGCGGGCGCTCCGCGCGCCGGGCTGCACCGTTACCGGACGGCGCTCGGCGTGCGCTATTACACGATGGCTGCGATGCAGAACGTCGGCATCGCGCTCGATGCGGCGCGCGGCTGGCTCGTCTATCCTGACTGGCGCTCGGCCTACGACGACGCGTTTTCCATGCCGGCGTCGCCGCAGCTCAGTTTCCTGCCGTATTTGACGGGGGAGCGTTCACCGTGGATGAACCCCGCGGCGCGCGGCGGCTGGCTCGGCCTCACGCTGGGCGACGCACGGAGCGCGCTGATGCGCGCCGCGTTCGAGGGCGTTGCGTTCGCGTTGCGCGCGGGGCTTGATGCGATCCGTGCGCACGGCTTGCCGGTGCGTGCGTTGCGGCTCGCGGGCGGCGGCTCGATCGAGCAGCGCTGGCGTCAATTGCTGGCCGACGCGCTCGACGTCGAATTGCTCGCCGTCGATTGCCCGCATGCCGCCGCGCGTGGCGCGGCGCTGCTCGCGGGCGTCGCGGCGGGGCATTGGCGGGCGGCCGAGCTTGCCGCGCTCGCGCCGGCGGCGTCGTGCGTGGCCACGCCGAGCGGGGATGCGGCGCTTGCCGCGCGCCACGCGCGCTTCGTCGAGCTGTACAGGCGCACCGAAGCGTGGTTCGGTACAAACGATTAAAATTTTACGTTTTGCTTGCCGGCGCCAGCGATGTCGTATTTGAGCAAGCGGGCGGCTCGTGCGTACACGCGCGCTGCCCGCCGCTTTGCGATCATCTTGTTTGCCTATGTTCCCATTGCCGCGCCGCATGCGGCGCGGCCCGCTACCGACAGGAGTCCCCGATGAAAACGAAGGCCGCAGTTGCATGGAAGGCGGGCGAGCCGCTGACGATCGAGGAAGTCGATCTCGAAGGCCCGCGTGCGGGCGAAGTGCTGATCGAGGTGAAGGCCACGGGTATCTGCCATACGGACTATTACACGCTGTCCGGCGCGGACCCGGAAGGCATCTTTCCGGCGATTCTCGGCCATGAGGGCGCGGGCGTCGTGGTCGATGTCGGGCCTGGCGTCGGCACGCTGAAGCGGGGCGATCACGTGATTCCGCTTTATACGCCCGAGTGCCGCGAATGCAAATTCTGCCTGTCGCGCAAGACGAACCTGTGCCAGAAGATCCGCGCGACGCAGGGCAAGGGGCTGATGCCCGATGCAACGTCGCGCTTCTCGATCGGCGGCAAGCCGATCTTCCATTACATGGGCACGTCGACGTTCTCCAACTATATCGTCGTGCCGGAGATCGCCGTCGCGAAGATCCGCGAGGACGCGCCGTTCGACAAGGTTTGCTATATCGGCTGCGGCGTGACGACGGGCGTGGGCGCGGTGGTCTACTCGGCGAAGGTCGAGGCGGGCGCGAACGTCGCGGTGTTCGGTTTGGGCGGCATCGGGCTGAACGTGATCCAGGGCGCGAAGATGGTGGGCGCCGACAAGATCATTGGCGTCGACATCAATCCGGCGCGCGTCGAGCTTGCGAAGAAGTTCGGGATGACGCACTTCGTCAATCCGAAGGACGTGCCGAACGTCGTCGACCATATCGTGCAGCTGACCGACGGCGGCGCGGATTATTCGTTCGAATGCATCGGCAACGTGACGACGATGCGCCAGGCACTCGAATGCACGCACAAGGGCTGGGGGCAGTCGTTCATCATCGGCGTCGCGGCGGCGGGCGAGGAGATCGGCACGCGGCCGTTCCAGCTCGTGACGGGGCGCGAATGGAAGGGTTCGGCGTTCGGCGGCGCGCGCGGGCGCACCGACGTGCCGAAGATCGTCGACTGGTACATGGAAGGCAAGATCAACATCGACGACTTGATCACGCATACGCTGCCGCTCGAGCAGATCAACGACGGCTTCGCGCTGATGAAGCGCGGCGAGTCGATCCGCTCGGTCGTATTGTATTGAGCGCAGGTGACGCGATGCTCGAACTGGTTTCGTCGCATGCTTGCCACGGCGGCGAGCAGCGCTTTTACCGGCACGCTTCGAACGCGATCGGGCTGCCGATGAAATTTTCGGTGTATCTGCCGCCGCAGGCGGCGCATGGCCGCGTGCCGGCGCTGTTCTATCTCGCGGGGCTGACCTGCACCGACGAGACGTTCGCGATCAAGGCCGGCGCGCAGCGCTTTGCCGCGCGCGCGGGGCTCGCGCTCGTCGCGCCCGATACCAGCCCGCGCGGCGCGGGCGTGCCGGGCGAGACCGACGCGTGGGATTTCGGCGTCGGCGCGGGCTTTTACGTCGACGCGACCGAAGCGCCGTGGTCGACGCATTACCGGATGGAGTCATATGTCGCCGACGAGCTGCGCGCGACCGTGACGGCCGAGTTGCCGATCGACGGCGCGCGGCTCGGCATCTTCGGGCATTCGATGGGCGGCCACGGCGCGCTCGCGCTCGCGTTGCGCCATCCGGACGTGTACCGGTCGGTATCGGCGTTCGCGCCGATCGCCGCGCCGACGCGCTGCCCGTGGGGCGAAAAGGCGTTTTCCGGTTATTTGGGCGCCGATCGCGAAGCGTGGAAACGGTATGACGCGAGCGAACTGGTCGCACGCGCCGATGCGCGCAAGTTTGCCGATGCCATCCTGATCGACCAGGGGCTCGCCGATCAATTCCTCGCGACGCAGCTCAATCCGGATGTGTTCGAGGCCGCGTGCCGCGCGGCAGGTCAGCCGCTCACGCTGCGCCGGCATGCGGGCTACGATCACGGCTATTACTTTATCTCGACGTTCATCGCCGATCACATCGCGCATCATGCGCGCGCGCTGACGCGCTGACGCGCTGACGCGCCATGCCCCGTTACGCGGCGCGCCGCTGTCCAACGAGGCTCAGCCCATAGGTTGCCGCCGATAGTGCGGTGATCCAGAAGCTCGTTGGCCAATCGGTGTAATACGCGAGCGCGATGCCGAGCCATGCCTGGCCGAGCGCAAGCCCGGCCGCGAGCCAGAGCCCCGTCGACAGGCGCGTGGCGAGATGCTGCGCGGCCGCCGCGGGACCGACGAGCAGCGTGAACACGAGCAGCACGCCGACGATCTGCGTGCACGCGGCGACGGCGAGTGCGCAAATCGACAGGAACAGCACCGACACGAGCCGCAGCGATACGCCCTTCGCTTCCGCGAGTTCCGGCTGAAGCGACGCAAACAGCAGCGGCCGCGCGATCGCGGCGAGCGCCGCAAGGCTCACCGCGCCGATGCCCGCGAGCACGGCGAGCGTCTCGCGGCTCACGCCGAGCACGTTGCCGAACAGCAGCGCAGTCACTTGCGTCGCGTAGCTCGTATAGAAATGCAGAAACAGCAGACCGCAGCCGAGCGCGACCGACAGCGTCACGCCGATCGCGACGTCACGCCCGGCCAGCCGCTCGCCGAGCGCGCCCATCCCGATGCCCGCCGCCAGCGTGAAGCCCACCATTCCCCAGATCGGCGACACGCCGATCAGCGCCGCGCCCGTCGCGCCGGTGAACCCGACGTGCGACAGCGCATGTCCCGCGAACGTCTGGCCGCGCAGCACCAGAAAATAGCCGACGATTCCCGCGAGCACCGCGACGATGCCCGCTGCCGCGAACGCGTTGACCATGAAGTCGTATTCAAGCATCGTGGGTATGTCCGCTGCCGTGTGAGTGCGCATGGCCATGTCGATGACCGTGGCCGTGGTGATGATCGTCTTCGTGCCCGTGATCGTGCTTTTCCACCTCGATGTCGCCCGACATCACGAAGATGCGGCCGTTGGCGCGCATGACGTCGATTGGCGCGCCGTACAGCCGCGACAGCACTGGCTTGGTGATCACCTCGTCGACGGTGCCGAGCGCGGCGACGCCGTTGCCGAGATACAGCACGCGATCGAGCGCGTTGAGCAGCGGATTGAGTTCGTGCGCGCAGAACAGCACGGTGATCCCAAGCTCGCGCTGCACGCGCCGAACCAGCTCGACGACGCCGCGCTGATGGTTTGGATCGAGGCTGATCAGCGGCTCGTCGAGCAGCAGCAGCTTCGGTGCGCCGAGCAGGCATTGCGCGAGCAGCAGACGCTGGCGCTCGCCGCCCGACAGCTCGAACAGCGGCCGTTTCGCGAGTGCCGTCGCGCCGACCAGTTCGAGCGCGCGCTCGACATCGGCACGGATCGCGGCGCTCATGCGCGGCAGCCCCCAGCGATGGCCGCGCGCGGCCATCGCGACGAAGTCGTAGCCGCGCACGTGCCGGCCGGCGAGCGCACTGCGCACCTGCGGCATGTAGCCGATTGCCGGATTGCCGCGCGCGACCACGTCGCCCGCGACGCGGATCGTACCGTGCTCGGCCGCCACGAGGCCGAGCACGGCGCGCATCAAGGTCGTCTTGCCCGCGCCGTTCGGGCCGAGCACGCCGACGAATTCGCCCGCCTCGATGGCGAAGCTCACGTCGTGCAGGATCGTGCGGCCGCCGAGCGCAAGCGTGACGTGATCGAGTTCGAGTGCAAGCATCGAATCGCGTGCCACGTTACGGTTGCGGTTGGCCGAGCGCCGACGCCAGCGCGTCGAGCTGCGACAGCATCCATTGCTGGAAGGTCTTGCCGGCCGGTTGCGTCTCGGTGACGCTGACGACCGGCACGTGCGCGTCGTTCGCGATCTTCAGCATCCGCTTGGTCATCGGTTCGACGGCCTGGCTGTTGTAGAACAGCACGCGCACCTGGTGCTTCTTCAGATCGTTCTCGAACGCGGCGATATCGGCCGGGCTTGCCTCGGTATTGTTCATCGCCGCGAGTTGCAGGCGCGGGTTGCGCATGTCGAGCCCGATCGCGTCGGCCATATAGCCGAATACGGGCTCGGTCGCGGTGACGGGAATGCCCCGGTAGCGCGCGCGCAACGCGGCCACTTTCGCGCCGAGCGGCTGCATCGACGCGACGAACTTCGCGAGATTCGCATCGTAATCGGCCTTGTGCGCAGGGTCGGCCGAGCCGAACGCTGATGCAAGTGCGCGGGCGGCGGCGGGCATCGTCGGCGGATCGTACCAGAGGTGCGGGTTGTCGCCCGCCTTTTTGCCGACCAGTTCGGCGACGACGATGGTGGCCTGCTTGTCACGCTTGGACGCGGCCAGCAGCTTCGGCATCCAGGGATCGTAGTCGGCGCCGTTGTAGATCACGACTTTCGCCTGTTGCAGCTCGCGGGCGATTTTCGGGCTCGCTTCGAACAGGTGCGGATCCTGGTCGGGATTGCTGAGGATGCTCGATACCTGCACATGCGCGCCGCCGATTTGCCGCGCGACGTCGCCGTAAAAATTCTCCGCGGCGACCACCTTGAGCGGCGCGCCTTGCGCAAACGCGGCGCCGGCGGCAAGCAGCGCGGCGATGCCGGCGGCGAGCGCCCGTGCACGCCGCGCGATGGTGGATGCGCGCGCGGCGCGGCGCGCATGCGCGGCGGACGTGACGTCGCACGCGGCGCATGCGCCGGTCAAACGGCGCGCCAACGGAACAGACGCCAACGGAACAGACGCGCGCAATGGCGCGCGCGTCGGGGCGGCGAGGAACATACGGTCGATCCTTTTCGGTTTGACGGGACGAAAGCCTGGCGCGGCGGGCTCAGCCGTGCCGCGCGTGTTTGCTTTTGCACTGGCCACACAGGCCGCTCAGCTCGACGACTTGCCGATGCACTTCGAAGCCGTGCGCGGGGGCGCTCGCGGACAATTGCTTGGCGAGTTCGCCGCCGGGAATTTCCACCGTCTCGCCGCACGCTTCGCAGATCAGGAACTGACCTTCGTGCGGCTTGCCGATCTCGCAGCACGCGACGAACGCGTTCTTCGATTCGATCCGATGGATAAAGCCATGTTCGACGAGGAAATCGAGCGCGCGGTAGACGGTGGTCGGCGGCACGCGGCCGCGCTGCGGCTCCAGCTCGGCGAGCAGATCGTAGGCACCGATCGGGCGCAGCGCGGCAAGCACATGCTCGTAGACTTGGCGGCGCAGCGGGGTCCACGCGAGACCGTGCTCGGCGGCAAACGCATCGGCACGGGACAGGCGGGCGGCGAGAGGGTGGGTTGAGGCCATCGTGTGAACCGGTCGGTCGGATAGGGCGAACACGATGGCGATGATATAACGTATCGGCCGGCCTTGCATCCCGGTGGTTGCCCATTGCCTGCGGTTTTTTCGTTTCCGGCGGGCGGTTTTCGGCAGCCATGCGGGCTGCCCGGCAAGAAGGCCGGATATGCGGGTGCCCGTATCGCCGGCTGTTGCATTGCGTTTGTCGTTCCGTCGATGCGTTGTTCTGCCAACCGCGATGGCGATGTGCTTTCCGGATTTTCGCTGCGTTTATTTCGCTGCGTTTACTTTCCGGCCTTTTAGCCAATTTTCGCGCTTCGTTTCCCCCCGGTTCCTATTTCGCGCTGCGCGCGGTGTACGCCTCGGCCGCGCGCTCGCAATGTGGCGGCGCAGCATCAAAAGGCGGTTTTTCCGCCTTGACAGCATGGGGTTCGTGGCCGATCATTCGTTCGAAATTAGAGCAAATGACCAATAAATGAACGTTCGCTCAGTGCCGGCGGCGCGATGAATAACGAATCGGAGACAGATCTGTGAGATTGCAGAACAAGGTCGCGATCCTGACGGGCGCGGCGAGCGGCATCGGCGAGGCAGTCGCGCAACGCTATCTGGACGAGGGCGCGCGCTGCGTGCTCGTCGATCTGAAACCGGCCGACGGCGCGCTTGCCACGCTGGTCGCCGCGCATCCGGATCGCGCGCTGGCCATTACGGCAGACGTCACGCGCCGCGACGACATCGCGCGCATCGTCACGACCGCCGTCGAGCGGTTCGGCGGCATCGACATTCTGTTCAACAACGCAGCGCTGTTCGACATGCGCCCGCTTCTCGACGAATCGTGGGACGTGTTCGATCGCTTGTTCGCCGTCAACGTGAAGGGCATGTTTTTCCTGATGCAGGCGGTCGCGCAACGGATGGTCGAGCAGGGGCGCGGCGGCAAGATCATCAATATGTCGTCGCAGGCGGGCCGGCGCGGCGAGGCGCTCGTTTCGCATTACTGCGCGACGAAGGCCGCCGTGCTGAGCTACACGCAATCGGCCGCGCTCGCGCTCGCGAAGCACCGGATCAACGTGAACGGCATTGCGCCGGGCGTCGTCGATACGCCGATGTGGGAACAGGTCGACGCGCTTTTCGCGCGCTACGAGGGCCGCCCGCCGGGTGAGAAAAAGCGCCTCGTAGGCGAAGCGGTGCCGCTTGGCAGGATGGGCGTGCCGGCCGATCTGACCGGGGCCGCGCTCTTTCTTGCGTCAGCCGACGCGGATTACATCACCGCCCAGACGCTCAATGTCGACGGCGGCAATTGGATGAGCTGACATGAGCAGATTCGCGCGCACCCCGCGGCGGCTTGCATGCGCGGGGCGCTGGAGCAGGATCGATATGAGACAAGCCCCGGTGCGCGGTGCCGCGTTGCGCAGGCCGCGCGGCCGATCCTCGCGCCGGGCGGCTTGCTCGGGAGGGCGTGATGGCTGAGATTGTGGTGGCGGGCGAATTGCTCGCGGAATTCGTCGCCGCCGCGCGCGGCCAGGGCTTCGATGCGCCGGGCGAGTTCGTCGGCCCGTTTCCGAGCGGCGCGCCGGCGATCTTTGCCGATCAGGCGGCGCGCATGGGGGCGTCGGTGACGTATGCGGGCTGCGTCGGGTGCGATGCGTTCGGCGATGCGATCATCGCGCGCCTGGCAAGCGATGGCGTCGACGTTGCGCGAATCCGCCGCGTCGCGCGTCCCACCGGGGTCGCGTTTGTCGCTTATCGCACGAGCGGGGAGCGCCAATTCGTCTACAGCATCGACGGCAGCGCGGTGGCGCTTATCGAGCCTGCGGATCTCGATACGTCGATGTTCGCCGGCTGCCGCTATTTTCATGTGATGGGCTCGTCGCTTACGAGCGAACGCGCGATCGCCACGGTGCAGCGCGGCGTGAGCGAGGCGGCGCGCGCGGGCGCGAGGATTTCGTTCGATCCGAACGTGCGCGCCGAGATGCTCGCGTTCAAACCGATGCGCGCGGCGCTGCTCGAGATGCTCGGCGTATGTCATCTGTTCTTGCCGAGCGAGGCCGATCTGCCGTTTTTCTGCGGTGCGCAGCCGAGCGAACGCTCGATTGCGGGGTTGCTTGCGACGCATCCGCTGCTCGAGACAGTGGTGCTCAAGCGCGGCGCGGCGGGCAGCGTCGCGTTCGACCGCACGGGCAGCTTTGCCGTGCCGGCGTTCAGGACGGTCGAGGCCGATCCGACGGGTGCCGGCGATTGCTTCGGCGGCACGTTGGTCGCGAGCCTGGTCGCCGGCATGCCGATTCAGGCCGCGCTCGCGCGCGCGAACGCGGCAGGCGCGCTTGCCGTCGCGCGGATCGGTCCGATGGAAGGTAACAGTACGCCGGATGAGATCGAACGTGTCCTTGGCGAGCGAGGTGCCGCATGCGTGGCGTGAGCACACTCATCGAGCCGCCGCGCATGCACGGCGCCACGCGGATGCTGCGCGAAATTTTCGAGGCGAACCGCACGGGACGGCGCTGCGGTATTTATTCGGTGTGCAGCGCGCACCGCATCGTGCTCGAAGCGGCGTTCGAAGCCGCGCGTGACGACGAATCCCCGCTTCTCATCGAGGCGACCTGCAATCAGGTCAATCATCGCGGCGGCTATACCGGCATGACGCCCGCCGAGTTCCGGCGCGACGTGGACGCGCTCGCGCGTGACAGCGGGTTTCCGGCCGATGCGTTGATTCTCGGCGGCGATCATCTCGGGCCGATTCCATGGCGTCATCTGAGCGCGCGCGACGCAATGCGCGAAGCGGGCGAGATGGTGGCCGCGTATGTCGAAGCGGGCTTCTCGAAGATTCATCTCGATGCGAGCGCGGCCTGTGCGGACGACGCGGCCGCGCTGTCCGATGCGACGATCGCCGAGCGGGCCGCGCAATTGTGTGCGATAGCGGAACGGGCGGCGCGTGCGAGCGGCGTCTCGCCCGTCTACGTGATCGGTACCGAGGTGCCGACGCCGGGCGGCGAGGTGAGTGATGCGGCAAAGCGCGGCGCGCTCGCGCAAATCGAAGTGACCCGCGCGGCCAGCGTGCACGCGACACTCGACGCGCATCGCGAAGCGTTCGCGCGATACGGCCTGCACGATGCGTGGTCGCGCGTGATCGCGCTCGTCGCGCAGCCCGGCGTCGATTTCGACGATCGGCGCGTACTCGACTACGATCCACCGCGCGCGGCCGAACTGGGCGCGAGCATCCTGCGCGAGCCGCGGCTCGTGTTCGAAGCGCATTCGACCGACTACCAGACGCAAGCAGCGCTTGCCGCGCTCGTGCGCGATCACTTCGCGATCCTGAAGGTTGGGCCGGCGCTGACGTTCGCGTTGCGCGAGGCGTTGTTCGCGTTGACGTATATCGAGGACGCGCTGTTCGACGACGCATCGCAGCGTTCGCAATTGCGCGACGTGATCGATGCGGCGATGCGCGAGCGCCCCGAATACTGGGCACCTTACTATCGCGGCGACGCGCTCGCGCAGCGGCTCGCGCGCCAGTTCAGCTACAGCGACCGGATTCGCTATTACTGGCTGCAGCCGGCGGTTGCGGCGGCGCTTGAACGTTTGTTCGACAATCTCGCGCGCTGCGCGCCGCCCGAAACGCTTGTCGCGCAGTGGCTGCCCGACGTGTATGCCGCGTGCCGGCGAGGTGAACTTGCGCGCGAGCCCGCCGCTTGGGTGCGCTACCGGATCCGCGAAGTGATCTCGCGCTACGCACGCGCATGCGCGATGCAGCAAAGCGGTTGAAAACGGGCCGCGCCATGCGCGGCGGCACGAAGCCCGCACGCCGTCGATACGGCATGCAGTCGACACGAAATCAAAACGCAATCAGGAGACATGCCATGCAACGAAAGACCTTCACCGCCGCCGCGCGTCTTGTCGCGAGTGTCGCGCTTACGGCGTCGGGATTGGCCGCACATGCGGCGGCGCTGACCATCGCGACGCTGAACAACCCGGACATGATCGAGCTGAAGAAATTGTCGTCGGCGTTCGAGAAAGCGAATCCGGACATCCGCCTGAACTGGGTGATTCTCGAGGAAAACGTGCTGCGCCAGCGTGCGACCACCGATATCACGACGGGCAGCGGCCAGTTCGACGTGATGGCGATCGGCACCTACGAGGCGCCGCAATGGGGCAAGCGCGGCTGGCTCGCGCCGATGACGGGACTGCCCGCCGATTACGATCTGGAAGACGTGATCAAGACCGCGCGCGACAGCCTGTCCTACAACGGTCAGCTCTATGCGCTGCCGTTCTATGTCGAAAGTTCGATGACGTTCTACCGCAAGGATCTGTTCGCCGCGAAGGGTTTGAAGATGCCGGCTCAGCCGACTTACGACCAGATCGCCGAGTTTGCCGACAAGCTGACCGACCGCGCGAGCGGCGTGTACGGCATCTGTCTGCGCGGCAAGGCGGGCTGGGGCGAGAACATGGCGTATGTGTCGACCGTCGTCAATACGTTCGGCGGCCGCTGGTTCGACGAAAACTGGAATGCACAGCTCACGTCGCCGGAGTGGAAAAAGGCGATCGGTTTCTACACGAACCTGCTGAAGAAGGACGGCCCTCCGGGCGCGAGTTCGAACGGTTTCAACGAGAATCTGACGCTCACCGCATCGGGCAAATGTGCGATGTGGATCGACGCGACGGTCGCGGCGGGAATGCTGTACAACAAGCAGCAGTCGCAAGTTGCCGACAAGATCGGTTTTGCCGCCGCGCCGGTCGCCGTCACGCCGAAGGGTTCGCATTGGTTGTGGGCATGGGCGCTCGCGATTCCGAAGACGTCGAAGCAGCAGGACGCGGCCAGGAAGTTCGTGGCGTGGGCCACGTCGAAGCAGTACGTCGAGATGGTCGGCAAGGACGAAGGCTGGGCGTCGGTGCCGCCCGGCACACGCTTGTCGACCTATCAGCGTGCCGAGTACAAGAAGGCCGCGCCGTTCTCCGACTTCGTGCTGAACGCGATCCAGAGCGCCGATCCGAACGATCCGTCGCTGAAGAAGGTGCCGTACAGCGGTGTGCAATACGTCGGGATTCCTGAATTCCAATCGTTCGGCACGGTGGTCGGGCAGGCGATCGCGGGTGCGGTGGCCGGGCAGATGACGATCGACCAGGCGCTTGCCGCCGGGCAGGCCGCGGCCGATCGCGCGGTGCGTCAGGCCGGCTACAAAAAGTAAAGCGCCGTGCGCGCGGCGACGCGCGCACGGCTTGGCGGTAACGCGGGCGCAAGCGGCAGTGCGCACGCATTGAACGAGGTGATTCCGATCATGCGTCACTTACGCGTTTCTCTGTCCAGTTCGGCGCCGCTTGCCGATGCGCCGCTCGCCGCCGCCGAGCGTGCGCGCCGCAAGCCCGTGCGTTGGCTCGCGGCACCGTCCGTCGCCGTGCTGTTGCTGTGGATGGCCATTCCGCTTGCGATGACGATCTGGTTTTCGCTCACGCGCTACAACCTGCTGAATCCGGACGTGAAGGGCTTCGCCGGGCTCGACAACTACCGGTTCCTCGCGACCGATCCGTCGTTCCTGCCGGCGATCTGGCACACGCTCGCGTTGATCGGCTCGGTGCTCGTCATTACCGTGGTGGGCGGCGTGCTGATGGCGGTGCTGTTCGATCGCAAGTTCTATGGGCAGGGCGTCGCGCGCGTGCTCGCGATCGCGCCGTTCTTCGTGATGCCGACAGTGTCGGCGCTGATTTGGAAGAACATGATCCTGCACCCGGTGTATGGGCTCGTCGCACGCGCGATGCGTGCGTTCGGAATGCAGCCTATCGACTGGTTCGCGCAGTATCCGATGACGTCGATTGTGATGATCGTTGCGTGGCAATGGTTGCCATTCGCATTCCTGATTTTGTTCACCGCGATCCAATCGCTCGATCAGGAGCAGAAAGAGGCGGCGCGCATCGACGGCGCCGGGCCGTTTGCGATGTTTTTCTATATCACGCTGCCACACCTGAAGCGTGCGATCGCGGTGGTCGTGATGATGGAGACGATTTTTCTGCTGTCGATCTTCGCTGAAATCTATACGACGACGGGCGGCGGTCCGGGCGATGCGACGACCAACCTGTCGTATCTGATCTACGCGCTCGGCCTGCAGCAATTCGACGTCGGGCTTGCGTCGGCGGGCGGCATTCTTGCCGTCGTGCTCGCGAACGTCGTGTCGTTCTTCCTCGTGAGAATGCTCGCGCGCAATCTGAAAGGGGAGTACGAAGCATGAGTGACTTGTCCTTACCGGTTTCGCGCGGCGCGTCAGGCGATCGGCCCGGCCTGCTGCGCACGGCGGCGCGCGCGCTGCCTGGCGTGCTTGCTTGGCTTGTCGCGCTCGCGTTGTTCTTTCCGATTTTCTGGATGGCGATCACGGCGTTTAAGACGGAACAGCAGGCATATTCGTCGACGCTTCTGTTCATGCCGACGCTCGACAGCTTTCGCGAGGTGTTCGCGCGCAGCAATTACTTCGCATTCGCTTGGAACTCGGTGCTGATTTCGGCAGGCGTCACCGTGATCTGCCTGCTGCTGGCCGTGCCCGCCGCCTACGCAATGGCGTTTTTCCCGGGCAAACGCACGCAGAAGGTACTGCTGTGGATGCTGTCGACGAAGATGATGCCGTCCGTCGGCGTGCTCGTGCCGATCTATCTGATGTGGAAGAACGCGGGGCTGCTCGATACCGTCGCCGGGCTCGTGATCGTCTATACGTTGATCAATCTGCCGATTGCCGTGTGGATGACGTACACGTATTTCAACGAGATTCCGCGCGACATTCTCGAAGCCGGTCGTATCGACGGCGCGTCGACGTGGCAGGAGATCGTTTATCTGCTGATGCCGATGGCGCTGCCGGGGCTTGCGTCGAGCGCGCTCCTGCTGGTGATCCTGTCGTGGAACGAGGCGTTCTGGAGCATTAATCTGTCGAGTTCGAACGCCGCGCCGCTCACGGTGTTCATCGCGTCGTACTCGAGCCCCGAGGGGTTGTTCTGGGCGAAGCTGTCCGCCGCGTCGTTGCTCGCGGTCGCGCCGATCCTGGTGGTCGGCTGGCTGTCGCAAAAGCAGCTCGTGCGCGGCTTGACGTTCGGAGCGGTCAAATGACGGCGGCGGCGATGCACGCGCGCGATGCGCGCGCGCTCATCTGCGACTGCGACGGTGTGCTGATCGATAGCGAGGCGATTGCGGCCGATGTGCTGGTGCGCGAACTCGAGGCGCGCTGGCCTGGGGTGGCGGTTCGGCCGATCGTGATGCCGCTGCTGGGCTTGCGTATCGAGCGCGTGCTCGAGGGCGCGTGCGAGCGCGCGGGGCGTGTGCTCGGCCCCGGCGACGTCGAGGCGATTCGCGCGAGTGTCGAGGAGAAGGCCGGGCAGGCGAGCGCGGTCGCCGGTGTCGACGCGGCGCTCGCACAGCTCGATTTGCCGATCGCGTGCGCGAGCAATAGCCGCCGGCATTATGTGGATGCGGCGTTGAGCCGCACCGGCCTCAAGCGTTTTTTTGGCGACTGGCTGTTTTGCGCGGACAGCGTCGCCCGGCCGAAGCCCGCGCCCGATGTGTATCTTGCCGCCGCGCAAGCGCTCGATGTCGCGCCGCGGCAGTGTCTCGTCGTCGAGGACAGCACGACGGGCGTGACGGCTGCGTTGGCCGCGGGCATGACGGTGCTCGGCTTTATCGGCGGCGGCCATGCATCGGCCGCGCAGGTCGACGCGCTGCGCGTAATCGGCGCCAGACGTGTGTTCGACGACATGCGCATGCTGCCGGCGCTCGTCGCCCAGTGGCTTGCAACCGGCACGGTGCAGCCGGATTGAACGAATGCGTCGCGCGGGCGTGGCGGTGACGATAAGCCGCGCGGCCGCCACGCTGAACGAAGACAACGGAGACGAATCATGGCAAGCGTGATCCTGCGCAATATCGGCAAGCGCTATGACAACAACGAAGTGCTGAAGGATGTGAATCTCGACATCGCGAATGGCGAGTTCGTCGTGTTCGTCGGGCCGAGCGGCTGCGGCAAATCCACGCTGATGCGGATGATCGCGGGGCTCGAGGAGATTTCGGGCGGTGACCTGTTGATCGACGGCGTGCGCGTCAACGGCGTGCCGAGCGCGAAGCGCGGTATCGCGATGGTGTTCCAGTCGTATGCGCTTTATCCGCACATGACCCTCTACGACAACATGGCGTTCGGCCTGAAGCTGAGCGGCGCGAAGAAGCAGGAAATCGACGATGCGGTCAAGCAGGCGGCGAAGATCCTGCACATCGATCATTTGCTCGACAGGAAACCTAAGCAGTTATCGGGAGGGCAGCGGCAGCGGGTTGCGATCGGCCGCGCGATCACGCGCAAGCCGAAAGTGTTCCTGTTCGACGAGCCGCTGTCGAATCTCGATGCGGCGCTGCGCGTGAAGATGCGGCTCGAATTCGCCCGGCTGCACGACGAGCTGAAGACGACGATGATCTACGTGACGCACGATCAGGTCGAGGCGATGACGCTGGCCGACAAGATCGTCGTGCTGTCGGCGGGCAGCGTGCAGCAGGTCGGTACTCCGAACGAGCTGTATCACGCGCCGGCGAATCAGTTCGTCGCGGGTTTCATCGGCTCGCCGAAGATGAATTTTCTCGCCGGCGTCGTGCAGGCGGTGTCTGCCGACGGCGCGCTGGTGCGCTTTGCGACGGGCGAGACGCAGCATGTGGCGATCGAACCGGCGGCGCTGCGCGTCGACGATCCGGTGACAGTTGGCATCCGGCCCGAGCACCTGAGCGTCGGCGTGGCCAATGGCGGCGTGACGGCGCGCACGATGACGGTCGAATCGCTTGGCGACGCGGCGTTTCTGTATGCAGAATCGAGCACCGCGCCGGACGGGTTGATCGCGCGGATTGCGCCGCTGCAAACGTATCGCACGGGCGAGATGCTGCGCGTGACGGCCGAGCCCGAGCATTGCCATCTGTTCGATCGGGACGGGCGCGCGTTCAAGCGCAAGCCGAACCGCGCGCTTGCCGCGTGACACGTCGCGCCGCTGCTGTTTTCCATCCGGCCGATGCCGCTGAGCAGCCGATCCCGGCCCCGGGCCGCCTCCCGTTTCCGGGTGCGGCGGCCACCCAGTGCGCGTTCGTCAGTGGACCGTTTCGGCAGCCAGCGAGTTGCCCGGCTTGATCTGCGCGCAGTTGCTTGGCGCGGGCTTGCCGGCGAACCGGTCGAACAACCAAGGCACCATTGCGCTAGCCCATGCGACAGCAGTCGCGGCGTGCTCCAACGGATATTCGGTGTACACGACAGGCGTTCCGCTTGCGCAGAATTGCCGTGCAAGCGTGCGCACGTCGCCCGCGATCATCACGCCGTCGCCGGATTGGCTGCTGAACGTGCCGTTGAACACGCCGGCTGTGCCCTGGCTGATGAACATCGGGATGGTCGGCGAACCGACTAGCCCCGCGTTCACTTTGTTGACTGCGCTCACATAAGGCTCGATTCGATTGATGTCGCCTGCGTATTCCGGTTTCAGTAGCGTTTTCCAGTGCAGGCCCATCAGGCTCGGCAGGATCTGAATCAGTGACTGGTTCTGGACCTGCGCGAAGACTGCCTTGCCGTAGTCGCTCAAATAGGGCGTGAAATCGATGCCGTAGGCTCGGCCGACACCGACGATCGCGGCCGGCGCCACGCCACCCCAGACGATGCTGCCGTCGACGTAATACAGGTTATGGGCCGGATCGACCAGCACCCCGCCCTCGGCGGCGCCGACGAGGCGCTGGTTGACGTCCGGGGCGTAGGTGGGCGCGAGCTGCGCTGCCCAGTTGGTCGCGATCGCGCCGCCCGAATAGCCGATCAGCGCGATCTTGCTGGCAGCGGTGAAGCCCGTCGACGGAGTGTTGAGCGCGGCGCGCACGGAGTCGAGCGTCGTCATCCCGTATTCGGGACCGGCCGCGAAGTCGGCGGTCTGGCCTTCGGTGTCCGGCACGATGATGCTGTAGCCCGCGAGCAGCAGCGTCGAGAGCGGAATCGATTCGCCGCTGTAAAGCAGGCCGCCGAGCGTGCGGTCGCCGGCGATCACGCGCGACGGTTCGTCGAGCGGATTGAGCGAGTCGTATGCCGATTGGTACGAGATCGCGTGACCGTTATTGTTGCTGTAGGGGTTGACGATGACCGACGTCACGTTGACGACGGCTTCCTTGCGCGCGTTGTGGGTCCGGTACAGCAGTTGTTGCGCGAGCACCGCGGTCGGAATGCCCGCTATGTGGTAGTTCACGGTTCGGGTCTTCAGTACGGTGCCGGGCGCGATGGCCGACAGCGGCGTGCTGCCGGAGTACGTATAGAACGGATCGTCGGCGCCGCCCGCCGTGGGGGCGGTCGCGGCGATTGCCGTCGCGGTCGCGATCGACGCGAGAACGGCGGCGAATGCATGCAGGCTCGATTTCACTCGATGTCTCCTCCTAATGGGATCGGCGCCATTGCATTTTCGATTGCCGAGTCTCCGGCGCCCGCGAGACCCGCTGTACATTCGACGCGTTCAGGGCGATCAGTGCATTGCCTAAATGATTCGATTTGCTAATGAATTGACGGGCCTGGGCGTTGATTCGGTCGTTGTCTTGGGGAATTTGTTGCGCGGCATTTTCTTGGGTATTTCTAAATGACGCGGCAGCCGGAATGCTGGTTTGCATTGAAGCACGGCGAACTGGGCTTGACCACCGTTTGAAGGAAAATGCCTAATTTGGACGCGCATGCCCCATGTCGCTTATCCAGATTGGCTGCCTTAAGCCGGGTACGGCGTGGGCGGGATGGCGGTTATCTTAAAATTCGCGATGCTGAATGAATCGGGCCATTCGGGGCTCAGGGACGAACTTTGAAGGCGGTGGAGGGCGGCGCATGACGGCAATCAATGCCGGCGAACGGCGATGGCCGCCGCCCGGCCCGCCGGCATTCCAAAGCGCGGCTGCAATCCGTTGCACGGCCGCCCGTGCATGAGCCGATCGCATGCTATGCCAGCAGTTTCGGCTCGCTTTTGCCGTATTTGATGGAGCGTTCATCGGCGATCATCAGCCCGGTATTCTCGTTGCGCCCTTGCAGCACGAGCCGCGCATCCTTCGCGCCGAGTTGCGCGGCCGCCTTTTGGCTGTCGAGCCCGATCTCGCCGTTCTTCATCCGGTTGACGATCACGCCGAGTGCCGTGTCGTCGAAATCGCGCAGCATCCATGCATCGCCGTCGCTGTCGCCGAACACGAGCAACGGCCCATAGCCCTTCTTCGATTGCAACTCGCGCCGAATGCCGAGCGTTTTGCCTGGCCCGTAGTTGAAATGCCAGTTAGGCGCGTACTGATTCACGTATTTGCCGTTCTCCGTCACGATCCGCATGCCGATCACATGGTCGTCGGGCACGCCGTAGCCGAATGCCGGATGGCCGGCGAATACGCGCACGATATCGTCGAGCGACGCGGTGCTCACATATACGTCGATGCCGTTCGAGCGCAGCGTATCCATCAGCGCGCGAATTTCCTCGTGAATCCGGATCCCATGAAAATGGGTTGCCGCGACCACGCCCGCCCGGCTCGGCCGCTCGCGCGAACTTTCGTAGGTGAGCTTGCGCAGCGCGTCGCCGAGGTTCGCGACGTTGCTGTCGTAGGCCATGGCTTGAAGTTCGTCGCGCGTCATGCCGGCGTACCAGTACATGATCCACTTGTAGCCGATTTCGACCGGATAGGTGTCGCAGATCGCGTCGTACATGAAATACAGCTTCGCTCGGAAGTCCTTGAACGGCTCGCTGCGCCGAATCTCGTCGAGCGGCATGTCGCCGTTCAGGCCGCGGTAGTTTGCGTACAGCCAGCGGTAGTCGTCTTCGACATCGGCGGCGATATCCTCCATGCGCACCGGCTTGCCGTCGATCGTGGTGTAGCCGAGCTTCGCGTCGAACGGGCCGTTCGGCACCCCCTGGCGCAGGATCGCCGCGAACTGCTCGGGCTTGAGCCGGTAATGCAGCCCGTCGATCTGATGCATCATCAACGCTTCCTCGCAGTCGTTCATGATGCACGTGTTGTCCCAGTCGAAGACCGCGTAGGGCCGGTGTTCGGCGCGGTACGCCGGGCTGCGCGAGCCGTGCGCGGCGAGCACCGCCGAGAGCCGCGCGGCGTTGCGCGGCGACCAGCGGCCGGGCGCGAGCGACAGCGGTTCGGCACCGCCGCCGGCGTTTGCCGCGCGCGCGGGCGTCCATGCGCCGGCCGCGATCGCGGCCGATGCGCCGGCGAGTGACCGGACGAAATGCCGGCGTGCTGTTTTCATCGTTTGTCCTCCTAAGGAATGCGAACGTGATGGGGCGGGGCCGGCTGGCCGCAAGCGGTTGAAGCGACCGGGAAAACTTGGCGGTGCAGCGGCGACGGCCGATGGGCTCGGCCGGAATCGGCGGCCGTCGTCCAGCTTCGCTCCGCATAAAACCGGCGGACAGTTCAAATCCGACATCCGGTTGTCGGAATGCGACGCGCCGCGTGGGCGTGCCGACGGCACAACCGGTTTGCTAGCGACGCGTGAAATGGGCGCTCGCTTGACGTGTCGGGCACGCCACCCGCCGGCGTGGTTGCGCCTGCGGTTTCTACGCTGCGGGCGTCTCGGCCCTTAGCCGTCCAACGCCGCCCGCGCGCAGCTCTCGTCCGTCACCAGCCCCGACAGCCAGCCGCCGCGCAACGCCGCGAGCACCGCCATGCGCTTGCGCGGCCCGCCCGCGAACGCGATCGTCGGCCGCGCGGGCGGCGCGTCGAGCGCGACGCTCGTCACGCGCGGGCTCGTCGATGCCTCGATGCGGCGGCCCTGCGCGTTGATCGGCAGCCCGAGCATCTCGGCCACCGCGCCGCGCGCGAGCATGTCGTTCAACTCGTCGGCGGTAATGAAGCCGTCCTCGAACAACGGGCAGTACGCGCCGATGTTGCCGATGCCGATGAACGCGACGTCTGCTTCAGCCGACAATTGCTCGACGATCCGGTACAGCCGGTGATTGCACCACTGGGCGCGCTCGGCGGCGCTATCGGCGATGAGCGGCGCGGGCAGCAGGAAATGCTTGCCGCCGGTTTTCTCGGAGATGTGTTGGGCGACGTCATAGCGGTTCGACGAACCGTCCTGCGCGATCGCGCCGACCATCGACACGAGGCGATGCTGCGGCCGATCGATCTGCGCGATCTGCGCGACCGCGGCCTTCAGCGTGCGGCCGCTGCTGAGCGCGATCACCATCGGCTTCTCCTCGCTCAGATAGCGCTCGATCACTTGCGCGCCCGCGACGGCGAGCTTGCGGTCGATCGCATCGGGCATGTCGCCGTCGATCGGCACGACCTCGCACATCTCGAGGCCGTAACGCTTCGACAACTGCGCGGCGAGTTCGAGGCAGTCGGCGATCCGATGGTCGACGCGCACGCGGATCAGGTTCTTCTCGACCGCGAGCGCGACGAGCCGTTGCGCGACCGGCCGCGATACCTGCAGCTTCTCGGCGATTTCGTTTTGCGTGTCGCCCGCGACGTAATAAAGCCAAGCGGCGCGCGTCGCGAGATCGAGTTTTTCGGTGGATTTGGACACGGTGAGGGATCGTCTCAGGTCGGGCGACGCGGCGAGCGCCGGATTAAAGACCGCACTTTACCGTACCGCGCTCATGCAAGGCGTGCGCGCGTCGGCGTGAAAAGCGGGCGCACGTGGCGGTACAGCGAGCGAAACGTGTCGAGCCGCTCGCGCAGTGCCGCATGGCGGGCGGCGTCGGGCGTGAACTCGTCGGCGAGCGGCGGTTTCGCGAGCGCGTCGGCCGGCGCGCCGCCGAGCGCGAGCCAGCCGAGCCGCGCCGCGCCGAGCGCCGCGCCCGTCTCGCCGCCGCCGTGCCGGCGCGTGCGCACGTTGAGCGCATCGGCGAGCAGCTGTGCCCAGTACGCGCTGCGCGCGCCGCCGCCGATCAGCGATAGCGCATCGGTTGCGGCGCCGGCCGCGCGCAGCGCGTCGTAGCCGTCGGCGAGCGCGAGCGTCACGCCTTCGAGCACGGCGTAGCCGGCGAGCGCGCGGTCGGTGCCGTGCGTCATGCCGAGGAACACGCCTTGCGCGTATGGATCGTTGTGCGGCGTGCGCTCGCCGGACAGGTAGGGCAGGAAGTACGGTGCGTCGGCGCACGCGGCGGGCGCGAGCGCGGCGATCTCGGCAACGAGCGTGGGCTCGTCGGTCGACGTCAGCTTGCAGAACCAGCGCAGGCAGCTCGCCGCCGACAGCACGACGCTCATCTGCTGCCAGCGCTGCGGAATCGCGTGGCAGAACGTGTGGACGGCCGATGCGGGATTTGGCCGGAAGCGGTCGCCGACGATGCTCAGCACCCCCGAGGTGCCCAGCGACAGGAAGCCGTCGCCCGGCTGCGTCGCGCCGATGCCGAGCGCGCTCGTCGCATTGTCGCCGCCGCCGCCCGCGACGACGACCGCCTCGGACAGCCCAAGCGTGCGCGCGACGTCGGCGCGCAGCGTGCCGGACGGCGCATTGCCTTCGACGAGGCGCGGCATCTGCGCGCGCATCATCCCGCCGGCGGCGAGCAGCGCGTCGGACCAATCGCGTTTGGCGACGTCCAGCCATAGCGTGCCCGCCGCATCCGATGGATCGGACACCTTCGCGCCCGTGAGCCTGAGCCGCAGATAGTCCTTCGGCATCAGCACGCACGCGATCTCGCGAAACACGTGCGGCTCGTGGCGAGCGACCCACAGCAACTTCGGCGCGGTGAAGCCGGGCATCGACAGATTGCCGGCGATCGCATGCAGATCGGGCGCGAGCGCTTCGAATTCCGCGCTTTCGTCGGCGCAGCGCATGTCGTTCCACAGGATCGCGGCACGCAGCACGCGATCGTCGCGATCGAGCAGCACCGCGCCGTGCATCTGCCCGGACAGCCCGATGGCGCGCACCTGCGCGAACGCCTGGCGATGTTGCGCGCGCAACGCGGCGAGCGCGGCGAGCGTGCCGGCCCACCAGTCTTGCGGATGCTGCTCGGCCCAGCGCGGATGCGCGCGCTCGACGGAAAACGGCGTGCCGGCCGTGCCGACGACGGTGCCGTCGTCCGAAAGCAGCAGCACTTTGACTTCGGATGTGCCGAGATCGATGCCGAGATACATGGGCGATGAGCGGGGCAAACCGCTAGACGAAAGAGAGCCGCTACTTTAGCTGCGCGTTTGCCGGCGTGCCAATGCAGGGTTGACCCGGATGCGGCGCGCCGCCGCTTACCGGCTCGCCAGCCACGCGTCGACGCGCTCGAGCCCGGCGCGCAGCGCACGCTCGAGTGCGCTCACGCCGGCGAGCGAGCCCCAGAGCTGACGGTCGGCCGCGAGCGCCGCGACCGGATCGGCCGCGTCCGCGATCGCGCGTGCGGCCCGCTCGTCCATCACGCCGTCCTGATAGGCAAAGGGCAGCGCGCGTTGCGCCCAGCGCTGCAGGAAGCGCAGGAAGAGCGCCGGCAGCACCGCCGTCGATACCGGCTCGGCGCCGCGCGCGATCGATTCGGCGAGCGTCGGCGCGATGAAACCGGGGATTTTCGAGAAGCCGTCGGCCGCGACACGCTGGTTAGTATCGAGGATGTGCGCATTGCCGAAGCGCTCGAGCACGACGTCGCGGTAGCGGGCGAGATCGAGCGGGCTGGGCGTCAGGCACGGGATCACGTCGTCCGTCACGTATGCGCGCGCGAAGCGGCGGATCGCTTCGTCCCGCGTGCCTTCGTGGATATACGCATAGCCTGCGAGCGTGCCAGCCCACGCAATGCAGCTGTGCGTGGCGTTCAGGATCCGGATTTTCGCTTCCTCGTAAGGATGAACGTCGGCGACAAGCTCGGCGCCCGCGCGTTCCCATGCGGGCCGGCCGGCGGCGAAGCGCTCCTCGATCACCCATTGGATGAACGATTCGCCCATCACCGGGCACGCGTCGTCGGCGCCGGTTGCCGCGCGCACGCGCTCGCGCACGTCGGCGGTCGGGCGCGGCGTGATCCGGTCGACCATCGCGCACGGGCACGTGACGTTCGCATTGAACCACGCGAGCAAGTCGGCGGGCGGCTCAGGCGCGCCGATTGTGCCGGCGGGCGTTGTCCGGGGCGTCGCGGCGGCGTCGCGGCGTTCGTCAACGGAGCTTGGGTGGCCGCGCCGAGCGAGGAATTCGCGCATGCCGGCGCGAAAGCGCGTGCCGTTGCTGCGCAGGTTGTCGCAGCTTTGCAGCGTGATGGGGCCCGCGCCGCGCGCCGCGCGCTCGGCGAGCAGCGCGGCGAGCGTGCCGTAGATCGTCTTGCGTGCGCCTTGCAAATCGGCGGCGAGATCGGGATGCGCGACGTCGAGGCGATCGAGTTCGTCGAGGTAGTAGCCGCCTTCCGTCACCGTGAACGACACGATTTTGCACGCGTGATCGGCGCCGGCATCGATGAGCGCCGCGTGATCGGCCGACCATGGCAGCACGCGAGTGATCGAGCGGATCGTCTCGTAAGCGCGTTCGCCCTGGGGCGTGACGGTTTCGAGCGTGTAGACGCCATGTTGCGCGGCGAGCGCGTCACGCGTTTCGCGCAGATCGTCGCGGATGTCGCCGACGACGAGCGACCAGCGCTCGTGCGCCGGCGACATTTCGTTGACGCGATGTAGATACCATGCTTGATGCGCGCGATGAAACGATCCGATGCCGATATGCAAGATCGTTGGCGCGGCGCTGGCCGGACTACTCATTACGTGTCTCCTGTCGATCGGAGTTGGCGCTTTAGCGCCTACTCCGATCCCATGCCGTGATTGGCCGAAGTTAGCGCTTCAGCGCTTACTTCGCGCCTCACGGCGGTCGATCGTAGCTAAAGGAATCAGCGCGTAATCCGATCCGATATAAGGCTGACGGCCGACTCACGCCTGCCGGGCCATGTTTTAGATCATTTGATCATCTAGTGAGCGAATGATCTTATTCGGAGCAGGGAAAGTCAAGGCAGGCGCCGACGATTTCGATGCTGCGCTGCGTCGTTCGTCGCCGCTCGGACGGAAGGGGATGGGCGTGTCGGCGCAACAGCCAGCCGCGCGGCACGTGTTCGCGTTGGATTGTCGGCGTGCGTGTGAACGCGCCGGCGCCGCGCACCGGGTGGAAGGTCCGGTTGCGTGCCGATCGCGCACCGGACGAAATGTGCCGCCGTGCGCGCGCGATGCGCTTGTCCACGCGCGCGGCCGTCGATATTGCGATTGTGTGACACGCCGCGGTGGACGAGGGGCGGGTGTGGAGCCGGTGAATTTTGCGTCGCAACGGCGCCGGTGCGATAGACGCCGCCGACGACGCGCCGATTCCGGCCGCTTCCCGCGAAGCGCGGCGCGCGGCATGTCCGCGCGCTTATAAACGCGCGACGCCGGCCGACATCGACGCTCTCGCGCGGTGCCCGCGCGGTCGGAGCAACCGGCCGCGCACGGCAAAGCTACAGTGCGGTACGCACTCGCCAAAGCTCGGGAAACAGTACGACGTCGAGCATCTTGCGCAGGTACGGTGCGCCGTTCGTGCCGCCCGTGCCGGTTTTCAGGCCGATGATCCGTTCGACCGTGGTTACGTGGCGGAACCGCCATTGACGGAATGCGTCCTCGAGATCGACGAGTTCCTCGGCCAGTTCGTACAGTTCCCAGTGCGCGTGCGGCGCGCGATAGATTTCGAGCCACGCTGCCTCGACTGTTGGATCGGTGCGCGTCGGCTGCGTCCAGTCCGCGTCGAGCCGCTCCGGCGCGATCGCAAAGCCGCGGCGCGCGAGCAGGAATATCGCCTCGTCGTACAGCGACGGCGCGCGCAGCGACGCTTCCAGGTGCGTATGGATTTCCGCGCGATGGGCGTGCGGACGCAGCATCTGCGCGTTCTTGTTGCCGAGTATGAACTCCAGTTCACGGTACTGGTGCGACTGGAAGCCTGACGATGCGCCGAGATACGGCCGCATCGCCGAGTATTCGGACGGCGTCATCGTCGCGAGTACGTTCCATGCCTGCACGAGTTGCTCGAGTACGCGCGACACGCGCGCGAGCATCTTGAACGCAGGCGGCAGCGCATTGCCGACGATCGATGCGCGCGCCGCGCGCAGCTCGAACAGCGCGAGCTTCATCCATAGCTCGCTCGTTTGATGCTGGATGATGAACAGCATCTCGTTGTGTTCGGGCGAGCGCGGGTGCTGCGCATTCAGCAGCGTCGACAGCGATAGATAGTCGCCGTAGCTCATCGATTGCGAGAAGTCGAGCTGCGCGTGGTGCCAGCCGGCGGCCGTGCCGTCGCCGGTCGCGTCCGGCGCGTGCGTCGCTTGAGGCGCTTGAGGCGCGCTGGAGCCGGCAAACGGGCAGCGCGGATTGCCGTCGCCGCTGTCCGGCGGCGGGGGATGATCTGAATTCACGAAGGTCTCCATGTTGGGATGAGCCGTGCCCGCGCGCGTCGAAGTGCGGCGCGGGCACGGCGAGCGCCGAATGCCGAACGCCGAATGCCGAATGCCGAATGCCGAATGCCGAATGCCGAATGCCGAATGCCGAATGCCGAATGCCGAATGCCGAATGCCGAATGCCGAACGCCGAACGCCGAACGCCGAACGCCGAACGCCGAACGCAAGCGTGGCCGCGCGAGCCGCTCAGGTCACCGACGAGCGCGTCGCGAACTCGCTGGCGCGCCAAGCCCCGGTGTCGAGGATGTCGGCGAGCGCGTCGACTGCGTCCCATACATCGACGAAGCGCGTATAGAGCGGCGTGAATCCGAAGCGCAGAATGCGCGGCTCGCGATAGTCGCCGATCACGCCGCGCGCGATCAGCGCCTGCATCACCTCATAGCCGTGCGGATGCTCGATGCTCACCTGCGAGCCGCGCTGATGATGCGCGCGCGGCGTCGCGAGTTTCAGCGCATGTCCCGCGCAGCGCGACTCGACGAGCGCGATGAATGCGTCAGTCAACGCGAGCGACTTGCGGCGGATGGCCTGAAGGTCGGTTTGCGCGAACACGTCGAGCCCGCATTCGATCATCGACATCGACACGATCGGCTGCGTGCCGCACAGAAAGCGCGCGATGCCGGGGTCGGGGTCGAAGCCGGGCTGCATCGCGAACGGCGTGCGATGGCCCCACCAGCCGGTCAGCGGTTGGTCGAAGCTGCTCTGGTGACGCGCCGGCACCCAAACGAACGCGGGCGCGCCGGGGCCGCCGTTCAGATACTTGTACGTGCAGCCAACCGCGCCGTCCGCGTGCGCGCCGTTCAGATCCACTGGCACCGCGCCCGCCGAATGCGCGAGATCCCACAGCATCAGCGCGCCGGCTTGCCGGACCGCTTGCGTGACGGCCGGCAGGTCATGCATGTAGCCGGTGCGATAGTTCACGTGCGTGAGCATCGCGACGGCGGTTTCGTCGTCGAGTGCGTCGGGCAGTTGCGCGGGATCGTCGATCAGACGCAGCGTATGGCCCTGGCCGAGCTGAGCGATGAGTCCCTGCGCGATATATAGATCGGTCGGAAAGTTCGCGCGCTCCGATACGATCACGCGCTTGCGCGGCGCATGCTGTGCTTGATGCCCCAGCATCGCGGACAACAGCTTGAACAGGTTGATCGAAATCGTATCGGTGATTGCGACTTCGCCAGGCGCCGCACCGATCAGCGGCGCGAGCTTGTCGCCGAGCCGGCGCGGCAGCGCGAACCAGCCGGCCGTGTTCCAGCTGCGGATCAGGCCCGCGCCCCATTCGGCGCCGATCACCTGCTGCGCGCGCGCGGCAGCCGCGCGAGGCTGCGCGCCGAGCGAGTTGCCGTCGAGATAGATCACGCCGTCGGGCAATGCGAATGCGCCGCGCAGCGGGGCGAGCGGATCGTCGCGGTCGAGAGCGAGCGCTTCTTCACGTGTCTTCATAAGGTCGGTCAGCTTGACGAGAAAAGAGAAGGGCGGGCGCGTCAGCGCGCGCCGGGCAGCGCGCGCAACACCGCGCGCACGGGGCTCGCGTCGAGCCCGTCGAGCTTGAGCGGCAATGCGATCAGTTCGTAGTCGCCTGCCGCGACGGCATCGAGCACGAGTCCTTCGAGAATCGCCATCCGGTGCGCGCGAACGCGGCAGTGCGCGTCCATCGTCTTCGACTCCTGCGGATCGAGCGACGGCGTGTCGATGCCGATGAGGCGCACGCCCCGTTCGGCGAGCAGATCGATGGTCGCCGGCGCGACCGCGCAGAACGCGCTATCCCACGCATGCAGCGGCGCCTGCCGGTATGTGCGCAGCAATACGCGCGGCGGCGGGGCGTCGGCGAGCGCCGCGGCGACATCGCCGGGCATGACCGCGGGATGCGCGCCGATGCAATCGATCACGCGGCAATGGCCGAGATACGCGTCGAGCGGCACTGCGCCGATCGACGCGCCGTGCGCGTCGTAGTGCAGCGGCGCATCCGCGTGCGCGCCCGTGTGCGGCGATAGCGTGAGCCGCGCGACATTGACGGGCGATCCCGCTTCGATGCGCCAGACCCGCTCGACGCGAACAGGCGTATCGCCCGGCCAAACGGGGGTAGCGGGGTGGATTGATGGAGAGATGTCCCAGAGGTCGGCCATGTGAGATCGAAGCGAGTCGAATGCTGAAATCAGACGAATAAGTCGATTCGCCCTGCGCTCATCGCGTTTGCTGCTGAATCAGCGGGGGATTTCGCTGGGCGGGCGGCGGCGTGCGCGGGGGTGCGCGGCGGCCGGGCATGTACCGAGATGATAGGCAAACGCCGGCCGCAGATGGTTGCGAAATAAGCATGGACAATCCACCAATTTGGCAGATAATTCGAAATAGATTCAAAACGGAGACCAAAAGTGCATGCGATCACGCTGGACGCTACAGATTGCCGTATTCTCGCCGTCCTGCAGCAAGAAGGCCGGATCAGCAACCTCGATCTTGCGGAACGTATTTCCCTGTCGCCGTCGGCTTGTCTGCGGCGGATGCGGCTTCTCGAAGAGCAGGGGGTGATCGAACGCTATCGCGCGTGCTTGAGCCGCGAGAAGCTCGGGTTCGAGCTGGAGGCGTTCGTACAGGTGTCGATGCGCAATGACGAGGCGCAATGGCACGAGCGCTTCGCGCAAGCGCTGCGCGAATGGCCGGAGGTAGTGGGCGCGTTCGTCGTGACGGGCGAGTCACATTATCTGTTGCGCGTACTTGCGCATAATCTCAAGCACTATTCAGATTTCGTGCTCAATCAGCTCTACAAGGCGCCCGGCGTGATGGACATTCGCTCGAACATCGTGCTGCAAATGCTGAAGGACGAGGCGGGGCCGCCCGTCGCACTTGCGCGCACCGGACCGATCAAAGCTGTGTGAGGCGATGGAAGCCGCCGCCGTGGAACACGAGCGGCGCGCCGTCGCCTTGGAAGCCGCACCGCTCGACCTCACCGACGAAGATCACGTGATCGCCCTCGTCGTAGCGGCTGCGGTTGTGGCACTCGAACCACGCGAGCGCGCCGTCGAGCACCGGCATGCCCGTGTCGCCCGCCGCGTGCGACACGCCTTCGAAGCGATCGCCCTTGACGGTCGCAAAGCGCATGCACAAATCGAGCTGCGACGCGGCCAGCACGTTCACGACATAGTGGCTGTTCGCGCGGAACACGGACGCCGACGCCGCTTTGTGCGCGAGGCTCCACAGCACGAGCGGCGGATCGAGCGACACCGAGTTGAACGAACTCGCGGTAATGCCAATCAACTGGCCGGACGGCGCACGGGTGGTGACGACGGTGACGCCTGTCGCGAACTGGCCGAGCGCCTGGCGGAACGCGGCGGAATCGAAATTCGGCGGGCTGGCCTGTTTCATCGCGCGATAGCCTTGGACGACGCGCGGCACCGGGCGACTGTGGCGGCGCGTGCCGGATGGCGGGTAGAGAAAAGAAAGGTCATGAGGGAATCGGTCAGAGTGTGACGATTTTAGCGGAATCGCGCTGTGCTGCGACGGGCATGACGTTTGACTGAGCGGCCTGCGCCGCATTAGGCGCGCTAAATACCGCATGCGAAATGGGTAATGAACGAAAGGATACCGGTATGAATCAGGCAATGCACGAAGTCGCCACACTGGGCGGCGGATGTTTTTGGTGTACCGAGGCGGTGTTTCTCGATGTCGACGGCGTGGTGGCGGTCGAATCGGGCTATGCGGGCGGCCATACGCGCAATCCCGGCTATCGCGATGTGTGCGACGGCGAGACGGGTCATGCCGAGGTCGTCAATGTCACGTTCGATCCGGCCCGGATCGGCTATCGCGAGGTTCTCGAAATCTTCTTCGCGACGCACGATCCGACGCAACTCGACCGGCAGGGCAACGACGTCGGCACGCAATACCGGTCGGTGATCTTCACGCACTCGGACGCACAGCGCGAAACCGCGCTCGACGTGATCCGCGCGCTTGAGCGCGACCCGCTGTACGACGCGCCGATCGTCACGCGTGTCGAGCCGCTCGACGGCAATTACTGGCCGGCTGAGGCGTATCACCAGAATTACTACGCGCGCAATCCGGCGCAGGGCTATTGCGCGGTCGTAATCGGGCCGAAGCTCGCGAAGTTCCGGCAGAAGTTCGCGCATCGGCTGAAGTCGCGCGGTGCGTGATGCGGGGCGCGGCCGGCTTGCGGTTGGCGGGCTCGGTTGCGGCGGCGGGTGGGCACGCGCCGGCCGTCCCATCGGGACGGCTATCGAGCGACGCGGGTTGCGCGGGATTCGGCCCGAGCGTCGGCCCGGCGGGCATCGCGTGTGCGCGGAATCGATCGCATGAGCCGCTCGGCTGCATGTTCATTGCATCTGGCGCCGCCGCATTGAGCACGATGCGCGCTACGCAGGTTTGTTACCGCTTGCGCCGTTCAGACGCGCCGCGCTCGCGCTACGCCGCCTCGCCCTGCGAGCGCGCGTAGGCAGCCGCAATCTCCTTCGCGAGCGCGATGCACGACAGCGGCGCCGATCCTTCCGCCTTGTTGTTGATCGTGATGATCACCGGCTGCCCGGCGAGCGCATAACGCGCGGCGAGTTCAGCGAGGGCCGAGCGCGTGTGCGGATCTTCGTCGACGAGCCGGTCGAACGGCTCGTATTTTGCCTTTGCCTGTTCGTACTTGAAGCCGCCGTGCAGGCTCCAGCGAACGAGGAGCGGCCCGGACGGCTCGCCGTCGAGCAACGCAAGCGCTGCCGATTGACGCAGCGGGTCGGGCATCCTGGCATGCAGCCCGACGCAGTAGCGCACGCCAGCGGCCGACAGCGCACGGATAAAGCGGGGCGTGAGCAGGCTGGCGTCGCGGATCTCGACCGCGTAGCGCGGGCCGCCGGCGTTGCCTGAGCCCCCGGGTAGCGGCGGCAGCGCGGCGAGGAACGCGGCAAGCCGCTCGATCAGCGCGGCCGGATCGGCAAGCAGGGTATCCGGCATCGGCGAAAACTGGAACACGAGCGCGCCCACCTTGTGGCCGAGCCCTTCCAGACAGGGCCGGACGAATTCGTCGGTGGCGATCTGCGCGTTCAGGAACGTGGGATTCGGGCCGGCCGGCTCGCCGCGCGCACCGCGCACGAGCGCATCGGTGACCGACGCGGGCGCTTTCACGACGAAGCGGAAATCGTCCGGCACCTGCCGCGCGTAGCGCAGGTAATCGGCGACACTGAGCGGCGCGTAGAACGAGCGGTCGAGGCTGACGCTCTTGAGCAGCGGGTGCGCCGCGTAGGCTTCGAGTCCTTCGCGCGACAGCTTCGATTGCGCGTAGTCGTCGCCGTAGACGATGTCTTTCCAGCCGGGGAAATACCACGACGACGTGCCGAGCCGCACGAGCGGCGGCAGCGCTTGTGCGGCGGCCGCGACATCGTCGGAAATCTCGGCGGGCGCGACGCCGCGCCGGCCATGCCGGTGAGCGCGCTTCTTCGGTGGGGCGTCGGGCGGCGGCGGGGCGTCGAAGCCCGGCAGCGTGGGCGTGGCATGATCATCGGCCGCGTAGGCGCCGTGCGCGGCCGCAGCGCTGGATGGGCTCGACGTATCGGACGAGCCTCCGGCATTCGAACTGTCGCTCGCCTTACGCGGCGGCTTGCTGCCGGCAGCGGGCGGCAACGCGTTTCCGAACAAATCGAACTGATCGCGTTGCGCGTCGTTTTCCTGTCGCGGCTCTCGCGGCGCGCGCCGCGTGCTGTCGTCACCCATCCGTCATGGCAAAAAGACGCTGCTCAGCGCGGCAGCGCGTGTTCGTACATATAGCGGCGCGACCACGGCAGCGTTTTCGCGCTGCGCCCGGCCCGGCGGCACACGATCTGGAAGATCGACACGTCGTCGTGCTCGAACGCATACGCACAGCCGGCCAGATAGACGCGCCAGATCCGGAATTTTTCGTCGTCGACGAGCTTTCTCGCTTCGTCGGCTTTCGCCTCGAAGTTCTCTGTCCAGATTTCGAGCGTGCGCGCATAGTGCCGGCGCAGGCTTTCGACGTCAACCGCCTCGAGCCCGCCGCGCTGTGCGGCGTCGAGCGCGAGGCTGATGTGCGGCAGTTCGCCGTCCGGAAACACGTAGCGGTCGATGAATTCGCCGCCGCCGAGCGCGGTTTCGCCGCTATCGGCGTCGGTCGACGTGATGCCGTGGTTCATCGCGATGCCGTCCTCGACGAGCAGCTCGCGCACGCGCGAAAAGTAGAGCGGCAGGTTCTTTCGGCCGACGTGCTCGAACATCCCGACGCTCGTGATTCGATCGAACTGGCCATCGATATCGCGGTAGTCTTGCAGCCGGATTTCGATCCGGTCGCCGAGGCCGGCGGCTTTCACGCGCTCGGTCGCGAGATCGAACTGGTTCTGCGACAGCGTGACGCCGACGCAGCGCGCGCCGAACTTGCTTGCCGCGCGCAGCACGAGCGCGCCCCAGCCACAGCCGATATCGAGCAGACGCTGACCGGGCTGAAGCTGGATTTTCGTCAGGATGTGGTCGATCTTCTTGATTTGCGCGGTGCCCAGATCCTCGTCGCCGTTCTCGAAGTACGCGCACGAGTAGACCATGTTCTCGTCGAGCCACAGCTTGTAGAAATCGTTCGATACGTCGTAGTGATACTGGATCGCCTTCTGGTCCGACTGCTTCGAGTGGCTGAAGTAGCGCTTCATGCGCGCGAGCTTGCTTGCGTTCGTCACGGTGCTGCGCGCGAGCGAATAGCCGATGTTGATGATGTCGGCGAGCTTGCCCTCGATGTCGATCTTGCCCTTCACGTAGGCTTCGCCGAGATTGTCGAGGCTCGGGTCGAGCAGCAGCGGCAACGCCGACGCGTGATTGACCTTGAGCGTTACCCGCGGCGCCGAGAATGTGCCGAAATCGAGCTGCTGGCCGTTCCAGAGAACGAGGCGCGCCGGCAAGTTCGCCTTCGCCCTGACGTCTTCCGCCCATTGTGCCAGTTTCTTTTCCCAGAACATTTGGATTCTCCGTTGTTCGTTGAAACGAAATACAGACAGCCAAATTTTCGACCGGACGGCCCCCGCCGCCCTGCAAAGCGCGCCGCGCCGCAGGCCGTGCGTGATGCGGCGCGAAGAGCGCGGCTGAACTTACGGCGACAGGCGGGAAATCGTCCAGCCGCTCGCCGACGCGGCATCGCGCGTATATAACAGACGGTCGTGAAGCCGCGACGGACGGCCTTGCCAGAATTCGATCGACGACGGCACGACCCGGTAGCCGCCCCAGTGCGGCGGGCGCGGCGGCTCGTCGCCGAAGCGCGCGCGGATTTCGCGCTCGCGCGCCTCGAGCACGTCGCGGCTCGCGATCACCGCGCTCTGCTCGGACGCCCACGCGCCGATGCGCGAGCCGAGCGGCCGCGACGCGAAGTAACGGTCGCTTTCCTCCGCGCTGGTCTTTTCGATGCGGCCTTCGACGCGGACTTGCCGTTCGAGCTCGATCCAATAGAAAAGCAGCGCCGCATTCGGGTTCTGCGCGATTTCGCGGCCCTTACGGCTTTCGTAATTGGTGAAGAAAACGAAGCCGCGCTCGTCGACGCCCTTGATCAGCACGATACGTGCCGACGGCCGCCCCGACGCGTCGACGGTCGCGAGCGTCATCGTGTTCGGCTCGGGCAGCTGGGCGTTGAGGGCGTCGTTGAACCAGGCGTCGAACTGGGCGAAGGGATTCGGGTTGACGTCGGCTTCGCCAAGCGACGCGCGGGAGTAATTGATGCGGAGATCGGCTAGGGTCGTCATCGGTGTGCGAACGCTCAATCGGGGCCAGTATAGCGAAGGTGGAAAAATTCTGCGCGGCGTCGGATACGCGCGTGTTTGCCGCGCGGCGATCAGGCAAAATAGCGGACTTGTCGCCTTTTCCGTCTTTTCCTTATGCCTCGTACCGACGCCATCGCGACGTCCGATGATCTTACTCTGCGCGCGCCGCAACAGCTTGACGTGGATCGTGCGCGGCGCTTCGGCGGGCTCGCTCGGCTCTATGGCGCAAGCGCGCTCGCCGCGTTCGAACGCTCGCGCGTTGCCGTGATCGGCATCGGCGGCGTTGGCTCATGGGCGGCCGAGGCGCTCGCGCGCAGCGCGATCGGGGAATTGACCCTCATCGATCTCGATAATGTCGCCGAAAGCAATACGAACCGGCAGATTCACGCGCTCGACGGCAATTACGGCAAGCCGAAAGTCGATGCGATGGCCGAGCGCATCGCGCTGATCGATCCGGCGTGCAAGGTCGTCAAGATCGAGGACTTCGTCGAGCCCGACACGCTCGATGCGATGCTGGGCGCCGGCTTCGATTTCGTGATCGACGCGATCGACAGCGTGCGCACCAAGGTCGCGCTGATCGCGTGGTGCGTCGCGCACGCGCAGCCGCTCGTTACGGTGGGCGGCGCGGGCGGCCAGCTCGATCCGACCCGCATACGCATCGACGATCTCGCGCAGACCATTCAGGACCCGCTGCTGTCGAAGGTGCGCGCGCAACTGCGCAAGCAGCATGGTTTTCCGCGCGGGCCGAAAGCGAAATTCAAGGTGAGCGCCGTTTATTCGGACGAGCCGTTGATTTATCCGCAAGCGGCTGCGTGCGGCGCAGGCGATTTAGCCGCGCCGGCGGGCGCGATGGGGGCAGCGGGGCTCAATTGCGCGGGATTCGGCTCCAGTGTATGCGTGACGGCGAGTTTCGGCTTCGCAGCGGCCGCGCATGCGCTGCGCGCGCTTGCGGCGAACGCGCAAGGGTAACGCGCACGTACGCGCGGCCGATGCGTATGTGTGCCGCTTGCCGTTATCCGCGGTGGTCTGCCGTTGCCGATCGCGTCGCCGCGATCGGCCCGCGCGATTTCAATGGAGTGCCGTGCTCAGCTTGCGCCGCCATGTGGACACGAGCGCAGGCTGGTCGGCCGCCAGCTCGAACACCGAAATCATCGTTTTACGGCCGACGTCGTCGCCGAACGTGCGATCGCGCTTGACGATCTCGAGAAGCTGTTCGAGCGCGCCTTCGTAGGCGCGCCGGGCAATCAGGCTTTGCGCGAGATCGAAGCGCGCTTCGAGATCGTCCGGATGGCTGGCGATCCGTGCTTCGAGCGCGTCGGTGGGCGGCAGATCGGCGGTGGCGTCGAGCGCGTCGAAGCGCGTCTTGATCGCCTGATAGCGCGGGTCCGCTCCATTTTTGGTTTGCTGCGACAGCCGGTCGGCTTCGGCGCGCGCGTCGTCGATCCGGTTCTGCGCGAGCAGCAGCTCGACGAGATCGAGCCGCGCTTCGTCGTAGCCGGGGTTCAGCGCGAGCGCGTGTTCGAGATGCGAGCGCGCGTCGTCGGGCCGGCCTTCGGCGAACGCGGCCTGCGCGGCGCGGCGCTCGGCCTCCTCGGGCGCGGGCAAGAGTCGATCGATGAACGCGCGCAACTGCCCTTCGGGCAGCACGCCGACGAATTGGTCGACGGGCTGGCCGTCCGCGAACGCGATCACGTGCGGAATGCTGCGCGTTTGAAAGTGCGATGCAAGTTCGGGATTCTCGTCGACGTTGACCTTGACGAGCTTCCAGCGCCCTTCGTAGTCGCGCTCGAGCTTCTCGAGCAGCGGGCCGAGCGTCTTGCACGGGCCGCACCAGGGCGCCCAGAAATCGACCAGCACGGGTGCGGCAAGCGATGCGTCGATGACGTCTTGTTCGAAAGTGGCGAGCGTGGTGTTCATGACGTCCTCATTTACGTTGATATCCGCATAGTGCGGATGCGCAGCGGTTTTTCAATGCGCGCGGCGCTCCGGCAGCGCGATCCACTCGGTTTCACCGGGGACGCTGCCCATCTGCTGAGCCGCCCACGCGCTTTTTGCCTGTTCGATCGCGTCGCGGGAACTCGCGACGAAATTCCAGTCGAGAAAACGCTCGCCGTCGAGTTTGTCGCCGCCGAGCACCATCACGCGCGCGCCTTGCGCGCTCGCGAGCGTGACGCGTGCGCCCGGCGTGAGGACTGCCATGTGCGCGGCGGGCAGCGGCTGGCCGTCGATGGCCAAGTCGCCCTCGGCCAGATAGACGGCGCGTTCGTCGTGCTCGGCGTCGAGTGCGAATGCGCCGCCGGGCTCGAATTCAGCCGCGGCGTACAGCGTGCGCGAATATGTCGTGACGGGCGAGCGCAGGCCGAACGCATCGCCCGCGATCACCGTGAGCACGACGCCGTCGCGCGTGAGCTTCGGCAGGGTCGCGGCGGGGTGGTGCTCGAACGACGGCTCGATCGTCTCGTATTCGCGCGGCAGCGCCACCCACGTCTGGATGCAATGGACGGTCTGGCCGCTCGCGCGCTCCGCGTCCGGCGTGCGCTCGGAATGGACGATGCCGCGGCCCGCCGTCATCCAGTTGACGTCGCCCGGCACGATTTTTTGCACCGAGCCGACGCTGTCGCGATGCATGATCGCGCCGTCGAACAGATAGGTGACGGTTGCGAGGCCGATATGCGGATGGGGGCGCACGTCCTGACCTTCGCCGGGCGCGAACGTGATCGGCCCGAGGTGATCGAAGAACACGAACGGTCCGACGAAGCGCGGCGACAGCGCGGGCAGCGTGCGGCGCACGGACACACCGCCGCCGAGGTCGCGAACGTGCGGCTTCAGAATGGTCTGGATCGAATCGGTCATGTCAGCGTCCGGATGAAGGCGATGGGGCTCCCATTGTAGTGGCTGTTGCGGCGGCGCGATGCCTGCCGCCATCGCAGTTTGCCGCGCGCGCCGGCAGCGCCGTGCGCGGAATCTCGCTACACTAATTGGCTTCGCGCCGAAGCCGGCGGCGATACCAATCCAATACGCATCCAGGAGAACGCGTCATGCCGATGTCACCGAAGGATCTATTGCTCGCGCTGCTGGTGATTGTCGCGTGGGGCGTGAACTTCGTCGTGATCAAGGTCGGCCTGCATGGCGTGCCGCCGATGCTGCTCGGCGCATTGCGCTTCGTATTCGCCGCGGTGCCTGCCGTATTCCTCGTGCGCCGCCCGCGGATTGCATGGCATCTGCTGGCGCTTTACGGCTCGACGATTCTGCTCGGACAGTTCGTGTTTCTGTTTTTCGGGATGTCGGTCGGCATGCCGGCCGGGATCGCGTCGCTCGTCCTCCAGGCGCAGGCGTTTTTCACGCTCGGCTTCGCGTCACTGTTTCTGGGCGAGCGCGTGCGCGCGCAAAATCTCGCCGGCCTGGCGATCGCCGCCGCCGGTCTGGTCGTGATCGCCGCGCAAGGCGGCCAGGGGATGACGCTCGCGGGTTTCCTGCTGACGATCGCCGCGTCGGCGTGCTGGGCGCTTGGCAACATCGTGATGAAGAAGATGGGCAAGGTCGATCTCGTGCCGCTCGTCGTCTGGGCGAGCCTGTTGCCGCCCGTGCCGTTTGCCGTACTGTCGTATCTGTTCGAGGGGCCGCAGCGGATGGCGGCGGCGATGACGTCGCTGTCGGGGCTGTCGATCTTCGCGATCGCCTATCTCGCGTTCGTCGCGACGCTGTTCGGCTACGGTATCTGGAGCCGGCTGCTGTCGCGCTATCCGGCCGGGCAGGTCGCGCCGTTCTCACTGCTGGTGCCGATCGTCGGCCTTGCGTCGTCGTCGCTGCTGCTTGGCGAGCACCTGTCGCGCGCGCAGCTCGTCGGCGCGGCGTTGGTGATGGCGGGGCTGGCGGTGAACGTGTTCGGAGCCCGGCTCGTGCGGCGTCCGGTGGGCGCGTCGTGACCGCCGGCGCGGGGCGATCGGCTGCGGGCGTCCGCTGTGTCCTGCCGGGTGCCGGGCCGCGCGCGGCAGGCCGGGGTGAATACGCCGGCACTGCCGCAAGCCATCCGAGATCGCTCCGAACGACGAGCCGTGCCGCGCCGGATCGCACCACGGCGCGCCGCTCGAACGTGTGTCAGGCCATCCGGTTCTTCGCGAGCGGCGGATTCGCTGCGAAATAGCGCTTGATTCCACGGAAGATCGCGTCGGCCATCTGGTCGCGGTACGCGTCGTCGTTGAGCCGGCGCTCCTCGTCCGGATTGCTGATGAACGCGGTTTCGACGAGGATCGACGGAATGTCGGGTGCTTTCAGCACCGCGAACCCGGCTTGCTCGACCGAGCCCTTGTGCAGCTTGTTGATGTTGCCGACTTCCTTCAGCACGTAGTTGCCGTAGCGCAGCGAATCGCGGATCTGCGCGGTCGTCGACATATCGAACAGCGCGCGGCTTACCGATACGTCCTGTGTCTTGATATTGATGCCGCCGATCAGGTCCGACGAATTCTCCTTGTTCGCGAGCCAGCGCGCAGCGGCGCTCGACGCGCCATGATCGGACAGCGCGAAAACCGACGAGCCGCGCGCCGACGGCGTGGTGAACGCATCCGCGTGGATCGACACGAACAGGTCCGCGCCGACGCGGCGAGCCTTTTGCACGCGCACGTTCAGCGGAACGAAGAAATCGGCGTCGCGGGTCATCATCGCGCGCATGTTCGGCGCGCCGTCGATCTTCGCACGCAGCTTCTTGGCGATATCGAGTGCGATGTGCTTCTCGTAGGTGCCGCCGCCGCCGATCGCGCCCGGGTCCTCGCCGCCGTGACCCGGATCGATCGCGACGGTCAGCAGGCGCACGGTTGCGCCGCGGCCCGATTTGGGCGCGGTGAATGCGTAGGTGTCGTCGTCATCGTCGTTCTTGCGGGCGATGACGGGCGGCGCCGACGGCTTGGGCGCGGGCCGCGCCGCCGTGGCGGGCGGCGTGGTTTGCGCGGCGCCCGGATTGGCCGGCGCGCTCGGCGCCGGGCGCGCGGGATGCGCGGGCGACGGCGGGGTGTTGTTCTGCGCGAAGCGTTGGAAGAAGGCGTCGCTGTTGTCGGTGCCGCCCGCGACCGGCGGCGCCGCCGACGGGCCGTTGAGCGTGGCGCTCGGCGGCTGCGCTTCCTGCGCGCGCAGCGTGTCGTTGAGCTGCTGCTCCTTGCGTTCGGTCTGCATGATCAGATCGGCGAGCGGATCGGGCGCGACGGCCGGATACAGATCGAACACGAGCCGGTAGCGATAAGTGCCGACGGGCGGCAGCGTAAACACCTGAGGTTTCACCGAGCCTTTCAGGTCGAACACCATCCGCACGACATGCGGCTGGTACTGGCCGACCCGCACCGACTGGATCTGCGGATCGTTCGGCGTGATCTTCGATACCAGATCGCGCAGCGCCTGATCGAGTTCGAGGCCGTTCAGGTCGACGACGAGCCGGTCCGGGCCTTGCAGCAACTGCTGCGCGTTCTGCAGCGGCTGATCGGATTCGATCGTCACGCGCGTGTAGTCGCGTGCGGGCCAGACGCGCACGCCGAGCACCGACGTCGCATGCGCGATGCGCGGCATCGCGAGCCCGAGCACGAGCGTCGACGCGCCCGCGCGCAGAATTTGCCTGCGCCGCCAGTTGTGGTTCGCGGTGGCCGCCGATTCGATCGAGCGGAACGGTTTGATCAACATCTTTCGAGACATGCGTTTCCTGATGCGCTGTACGCGCGAGCGACGAGGACACGGCCCGCGCCGTCCACGTCAAGCGAGAACACGAGATCCGGCACGCCGAGCAGCGCGCCAGCCCGCTGCGGCCATTCGACGATGCAGATCGCGCCGGAATTGAAGTACTCGCGAAAACCCGCGTCGGCCCATTCGGCCGGATCGCTAAATCGGTACAGATCGAAGTGATACACCTCGAGTTCCCCGGCAGCGTGCGCGAGCGCATAGGGTTCGACGAGCGTGTAGGTCGGGCTTTTCACGCGGCCTGTGTAGCCCAGCGCACGCAGCATCGCGCGCACGAGCGTCGTCTTGCCCGCGCCGAGATCGCCGTCGAGCTGGATTTGCAGGCCGTCGAACGTGTGCTCGGCGCAGCGTTGCGCATAGGTCGCGTCGAGCGCGCGGGCGACACGTTCGCCGAACGCGATCGTTGCCGCTTCGTCGGCGAGCGCGAACGTGCGCTCGTTGAGCGCAGCGGGCAGGGCGGTCGTGACGGACACGTGGCTGGACGTTTCGGGCATCTCGTAAAATAGAGCGATGGACCGAATTCCGGAACTCGCAGTCGCAGATACGCACCCGCCGCATGACGGGCGCACGGCGCCGTCTCGCCTTGACGATGCCGGGCTCGCCGAGCTTGCGTCGCGCATCAAGGCGTGGGGGCGCGAATTGGGTTTCGGGGCGATCGGCATCAGCAATACCGATCTCTCGGATGCCGAAGCGGGGCTCGCCGCCTGGCTGGAAGCCGGATGCCACGGCGAGATGGATTATATGGCCAAACATGGGATGAAACGCGCCCGGCCGGCTGAACTTGTGGCCGGTACGCGACGCGTGATCTCCGCGCGGCTCGCCTATTTGCCCGCCGCGACGGTGGACGGCGCCGATTGGCCGGCGGCGCAGCGGGCGAGCGGGCAGGATGGCGCGCCCGCGCCGGATGGGGCGAGCGGTGCGGGCGCGGCGCGGCGGGCCGATTCGCCGGCCAGTGGCGTGCCTGTCTCAGACTCGGCGCTCGTGCGCGCGCGAAATCGGCCGGCCAGCGGCGCAGCGCTTGCCGCACGGGCGTCCGATGGCCGCGACGGCAGCGGGGGGCTCAACGGC
>NZ_FXAN01000056.1 GCF_900176645.1 Burkholderia singularis
CGCGCGACACCGCTGCGGCTGATTCTCGCGGGCAGCGTCTGCATGCTGCTTTTTTCGGCAATGACGACGCTGCTGCTCGCGTTTTTCGAGCAAACCGTCACCGGCGCGTCGCTGTGGGCGAGCGGCAGCCTGTACCAGCCGGGCGCGGCCGGACTGCGCGATGCACTCGTCTGGCTCGTGGCGCCGCTCGCGGCGCTGCCGCTCGTGATCCGGCCGCTCGATCCGCTCGCGCTCGGCGACGACGCGGCGGCCGCGGCCGGCGTGCGCGTCGACGCGACGCGGCTGGCGGCCACGCTCGTTGCGGTCGGCTTCGCGAGTGTGGCGGTCAGCATCGCGGGCCCGCTGTCCTATGTCGGACTCGTCGCGCCGAATCTGTTGCGGCGCATGCGCGGCGCCAAATCGGCCAAGCTCGGCGCGCTGGTGCCGCTTGCCGCGCTCGCGGGCGGCGCGCTCGTGCTCGCCACCGACAGCGCCGTGCTCGCGCTCGGTCTGGATTCAACGCTGTCGACGGGGGTGGCGGTCGCGTTCGTCGGCACGCCGCTGATGCTCGCGATGATCCGGCGCGGCGCGGCGTGGTCCGGCGCGCTCGATTTGACGCACGAGCGGCGGGCCCGGCCTGACGGCGGTGCGCGCGCATTGCGCGCGCTCAAAGCCCTGCCGTCGCCCGTGCTGGCCGCGCTCGCGTTGATCGCGGCGGCGCTTATCGTCGTGGCGGGCGCGTCGTTCGGGCCGGTGTCGGTTGGCCCCGCGCGCTGGTTCGCGGCGTTTGCCGGCCGCGACGAGGTCGCGCGCATGCTCGTCGAGCTGCGTGCGCCGCGCCTGATCTGCGCGTTGCTGGCGGGCGGATTGCTCGCGGCTTCCGGCGTGCTGATGCAGAGCGTCGTGCGCAACCCGCTCGCGGGGCCCGAGGTGTTGGGTGTCACGCAAGGCGCGGGGCTCGCGACGCTCGCCGCGCTCGTCGCGTGGCCGCTCGCCGCGCATGCGACGCTCGTTGCCGCATCGCTTGCGGGCGGCGGTGCGACGCTCGCGTTGACGCTGCTGCTGAACCGCCGGCATCGCTATGCGCCGATCGCCGTCGCGCTGACGGGCATCGTGCTCGGCACGCTGTGGACGACGCTCGCGCAGTGGCTGATTACGCAGGAAAGCGTGCAGCCTGCGCGCTTCGTCGTCTGGCTCGTCGGCGGCACGTATGGCCGCAGCTGGGGCGAACTTGCCGCATTGCTGCCGTGGTGCGTGCTCGCGCTGCCGGCGTTCGCGTTGCTGGCCAAGCCGCTCGATCTGCTTGCGCTCGGCGACGATCAGGCCGCCGCGCTGGGGCTGCCGATCGCGCTGTTGCGTCCGCTCGTGCTGACGATCGCGACACTCGCGGCCTGCGCGGCGGTCGCGGCGGTCGGCCCGATCGGCTTCATCGGACTGATGGCGCCGCATCTCGCGGCGATGCTGGGCGCACGCACGCATGCGACGCGCCTGTGGGTCGCCGCCGCGTGCGGCGCGCTCGTGCTCGCGGCGGCCGACATCGCCGCGCGCACGCTGCTCGCGCCGCGCGAGATTCCGGCTGGCGTGCTCACTGCGCTGATCGGCGCGCCGTATCTGCTCGCGCTGTTGATCGCCGAGGCGCGGCGCGAGCGGCGGGGTGCCCGGTGATGCCGCATCGGGTGCATGCGCAACGTTTATCGGCGTTCGCGCCGGCGCCGGTCGCGCACTATCTCGAACATGTGTGGCTCGGCGTGCCGGATGCGTGCGACGAGCCTGCCTTGGCGGCGCACGGCGGCAGCGCACCGGACGTGATTCCGCCGGACGCGCTCGCGAGCCGGCGAGATGCGCTGCTTGGCGCGATGGCCGCGCTGTACGGCGGCGACGTTTGCGCGCAGGCGCGCGCGTTGCTGTCGCAATGGAGCAAGTATTACTTCGGGCTGGCGGCGTCGGCGGGTTTCGCCGCCGCGCTGCTGCTGGGCCGCACGCTCGACATGACGCCGTCGCGGATGCGCGTCGTGCTGCGCGACGGGATGCCCGCCGCGCTGATTTTCGACGCCGACGCGCTGCGCCCGGCGCAGCCCGATCCCGCGTCGCGCTACGCGGCGCTCGTCGAACATCTGCGCGCGACGATCGGCGCGCTCGGCACGCTTGCGAAGCTCTCGCCGCGCGTGTTGTGGAGCAACGCGGGCAATTTGCTCGACTATCTGTTCGAACAGTGCGCGCACGTGCCGCGTGCGGCGGCCGATGCCGCGTGGCTGTTCGGCGCGCTCGACGCGCACGGCGAAGCGAACCCGCTGCGCTTGCCGGTGCGGCGCGTGACGCCTGGTTCGGCGCGCTTGCCCGATCCGTTCCGCGTGCGCCGCGTATGTTGTCTGCGCAACGAAATCCCCGGGGAAGACCAACTGTGTGGAAGCTGTCCGCTGCTCCTGACGATGGGCGACGACGAACTGGCGAAGCAGGAGGCGCTGCGGTGAACGTGCGTGGCGCACCATTGAGCCGGTGGCTCGCGCGGCCGACGGGCGGGCTCGGCGCGGCGGCGGATGTCTATATGCACATGGCATGCCGCACGCGGCGCGCGTGCCGACGATTCGTGCGCGCATCGGCCGCCGTGGCGGTATTCGCCGCCTGCGCGGCGCTGCTCGCGCCGCACGCGCAGGCGGCCGCGCCGCCATCGCCGGTCTGCCAGCCGCTCGCCGCCGATCCGACTGTCTCGCAGTTCAGCCGGACGCTACCGGTCAAGCCGAAACGGATCGTCGTACTCGAATTCATGTTCGCGGAGGATCTCGCCGCGCTCGGCATCACGCCGGCCGGCATGGCCGATCCCGCGTACTACCCGGTCTGGATCGGTTACGACGATGCGCGGCTTGCGCGCGTGCCGGATGTCGGCACGCGGCAGGAGCCCAGCCTCGAGGCGATCGCGGCGGCCAAGCCGGATTTGATCCTGGGCGTCGGCCTGCGGCACGCGCCGATTTTCGATGCGCTATCGCGGATCGCGCCGACGGTGCTGTTCAAATACAGCCCGAATTACGTCGAGGACGGACGGCAGGTGACGCAATTCGATTGGGCGCGCGCGATTTTGCGCACGATCGGCTGTTTGACCGGCCGTGAGCGCGACGCACAGGCGCTCAACGCGCGCGTCGATGCCGGCATCGCCCGCAACGCGCAGCGGATTGCCGCAGCGGGGCGCGACGGCGAGCGCGTGGCATGGTTGCAGGAATTGGGGCTGCCGGACCGGTACTGGGCGTTCACCGGCAACAGCGCGCCGGCGGGCATCGCGCGCGCGCTCGGGCTCGACCCTTGGCCTGGCGAGCCGACGCGGGAGGGCACGGTCTATGTGACATCGGAGGATTTACTCAAGCAGCCGGATCTGGCGGTGCTGTTCGTCAGCGCGAGCGCGCCGGGCGTGCCGCTCGACGCGAAGCTCGATTCGCAGATCTGGCGGTTCGTGCCGGCGCGGCGGGCGGGGCGGGTGGCGCTCGTCGAACGCAATATCTGGGGGTTCGGCGGGCCGATGTCGGCGCTGCGGCTCGCGGACGAGATCACGGCGCGGCTGCTGGCACTGCCGAAAGCGTCCGCGCCCGCGCCGCGTTGAGCCGGCGGCGCGACGGGCTTGTTCCGGTGTGCGGCCGACGGTCGGCGGATGGAGCGGGTGAGCCGTCGATCGATTCGCCGCACGCGTCCAACGGGGCGGCGGACAACCCGCCGGCCATGCTAAAAACAGCTTAATCGGCAATATTCAATCAATCACACGATTCTAAATCGCGATACGGCGAAAATCGCAGGCCCAGCACTCATTGACGGGTTTGGGAATTATCGGAATTTTTCAATAAATAAATGTCCGAAAATGGCCGACCGGGTCCGGTTGGGATTTTATAAATCGTAGGAATTCGAATTTCCCGTTTTGCGGCGATTGTCTGATCAATCGGAAGAGTTCGAATGCATGATGCGATGGCCGCCACATGAATAGGCGGAGTCAGGCGGCGTCGTTTTTCTCATCGCGGCGTTGGACCCTGTCATGGCGGCCGGCGGCAGAATCGGCAGGCCATTTCCTTCTGATGATTCCCATCAAAGATGCAAACATATCAACAATAACGCGCATGATTTACCTTGGCTGGTGATTTTCTCTACCCTCCGAAAATAAAAAACGGTATTTTTTAAATCCGATTTTTTCGCGATATGTAAAAAGACGCCTATATTTTTCTGGCACGCCTATCAATTCATAAAAAATATCGATATTCCCGGCGTGCGCGATCCGCGTTTTGGAGGGCGATCATGCAATCCTTTTTCTCTTCATCGGTGCGCGGCATCCGGGCCTTGGGAATCTGGGCCGCGGGATGCGTCGCTTCAGCCGTGTTGTTGTCCGTCGACGTGTCCGCCCAGCAACCGCCCCCGCCGGCCTCGGCGGCCTCGGCGGCGGCCGCGCCGCTGCCGGAAGCCGTCGCCGGAGAGCAAGCGCTGATGAGCCAGGACGAGCAGCAGAAGCGGCAAGCATGGCAAAAATCGATGTCGCAAAGGCCGGTGCCGAAGAAAGGCTGCTTTCAAGGCGCCTATCCAAGCCTCGAATGGCAGGAAGTGCGTTGCGGCGAACCGTCGAAATTCCAGAATCCGCCGGCTTCGGGGCCTCGGCCGAACCTCGTCGGCAACGGCAACGATATCTCGGCCCAGGTGTCCGGGCCGAAGATCAACACGGCCATCGGCAGTTTCGACAGCGTCACGCCGTCGAGCGTCACCGTCTCCGGGCCGTGGGGCGGCAACGCGAATGCCGCAAATGCGTTCACGTTGCAGATCAACAGCCAATTTTTCTCGACGCCTGCGTGTAACGGCGTGGCCGGCTGCATCGGCTGGCAGCAGTTCATCTATTCGCAGAATCAGTGCGGCGGCCCGTGCATCTTCATGGAGTATTGGCTGATCAATTACGGGGCCACTTGCCCGGCGGGGCCCTGGATTCAGTCCGGCAACAGCTGCTGGTTCAACTCGGCCAGCACGCCCGCGCCCGCGATAAGCGGCGCGCAATTGCAGGGAACCACGTTGACCGGCACGGCCTCGGCCACGACCGATACCGTCGTGCTCACGTCGCCGGGCGGCACCGCCACGGCGACGGCGGCCGATAGCGTGGTCAGCCTGAGTCAGCAGTGGAATACCGCCGAGTTCGGCATCTTCGGCGATTGCTGCTCGTCGCAGGTCAATTTCGGCGCGGGCACCACGCTTGTCGCGCGCACCCGCGTCATCAACGGCAACACGAGCGCTCCGGCCTGCGTTGCACAGGGCTTTACCGCCGAGACCAACAATCTGAGCTTCGGCCCGAGCCCGCCCGCCGCGTCGGCGCCGGGGCCGGCGGTCATCTTCGCCGCCAGCAGCGCGGGCGGTTCGCCGTCGAACTGCGCGGCGGCCACCACGATCGGCGACACGCATCTGACAACCTTCGGCGGCTTGCTGTACGACTTCCAGGCCGCGGGCGACTTCCTGCTGGCCGAGACCGGCCCGGACTTCGCGGTACAGACGCGCCAGGTGTCGGGCGCACCGAGCTGGCCGAACGCGACGGTCAACAAGGCCGTCGCGGTGCGGGCGGGGAAAAGCCGCGTCGCGATCTGTCTGGCGCCGCCGCGCGTCGTGATCAACGGCAGGCAGGCGCGTATGGTCGAGAAGCGGGCAACGCTGCTTCCCGGCGGCGGCCAGATTCTGGTCGACGGAAACGTATACATCGTGCGCGGCCCAAGCGGCGACAGCATCCGCGCGGTGAACAACACCAGCTATATCGACGTTTCCGTTGGGCTCGGGCGCTGGCCTGGCAACGTTCGCGGTCTGCTGGCCAACGGCGCGGGCGGGGTTCGCTCGATCGAGACGCGAAGCGGCGAGATGCTGATGAGCCCGTTCTCGCATGACGCGCTTTACGGCCGCTTTGCCGAAAGCTGGCGCGTGCCCGCGAACGACTCGATGCTGTCCGCGTGCGGGGGAACCCGGATCGAGCGCAGCGTGCCGAGGCGGCCGTTCTTTGCGCGGGATCTGCCGGCGGACCTGGCCAAGCGCACGCGCGCGGTCTGCGTGCAAGCCGGCGTCAGGCAGGGCCCGCTGCAGGACGCTTGCACGCTCGATGTCGCGGTGATTGGCAATAGCGACGCGGCCAGGGTGTTCGCGGCCATGCCCGATCCGGTCGCGCTCGGCGATGCCGTCGGCGACGACGGCAAGGGCACGGGCGGCTGCCGGCGCGATGACGGCAATGCCGACGGCTGCAAAGAAGACGGCTCGAAGATGTAGGGGCGGTAGATGTGCGCGGCAGGGGGCGAGATGGGCCGCCAGTGCGCGGTATCGGGCGGCCCATACGCGCCGGTGTTCGGAGCCGGGCGGCATATCGAGCGGCGCGCGCCGGCGCGCGAAATCGGGTAGCGCATCGGCGGCCCGCACGCACCCGCGCACCCGTCGCGATTATCCGCTGGTCCCGTTCGCGAGCGCCGCGGCGTGTGCCGGGCCGCGCGTCTCGCTGACGATGCGTCCGTTGTCGAGCTTCAGCACGCGGTCGGCGGTCGGGAAATAGCGGTCGTCGTGGCTGATCACGATCACTGTCTTGCCGCGTGCGCGCAGCTCCGGCAGCAATTGCTCGTAGAACACCGCCTTGAACGCCGGGTCCTGGTCCGCGGCCCATTCGTCGAACAGGTAGAGCGGCCGATCCTCGAGATAGGCAACGACGAGCGCAAGCCGCTTGCGCTGCCCGGTGGACAGCGCGCGGGTCGAAAACGCGCCGTCGACGACCTTGACCTTGTGATCGAGCGCAAGCTTGGCGACGAGCGCGTTCGCGCGCGCATCGGCCTGCGCGCGCGCCGCGTCGCTCGGGTCGACGATGCCCAGCAGCGCGTCGAACAGGTGGAAATCGTTGAACACGGCCGAGAAGCGCTCGCGGTACGCGGCGCGCTCGACGAGGCCCACCGGCTTGCCATCGAGTTCGATGACCCCGCCTTCGGGCTCGTAGAGCCCCGTGAGCACCTTTGCAAGCGTGGTCTTGCCGCTGCCGTTGCCGCCGACGATGAACACCAGTTCGCCGGGCTTCAGCGTCAGATCGATCGGACCGACGCGGAACATCCGCTCGTCGCGCTCGTGGAAATACGAATGGGTGACGCCGCGCAGCGCGAGCGTGCGAAACGGCGCATGCGCCGCGCTTTCGTCCGGCGCCGGCGCGGTGCGCAGCGCGCCGAATTGCGCCATCAGCTTCTCGATGCGCTCGAGCGACACGCGCGCCGCGTTCAGTGTCGGCACGTTGTTCAACAGCCCGTCGAGCGGCAGCAGCATGAACAGGAACACGACCACGTAGCCGGACGCGGCGCCCGCGTCGCCGCGTACGCCGAGCGCGGGCCAGAACGACGCGACGCCGAGAAACACATAGAACAGGAACACGATCCAGCCGACGCCGACCGCATACGCGCTGAACGCGCGGCGGCGATGGTCGCGCACTTCGGCGATCGCGGCGCCGAGCTGCCCGTCGACGAACTGGCGCGAGCGCGCCTGATGCAGCTTCAGTTCCTTCGCGCCGGAGAACAGCGCGCCGAGGTAGCCGAACAGTTTGTCCTGCGCGCGGCCCGCATCCTCGAGCCATGCGATCGCGCGCTTGTCGCCCGCGTGATAGCCGAGCGAGCCGGTCAGGATCGCCGCCACCGCGAGCAGGCAGACGGGCCACGACAGCCACGCGAGGTAGCCGAGGCAGCCGAATACGATCGAGCCGTGCATCACGAGATTCGGCAGCGCGAAAAACAGCATCGACACGTTGGTGGCGTCGTCGGTCAGCACCGATTGGACGGGCGCCGCGCCGATCCGCTCGACGTCCTGCAACTCGGCCGCCGCGACGCGCCGCGCGACGTGCTCGCGCAGTTGCGCCATGGTGTCCTGCGACAGCCGCGCGAACAGCACGCCGGTGACGATCCGCGTGACGAGCGCGACGACCGCGCAGAGGCCGAAGCGCCACGCGAGCGAGGCGTCGGCCGCGCCAGGCTGCGACAGCGCGCGGCTCAACGTGGCGACGAGCAGCACGCTCGACGCGCCGTTGAGCACGCATGCGACGAGCGCGAGCGCGAACGCGCCGCGCGAGCGCTGCAGCAGCGCGAGGATCAGGCGCCGCGCGTGCTTCGGCGCGGCGGGGGAATCGGTCGAGGGCGGGGCGTCGAGGCGCCCGATGGCGTCGGTCATCGGCAGGTACGGATCAAGAGAAATCGAAGACGGCGCTTCGGCGCGGCGAAGCGGACGGCAAGGCGCATGCAACGCCCTTCGATCGTTTAGACGAACGGGCGCGCGGAATCTTTACTCAGGCGGAGCGCCGTTTGGGGGCATGCGGGGACGCGGCGGCTGTCGCCGGCGATTCGCTGGGCTGGGCGGGCCGGCGGGGGATGGCATGGGTTTCGCGGCGATCCCGCACCAATTTCGACGCGATGCGCACCGGATGCCGGCCGAGCGCGGGCAGCGTCGGCGCGCGGGCGTTTGGGTTTTGCGTTTGCTCATGTCATCAGCGCGTGGCGTCCATTTTGAGCAATGACGCGCGGCCGGCGGCCTGCGCAAGCCCGCATTCTTGCGGCACAAACGGGGCTGGAGCCAGCGCTGCATGGAGCAAATGGCGCAAGCGGAGCGAAAAGGACAACCGAAACGGGCACGCGACGCAAACAAACGCCCCCGAAAAACGCCCGACAGCCGCATCAAAAAAAGCAGACAGAACAAAAAGAGCGAAAGGTCGATTAAAAAAAAGGGCGCGCGGTTCGTCTTGCAGTTGAAGCGGCCCGATCGCGGCCGGCGACATGAACGAACCGGCCGAACCGGCCAGTGCCAACGGACTTCACGCCCTATGAAGAGCTTTCCGACTGCGCTGCATCAACGAATCCGCGCACTCGCGCGGCTTGCGCCCGACGCGCCCGCGCTCGCGTCGTTTGCGCCCGACACCGTGCGCCTGTCGCGCGGTGAACTCGACGAGCGCGCGGCGCGCCTCGCCGCCCGATTACGCGAAGCGGGCGTGACCACGGAAGTGCGGGTCGGTGTATGCGTCGCGCGCTCGTGCGACCTGTTCGTCGCGCTGCTCGCCGTGATGAAGGCAGGCGGCGTGTTCGTCGCGCTCGATCCGCGTCACCCGGCCGCGCGGCTCGACTGGATCGTGCGTGACGCCGGGCTCGCGCACGGGATCGTCGACGCATCGGCCGACGCCGCGATGCGCGCGCGTTTCGCGCAGTGCTTCGACGTGGCGAGCGCCGCGCATCCGGAGCCATCCGCGCCGCGCGTATACGGCGACGACGCGGTCCACCCGCGCGCGGCCGCGTACATGATCTATACGTCCGGCTCGACGGGCACGCCCAAAGCGGTGGTGGTCGAGCACGGCCCGCTTGCCGCGCATGGCGACGCGCTTGCCGAGTCGCTGCCGATCGGCCCCGGCGACCGCGTGCTGCATTTCGCATCGGTGAACTTCGACGTCGCGATCGAGGCGTGGCTCGTGCCGCTCGCCGTCGGCGCCAGCGTGGTGATCAGCGATCCGCCGCCGTTTACACCCGATGCCGCGCATGCGCTGATCACGCGCGAGCGCGTGACGAACACGACGCTGCCGCCCGCGTATCTGCGCGAGTTCGCGGCGGTGTGCGCGCGCGACGGCGTGCCGCCGTCGCTGCGCGTGCTGCTGTTCGGCGGCGAGGCCATGCCGCAAAGCGCGTTCGACGAGATTCGCACCGTATTTGCGTCGATTCGGCTCGTCAACGGCTATGGGCCGACCGAAGCCGTGATCTCGCCGATGCTGTGGCCGCTCGATCCGGGTGCGACGCCCGCGCTCGACGCCGCCAACGGCTACGCGTCGCTGCCGATCGGCTGGCCGATCGGTCCGCGCGTCGCGCGGGTGGCCGCACAGGACGGCGCGGCCGGCGCACCGGCCGCACGCGGCGAAGCGGGCGAGCTGCTGCTCGGCGGCGTCTGCCTCGCGCGCGGCTATCACGGCCGCGCGGCGCTCACCGCCGAGCGCTTCTTGCCGGACCCGGCGGGCGAGCCCGGCGCGCGGATCTACCGGACAGGCGATCTCGCGGCCGAGCGCGCCGACGGATCGTTCGACTACCTGGGCCGCATCGACGATCAGGTTCAGGTGCGCGGCGTGCGGGTCGAGCCGGGCGAGATTGCCGCGTGCCTGCTCACATATCCGGGCGTGCGCGATGCGGGCGTGCTTGCCGAAACGGCCGGCGGCCGCACGCGGTTGATTGCGTGCGTCGTTGCGGCCGATGGCGCGAGCGCGCCGCCTGCCCGCGACGGCGTCGCGCTCGACGACGACGCGCTGCGCGCGCATCTCGCCGCCCATTTGCCTGCGGCATGGCTGCCACACCGGTTCGCGTATTTCGACAAGCTGCCGTACACGCTGAACGGCAAACTGGATCGCGCGGCGCTGCGCGATGCGATCGCGGCGCAGCCCGCCGAGGCCGCCGCCGATTATGACGCGCCGCGCACCGATGCCGAGCGCCGGCTCGCCGCGCTGTGGCAGCGCGTGTTGAACGATCGCGCGCCGCTCGGCCGCGCCGAGCGCTTCTTCGCCCGCGGCGGCGATTCGCTCGCCGCGATGCAATTGCAGACGGCAATCCGGCTCGAATGGCGCGTCGAATTGCGGCTCGACGCGATTTTCGACGACGTGCCGCTCGCCGAATTCGCCGCACGGCTCGAACGCGCCGAGCCGCTCGCGAGTGCGCCGCCCGCGATGATCGCGGCGGCGGCGCGTCCCGCCGCGGCCGGCGCGGCGGGCTTTGTCGAGCGCCCGGCGTCGTTCGCGCAACAGCGTTTCTGGGTGCTCGCGCGCACGCAGGATGCGGGTGCCGCTTATCACGTGTCGTTCCACTGGGACGTGGATGGGGCGCTCGCGCCCGCTACGCTGCAGCGCGCGCTCGATACGCTGATCGCCCGCCATGAAGCGTGGCGCACGACGCTCGCCGAAAACGACGACGGCGTCGTCATGCAGCGGATTCACGCGGCGCTGCCGGTGCGGCTCGCCACGGCGGATCTGCGCGGCGAGCCAGCGCGCGGCGAGCGGCTCGACGCGTTGACCGAGCATCATGCAAGCGCGCCGTTCGATCTATCCGAAGGCCCGCTCGTGCGCGCGCTGCTCGTCACGCTTGCCGATGGCGCGCAGCGTTTCCTACTGACGGCCCACCATGCGGTGAGCGACGGCTGGAGTTCGCGTTGCGCGTTCGACGAACTGACCCGCGCATATGCGGCATGGGCCGAGGACCGCGAGCCGGAGCTGCCCGCGTTGCCGATCCAGTATGCGGATTACGCGCAGTGGCAGCGCGATGCGCTGGACGCGCGCGAGACCGCGCGCCAGCTCGCGTATTGGCGCGGCGCGCTCGCCGATGCGCCGGCGCCGCTCGCGCTGCCGCTCGACCGGCCGCGCGCCGCCGAGCGCGATTACCGCGGCGGCCGGATCGCGCGGCGCCTGTCGGCCGGCGCGTCCGGCGCAGTCCGCGAACTCGCGCGGCGGCTGCATGCTTCGCCGTTTACCGTGCTGCTCGCCGCATTCGATGCGTGGCTGTTCCGCTTGACGGGCGAGCGGGATCTCGTCGTCGCCGCGCCGATCGCGCAACGCGCGCGGGCGGAAACGGCGCCGCTCGTCGGTCTGTTTCTGAACACGCTTGCGTTGCGCGCCCGTGTATCGCCCGCGCAGTCGTTCGAATCGCTGGCTGCGTCGGTGCGCGACGCGGCGTTCGGCGCGTTCGCCCATCAGGACGTGCCGTTCGACCAGGTCGTCGATGCGGTGAAGCCGCCCGTGCGGCGCGGCGACGAGTGGCTGCGCGTGAAGTTCGCGCAGCAGTTCGACCTCGAATTGTCGTGCACGCTGCCGGACGCGCAAGTGCGCATGGCGCCGGGGCTCGATCCGGCCGCGCGCTTCGATTTCGCGCTCGATTTCACCGACGATCCGCGCGGCATCGAATTCGTCGCCGCGTATGCGCGCGACGCGCTCGACGATGCCACCGCGCACGCGTGGCTCGACAGCATCGCGGCGCTGGTCGACGACGCGGTGCGCGATCCAAGCCGCGCGATCGTCGAACTGGCGGTGGCGATGGCGGGGACGAGCGGCGCCGCGTCGCACGCGTGGCTCGCCGGCCGGCCGCTTGCGACCGACTCCGACGTGCTCGCGCCGTTCGCGCGGGCGGCGGCCGAGCATCCGCACCGGATCGCGCTCGCCGACGCCGGCACGCAGCTCACGTTCGCCGAGCTGGACGACGCGTCCAACCGCGTCGCGCTCGCGCTGCGCCGCGACGGCGCGCGCGCGGAGACGCCCGTTGCGATCTGCGTCGAGCGCTCGGCGCGCTTCGTCGTCGCGCTCGTCGGCGTGCTGAAGGCCGGTGCGTGCGCGGTACCGCTCGATCCGGCATCGCCGCGTGAGCGGATCGCCGCGGCGCTCGCCGCGTGCGGCGCGCAGCGAATGTTCGTGGCGGGCGAATCCGGCGCGCCCGGTGGTTTGGACGGCTTCGGCGGCATCGCGCTCTTCGACGTCGACGCATGCGCGCATGACGCGTCGCTCGCGCATGACGCCGCGCCGCGCGTATCGCCGCATCCGGAGCAGGCCGCGTACCTGATCTTCACGTCCGGCTCGACCGGCGAGCCCAAGGGCGTCGTCGTCTCGCACCGCGCGCTTGCCGATTACGTGGCGGGCATGCTCGACGAGCTGGCGTTCGCGCCCGGCGCGTCGATGGCGATGGTGTCGACGGTGGCGGCCGATCTCGGACACACGACGCTGTTCGGCGCGCTGTGCTCGGGCCGCACGTTGCATCTGCTGCCCGCGCAAGCGGCGTTCGATCCGGACCGCTTCGCGCACGAAATGGCGACGCGCGCCGTCGGCGTGCTGAAAATCGTGCCGAGCCATCTGCACGCGCTGCTCGATGCGCAGCGCGCCGCCGACGTGCTGCCCGCGCACGCGCTCGTCGTGGGCGGCGAGGCGCTGCCGTGGGCGCTCGTCGAGCGGATCGCCGCGCTCAAGCCCGGCTGCCGCGTGATCAATCACTATGGGCCGACCGAGGCGAGCGTCGGCGCGCTCGTGTGCGACACGTCCGCGCCGGCGCAGGCGGCACTGCGCACGGCTGCCGCCGCCGGCGGCTCCGCGCGCAACGTGCCGCTCGGGCGGCCGCTGCCGAACGTGCACGCTTGCGTGCTCGACGCGCATGGCGCGAGCGTGCCGGTCGGCGCGATCGGCGAGCTGTATCTGGGCGGCCCGGGCGTGGCGCGCGGCTATTGGCAGCGCGCGGCGGCGAGCGCCGAGCGCTTCGTGCCGCATCCGCACGGCGCGGGCGGGCGCGTCTACCGAACCGGCGACCGCGTGCGGCTGCGGGCGGACGGCCGGATCGATTTTCTTGGAAGGCTCGACGATCAGGTGAAGATTCGCGGCTATCGCGTCGAGCCGGGCGAGGTGAGCGCCGCGTTGCGCGCGCTTGACGGCGTCGCGCAGGCCGAGGCGCTGGCCGTCGAGCATGACGCGCGGCTGCGCCTGGTTGGATTCGCGACGCCCGCAGCCGGCGCGCGGCTCGACGGCGCCGCGCTGCGCGACGCGCTGGCCGCGCGCCTGCCGGATTACATGGTGCCCGCCGCGATCGTCGTGCTCGCGACGCTGCCCGTGACCGCGAACGGCAAGGTCGATCGCGCGGCGCTGCGCGCGCTCGCGCATGCGCCGGCCGCGATTCCCGCCGCCGGCGCGCACGACGCCGATGCGCCGCAGGACGAGCGGGAGGCCGTGCTCGCGGCCGTTTGGCGCGACGTGCTGAAAGCGCCGCGCGTCGGACGCCACGACAATTTCTTCGAATTGGGCGGCGATTCGATTCTGGTGTTGCAGGTGATCGCGCGCTCGCGCAAACGCGGCGTCAAATTCACGCCGAAACAATTGTTCGATGCGCCGACGCTCGCGCAGCTTGCGCGCGTGGCCACCTCGATCGATCCGGCCGCCGTGCCGAAGCACGGCGCGGCGGCGCAGGCCGACGCGGCCGCCGCCGGACGGCCCGCCGGCGAGCCCGCGCGGGAGAACGGGCTCACGCCCGCGCAGCTGCGCTTTTTCGCGCTGGATATCCCGCGGCGCGGCCACTGGAACCAGTCGATCGAACTCGACGTCGCCGGCGCGTTCGATTTCGACGCGTTCGCGCGCGCGTTCGACGCCGTGCTGACCCAGCATCCGGTGTTCCGGCAGCGTTTCGCGCCGGCCGGCGCGAACGGCGCCTGGCTGTGCGCCGACGCGCCGCGCGCATTCGATTCGCTGCCGCTCGCGGCGGCCGCCGCGCGCGACGAGGCCGACGCGCTCGCCCAGTTCGACGCGCTGCAACGCACGCTCGACGTGACGCACGGCCCCCTTGCATGCGCGTTCGCGGCCGCGCTGCCCGGCGGCGCGACCAAGCTTTATCTGGCGATCCATCATCTGATTGTCGATGGCGTGTCGTGGCGGCTGCTGCTCGACGATCTCGACGCCGCGTACCGTGCCGCCTGCGAGCGCCGGCCGGTGCGGCTGGGCGGCGCGGCTCGCGCGCGCGGCCCGCGATCGCGCGGGCCCGTTCGCGGCCGAGTTGCCTTACTGGCGCGCGCTCGCCGGTCCGTGCGACGATCTCCGGCTCGACCAGCCCGGCGCGGCGGCGACGAACGCCGACGCCGCCGTGGTGATCCAAACCATCGACGCGGCGCTCACGCGCGACGTGCTGACCGACGCGAACGCCGCGTATCGCACTCACGCGGTCGAGTTGCTGATCGCGGCGCTTGCCGCCGCGCTCGGACGCCACACCGGCGCGGCGTCGTGCCGGCTCGAACTCGAAGGGCACGGCCGCGAGCCGCTGTTCGACGATATCGATGCGAGCCGCACGCTCGGCTGGCTGACGAGCCATTATCCGGTGGCGTTCGCGGTCGGCGCGACGCCCGAAGCGACGCTGGCGGGCGTGAAGGACACGCTGCGCGCGGTGCCGAACAAGGGGCTCGGCTTCGGCGTGCTGCGCCATTACGGCGACGACGCGGCGCGCGCTGCGCTCGCCGAGGTGCCGCGCCCGCGCGTGACGTTCAACTATCTCGGCCAGTTCGACGCGCCGCGCGACGCCGTACTCGTGCCGCGCTTCGGCGGCGCAGGATGCGAGCGCGATCCGGCCGGCCCGCTCGGCAATGCGCTCGCGATTCACGCGTATGTCGACGCGCATGACGCACGCGCGCTGAAAGTGCATTGGGTGTACGGCGCGACGCAGTTCGAGCGCGCGACGATCGAAGCGCTCGCCGCGCAGTTCGACGCGGCGCTGCGCGAACTGGCGGCGGCGTGCGCCGCGCGCGTGGCCGAGCGCGGCGCGGGCGCGACGCCGGGCGATTATCCGCTCGCGCAGGCGGCCGGGCTCACGCAGGCGGCGCTGGACCGGCTGCCGTTCGACGCGCGCGCCATCGACGATATCTATCCGCTGTCGCCGATGCAGCAGGGGATTCTGTTCCATACGCTGCTCGCGCCGGAGCGCGCGACCTATGTGAACCAGCTCGTCGCGACGCTCGTCGAGCCGGACGTCGAGCGGCTGCGTGCCGCATTCGACGCGGCGGTGCCGCGTCACGACATCCTGCGCACCGGTTTCGCCGCGCACGAGGCCAAGCCGATGCAGATCGTCCACCGGCAGGCGCGCATGCCGGTCGAGCTGATCGACTGGCGCGGCGCGCATCCGGACGCCGCGAGCCTGGATGCCGCGCTCGACACGTGGCTGGCCGGCGACCGCGCGCGCGGTTTCGATCTCGCCGCGCCGCCGCTGATGCGCGTCACGCTGATTCGCACCGGCGAGGTCGAATGGCGGCTCGTCTGGACCCGCCATCATTTGCTGCTCGACGGTTGGAGCACGGCGAGCCTGTTCGCGCAGGTGCTGCGCGACTATATCGAGCCGCCGCGCGCGAACCCGTTTGCCGCGCCGGCGCGCGAGCGCTATCGCGATTTCATCGCGTGGCTCGCGCGGCGCGATGCCGATGCGGATCGCGCGTTTTGGCTCGAGCGCCTCGCGCGGCTCGACGAGCCGACCCGCGTGGCCGAGCGCGAGAGCGCCGCGGCCGGCGACGCGGGCCAAGCGGCCCAAGCGGCCCAAGCAGCCCACGCGGCGCCGAGCCGTGCAAACTGGCGCGCGGCATGGTCCGCCGCCGACACCGCACGCGTGGCCGATGCCGCGCGGCGTTTGCAAGTGACCGTCAATACGATCGTGCAGGGCGCATGGGCGCTCGCATTGCAGCGCGTCACGCATCGCACGGCCGTTGCGTTCGGCGCGACGGTCGCGGGGCGGCCGCACGCGCTGCCCGACGCCGACAAGGTGCTCGGCCTCTACATCAACACGGTGCCGGTGATCACCGCGCCGTCGCCGCAGCTTGCCGCGCGCGGGTGGCTTGCCGGCCTGCAACGCGACAACGCGGCCGCGCTCGAGCATGCGCATACGCCGCTTTACGAGATCCAGCAGTGGGCGGGAATGGGCGGCGCGCTGTTCGACACGTTGATCGTGTTCGAAAACTACCCGGTCGACGAAGCGTGGCAGGGGCGCGATCCGCGCGCGCTGCAAATGCGCGCGCTGCGCAACATCGAGGCGACCGATTTCGCGGTGACGCTCGGCATCGAGGCCGGCGATACGCTATCGATCGATTACGGCTACGATCCGCAGCGAATCAGCGGCGCGCGCGTGCGGGCGCTGCACCGCGCGTTCGCCGCCTGCATCGACGGCCTGATCGCGGACCCGGACGCGCCGCTCGGCACGATCTCGTGCGCGCAAGCGGACGATCTCGCGCTGATCGCACGCTGCAATGCGACCGGCGTGAGCTGGCCCGACGCGCGGCGCGCACCGCTGCACGAGCAATTCGAGGCGGCGGCTCGCGCGCGGCCCGACGCGGTCGCGCTCGAAATGGCCGGCGGCGACGGCGCGATCCGGCGCTTGACCTATGCCGAGCTTGACGAGCAGTCGGGCCGCGTGGCGGCGGCGCTGCGCGCATCCGGCGTGCGGCCCGATTCGATCGTCGCGCTGTGCGCCGAGCGCTCGTTCGACATGCTGATCGCGCTGCTCGGCGCGCTGAAGGCGGGCGCCGCGTATCTGCCCATCGATCCCGACTATCCCGACGAACGGATCGCGTACCTGCTCGGCGACGCGAAGCCGCCCGTCGTCATCACGCAGGCGCAATGGCGTTCGCGTATCGATACGGCGTGCGCGGACAGCGAAGCCGCCGTCTTCACGCTCGACGCGCTGCTCGCGCATCCGGCCGCCGGCCTGCCGCCGCGGCGCGCCGACGTATCGCCCGATCAACTCGCGTATCTGCTCTACACGTCCGGCTCGACCGGCCAGCCCAAGGGCGCCGGCAACACGCACGGCGCGCTCGCGAACTGGATTGCGTGGACACAGGATGCGTCGCCGCTCGCATGCGACGACGTCGTGCTGCACAAGGCGCCGTTCGGCTTCGACGTGTCGGTGTGGGAATCGGTGTGGCCGCTCGCGGTCGGCGCGACGCTCGCGATCGCCGCGCCCGCGGACCATCGCGATCCCGCCCGGCTGGTCGACGCGATTCACGCGCATCGCGTGACGACGCTGCATTTCGTGCCGTCGATGCTCGCCGCGTTCGTCGCGTATCTCGACGATTTCGCCGCGGCCGGCGCTGCCGCGCGCTGCGCGAGCGTCAAGACGATCTTCGCGGGCGGCGAGGCGCTTGCGCCCGAGCTGGTCGCGCGCGTGACCGCGCGGCTGCCGCACGTGCGGCTTCACAACTCATATGGGCCGACCGAATCGGCGATCGGCGTATCGCATTGGACCTGCACGGACGACGATGCGCGCGCGGGCTCGGTGCCGATCGGCCATCCGATCGCGAACGTGCAACTGCACGTGCTCGACGCCGCGCTCCATCCGGCGCCGCTCGGCGCGACGGGCGAGCTGTATCTGGGCGGCGCGGGGCTCGCGCGGGGCTATCTCGGCCGCGCGGCGCTGACGGCCGACCGCTTCGTGCCCGATCCGCAGCACGCCGGCGCGCGCCTTTACCGGACCGGCGACCTCGTGCGCCGGCTCGCCGACGGCGCGCTCGACTATCTCGGCCGGATCGACACGCAGGTGAAGCTGCGCGGCCAGCGCATCGAGCTTGGCGAGATCGAAGCCCGGCTGCGCGCGGCGGCGCAGGTGCGCGATGCGGTCGTGATCGTGCGCGACGAGCGGCTGATCGGCTATGTCGTGTGCGCCGTGCCGGCCGCGTTCGACGAAGCCGCGCTGCTCGAGCAACTGCGCGCGCAATTGCCCGCGTACATGGTGCCCGCGCGGCTCGTCGCGCTCGACGCGCTGCCCGTCACGCCGAACGGCAAATGCGACCGCCGCGCGCTGCCCGAGCCGGTGTTCGACGCGCGGCCGGCCGACGTGCCGCGCACCGATACCGAGCGCGCGCTCGCGGCGATCTGGCAGCGCGTGCTGCGCGTGCGCGAGATCGGCCGCGACGACGATTTCTTCGCGCTCGGCGGCCATTCGCTGCTCGCCGCGCAAGCGAACGCGCAGGCGAACCTGCAATGGGCGCTGACGCTGCCGCTGCGCACGATCTTCGACGAGCGCACGCTCGCGCGTTGCGCGGCGGCGATCGACCGCGCCCGCGACGCGAACCACGGGCGCGACGCCGCGAGCGCGATCGACGCATTGCTTGGCGAGCTTGAAACCCAATAAGGAATCCGCATGAGCGCTTCTTTCGATCTGTTGTCGCTTGCCGAGCGCTTCGCGCGGCTGCCCGATGCGCAGCGCAAGCAGTTTCTCGCGAAGCTCGGCGATGCGGGAATCGATTTCCGGATGCTGCCGATCGCACCGCGCGGCGAGCGCACGGCGAGCGTGCCGGCTTCGTTCGCGCAAACGCGTCTTTGGCTGCACACGCGCCTGCTCGACGAGCCGGCCGCGTATCACATCACCGAGCGGCTGCGGCTCGACGGCGCGCTCGACGAGCATGCGCTGCGCCGCTCGTGCGACGCGCTGATCGCGCGTCACGAGGCGCTGCGCACGGCGTTCGCCGAGGACGGCGACGGCGTGCTGCAGACGGTGCGCGCGCCGATGCGCTGCCCGTGGCGCGTCACCGATCTGTCGGACGCGGACGCGGCGCAGCGCGATGCGCTCGCATCGGCCGTCGCCGCGCGCGACGAGGCCGAGCCGTTCGATCTTGCGCACGGCCCGCTCGTGCGCGCGCATCTGATCCGGCTCGACGCCCGCACGCACTGGCTCGTGCTGACGACGCACCACATCGCGTCGGACGGCTGGTCGGCCGACGTGATGCTGGCGGAGCTGGCGTCGTTCTATCAGTCGTATGCGACCGGCGCGGCCGTGTCGCTCGCGCCGCTGCCGATCCAATACGCCGATTACGCGCTCTGGCAGCGCCGCTGGCTCGATGCGGGCGAGCGCGAGCGCCAGCTTGCGTACTGGCGCGCGACGCTCGACGCAAGCCGCGACGCGTTGCCGCTGCCCGGCGCGGCCACGCGGCCCGCGCGGCGCAGTGCGCGCGGCGCGCGCCATGCGTTCGATATTCCGCCCGCGCTCGCAGCGCGGCTGCGCGCGCTGGCCCGCGCACGCCGCGCCACGCCGTTCGCGGTGCTGCTTGCCGCGCTCGCGACGCTGCTTGCCCGCGCGTGCGGCGAGCCGGAGATCCGGATCGGAGTGCCGGCGGCGAACCGCGAGCGCAGCGAAACCGCGGGCCTCGTCGGCTTTTTCGTCAACACGCTGACGCTGGCGGCCAAGACGCCCGCGACGCTCGCGTTCGACGCGCTCGTCGACGCGACGCAGCGTTCGCTCGTCGACGCGCAATCGCATCAGGACGTGCCGTTCGACCAGGTCGTCGACGCGCTCGGCGTGGCGCGCAGCGCAAGCCATCATCCGCTGTTTCAGGTGATGGCCGCGTATGGCGCGCGGCGCGCGCTGCCGTCGTTCGCCGGCGTGCGCGTGACCGAGCTGCCGTCCGGGATGCCGTATGCGAAATTCGACCTGACGCTCAGCATCGACGAGCGCGACGACGGCGGGTTCGACGCGCGCTTCATCTATGCGACCGATATCTTCGATGCCGATGCGATCGAGCGGCTTGCCGCGCGCTATGGCGAACTGCTGGCCCACGCGGCCGATGCGCCGGGCACGGCGATCGGCGATCTGCAATGGCTGCCGGCCTGGGAGCGCCGGGAGCTGGCCGCGTGGAACGGCGAGCGGCGCGACGGCGCGGACGATGCGGGCGGCGCACTGCACGCAGAGAATGTGCATGACGCGGCGCGGCGCTCGATGCCCGATTCGCCGCCGCCGGCGCTGCGTTCGGACGCAGCCGCAGGCGGATTGTCCAGCAATGCAGGCGACGGCGCGCCCGCCGGCATCGGCGCTCACTGCGTCAGCTCCACGGGCCGCGCTGAGCCGCGGCCGTTCATCGCGGTCCATGACAGGATTGCCGAGCAGGCGCGCATCCGGCCCGACGCGCGCGGCATCGCCGACCTCGAGCGCGTGCTGACGCGCGGCGAGGTCGAACAACGTGCGGCGCGGCTTGCGCGGCGGCTCGTCGCGGCCGGCGTGCGCGCGGAGACGTGCGTTGGGATCGCGCTGTCGCGTTCCGTCGATCTGCTGATCGCGCTGATCGCCGCGCTCAAGTCGGGCGGCGCGTTCGTGCCGCTCGATCCGGGCCATCCGCGCGAGCGTCTCGCGCAGATGCTCGACGACGCGCGCATCGAGCACGTGATCACCGAGCGCGGCAGCATCGACGCGCTGCCGTTGACCGGCGCCACGCGCGCATGGCTCGTCGACGAACCGGTTCCCGACGCCGAGATCGACGGTGTCGCGCTGCCGGACGTGTCGCCGCATCAAGCGGCGTATGTGATCTACACGTCCGGGTCGACGGGCAAGCCGAAGGGCGTGGTCGTCGAGCACGGCGCATTCGCGCGCCATTGCGACGCGATTGCCGAGCGCTACGGCGTGACCGGGCGCGACGTGTTCCTGTTGTTCCAGTCGGTGAATTTCGACGGCGCGCACGAAGGCTGGCTCTCGCAATATATGTCGGGCGCGGCGGTCACCGTGACGGCCGACACGCTATGGCCGCCCGCGCGCACCTGCGCGCTGATCGCCCGCGACGGCGTGACGATGACCTATGTGCCGCCCGGCTGCGCGACGCAGCTTGCCGAGTGGGCGCTCGAGCATGGCGCGCCACCGACGCTGCGCTCGATCACGGTCGGCGGCGAGGCGACGTCGCGCGAGGCGTTCGCGCTGATGCGCCGCGCGTTTCCGAACGCGCGCGTGGTCAACGGCTACGGGCCGACCGAGACCGTCATCACGCCAATGCTCTGGATGTTTGCGCCCGGTGATGACCCGGCCCGGCTCGCGGATGCCGCGTATCTGCCGATCGGCACGCTGGTCGGCGCGCGCACCGCGCACGTGCTCGACGCGCGCTTGAATCCGCTGCCGGTCGGCGTGACGGGCGAGCTTTACCTGGGCGGCGAGGGGATCGGCGTGGCGCGCGGCTATCTGGCGCGCCCGGCGCTCACGGCCGAGCGCTTCGTGCCCGATCCTTACGGCGCGCCGGGCGCGCGGCTCTACCGCACGGGCGATCTGGTGCGCCGCCGCGCGGACGGGGTGTTCGACTTCATCGGCCGTATCGATCATCAGGTCAAGCTGCGCGGATTGCGGATCGAACTCGGCGAGATCGAGGCCCAGCTTGCCGCGCATGACGACGTGCGCGAGGCGGTCGCCGTGGTGTTCGGCAACGGCGCGCACGCGCGGCTGGTCGCCTATGTCGAACTGACGGGCGAGGCGCGAGAACGGGCCCGCCGCGCCGACGCAGCCGAACTCGATGCGCATCTGCGCCGCACGCTGCCCGACTACATGGTGCCCGCGCATATCGTCGTGCTCGACACGCTGCCGCGCAATGCGAACAGCAAGGTCGACCGTGCGGCGCTGCCGCCGCCCGCGCACACGGCACGCGCATACGAACCGCCGCAGCCTGGCGACGAAGCGGTGCTCGCCGATATTTGGCGCGAGGTGTTGGGCGTCGAGCGCATCGGCCGCGCGGATCATTTCTTCGAGCTGGGCGGCCATTCGCTTGCCGCGGTGCGAGTCGCGACGCGCGTGGCCGAGCGGCTCGCGCGCGACGTGCCGGTCCGCGCGCTGTTCGAAGCGCCGGTGCTCACCGCGTATGCGCAGCGCGTGGCGAGCGCCGCGCCCGTGCAGCCCGCGCCCGGCGCCGGGCCGCACGCCCGGCCCGATCCGTATACGCCGGACGCGAACGGCGCGTTGCCGCTATCGGCCGCGCAGCGCGGGTTGTGGTTCCTGTGGCGCGCGCAGCCGGATAGCTCCGCGTACAACATTCCCGTCGCGCTGCGGCTGCGCGGCCCGCTCGACGTGGACGCGCTCGCCGGCGCGCTTGCGCGCGCGGCGGCCCGTCATCCGGCACTGCGCACGCGCATTGTCGAGTGGGCCGACGGCACGCCGGGCCAGCGGATCGTGCCGACGCAGCCCTTCACATTGCCCGTCGTCGATCTGACGGCGCAGGCTGCGGCAGCCGCCGGCGCATGCGCCGATGCGGGCGTCGTCGCGACGGCCGACGGCGAGGCCCGGCTGGCCGCCGCCGTCGCACTGACCGACGACGACGCGCTCACGCCGTTCGATCTGGCCGCCGACGCGCCGCTATGGCGCGCGCGCGCGATCCGGCTCGGCGCACACGATCACGTGCTGTCGCTGGTCGTCCATCACATCGTGTCGGACGGCCAGTCGATCGATCTATGGCTCGACGACGTGCGCACCGCCTACGTCGCGCGGGTGACGGGGGCGCCGCTTGACGACCCCGCGCCCGTCGAACGGAACGAGTCGCCCAGCGTGCGCGACGTTCCCGTGCTGCCGAGCGCCGCGCCGCATGCCCATCTGCCGTTCTGGCGTGATGCGCTCGCGGGCGTGCCGTCGCACACGCTGCCGCCGCCGCGCACGGGCCGCGCCGCCACGCCGCGCTGGGACGCGGGACGCATCGCGTTCGAGCTTGACGGCGCGCTCGTGCAGCGCGCGCGAGAGATGGCGCTCGATGCGCATGCAACGCTGCCGATGCTGCTGCACGCGGCGCTCAACGCGGCGTTCTACCGGGCGACCGGCGCAACCGATCAGCCGGTCGGCGTGCTCGCGTCGACGCGCGAGCCGACTGGCCAAGCCGCCGAGCGCGCGCTCGGGCTGTTCATCAACGCGGTGGTCGTGCGCACGCGGCTGTCGGGCGCCGATACCCCGGCCACGCTCGTCGCCACGGTGCGCGACGCGGCGCTCGCCGCGTATGCGCACGCGGACGCGCCGTTTGCCGACGTCGTCGCCGCGTTGCGCGCACCGCGCGCGGTCAACGGCAATCCGCTGTTCCAGGTGATGTTCAACTACCTGCGCCCGGCGGGCATGGCCGCGCGCGACTGGGCGGGACTCTCGATCGATGCGTTCAACGATGTGCGGCATCACGTCGTGTTCGAACTGGAACTCGATATCGTCGAACATCCGGACGGCCGCGTGACGGGCGCGTTCTCGTATGCGAAAGAGCGCGTCGACGAGGCGTTCGCCGCCGCGCTCGCGGCCGACTATCTCGACGTGGTGCAGCGCTTCGTCGATGCGCCGCTGCACGCGCTCGGCGCGTCCGGCGCGCGCTTCGCGCTCGCCGCGCACGATCCGCTTGCCGTCGCGCCGCGGCCGCACGACGGCGCGCACGCGCACGCCGCTCGGCACGCCGCGCACGCACTCGCCAACGTGTGGCGCGCCTGTTTCGGGCACACCGCGCCCGCGCTGAACGACGATCTGTTCGAAGCCGGCGCCACGTCGTTCGACGTCGTGCGCTTCGTCGACGCGGCAGGCGCGGCGGGTTGGCCCGTATCGATCGCCGACGTGTTCGCCGCGCCGAGTTTCGCCGCGCTCGGCGCGCGCATCGCAAGCGCGTCGCAAGCGGCGCCGCCGGCTCGGGCGGCCGCCCGGCCGACGGGTCAGCCGGCGGACCCATCGCCCTATCAACCAACGATTCAACCGGTGGCCAACGCACGCGATGCCGACTGAGCGCCACTTTTCCTACCCCGTGCGCACGGGCCGCCCGTGCGGCGCACGCCGTATTTTTTCCTGCCGGCGCATCGCGCGCGCCGGCCATCTTGCCAAGGGAACCTGAGACATGCACAGAGATACCGTATTCGACCTGATCGGCGTCGGCTTCGGACCGTCGAACCTCTCGCTCGCCGTGCGCCTGGCGGAAGCGGATCACGCCGCGTCGTTCGCGCATTGCTACATCGAGCGGCAGCCCGAGTTCGGCTGGCATCGCGGCATGCTGCTCGACGACTGCCGGATGCAGATCTCGTTTCTGAAGGATCTCGTCACGCTGCGCGATCCGACAAGCCGCTACACGTTCATCAATTACCTGTACGAGCACGGCCGGCTGAACGAGTTCATCAATCTGAAGAACTTCTATCCGACCCGCACCGAGTTTCATGACTACCTGCGCTGGGTGGCGAACGCGTTCGACGATCGCGTCCACTATGGCGAGACCGTCACGGCCGTCGAGCCTGTCGCGGCGCGCGACGCGAGCGGCGTGATCGAAGCGCTGCGTGTGTTTTCGCGCGACCGCGAGGGACGCGAGCGGCAGCGCGTCGCGCACGCGCTGTCGATCGGCGTCGGCGGCGCGCCGAACATGCCCGATGTGCTTGCGAGGCTCGGCGCCGAGCGCGTCATCCATTCGTCGAATTATCTGACGTCGATCGAGCGGATCGTGGGCGCGCCGGCGCCCGGCGCGGCCGTGCGGGTTGCCGTGATCGGCGCGGGGCAGAGCGCGGCCGAGGTGTTCGTCGATCTCGCGCGCCGCTTCGCGCATGTCGACGCGAGTCTCGTGATCCGCTCGGGCGCGCTGAAGCCGGCCGACGACAGCCCGTTCGTCAACGAGATCTTCGATCCGGCGTTCACCGACGTCGTCTACGCGCAGCCGGCGAGCGGCCGGCGCGCATTGCTCGAGCGCTTTCGCGATACCAATTACGCGGTGGTCGACCGGCCGCTCATCGAGCAGATCTACGAAATGCTTTATTTGCAGCGCGTATGCGGCGCGCCGCGCCACCGCCTGCTCGCGAATGCCGCGATCGAGTCGGCCGAGCGTGCGGGCAACGGGCAGATCGAGCTGGTGCTGCGCGACCAGTTGACGGGCGACGCGCGCACCGAGCGGTTCGACGCGCTGGTGGTGGCGACCGGCTACCGGCGCGATGCGCATGCCGCGCTGCTCGATTCGCTCGCGCCGCACCTGGGCGACGCGCTCGCGGCGGGCGTCGCACGCGACTACCGGCTCGCGACGCCCGCGCACTTCAAGCCGCGCATCTATCTGCAAGGATGCTGCGAGGATAGCCACGGGCTGTCCGACACGCTGCTGTCGGTGCTTGCCCGGCGCGCCGACGAAATCGCCGCGTCGCTCGCCGGGCGCGCGCCCGCCGCGCGGGCCGAAGGCCACGCGCGGCCGCGACACGATTCAAGACATAACAACGGGGTGAGCGACGGCCGGATGGCCATCGCTCTTTGACGAAGCGCGGCCGGCAGGCCGCTTTGCAACATGGAGCAACGGAAGATGGAGTGGGCAACCAGCACGCGCATGCGTGCGATCGCGGCCGCGGCGGGCGTGGCGTTTTATGCGGCGGGCGTGAGTCATGCGCACGCGCAGGCGGCTCAGCCGGGCGCGGCGGCGCGGCAGCCAGGCAACCACGCGGACCAGGCCACCGCGGCGGGCGGCACGTTGCCCGCGATTTCGGTGAGCGCGAGCAAGCAGCATGACGCGGTCGTCGGCCTCGTCGCGCGGCGCAGTACGAGCGGCACGAAAACGGATACGCCGATCGTCGAGATTCCGCAGACGATCAACGTCGTCACCGCGCAGCAGATCGAGGCCACGGGCGCGACCGACATCAACCAGGCGTTTCGCTACATCCCCGGCTTCTCGAGCTACGGATCGGACAACCGCTCCGACTGGTACTCGGCGCTGCGCGGCTTCACGCCGACCGTGTTCGTCGACGGGCTGCAGGTGCCGAACACCATCAACCTGTCGAGCTGGCGCGTCGATCCGTACATGATCGACAGCATCGCCGTGCTGCGCGGGCCGACCTCGGTGCTGTACGGGCAGGGCGATCCGGGCGCGACCGTCGACGTGCAGAGCAAGCTCGCGAACGGCGAGCGCATCCGCGAAGTCGGCGTGCAGATCGGCAACTACGCGCGCAAGCAATTGATGTTCGACGTGGGCGACAAGATCGGCCGCGACGGCACGCTGTCGTACCGGGTCGTCGGCGTCGGCCGCGACGGCAACGCGCAGACGGGGCCGCTCGCCGATCAGCGCGTGTCGCTCGCGCCGTCGCTCAAGTGGCAGCCGAACGCGAACACGTCGCTCACGCTGTCCGCGACCTATCTGCAGGACTGGGGCGACACGTCGAGCAACTTCCTGCCGGCCCAGGGCACGGTGCTGCCGAACCCGAACGGCACGATCTCGCGCGATCTGTATACGGCCGATGCGAACTTCGATCATTACCGCAAGAAGCAATGGTCGATCGGCTATCAGTTCGAGCACAAGCTCAACCCGGTGTGGACGTTCCGGCAGAACGTGCGCTGGATGCATCTGTCGCTCGACGATGCGTCGGTGTACGGCGGCGGGATCGACGACGCCGACCCGACGATGGCGTCGATGACCCGCTACGCGGGCGTGTTCCAGTTCAACTACAGCCGCTTCGACATCGACAACCAGGCACAGGCGAAATTCACGACCGGCCCGTTCGCGCACACGCTGTTGTTCGGCTTCGACTACAACCGGCAGACGACCACCGATAGCGAATGGCTCGCGAAGGCGCCGAGCCTGAACATGTACCGCCCGGTCTACGCGCCGGTCACGACCGGCATTTTCGGCGGGCCAGATGCGTATCCGCGCACCGATACGCACACCACGCTGAACGCGTTCGGCCTCTACGCGCAGGATCAGATCAAGTGGCAGCGCTGGGTGCTGACGCTCGGCGGCCGGCAGGACTGGACCCGCACCACGCAGGACGACATCGCGAATGTGGCGAGCTTCAAGCAGAACGACCATGCGTTCAGCGCCCGCGCCGGTCTGACGTACCTCGGCGATTACGGGCTGGCGCCGTATATCAGCTACGCCACGTCGTTCAATCCGCAGATCGGCCTGAAGCTGATGCAAGGCGGGCTCGCGACGCCGACGAAGGGGCGCCAGATCGAGGCCGGCCTGCGCTGGCAGCCGCCCGGCAAGAACCTGATGCTCAACGCGGCGGTGTATCAGATCAACCAGACCGACGTGGCGATGAGCAATCCGAACGACCCGACCAGCAGCACGGTGATCCAGGCGGGCGAGGTGCGCTCGCGCGGCATCGAGTTCAGCGCGGTCGGCAATCTGACGCGCGAGCTGTCGGTGATCGCCGCGTATGTGTACCAGGACGTGAAGAACGTGAAGGCAACCGACAACACGCTGAACATGTGGCCGACCGACGTGCCGCGGCCGCGCCAGATGGCGTCGCTGTGGGCCGACTGGACGTGGCGCAACGGGCCGCTCACGGGTTTCGGCGTCGGCGCGGGCGTGCGCTATCAAAGCGCGGCCGCGGGCGCGGCGGACAACTCGATATCGGTGCCGAGCTACACGCTCTTCGATGCGGCGCTGCATTACGAGCTGCGCAACTGGCGTTTCGCGCTCAACGCGACGAATCTGTTCAACCGGCGCTACGTGAGCGGCTGCCAGTCGTATTCGGTGTGCATGTACGGCAATCAGCGCACCGTGATGGCGTCGGCGAAATACAACTGGTGAGCGCGGCGCGAGCCGCCCGCCGATTCTTCATCCTGCTTCTTCATCCCGAAGCGCGGCGCGCCGGCGCGCCGCGCCAACCACAGGACAACGCTGCAATGGCAAAGAAAAAACTCGTCTACATCTGGTCGCTGCGCAACGCCGCCGCCGACAAGGCCGGCCAACAGATCGACTACAAGGGCGGCAAGCGCTACATGAAATCGGTGCTCGAATCGCTCGTCGAAGCGCTCAACGACACCGCGCTCGGTGACGCCTATTCGCTCGAACGCGTGATCTACGACGACGATGCGAACTCGCCGCGCGATCGCGAGAAGCTTGCCGAATACGGCTTCGCATACGAGCCGGGCAAGCGCTGGTTCTATCCGCCCGAGCTGCGCGTGCAGGGACGGCTCGTCAACGATCTGCTGCTCGCGATGGCGTCCGAATACCGGCGCGAGCCGCTGGATTCGCCCGCGCGGCCGGCCGGCAAGCGCGCATTCGAAGCGCGCCTGCGCGAGACGCTCGACGGGCTCGGCGCGGATCTCGTCGTGCTCGACGGGCTGCTCGTGATTCTCGACGAGCTGGTGCGCCCGGGCGCGCCGTATTGCCGGCGGATCGTCAATATCCATCCGGGCATCACGCGCGCGGATTCGCCCTACGAGCGGCGCGGCGCGTACGCGACGCTCGATGCGCTATACGGCGCGCGCGGGCACAAGGTCGTCGATTGGCAGACGATGGAGAGCGTCGCGGTGGAACCGGTCAGGATGACGGGTGCGTCGTTTCACTATGTCGACAACGGCGTCGATTCGGGCGAAGTGATCCACGACGTGCTGAATACCGAGATCGACGAGCGCGACACGATTCTCGAGTTGCGCTGGAACAACTTCAACCGGAGTCTGTTTCCGGCGCTGCATGAAGGGTTGGCCATGATGGCGGGGATCGACGTCAGCGTGGGTTGACGCAATACGGCCGGCGACGGTGCGCAGGCACGATTCACTGGCGCTCGCGTGCCCGGTGGTTTTCCCCGGACGGTGCCCACGCGGCATGCGCAGGCGCGCCGGCTGGCGTCAAGCGAACAGTTCGATCGGCTGGCGCCGCGGCGTGACCGGCCGCCGATGCGGCGTGTGCCGGCGCGCGATCACGCACGCTCTGCGCCGATAAGCGATTCCTACCGTCGGATGCCGCTCGCGTGCCGATGCATATAGCCCATGCTCGCAGGCCGTGGATCACCACTTACAGCCGGTATCGCGCAGCGCGTCGAGCGCGAGTGCCGGAATCGCCAGCAGGCCCATCTGCGCATGCGCGCGCCGGCAATCGGCGCGGGCGGCTTCGGATATCTGGTGCGTGAGCCGGGATGCCGCCGTGTCGTTGCGCGGCGCGGGGGCGCCGGACGACGCGCCGAGCGCGCCGACGGCCGCCGCCGCGACGCTTGGCGCGACCCGCCGGGGCGAGCCGATCGCGTCGAGTAGTGGAAACCTGGATTTCAGCGAATGCGGCGCTCGGGCGACAGCGTCGATCGCCGTCACAGCGGATCGCCGCTGAACAGCGCCGCGGCTGCCTGCGGATTCGACGGCCAGTAAGCATGCAGATACGTCGCGACGATCGGGCCGTGCCGGTAGACAGGTTCGCCCGGCGCGCCGTCGTCGGGCCGCGTCGCGTTGACGGTGGGCGTGAGCGGCGTGACGAAACGCGAGTAATGGAACGTGTGCCCCGTCAGCACGCCGAAGCGGGTGGCAAGCATCTGCATGCCCAGGCCGGCGAAGCGGCGCTGCATCGATGCTGCGCCGGGGATCAGGCCGAGCATCGGCGTGGCCGCACCGTCGGCATCGGTGAGCGTTTCGCCCAGATACAGCATCCCGCCGCATTCGGCGACGACGGGTTTGCCCGCCGCGACATGCGCGGCGATTGCGCGCGCCGTCGTCGCGTTCGCCGCGAGCCGCGCCGCATGCAACTCCGGATAGCCGCCCGGCAGATATAGCGCGTCGCAGCCGTCCGGCAGCGGCTCGTCGGCGAGCGGCGAAAAGATCGCAAGCTGCGCGCCGAGCGTTTGCAGCGCGTCGAGATTGGCCGGATAGATGAACGAAAACGCCGCGTCGCGTGCGATCGCGATCCGCTTGCCGGCGAGACGGCCGCCGGTATGGGCCGCCTCGGCGGGCAGGCCGCCGATCGTCGCGGCGGCGCCGGTTGCCGAACCGGCCGCGTGGCCGGCGGGCGAAAGCGCCGTTGTCGCGGCCGAATGCGCACCGCCGATATCGCCGGCGGGCGCGGGCGCGAATATGCGGCGATTGCCGGCATGCAACACGCCCGCTATGCCGGAAGCGGCATCGCCGCGAAAGTCGTGGCTTGCCGCGCCGAACTCGACGACGGGCGGCAGCGCCGCGAGCGCCGTCGCGGCGAGCGCATCGGCCGCGCGTTCGATGCGCGCTTCGAGATCGGCGATATCGTCGGGCTGATGCAGGCCGAGGTGCCGCTCGGGCAGCGCGATCAGCGGATCGCGCGGCAGATGGCCAAGCCAGCGAATCGATTGCGGCAGCGCGTCGCGCAGCAGCGCTGCGTGGCGCTCGGAGCCGACGCGATTGGCGAGCACGCCGTGGAACGGCACGCCGGGCCGGAATTGCGCGAGTCCGAACGCAATCGCGCCGAAGGTCTGCGCGATCGACTGCGCGGAGATCACCGCGGCGACCGGCACATGAAACGTCCGGGCGAGATCCGCGCTCGACGGCGTGCCGTCGTAAAGGCCCATCACGCCTTCGATCAGAATCACGTCGGCCTCGCGCGCGGCGCGCGCGAGCAGCGCACGGCAATCGCGCTCGCCGACCATGCCGAGATCGAGCGAATAAACGGGCGCGCCGCTCGCGCGCGCGAGCAGCATCGGATCGAGAAAATCCGGCCCGGTCTTGAATACGCGCACGCGCCGCCCGAGCCGCCAGTGATGGCGCGCGAGCGCCGCCGTCACCGAGGTCTTGCCCTGGCCGGACGCGCTCGCCGAAATGAACAGCGCGGGGCAGGCGGGCATCGGCTCAGAACTCCACGCCGCGCTGCGCCTTCACCCCTTGCTCGCGGTACGGGTGCTTGACGAGCCGCATTTCGGTGACGAGGTCGGCCGCGTCGATCAGCGCGTCGGGCGCGTGCCGGCCTGTCACGACGACGTGCAGCATCGGCGAGCGGGCCGCGAGCGTCGCGAGCACTTCGTCGAGCGGCAGGTATTCATACTTGAGCACGGTATTGAGCTCGTCGAGGATCACCATCCGGTAGTCGCCGCTTTCGATCATCCGGCGCGCCTCGTCCCAGCCGCGGCGGGCGGTCGCGATGTCGGCGTCGCGGTTTTGCGTATTCCACGTATAGCCGTCGCCCATCGTGACGAAATCGCATTGCGCGTGCGCGCCGAGAAAATCCCGCTCGGACGTATGCAGCGCGCCCTTGATGAACTGCACGACGCCGATGCGCATGCCGTGGCCGAGCATGCGCACGGCCATGCCGAACGCGGCGGTGCTCTTGCCCTTGCCGTTGCCGGTATGGACCATCAGCAAGCCCTTCTCGACGGTGGCGGCCGCCTGCTTCTTTTCGTGGCCCGCGCGGCGGCGCTCGGCCATGCGTTGATGCGATTCGGAATCGGTTTTCATCGATTGGCGTCCTGTGATTCGGTTGGGAGGTAGCGGTTTGGCGCGGCCGGGCGTTGCCGGAAGCGCGCTGAAGCCGGCAGCGGCGCGCGGCGAAGCCCGCGTTCGGCGCATCTCATGGCGCGCCGGCGACGCGGGCGATCGCGACCGTCACGCCATCGAGCGCGAGCTTGCCCGCAATGAGCGCACCGCCGGGTGCGGCAAGCAGCGCGCAAGGCTCGCACACGCCGTCCACGCCGAAGCGCGCGCGTGCGGCGACGGACGGTTTGCCGAATTCGCCGAACGGCGCGCCGTGCGCATCGCGCAGCGCAACCGCATTTCCGGCGGCCGAGCCGGCCGCGCCCGCCGCGTCGATGGCGAGCGCGCCGGCATGCGGCTCGGCCGACGGTCCGCAAGCGGCATCGGGCGAACGGCTCAGGCCACGCGCGAGTTGCTCGGCGATTGCGTCGCGCGAGAACGCGGCGAGCGGCCAGCCATGCCGTGCGCAGCATTCGACGAGGCCGGGCTCGCCCGCCTTCGCATCGAGCGTCGCGACGAGCACGATGTCGACAGCCGGTGCATCGGGCACGCGCGCGAGCGCCGCGTGAATCGCGGTGTCGATCGTGTCGGCCGTGCGTCCCGCGCGACAGCCGATGCCAAGCGCGACGCGCATCAGCACGCGCACGCGCGGCACCGGTCGGCGCGAGCGGGGCAGTGGTGCAGGGCGAATCGAATCATGCTGAGTAAGGCGGGCGCGGTGCGTTGGCGGGCGGAGGTCAGATGCGCGCATACGATAGCACAGCGGGGTTCGCGCCAGCGGCGAGCCGCCTGCCGGTTCGAATCGAACGGGACGTGGCGCATCGCGCTTGCGCCGCGTGTTTCACCGGCCTTTTTCAACGCGCCATTCAACGTGCGATTCAACGCGCCATTTGGTCCGAAGGGCTTACGGCACCTGTAAAAAAATTTTCATTGGATTTCGGTTTTGGCGCCATGTAGGTTGGCGACAGCGCACCGATTTCAACGGTTCCGCGTTGACGGCGATCCCGGTTTGCTCGAAGCAGACGATCGCGCCGGCATGACGCTTGGCGATGCACTGCTTTTGACCGCATGCGATAAATAAATATTGACGAGGGCATCGACATGAAGATGAAGAACATCTCGCGTTTGGCTTTTCTCATGCTCGCCGCGGTTCACGGCACGGCCGCGCAAGCCGGCGAATCCGCATCCGCCGTGCCGCCGGCGCCTGGCGAGAAGGCATGGCGCACGCTGTTTTGCGAATCCAACGGCGGGCGCGACGTGACCGACCAAGGCAAGCTCTCCACCGGCCCCGACGTGACGGCCGCGGTGGTGTGCCAGTATCCCGAATCGGGCAATCCGCGAGCCGCGGCGCGGCAGAACGAATATGCGAAAAATGCCGTGGCGGGGCCGATCCCAACGACGCCCGTTTCCGCGACGCTGCACCCGCCGAGCGGAAGCTTTTCGATCGCGGCAGGCAATCCGCTTGCCGTCTCGTGCTCCGCCGATCTGTACATCGCGCCGTGGGCCGGCCTGCCCGCGCGCAGCAACGGCACTTCGACGTTCAATTGCCGCGGCTACAACGTCGGGCAAAGTTCGGTGGGCTGCAATGTCCAGTGGTCGGGGCCGACCACGGTCGCGGTCGGCGCGTCGCCCTATGGCGCGAGCGCCAGCGTGAATTTCACGTGCGCGGCCACCCATGTCGGCGCGATCAGCTCCGTGATGGATTATTCCTACCGCGACCCGATCTATCAGCGCATAACGTACTCGGCTCAGAACGTATTCGGCACGATCAATATCCAGCCGTAGCGAGCGGGCTTTTTTTTCGAGCGCGAAACGCGGGCTCGAGCATTATCACCGGCATTGGCGGCGGCCCGATGCGACCGGCCGCCGGCCGCCCGAAAGCCATCCGCCTTTTGTCCGCCTTGACGCGTTCCCGACGCGCGCCTTACACTCGCCGCGTCTTGGTGCTCGCGCGCAAGTTCTTTTGCGCGCAGTTAAACGGGAAACAGGAAGCATGGCCGCCACGGCCCGCCAACCTGTGCTGCCCCCGCAACGGTAAGCGATGGCATCGCGCAAGCGGTGCGGCGCTGACTTCTCTACATGCGCGAGCGCATGTGCGATCGGCCACTGGATGCGTCGCGTCCGGGAAGGTGAAGCAGCGTGTTCGTCAGCCCGGATACCGGCCGAGATGCAGGGGGCGTGCGCCGTGCGGCGGCGCGCGTGCCCGGGAATCCGCGCTGCGGGGAGGCGGCGCGCCGGATCGTTCTCCAAAGGAGCATCATGCTCAAGTCGTTTCTCCGCCTGTTCAACGACAGTCCCGCCGAGCTGCGCAGCAAGATCGTCGGCATTTACGCACTGCTGATCGCCTTCAACATCGGCGCGTGGCTCTGGGCGCTCGCCGCGTTTCGCGGGCAGCCCGCGCTGCTCGGCACCGCGCTGCTTGCCTATACGTTCGGGCTGCGCCACGCGGTGGACGCCGATCACATTGCCGCGATCGACAACGTCACGCGCAAGCTGATGCACGAGCGGAAAAATCCGCTCGGCGCGGGTTTATTCTTCTCGCTCGGCCATTCGACGATCGTGATTCTGATGACCGTCGCGGTTGCGGCGACGGCCGCGTCGCTTGCAGCCCACTTCGATGAGATGAAGACGTGGGGCGGCGCGATCGGCACGAGCGTGTCGGCATTCTTCCTGCTGGTGCTCGCGTTCGCGAACCTGCTGATCCTGATTTCCGTGTGCCGGACGTTTCGCGCAGTCCGGCGCGGCGAGACGCTCGTCGAGCAGGATCTCGACCTGCTGCTGAACCGCCGCGGTTTTCTCGCGCGCGTGTTCCGGCCGCTGTTCGCGATCGTGTCGAAAAGCTGGCATCTGTATCCGATCGGCTTTCTGTTCGGGCTCGGTTTCGACACCGCGACCGAGATCGCGCTGTTCGGCATCTCGGCGACGCACGCGCAAGGCGGCCTGTCGTTCTGGTCGGTGATGGCGCTGCCGATCCTGTTCACTGCCGGGATGACGCTCGTCGACACGACGGACGGCATCATGATGATGGGCGCGTACCGCTGGGCGTTCGTGCGGCCGATCCGCAAGATCTACTACAACATGACGATCACGTTCGTATCGGTGGTGGTTGCGGTGGTGATCGGCGGGATCGAGGCGTTCGCGCTGATTGCGGACAAGTTCGAGCTGAAGGGCGGCGTATGGGATTTCGCGGCAATGGCGGCCGAGCATTTCGGCGTCCTCGGCTATTTCGTGATCGGAATCTTCGTCGTGAGTTGGGCCGTATCGGCGCTCGTCTACCGGCTCAAACGCTACGACGAAATCGACGTGACACTTTCGGCCTGAACGGCGCGCAGGCGACCTGCGGGCGCGGCGGCACACCGGACGACATTCGGATATTTGACGGAAACGACCATGCACATGCGCAAAATTCCCGTGACGATCGTCACGGGCTTCCTCGGCAGCGGCAAGACGACCTTGCTGCGGCATATCCTGCAACACGCGGGCGGCCGCCGGATTGTCGTGATCGTCAACGAATTCGGCGAACTCGGCATCGACGGCGAGATCCTCAAGGGCTGCGCAATTGGCTGCGACGAAGCGGGCGCCGAAGCCGACGGTCAACTCTACGAACTGGCGAACGGCTGCCTATGCTGCACGGTGCAGGAGGAGTTCTATCCCGTGATGGAGGCGCTCGTCGAGCGGCGCGCCGAGATCGACCACGTGCTGATCGAGACGTCCGGGCTTGCGTTGCCCAAGCCGCTCGTGCAGGCGTTCAACTGGCCGTCGATCAAGAACAGCTTTACGGTCGACGCGGTGTTGACGGTCGTCGACGGCCTGGCGGCGGCGCGCGGCCAGTTCGCGGAAAATCCGGCCGCAGTGGACGCGCAGCGCCGCGCGGACCCGAACCTCGACCACGAATCGCCGCTGCACGAACTGTTCGCCGATCAGCTTTCGGCCGCGGACCTCGTGATCCTCAACAAGACCGATCTGCTTGACGACTCGCAACTCGCGCGCGTCGACGCGGCGATCCGCGACGAGATCCCGCCGCACGTGAAGATCGTTCGCGCGCAGCGCGGCGAGCTCGATCTCGCGACGCTGCTTGGCCTGAACGCGGCGTCCGAGGAGACGATCCATCTGCGGCACGACCACCACGGCTCGGCCGACGACGCCGATCATCACCACGACGAATTCGATTCGGTCGTCGTGCATGCGCAGATCGGCTCGCGCGACGCGGCGCTCGCCGCGCTCGCCGCGCTTGTCGAAGCGCACACGATCTATCGCGTGAAGGGCTTCGCCGCGCTGCCCGATACGCCGATGCGGCTGGTCGTGCAGGGGGTGGGGCAGCGCTTCGACAGCTATTTCGACCGGCGCTGGCGCGACGACGAGGCGCGCTCGAGCCGGTTCGTGCTGATCGGAGAGGATCTCGACGCGGCGGCGCTGCAGCGCGCGTTCGACGCGGCGCTCGCGGCCCGCGCGCGCGCCGCTTGAGCGCAGCGCGCACGAACCAGCGCCATGCATTTACTACGCACGACACCCGGCGGCTTCGTCGACGACACGGCGGGAGTCGTGCGGATCGACCAGCGTGCGGCCGACATCGTGATTCTCAGCTCGGCCGACACGACGCTGTCGCTGCTCGCGAGCGTCGTGCCGACCCTTCCCGAAGGTTTTCCGAGCGTGCGGCTCGCGAACGTGACGTTTCTGCGCCAGCCCGCATCGGTCGATTTCTATATCGACGACGTGCTGCGGCATGCGCGCGTCGTCGTGATCGATCATCTCGGCGGCGAGTCGTACTGGCCATACGGAATCGAGCAGGCGGTCGCGCTCGCGGCCCGTACGGGAATGAAGCTTGCGATGTTCTCGGGCGATCTGCAGGAAGACACGAATCTGATCGCGAAGAGCACGGTCGCGCCCGATCTTTGCCGGCAGTGGTGGCGTTATCTGCGCGAGGGCGGAAGCGCGAACGCCGAAGCGCTGTTGCGCAGCATCGCGCATCACGCGCTCGGCTTCGGCAGGGAGCCCGAGCCGCCGCGTCCGCTGCCCGCGGCCGCGCTCTATCATCCGGCCCGCGCGAGCGCGACGCTCGACGATTGGCGCGCGCGCTGGCGCGAGGGCGCGCCGGTGGTCGCGATTCTGTTCTATAAGGCGCACTGGCAGGCGGCCAATACCGCGGTGTTCGACGCGCTCGCCGGCGCGCTCGAGCGCGAAGGGCTCAATCCGTTGCCGATCGCGGTGACGTCGCTCAAGGATGCGATGAGCCGCGCGGTGATCGAGCGGCTGTGCGCGGATGCGGCGGATGCGGGCGGCCCGGTTGCCGATGCGCGCCGAGCCGGCGCGCATGCCGCGCGCGTCTGCCTCGTGCTGAACACGACCGCGTTCGCCGCGGGCACGCCCGGCGACGAGGCCGAGGCGCTCGCCGGCGACGCGCCCGTGCTGCAGGTGATCCTGTCGGGCGGCAATCGCGACGCATGGCTGACCGATCCGCACGGCCTTCACGCGCGCGACATCGCGATGCACGTTGCGCTGCCCGAGGTCGACGGCCGGATCATCACGCGCGCGGTGAGTTTCAAGGGGCTGGCTTATCGTTGCGCGCATACCGAGGTCGACGTGGTCCGTTATCAGCCGGACGACGAGCGGATCGCGTTCGTCGCCGAGCTGAGCCGCCGCTGGTGCCGGCTGCGCACGCTCGACAACGCGGACAAGCGCATTGCGCTGATTCTCGCCAATTATCCGGCGAGCGAAGGGCGCATCGGCAACGGTGTCGGGCTCGACACGCCGGCCTCGGCGCTCGCGGTGCTCGCGATGCTGCGCGACCAGGGGTATCGCATCGCCGATGCCGACGACGGCGGCGCTCGCGGCGCGCAAGTCGACGAACTGCGCGACGAACTGCCCGAAGACGGCGACGCATTGCTCGCGCGGATCACCGCGGGCGTGACCAACGATGCGTCCACGCGCGCGCTGCGCCCGGCGTTTCAAAGCTACGCGCTCGACGACTATCTGCGCCGCTTCGCCGCGCTGCCGAGCGCGTTGCGCGATGCGCTGAACGAGCGCTGGGGGCCGCCGGAAGCGGACCCGACGCTGCGGCGCGGGCGCTTCGCGATCGCGGGCTGGCGCGCGGGCAACGTATTCGTCGGCGTGCAGCCGTCGCGTTCGCGCGGCGGCGACGATTACGCGAACTATCACGACGCCGATCTCGTGCCGCCGCACGCCTATCTCGCGTTCTATTTCTGGCTGCGCGACGTCTTCGCGATCGACGCGATCGTCCATCTCGGCAAGCACGGCAATCTCGAATGGCTGCCGGGCAAGAGCGTCGCGCTGTCGGCCGCGTGCTGGCCCGACCTGATTCTCGGGCCGCTGCCGCACCTGTATCCGTTCATCGTCAACGATCCGGGCGAGGGCAGCCAGGCGAAGCGGCGCGCGCAAGCGGTGATCGTCGATCATCTGATGCCGCCGCTGACCCGCGCGGAGAATTACGGGCCGCTGCAGGATCTCGAGCGGCAAGTCGACGAGTATTACGACGCGCTGATGGTCGATGCGCGCCGCGCGAAGGTATTGCGCGAGACGATTCTCGCGACGATCGTCGAGCACCGGCTGCACGAGGAACTCAGCATCGCGCCGCCCGACGGGCGCGACGCCGAGGACGCGCTGCTCACGCGTGTCGATGCGTGGCTTTGCGAGCTGAAGGAGGCGCAGATCCGCGACGGGCTGCATACGTTCGGCAGTTCGCCGCGCGGCCGTCAGCGGCGCGATACGCTCGCCGCGCTCGCGCGCTTTCCGGCCGGCGACGGCAGCGGCGAGCACGCCGGGTTGATCGGCGCGCTCGCGCGCGATCTTGCGCTGCCCGACGGTTTCGATCCGCTCGCGGCCGACTGGGCCGAGCCGTGGACCGGGCCGCGGCCCGACGCGCTTCGCGAGGTAAGCGGCGAGCCGTGGCGACATGCGGGCGACACGCGCGAACGGTTGGAGCAGCTCGCGAGCGCGTTGATCGAGCGCGTGTGCGAGCGGTGCGATGGCGCGCGGCGCGACGGCCAGCCGGCGATCGCCGCCGGCCATGCGGAAAACGTGAACGACGCGGGCGGCGGGCAGGCGACCGGCCGCGCCGCGCATACGACGATCGCCCAAGCCGGCGAGCGCGCTCACGCCGAAGCGGAATGGGATGGCGCCGCCGCGGCCCACGCGGTTCGCCCGGGCGTCGATCTCGACTACGTCGCCGCGCATTGGCCGCGCACGCACGCGGTGCTCGAGCGGCTCGCGCGCGATCTGCTGCCGCGCCTCGATGCGTGCGGCGCCGAGGAACTGCGCCAGCTGCGGCGCGGCCTCGAAGGCCGTTTCGTGCCGCCGGGGCCAAGCGGCTCGCCGTCACGCGGCAGGCCGGACGTGTTGCCGACCGGGCGCAACTTCTACGCGGTCGATACCCGCGCGGTGCCGACGCAGGCCGCATGGTCGATCGGTTTGAAATCGGCGCAGCAACTGATCGAACGCCATTTGCAGGAACACGGCGACTATCCGCGCGCGGTCGGTCTATCGGTATGGGGAACCGCGACGATGCGCACCGGCGGCGACGATATCGCCCAGGCGCTCGCGCTGCTGGGCGTGCGGCCGAAATGGGCGCCGGGCAGCCATCGGGTGACCGATTTCGAGATTCTGCCGATCGAAATCTTCGACAGGCCGCGGATCGACGTGACGCTGCGCGTGTCCGGCTTTTTCCGCGACGCGTTTGCAAACGTGATGCATTTGTTCGATGCGGCGGTGCAGGCAGTCGCGAATCTCGACGAGCCGCCGCAACTCAATCCGCTCCGCGAGCGCGTGCTGCGCGATACGCAGGCGCTTACGGCGCGCGGCATGCCGGCCGACGAAGCGCGGCGGCGCGCCGGCTGGCGCGTGTTCGGCGCGCGGCCGGGCGGCTATGGCGCGGGGCTGCAGACGTTGATCGACGACGGCCGCTGGAGCACGGATGCCGACCTTGCTCACGCCTACCATGCGTGGGGCGGCTATGCGTATGCGCAAAACAGCGCGGGCGACGTCGCGCACGACGCGTTTGGAATGCGCCTTGCGGCGATCGACGCGGTTGTGCAAAACCAGGACAGCCGCGAGCACGACATTCTCGATTCGAACGACTATTACCAGTTTCACGGCGGCATGGCGGTGGCGGTGCGGCACGCGTCCGGACGGCAGCCGAGCCTGTATCACGGCGACCATGCCAACCCGGCCGCGCCGCGGATCAACACGCTGCGCGAGGAGATTGCGCGCGTGATCCGCGCGCGCGTCGTCAACCCGAAGTGGATCGACGGCGTGAAGCGGCACGGTTACAAGGGCGCGGCGGAGATCGCCGCGACCGTCGATTATCTGTACGGCTACGATGCGACCGCGCGCGTGATCGCCGATCATCAGTACGCGCTCGTCGCCGACGCGTATTTGCACGATCCGGATACGCGCGCGTTCCTCGAGCGGCACAATCCGCACGCGCTGCACGGCATGTGCGAGCGGCTCGTCGAGGCGATGCAGCGTGGCCTATGGCAGGAACCGGGCGGGCACCGCGACGCGATCGAGGGCTATCTGCTCGCAAGCGAGCAGCTTCTGGAAGGGGCACGGCAATGAACGACGCGACCACCAACGATCTGAACGGCGGCGTCGGCGGCGGGCCGGCCGCACCGGGCACGGCAGCGGCGGCGCAAACGCCGGCAGCGCCGGCACCGCCGCAGGACGCTGCCGCGCTGCCGGCTGCCTATCCGTTTGCCGCGCTGACCGGCCAGCAGGCATTGCAGCAGGCGCTGCTGCTCGTCGCGGTCGATCCCGGCATCGGCGGGGTGCTCATCAGCGGCCCGCGCGGCACGGCCAAATCGACCGCCGCGCGCGCGCTTGCCGAACTGCTGCCCGAAGGGCGCTTTGTCACGCTGCCGTTATCGGCAAGCGACGAACAGGTGACGGGCTCGCTCGACCTCGCGAGCGCGCTCGCCGATCACACGGTGCGCTTCGCGCCGGGCCTGATCGCGCGCGCGCATCGCGGCGTGCTGTATGTCGACGAAATCAATCTGCTGCCGGACGCGCTCGTCGATGCGCTTCTCGATGCCGCCGCAAGCGGCATCCACACCGTGGAGCGCGACGGCATCTCGCACAGCCATCCGGCGCGCTTCGCGCTCGTCGGCACGATGAATCCCGAGGAGGGCGAGTTGCGGCCGCAGTTGCTCGACCGTTTCGGGCTGATGGTCGAAGTCGGCAACTGTAATGACGCCGTGCTGCGGCAGCAGATCGTCAGGATGCGGCTTGCGTTCGATCTCGATGCGCACGCGTTCCGGGAGCAGTATCGCGATGCCCAGGCGGCGCTCGTCGCGCGGATTCGCGCAGCGCGCGCCGCGTTGCCGGCGCTTGCATTCAGCGATGCCGCGCATGCGCGCGCGGCCGCGCTGTGCATCGACGCGGCGGTCGACGGGCTGCGCGGCGATCTGGTGATGCTGCGCGCCGCGCGGGCGCTGGCTGCGCTCGAAGGCGCGACGTCGGTCGATGCGGCGCACGTCGAGCGCGTGGCCGCCGACGTATTGCGTCATCGGCGCACGCGGCCCGATTCCGATACGGCGGGGGCTGACGACGCGGCGGCGCATGCCGCGCGGCGCGCGCCGGCGGCCGATTCACTCGGCCAAACGCCATCGAATTCGTCAGGCCGCGACGCATCGTCCAAACAGCATGACGACGACGCGCGTATCGCGCACGCCGCCGATCATGACGACGAGCCGCCGCCATTCGCGCGAGCCGGATCTCGCGCCGAAGCGGGCGACCCGGCGCACGCGGGAGCCCGCGCACCGTCCGGCGCAGACGGGGCGAATCGCCCGGTTCGTGATACCGCCGCGCAAACCCGCCCGGACGCCGCGTCGTCGGCCGATCGCGATTGGGGTCATCTGCCGCCCGAACCGGTGGGCATGGCCCCGGCACCGGCCGTCAAGCGCGTGATCGCGCTGCCGCTAAAAAAACGCTGAGCCATCGGACGGATGCCGCCGCTGCCGCCGTCGCGCCTCATGCGCCCGGCAACGGCCTTCGATGGCTCGACACCGGCATATGCAAACGCGACGCGCGCGGCGAACCCGGCACGCGCATCGCGTGGCGCGCCACGCTCGCGGCTGCGCGCGGCGACGCGCTGCGTGCCGAGCATCTGCGCTACCGGCCGCGAGCGGGCAACCCCGGCGCGCTGCATTGCTTCGTGCTCGATTGCTCCGCGTCGATGTTGGCGCACGGACGTCTTGCGCGGGCAAAGGGGCTGGTTGTCGCATTGTTCGATTGCCTCGCGCGCGAACGCGCGGCGGCGGCGCTCGTTTGCTTCGGCGGCGGCTCGGCCGACGTGCGCTTCGGCCCGGCCGTGCCGCGCTGGTGGAACGAGCGCTGGCTCGCGCCGATCGGCGGCGGCGGCGGCACGCCGTTCGTGCAAGGGATCGACGCCGCGCAGCGGCTGCTCGCGCGTGCCGCGCGTCGGCAGCCGCGGCAGGCGCGCTGGCTCTGGGTGCTGTCCGACGGACGCACTCGCGAAACCCCGGCGCGCCCCGTCCATGCCGAGCGGATCGTCGTCGTCGATTTCGATGATGCGTCCGTCCGGCTCGGCCGCTGCGCCCGGCTGGCCCGCGCGTGGGGCGCGACGCTGATCGGGCCGGATGCGCTCGGTAGCGGCTGATCGCCGGCGGCGCGGCCGATATGCGATCATCGGCTGATATTCCCCCGACCTTGTGGAGCCGATCAGCATGACCGACGAGCAGCCGACCATCGAAATCGAAACCGGTCCCAACCCGACATTCGCCGTGATCCTGATGCATGGCCTCGGCGCCGACGCGCACGATTTCGTGCCGTTGATTCCGGAATTGCACCTGCGCGATGCACCGGCCGTGCGTTTCGTGCTGCCGAACGCACCCGAGATTGCGGTGACGGCGAACAACGGCTATGTGATGCGCGCGTGGTACGACATTTTGTCGTTCCAGACGCTTGGCCGGCAGGTCGACGAAGCGGGAATCGAGGCGTCCTGCGCGACGGTGCGCGGGCTGATCGACGCGGAAAACCGGCGCGGTATTCCGACTTCGCGGATTTTCGTCGCGGGCTTTTCGCAGGGCGGAGCGATGACTTATTCGGCGGGGCTCACGCATCCGGAGACGCTCGCCGGCCTGATCGTGCTGTCCGGGTATATTCCATCGCCGGACTTCATCGATAAGCGGCTCGCCGAAGCGAATCGCGGCACGCCGATCTTCGCCGCGCACGGCACCGGCGATGACGTTCTACCGGTCGCGCTAGGCGAGGCCGCGCGCGATTTTGCAACGGCGCGCGGCGCGGGCGCCGGCTCGCGCGTCGAATGGCACGCGTATCCGATGCCGCATTCGGTTTGCGCGGAAGAGGTCGATGCGCTGCGCGGCTGGCTGCATGCGCGGATGGCCGCGCTGGCCGCGGCGTGAGCGCCGCCGCGGCGCGGACGGCATGATCGCCGCCGCGGCGCGGGCCGTGCGACCGACGGCGGCGTCATCTCGGGGCGCGGCGCGGTTTGCCGCGCCCGCCAAGCCGCGCTGCATTGCGGCCGGCTGCGCCCGCGTTCCACACAGGCGAAACGAATGCGAGCGCCCGCATCACGGCCGTTACGATTTCACCCACACGCCGCCCGCGCTCGGCACGTTGCCCTGCGTCCACCACTGCGCGCAGTACTTCGCGCCCTGATACATCACGCAGGTGCCGCCCGAATACGACGCGTCAGGCGACCAGGTCGGCGTGCCGCCGCTAACCGGCTTCCAGACCGCTGCCTGCCCCGGCACTTCGCCTTGCGTCCACCATTGCGCCTGATACGTGACGCCCTGGTACGTGACCGTCTGGCCTGCCGTATAGACTTGGCTTGCCGACCACGGCGCGGCCGATGGGGGCGTGCCGCCGCCCGTCGTGCCGCCGTAGTTCGGATCTTGCGTGACGCCGGTGCCCCAGTGTCCGGCGGCCTGCCTGAAGATCGCGGCGAACGCATACGGTTGTTGAACGATGCCCGAGCAAGTATCGGAAACCGATACGCCATTGTTCGGGCACGCCTGATCGCGGCCGGCCGACCAGTTGCTGATCAGGCCGTAGCCATTGGCGCGCGCGGCGTTCAACACGCTCTGCGCGTTGGCCAGCGTGAAGGTTTCGCCTTGCACGTCGTTCATGCCGATCATCGGCGTGACGCCGACCCGCTGCCAGAGCTGCGCACTGGTCTGCGGCTGACCGATGGCCTTATACGCGGTATCGAGCTGCGAATAAAGCGCCTGCGCGGCGCTGATCGCGGCCGCGCCCATATCGAGGTTCGCCGGGCCGTAGTCCATCGTCATGATGTTGACCGCATCGATCGCCGTCTTGTTCGCGAGCGCCGCGTTCAGCACGTTCAGACCGTCGTCTATGAGCCCCGTCGGCATCACGGGCAGCGTCAGCGTGACCGACAGCGGCTTGCCCTTTGCCGCATACTCGGCCTGAAGCTGCGACACCGCTTGAAAATTGCGCGCGACGGCCGCGCTGTCCTGCTGCGCGGCGCCTTCGATGTCGAAATCCACGTGGCGAAGGTCGTATGTATCGATGACCGTCTGATACGCGGCCTTCAGCGCGGGCACGCTCGAACAGGCCTGCATCAGCGGCGTGCCCGCCTCGCCGCCGAACGATACGGCGACTTCGCCGCCTTTCGCGCGGTAGCTGGCAAGCGATGCCGCAATCGACGCGAGCAGATCGCCGCTCGCGCCGCCTCCAATCTGCTGAACGCCGCCCCACGACGGCACGCACTGGCCGTTCGAGACGACGAACGCGAGCGTGAACTGCTGGATGCCTTGCGTGACGCCGATTTTGTCGATTTGTGGCGTCGGATAGAGCGTCACGTCGAGGTACGGCGCGTAGTAGACGCCCGTCGCATGACAGACGCCCGCCGCCGCGAGCACCCAGCCCGCGGCGAGCGCGCGCGGGACGAACCGAGACAACCGACTGGTTTTCATGATGTGTCTCCATGTTGGGGAGGCGGGACATGCTGGCCTACATGTCGCCGCCGGGCCGCCGCTTTCGATGCGACGATCGATGCATCGGCGCGCACATCATGGAGGATTCCGGGCGAGATGGAATGATTGGTTGTGCTGTTTACTGTGTTATTTCTTATCAGTTGACAATCAATTCGGTTTCCTGTTCAAAAGCACCCCGAAACAATTTAGCGGATTGCTGATTGATCGATCATCGATACCAGCGCGGCGTATACACCCATTCGCGCGTGCCGTCGCGGGTGAAACGGCGCGTCGTCGACGAACCGACGATCACCATGGTCCGCATGTCGATCTGCCGCGCACCCAGCGCGCCGAGCGTCGTCGTGACGAGCGTTGCGCCCGGGCGGCCGATATCGCGGCCGAGCACGACGACCGTCTCCGGCGCGCGGTGACGGCGCACCGCGTCGAGCGCGCGATCGAACTGCACGGGGCGCGCACGCGACACGGGGTTGTAGAACGCAAGCACGAAATCGGCCGCCGCCGCGTGCTCGATGCGCTTTTCGATGATCGTCCACGGCTTGAGGTTGTCCGACAGCGAGATCATGCAGAAATCGTGGCCGAGCGGCGCGCCCGCCTCGGCGGCGGTGGCGAACGCGGCCGACACGCCCGGCACGATATCGAGTTCGACATTCGCCCAGCGCGCGTCGCCGGATGCGTCGAGCGCTTCGAGCACGGCGGCTGCCATCGCGAATACGCCGGGATCGCCGGACGATACCACCGCGACGCGCCGGCCACGCGCGGCAAGCTCGAATGCGTGGCGCGCGCGCTGCAACTCCTCGCGATTGTCGGAGACGTGCAGCCGCTGGTCGGCCCGGAACGGGCCGGCCATGTCGACATAGGTTGCGTAGCCGACGATATCGGTCGCGTCGGCGAGCGCGGCGCGCGCGGCGGGCGTCAGCAGATCGGCCCGGCCGGGGCCGAGACCCAGCACGGTGACGCGGCCGCGTGCGGCGCCGAGCGTCTCGGGGTCGACAGGGGCGTCGGCAATGGCGATCGCGAGGCCGCGCGGCGTTGCGGACGCGGGATGATCGCCATGCGGGGCCGGCACGCGCGACGCGTGCGACGCAGGCAGCGCGATGTCCAGCACGGCGGATGCGTCGCGCGCGTCGCCTTCGACGAAGCGCAGCGGCACGCGCAATGCGCGTGCCGCTTCGGTCAGCGCCGAGTCGCCGATATGGCGCGCGGGGGCGACGAGCGCGGCAAGCGCGAGCGGCGCGAGATCGTGCGCGGCGAGCAGCGCGGCGACGCGCGATGCGAGCGGGGGCTGTGCGGCGCGGCGGCCGGGTGTGGGGCTGGCCCGATCGCTATCGGGCCCGGTAAGGTCCCCGGTGCGCAATGGCGCATCATTGTGCGAACCAGCCGTGCGATCCGCGTCGTGCATATTTGCATCGTCATCCGAATCAGTGCGCGCATCGTCGCCGATTGCGACGACGACGCTGCGCGGATGAATCAGCAGTTCATGTGCCGCGCGTCGCGACGCATAGGGCGTGATCCGGATCGCATGCTCGGCGTGCGCGTCGCGCGGCAGCGCGACCTCGTCGAGCCACGGCGCCGCGCCGATGATTCGCGTGCCCGCGCCCGCCAGCAAGTCGGACACGAAGCGCTTGCCCGCATCGAGATCGGCAAGGGTGTAGCCGTCGGGCGGATTCAGCACGCAAGCGCCGAAGCGCAGCTCGCCGCTGGTCGTGATCGCGGGCGCGACGCCGAGTGCGCGGGCAATGTCCCGCGCCAGCAGATTCGCTCCGGTGAGGCCGCCGAGCAGCGGCACGACGGCGCTGCCGTCCTCGGCCACCGCGAGCACGGGCGGCTCGGCGCCTTTATCGGTCAAGCACGGCGCGATGCAGCGGATCACGATGCCGGCGGCGAACAGCGCGACGATCGGCACGCCGCGCGCATACAGTTCGCGCAAATGCGCGCCAAGCTCGGCGAAGGCGAGATCGCCTTGCGCGCGGCCCGCGAGCGCATGGATCTGCGCGCCGTCGTAGCGCGCGCGGATGCGCTGCGCGGCCGGCAGCGCGCCCGGCCCGAGTATCACGATCGCGGGCGCGGCCGTCATCCTTGCCATTTTTCCCCCGGTATCACGAGCAACGAAAAGTACGGCGACGCCATCGGATCGACTTGCGCGAGCGGCACGATGCGCTGCGTGTCCATCGTCGCGCGTTCGACATACAGCGCGCGCTGCGCGAGATCGAGTTCGTCGAGCACGCGGCGCACCTTGTCGAAATTGCGGCCGAGCTTCATGACGACGGCCGCGTCGGCGTGAGCGAGCCGCTCGCGCAATTCGTGCTCCGGCAGCACGCCGGATAGCACGGACAGACTCTGATTCCGGTAGACGAGCGGCACGCCGAGCACCGCCGCGCCGCCGAGCATCGAGCATACGCCCGGCACGACTTCGGCGTCGTAGCGCGACGCAAGCCGGTCGTGCAGGTACATGTACGAGCCGTAGAAAAACGGATCGCCCTCGCAGATCACGGCGACATCGCGTCCCGCGTCGAGATGGGCGGCGACGCTGGCGGCGGCCGTGTCGTAGAACTCGGCGATCACGGTTTCGTAGCAAAGCGGCGGCGGCAGTACCTCGGTCGTCACCGGGTAGACCAGCGGCAGTTGGATTTGCGCATCGCTCAGATGCGTTTCGACGATGCCGAACGCATTGCCTTTTTTCCCCTTGGCGACGAAGTGCGCGACGACGCTCGCCGCTTTCAGCACGCGCAGCGCCTTGAGCGTCAGCAGTTCAGGGTCGCCGGGGCCGACGCCGAGTCCGAACAGGCGGCCGGTTGCGCGAGTCATTCGGCCTCCGAAGCGAGTGCGTTGACGGCTGCCGCGACCATCGCGCTGCCGCCGCGCCGGCCGGCCACGGCGACGAACGGCGTGCCGCGGCTGTCGGCCGCCAGCAGCGCCTTCGATTCCGCCGCGCCGACGAAGCCGACCGGAAAGCCGAGAATCAGCGCGGGCCGCGGCGCGCCCGCATCGAGCATGTCGAGCAGATGGAAGAGGGCGGTCGGCGCGTTGCCTATTGCGACGACGCTGCCTGCCAGGTACGGCCGCCACAGTTCGAGCGCGGCCGCCGAGCGGGTGTTGCCGAGCTTGCGCGCGAGTTGCGCCACGCCGGGTTCGCCAAGCGTGCAGATCACCGGGTTGGCCGCCGGCAGCCGCGCGCGCGTGATGCCCTCGGCGACCATCCGCGCGTCGCAGAGGATCGGCGCGCCCGCCGCGAGCGCGGCGCGGCCGGCCGCGCCCGCATCGGCGGAAAATCGCAGATCGCGCACGATATCGACCATGCCGCATGCATGGATCACGCGCACCGCGAGTTTTTCGAGCTCGGGCGGCACGCCCGAGAGATCGGCTTCGGCGCGGATCGTCGCGAACGATTCGCGGTAGATCGCATCGCCGTCGCGAAGGTAGTCAAGCATCAATGTCGTCCTCAATGGGCCGCGCGCGGCGCGCGAGCACGGTGGCGGCCTCGTCGATCGTCAGGTGGCGCGCGACGGCGGCACCGAAGCCCGCCGCGCCGTCGCCCCGATAAAGGTCGTAATGGCCGGCGGCGGTCGCGACGAGCGTATGCGCGGCCGCGCGCGGCATTGCGCACAAACGGGCGCAGCCGCTGACGTGAAGCTCGGCGGCAGCCGTGAGCCGGGCGGCGAGCGCGAGCGCGTCGGCTTTCGTATCGGCGTGCGCGCGTGCGCAGCCGCTCGCGCCCGCGCATGCGACGACATGCGCGAGCGGCACGCCCGCATCGCAAACGAAGCCGAGGGCGGCGAGCCGGGCAAGCGCGTCATGCGCGGCATCGCGCGCAATGCCCGCCAGCATCACGCCTTGCCACGGTGTGATGCGCAGCGTGCCGTCGCCGTGTGAATCGGCCAGCGCGGCGAGCGCGGCGAGGCGCGCGGCGTCGAGCCGCCCGAGCGGCGGTTGCCCGCCGACGAAGCAGCGCGCCGGATCGCGCTCGGGCTCGATGCCGAAGCGCCGGGCCGGCTCGGCGCGCACGCGGCGCCAGCCGGCGAGGCCGGGATCGCGGCGCAGTGCAAACGGCAGCCGTGCATCGGCATGCGAAAGAAGCCGATCGACGGGTTGGAGCGCGCGCCAGTCTCGCATTCGCGTTGCACCGGCGGGCGCAAGCTCGATGAAACTCGTGATGAGCGCGCGCACGCATTCGACCGCTTGCTCCGGCGCGATGCTCGCAAGCGCGTGCTGTTGCGGCCCGATGCGCTCGCCGACGACGGGCGGGCAGCCGGCGAGGCCGAGCGCGAGCCGCGTGTGCCCGTGTGCGTCGTGCAGTGCGCACAGCCAGATGTCGTGCGGATGATCGAGCGCCGCCAGCCGCTCGCCGCCGTCGAGCAGCAGCGAGAATTTCGGCGACAGCGCCGCGCAGCGCGGCTCGGTTTGCAGCATCGCGAGCAGCGGCGCGGCGAGCGCGGCGCTGTCGACGAGCGCATGCGGATCGCGGCCGGCGGTCGGACTCAGCATCACATTGCGCACGCCGTCGCGCGCGCCGACGCAGGCCGCGCGCGATGCGTGCGGCAGGTCTTCGGTCAGCGGGCCGAGCCCGGCGTCGATCAGCGCGCGGCTGACGTCGGCGTCGCAACCGGGCTTTACGCCGCGCAATTGCAGGTTCGCGCGATTGGTCGCCTCGATCACGCCCGAGCCGAACGCATGCGCGACCGCCGCGATCGTGCGCGCCTGTGCGGCCGTGAGCGAGCCGCCCGCGAGCCGGATGCGGCACAGGCCGCCGTCGCGCGCGGCGACGATCCGCACGAGTCCCGGGCAGGCGCTGGCGCCGCGCGTCGCGTTTGGTGCGTGCGCAATGGCATCGGCATCGGCTGATAAAACCGCGGCGGTAGGATTCAACGGCGCTCCGGATAAGCGTCGCGCGACAGGCCGGGCACAGCGTGTGGCGCGCGGTGCGCGCAACGCAGGCTGATGCATCGGTACACCCCGCCCGATGTCGGCTGGCACGAACGAAACGTCACCGGCAGGTCTCCTGGCTGGCAGGTCGTCATCCACAGTGCGGCCTTCCCGGCAGCCGCGATGCGCGGCGTTGCCAGTGGCGTCAATCGGATGCGGACTCGCTGCTCACAGTTGCGGGGGCAGCCGCAGCGGCGCGGTGCGCTCTGCGTTCCCTGTTCGGCCCCGTGGGGCACCGGCGGACGGACACGGTATTATGCCTTTTTTCACGACGCCCGAATGCATTGTGCCGTGCGCGCGGGCGGAGTCTGAACGATCGACTGGGACAAGATGGAGTACGACGGATGACCGCGTGGCTGACGGTGCTGGGAATCGGCGACGACGGATATGCGGGGCTTGGCAAGCGGGCGCGGCGCGCGCTTGCCGATGCGGCGGTGACGATCGGCGCCGAGCGTCACCTGGCGATGCTGCCCGCGTGGCTTGCCACCGAGCGCGAACCTTGGCCGAGGCCGTTCGATGTTGCGCCGCTCGTTGCGCGTCGTCCCGCCCGCGTGTGCGTGCTCGCGAGCGGCGATCCGATGCTGTTCGGCGTCGGCGCGACGCTTGCGGGCATGCTCGCTCCGCACGAATGGCAGGTGCTGCCCGCGCCGTCGTCGCTGTCGCTCGCGGCCGCGCGCGTCGGCTGGGCGTTGCAGGACGTCGACGCCATATCGCTCGTCGGGCGTCCGCTCGCGACGCTGCATCGCTACCTTTATCCGGGCCGCCGCCTATTGGTGCTGAGCGCGGACGGCGCGACGCCCGCGGCGATCGCCGGCGCGCTCGTCGCGCGCGGCTTCGGGCCGAGTGCGATGAGCGTGCTCGAGCATCTGGGCGGGCCGCTCGAGCGGCGCGTCGATGTACGCGCCGACGCATGGGGCGGCGCGCGCGCGGCCGCGCTCAATCTCGTCGCGATCGAATGCCGCGCGCATGCTGGCGCGCCGCGTCTCGCGCTCACGCCCGGCTTGCCGGACGACGCTTATCGCCATGACGGCCAGCTCACCAAGCGCGAGTTGCGCGCGCTCGCGCTCGCGCGGCTCGCGCCCGCGCCGGGCGAACTGCTGTGGGATGTCGGCGCGGGCTGCGGGTCGATCGGCATCGAGTGGATGCGCGCGCACCCAAGCTGCCGCGCGATCGCGATCGAGGCGCATCCGGACCGGCAACGGCTGATCGAGCACAATCGCGATGCGCTCGGCGTGCCGGCTCTCGTGCTCGTCGCCGGCCGCGCGCCCGATGCGCTCGCGGGACTGCCGGCACCCGACGCCGTATTCGTCGGCGGCGGCGTGAGCCGCGCGGGCGTGCTCGATGCATGCTGGAGCGGCCTGAAGCCGGGAGGGCGGTTGATTGCGCACGCGGTCACGCTGCAAGGCGAAGCGGCGCTCGTCGCGTGGCGCGAGCGGCACGGCGGCGCGCTGACGCGCGTATCGATCGCCCATGCGCAGCCGCTCGGCGGCTTCGATGCATGGCGGCAAGCGTTGCCGGTGACGCTGTACGACGGGCGCAAACCCTGTGAAGAATCGTGCGGCTTCCAGGCGCTCGAAGCGGTCAGCGAGGCACGCGCGGCGGCGGCTGGCGGGCGCCACGCGAATCAGGATCTGTCGACCGATTTAGACGATTCGAACGATTCCCCCGCGCATGGCCTGAACGGGCGGCCGTCGGCCGACTCGTGCGCGCGCGATGGGCGCGGCGATGCGCTTTCGGACGGATCGACAATGAAAGCGGTAACGTCGCCGACGGGTATGCGTGCGATGGGCGTGCCGGCCCTCGGATCGGATACGCCGGGCCGCATGCCGCCGCGCATCGCGCCCGGATCTCCCCCCGCGGACGCCGCTGGGTCGCCCGAACCGGGCCCGTGCGCCGGTTCGCCGCCGGAGCGCGGATGATGCGCGACGAAACGCCCGAGCAGCCTGCGCCGCTGCGCTTCGGCTATACGACCGGCAGCTGCGCGACCGCGACATCGCTTGCGGCCGCGCGTCTGTTGCTTGCCGGGCAGCGTAGCGAGCTGGTCGAAATCGTGCTGCCGAAGGGCCAGCATGTGACGATGCGGCTCGAGTACTGCCGCATGCGCGCTGATGGCCACGCGGAAGCGGGCACCATCAAGGACGCGGGCGACGATCCCGACGTCACGCACGGCGCGCTGGTGTTCGCGCGCGTCGCGCTCGCCGGCGCGCCGGGCGTGCGCTTTCGCGCGGGGCCGGGCGTGGGCACCGTCACGCGCGCAGGGCTCTCGCTCGCGGTCGGCGAGCCGGCGATCAACCCGGTGCCGCGCCAGATGATCACCGAACATCTGAGCGCGCTTGCGGCCGAACGCGGCTATGCGGGCGGCTTTGACGTGGCGATTGGCGTCGAGGGCGGCGAGGCGCTTGCGCAAAAGACGATGAATCCGCGCCTGGGAATCGTCGGCGGACTCTCGATTCTCGGCACGACGGGCATCGTGCGGCCGTTCTCATGTTCCGCGTACATCGCGTCGATTCACCAGGGCATCGACGTCGCCCGGGCCAACGGCATGCACCACATCGCCGCATGCACCGGCAACGCGAGCGAGGACGCGGTGCGCGCGCGCTATGGCCTGCCCGATATCGCATTGATCGAGATGGGCGACTTCGCGGGGGCCGTGCTCAAGTATCTGCGCCGCGCGAGCGTCGCGCGGCTCACGCTGTGCGGCGGCTTCGGCAAGTTCAGCAAGCTTGCGGCCGGCCATCTCGATCTTCACAGCCGCCATTCCAGCATCGATATGCCCCAGCTTGCCCGATGGGCCGCCGATGCGGGCGCGAGCGCGGCGTTGCAGCAGGCGATCCGCGCGGCGAATACGAGCCAGCAGGCGCTCGCGCTCGCGCTCGCGGCGCGCGTGCCGCTTGGCGACATCGTCTGCGCGCACGCGCGCCGCGTGGCATGCGAGATCGTGCCGGCGTCGGTGGCCGTCGAGACACTCGCGATCGACCGCGAGGGCCGCATCGTCGGCGTTGCATCATGAGCGCGCGCCGTATCCTGATGCTCGGCGGAACGGGCGATGCGTTGCGCGCCGCACGCGCGCTCGGCCGGCAAGACGTGTACAGCCTCGCGGGCCTCGGCAAGGCGCCCGGCGATCTCGCCTGCCGTGTGCGCATGGGTGGTTTCGGCGGGGCCGACGGTCTCGCGCGCTACCTGCGCGACGAGGCAATCGCACTCGTCGTCGACGCCACGCATCCATTCGCCGCGCGCATCAGCGCGAACGCGGCCGCCGCCTGCGATGCGGCGCGCGTGCGCTATTGGGCGCTGCGCCGCGCGCCGTGGCGCCCGGGGCCCGGCGACGATTGGCGCAGCGTCGCGGATTGGGACGGCGTTGCCGCGGCGATCGCGCCGTTCTCACGGCCGCTTTTTACGCTCGGCCGCGAGCCGCTCGCCCATCTCGACGAAATCGCGCCGCACCAGCACTGGATCGTGCGCTGTCTCGACGCGCATCCCGGCAACGCGCGCGCGCACGTGCTCGCGGCACGCGGCCCGTTTACGGTCGATGGCGAGCGGGCGCTGTTTGCCGCGTGCGGGATCGACGTCGTCGTCAGCAAGAACAGCGGCGGGGCGGCGACGGAGGCAAAACTCGACGTCGCGCGCGAACGGCGCATTCCGGTGGTGATGCTCGAGCGGCCCGCGCTTCCTGATGCGGACCGCGAATTCGACGACGCCACCGCGCTTGCCGACGCGTTACATGCATTTCGCGCGGCATGATGCGCGGCGTGCCGTGCGTTTGCAGCCACATGCAACGCCGACGCGGCGGCGAACATGCGTGACGGCGCCGGGCACCGGTGCAACGGCAGCCGTGGCGGCCCACGGGCGGCCCTGCCGAGCAGGCCGGCGTGCGGCATAAAGGCGGTGCGATTGAGCGCGTGTGTCGCGCGGCCTTTCGCATGCCGAACCCCATTTTTTGCCGACGAATAACGGAGTCCTGAATGACGGTCTATTTCATTGGCGCGGGGCCTGGCGACCCCGAGCTGATTACGGTGAAAGGGCAGCGCCTGGTGCGAAGCTGCCCGGTGATTCTGTACGCGGGCTCGCTCGTGCCCGCTGCAGTGCTCGACGGTCATCGCGCCGAGCGGCTCGTCAATACGGCAGAACTCGATTTGGACGAGATTGTCGCGTTACTCGCCGATGCGCACGCAAAAGGGCAGGACGTCGCGCGCGTGCATTCGGGCGATCCGTCGTTGTTCGGCGCGATCGGCGAGCAGATCCGGCGGCTCGGCGCGCTTGGGATTCCTTATGAAATCGTCCCGGGCGTGACCGCGACGGCCGCGTGCGCGGCCGCGCTCGGTGTCGAGCTGACGCTGCCGGGCATCGCGCAGACCGTGATCCTCACGCGTTATGCGGGCAAGACGACGATGCCGGAAAGCGAAGCGCTCGCGGACCTCGCCGCGCATCGCGCAACGCTCGCGATCCATCTCGGCGTGCGGCACCTTGCGCGTATCGTCGACGACGTGTTGCCACACTATGGCGCGGATTGCCCCGCTGCAGTGATCTACCGCGCGAGCTGGCCCGATGAGCAGCGCGTGACGGGCACGCTCGGCGATATCGTCGATAAGATCGCGAACACGCAAATCGAACGTACCGCGCTGATTCTGATCGGACGCGTGCTCGATGCGCAAGGCTTCGACGATTCGACGCTCTATGCGAAAGATTGATCCGCGGCTTCGGGCGCGGCTCGAGCCGCGCCGAAGAAAACCGCATGCGTGATAAAGCGCGATATGACGCTACGCCGGCCACCCCACACGCGGCATAGCGGCATACGGCGTGCATCACGCGCCGCTTCGCACGGCGGCGGCCGCGTGGGGCGCAAAACGTGCGGCGATTCCGGCCATCACGACGCAGACGGCAGCCATGAAGCTCCAGGCCGGCGACAGATCGGCGACATTCTGCCGGATCACGCCGGCGACGAATGGAAACAGGCCCGCGATCAAGTAACCGATTCCCTGAACAAAACCCGTCAGCGCGCCGGCCTCGGCCGGATGCGGCGCATGATCGAGCGCGACGATCAGCGACAGCGGAAACAGCGCACCGATGCCGCAGCCGATCAGCAGCGACGCGGGCAATGCGCCGGCGAGCGGCGCCGCGATCAGAACGATCAGGCCTGCGAACAATGACGCGATCGCGGCGAAAATCGCGGGGCGGCGATCCGGCAGCCGGTCGATGAACGCCGATACGGCGAGGCCGGCGACGACCTCGGCGAGCGTCACGCCGCCGAGCAGGCCGCCAGCCGCCTCGGACGGCCAGCCAAGCGCCAGATAATAAGGCGGCAGCCATGCGAGCACGAGCGTATAGGCGCCCGTGCCGAGGCCGAAAAAGGCGGCCAGCAACCATGCGCGCGCGCCGGGCGTGCTGCGCGTAGCCGTGCGCGATTGCGCGGCGCGCGCGGCAGTCGGCGTGGCCAGCGGCCACAGAATGGCCGCCGCGACGGCGGGCAATGCCCAGGCGGCAAGCGCGGGCGCCCAGCCGGCCGTGCGCGCGGCAAACGGTGTCGAGACGCTCGCGAGCACGGCGCCGCCCATGATCGATGTCGAATAAAAACCCATGACGCTGCCCGCTCGCGCGGCGAATTGCGCCTTGATGAACGCGGGCAGCAGCGCTTGCACGGCCGCGATGCCAAGCCCCGCGCCCACCGCGGACGCCAGCAGCACGGCGGGCGAATCCGCGCCGATGCGCGACGCGCACGCAAGCGCGATCAGCACGACGCCGAGCCAGACGCCCGCCCTCACGCCGGTGCGATGCGCGAGCCATCGCGCGCTCAGCGCGCCCGCGCCCATCAATAAGATCGGCACGGTGGTCAGCAAGCTGGCGGCACTGTCGGATAAGCCGGTTGCACGCTGGATCGTATCGAGAAGCGGCCCGATCGACGCAAGCACCGGACGAAGATTGAGGCCGACCACGACAATAGCGGCAAGCCGCCAGGCGGAAGAATTGAGTAAGCGCATATCGGATGAGCGATGCACGAGGCTGGTTGCCAGCCGCGTACACCGCGTATAATTATCTCGGCATCAAGATAAATTCGGTTTATCTCGACGTCAAGATAACTGGGGTGACGAGGAGGGTTAATGGATCGTGCAGCGTATGCGGTTGAACAATGGCGGCGCGAGCGGCCGGATCTCGATGTGTCGTCGATGATCGTGCTTGGCCGGTTGCAGCAGGCAGCGCTCGTCATCGCGCGCGATGCGCTCAATCCGCTTTTTGCGCGCTACGGGCTGCAGCCCGGAGAATTCGACGTGCTCGCAACCCTGCGCCGCAGCGGCGCGCCATACGCGCTAACGCCGACCGAGCTTTACGATGCGGCGATGATTTCTTCGGGCAGCATGACCAACCGGATCGATCGTCTCGAAAGTGCGGGATGGGTCGAGCGGCGCAAAAATCCCGCGGATGGGCGCGGCACGCTTGTCGCGTTGACGTCCGATGGGTTTGCGCTGATCGACGACGCGCTGGCCGCGCACGTGGACAATCAGCGGCGCGTGTTGTCGTCACTCAGCGATGCGCAGCAGCGTCAGCTCGCGAAGTTGCTAGGCAAGCTATTGCAAGGGCAGGCGGGGAAATAGCGGCACGATCCGCGGCGGCGGCGGGGTGCGATAACGGCGTGGCAGACCGCCGTTGGGCGGCGCATATGAAACAAACGGCTCGTGCGAACGCGTTCGCAC
>NZ_FXAN01000021.1 GCF_900176645.1 Burkholderia singularis
ACCGAGTCTTAACCGACCGATTTCATCTAAATCTGCCCCACCCCGAGACAGCGTAGTACATCTATTCCGGTGTGGATAACTCTTCGTTACCCTCTGGTTTTGCCGCTCTTTTTCTTGTTGTCTTTGCCTTGGCAGAACTGGTCCTGAAGCGCCACGATTCATTGCCCGTTTCGACGATGTGGCAGTGATGGGTGACGCGGTCCAGCAGCGCTGTCGTCATCTTTGCATCCCCGAACACGCTCGCCCACTCGCCGAAGCTGAGATTGGTCGTGATCGCGACGCTCGTGTGCTCGTATAGCTTTGAGAGCAGATGGAACAGCAATGCACCGCCGGTCTGGCTGAACGGCAGATAGCCCAGTTCGTCGAGGATCACCAGATCGACGTACATCAGCTTGTGGGCAATCTGGCCTTGTTTGCCGATGGACTTCTCCTGCTCCAGGGCGTTGGTCAGCTCGACGGTCGAGAAGTAGCGCACACGCTTGCCGTGGCGCTGTACGGCTTCGATTCCGATCGCTGAGGCGAGGTGCGTCTTGCCAGTGCCCGGACCACCGATGAACACGACGTTGTGCGCGCTTGCGAGGAACGACAGCTCGCTCAGTTCGCGCACCAGCGCTTCGTCGACGTGTGCCTGCGCGAAGTCGAAGCCCTTCAGGTCGCGGTGTGCCGGGAAGCGCGCAGCGGTCATTTGATAGGCGATCGAGCGCACCTGCCGTTCGGCGGTTTCAGCCATCAACAGCTGCTTCATGAAGCGCTCCGGCTCGAAGTCAGTGTGACGCGACTGCGCGAGCAGCTCCGGCCATGTGCTCGCCATGCCGTGCAGTTTAAGACCCTTGAGCTGGGCCGCGATATCGTTAGACATGACGATCCTCCGGTGGGTTGGCGCGCAGCGTCTCGTAACGGCCCACGTCGGCCGCGGGCTCTTCCTTGAGCTGGAGTTTCGTCGTGGCGAGCCTGCCATTCGTGACGGGCGCCTTCAGCCGGCTCAGCACGTTCAGGACGTGCTCTGCGCTGGGGCGTCC
>NZ_FXAN01000055.1 GCF_900176645.1 Burkholderia singularis
AGCGGCCAAGCGGCCAAGCGGCCAAGCGGCCAACCCGCCAACCCGCCAAGTGCCAGCCTGCTAGCGTCCTCCGCCGACGTCGAGCAGCGCGCCGTTTACATATGACGCCGCGTCGCTGATCAACCAGACGATCGCCTCGGCGACTTCCGCCGCCTCACCGGCGCGCCCCAGCGGCGCGAGCGAACCGAGCCGCGCGGCGCGCCCGGGCTGGCCGCCGCTTGCGTGGATCTCGGTTTCGATCAGGCCGGGGCGTACCGCATTCACCCGCACGCCGTGCGGGCCGAGTTCCCTCGATAGGCCGATCGTCAGCGTATCGATCGCGCCTTTCGAGCCCGCATAGTCGACATATTCGTTCGGCGAGCCCAGGCGAGCGGCGATCGACGACACGTTGACGATCGCGCCGCCCGCGCCGCCGCGGTTGGTCGGCAGCCTTCGCGCCGCCTCGCGCGCGCACAGGTACGCGCCGAGTATGTTGGTATCGAACACGCGCGAGAGGCGCGCGAGATCCATGTCGGCGAGCGGCAGCGACGGCGCGACGATCCCCGCATTGTTGACGAGCGCGTCGAGCCGGCCGAATGCTGCTTGCACCGCATCGAACATTCCAATCACGTCGGCTTCGCACGTGACATCGCCGCGCACGACGCAGGCATTGCCGCCCGCGGCGCGCACGGCGTCGGCGCTCGCTTCGGCCGCTGCGGCGTCACGCGCGTAGTTGACGCCAACCGACCAGCCGCGCGCGCCGGCGGCAAGCGCGGCCGCGCGGCCGATGCCGCGGCTCGCGCCGGTGATCAGGACGACTCGGGCGGGTGGATTCGTCATGGTTTGGATTTTGGCCGTTACGGAAGGGTCGGCAGGCAAGGCGGGCGAAGCGCCGCCAACGCAACAGCGCCATCAGCAGACAACGCAACAGCGCGCAACGCGCCCGCGGCGCTCCTCAGGCTTCCTGTTCGGACAAATATTCCCACTTGTCGCGCGCGGGCGGCCGATAGCGGACGATCTGCTCGATCAACGCGTCGGGTGCGGCGTCGACGCACAGCGCGTCGAAATAGACGCGCTGCATGAAACCTTCGTCGACCGTGTGCTTGAGCAGCGCAAGCAGCGGTTCGTAGAATGCATCGATGTTGTAGAGCGCGATCGGCTTGCGGTGATAGCCGAGCTGCGCCCATGTGTAGACCTCGAAGAACTCTTCGAGCGTGCCGGCGCCGCCGGGCATCGCGACGAACGCATCGGCGAGATCGGCCATCATCTTCTTGCGGTGATGCATGTCGGGCACGACGTGCAGCTCGGTCAGGCCGGTGTGGCCGACCTCCTTGTCGACGAGCAGCTCGGTGATCACGCCGATCGCGCGGCCGCCCGAGGCGAGCACCTCATCGGCGATCACCCCCATCAAGCCGACGCGTCCGCCGCCGTACACGAGCGTCAAGCCCGCCTGCGCGAGCGCGCGGCCGAACGCGCGCGCGGCGTCCGTATATGCGGGCTTGGCGCCGTGTGCGGAGCCGCAATATACACAGACCGTCTTCATTGCTTCGCATCCTTGTCCTTGCGCGGCGAACCGTCGCGCGGGGGCAGGTAGTCGTGGAACTCGCGCTTGGGCAGCTTGCCGGACACGATGTCGTCGAAGATCTGCCGCGAGCGGCCCCGCAGATACGGGGCTATCACCGAGATCACGTGCATGCTGACCTGATGCAGTTCCTCGCGGATCGCGTCCTGATCGTTGTATTTGCGAGGGTGCATCACATACTGATACGACAGCCAATAGGTAGCGATGACGGCCATGTTGGTCGCGATCACTTCGATTTCGGCGGGCGCCGCGACGAGTTCGTTGTCGGCTGCGAGCAGCTCGCACATCTCGCGCGCGAAGCGAACCTTGTGGCTGATGATTTGCTTGAAGTGCGTCTCGAGCGTGCGATTGCGTGCGAGCAAATCGTTCAGATCGCGATAGAGGAAACGATAGGTCCACATGAAGTCGGCCATGTACTGCAGATACGACCAGGTTTCGTCGATCGTTGGCCGGTGATCATCAGGAAAGCGCAGGCGCCGTTCGATCTGCTGCTCGAACTGCGCGAAGATGCTGTTGATGATGTCGTCCTTGTTGCGGAAATGGTAGTACAGGTTGCCTGGACTGATTTCCATTTCCTCGGCGATCGTCGTCGTCGTCACGTTCGGCTCTCCGATCTCGTTGAAAAGCTTCAACGACAACTCGAGAATCCGTTCGCGCGTCCGGCGGGGAGGTTTCGCTTCCATGTCGTCCGGCCCAGTGTTCGCCGGACTTGGCGGGCGTTGCCATGTTTGCTGCTTATGTCGTCCGGCGCGGTTGCTGTTCTATAACTATCAACCGATTATAAACCGCTCAGTTGCGCGTCCGGCGGTATTTCGTGATTCGGGCATACCCGGCTGTGTTGCGATGCACACAGGTGCACCGGGTTGCACGTCCGGCCGGCGGCGCTCAGCCGGCAAGCCGATGCCAGACGAGCGGCCCGAGGATGAGGCCCCAGGTCAGGACGCACACGCCGAGTGCAACCGTCACCGCCACGCTGCCGAGATCCTTCGCGCGCTTGGACAACTCGTGACGCTCGAGCGAGATCCGGTCGATGGCGGCTTCGACGCTCGAATTCAGCAGCTCGACGATCAGCACGAGCAGCACCGAACCGATGAGCAGCGCGCGCGAGGCCGGCTCGACGGGCGCGAACGCGCCGATCGGCAGCAAAAGCACGGCGAACGTGAGTTCTTGACGGAACGCGCTTTCCTCCCGGATCGCCACGCGAAAGCCGTTCACCGAATGCTTGAGTGCGTACCACGCGCGCACGATGCCGCGATTGCCCTTGTACGGATTGTGCGGCAGCGGCGCGAGCGGATCGTCCGGTCCGAGCGGCTCGTGCGCGTCGAACGTTTCAGACGGCGCGCCCGGCATGCGCGTCGCGCGCGCGGCGGGCCGGCGTGACGGCGGGCTGGGGTGGGGCGCTTTCGCGCGCATGGCCGGTTTCAAACGGTTGCGCCTTCAGGGCGGGAGCAGGCGGTTTTCGCGAGCGGCTTCAGATGCGAGGCGAATTGCTCGGACGCCGCGCGCCAGGAGAATCGCTCGGCCCACGCCCGCGCGTGATGCCGCTCGATCTTCAGCGCCTCGAGGCACGCTTCGCGCAAATCGTCGCTCATCGAGCCCGCGCCGCCGTTGCCGAGCACGTCGACGGGCCCCGTCACCGGATACGCGGCAACCGGCGTGCCGCAGGCGAGCGCTTCGAGCAGCACGAGGCCGAAGGTGTCGGTGCGGCTCGGAAACACGAACACGTCGGCGGCCGCGTAGACCTTGGCAAGCTCCGCCTGGGACAGCACGCCGAGGTAATTCGCCTCGGGGTAGCGCGATTTAAGCTCGGCGAGCGCGGGGCCTTCGCCCGCGACCCATTTCGAGCCCGGCAGATCGAGCTTCAGGAATGCCTCGACGTTCTTCTCGATCGCCACTCGTCCGACATACAGGAAGATCGGCCGCGCGGTGTTCAGCACTTTCGACTCCATCGGACGGAAGATGTCGAGATCGACGCCGCGCGTCCACAGCACGACATTGCGAAAGCCATGTCGCTCGAGATCGTCCTTGACGACGGGCGTCGGCGCCATCACCGCGAGCGAGGCGCCGTGGAACCAGCGCAAGAAGCGATAGGTGGCCGTGAGCGGGATGCCGAAGCGCGCGTGCACGTACTCGGGAAAGCGCGTGTGATAGGCGGTGGTAAACGGCAGCTTGCGCGCGCGCGCGTAGCGGCGCGCCGCCAGCCCGAGCGGCCCTTCCGTCGCGATGTGCAGCGCGTCGGGCTCGAACGCGTTGAGCCGTTCCCGCAGGCGCCGGTACGGCAGAATCGACAGCCGGATCTCGGGATAGGTCGGGCATGGCACCGTGCGGAACTCCAGCGGCGTCAATAGCTCGACGCGATGGCCGAGCGCGGTCAGCTCGCGCGCGGTGCTTTTCAGTGTGCGCACGACGCCGTTGACTTGCGGCTCCCACGCATCGGTGATGATCATGATTTTCATCGCAGGCAGTCCTTCGAGGCTCATGCGGGGGCTTTCGTCTTGCGCGCTTGCGCGGCGCCGGGCGAGCGGATGACGGTCCAGTGGACGACTTTCAACTCGCCTTCCGTCGTCTCGACGAGCGCGGACAGGCTTTCGACCCAATCGCCGTCGTTGCAGTACAGCACGCCGTCGATTTCGCGGATCTCCGCCTTGTGGATGTGGCCGCAGACGACGCCGTCGCAGCCGCGGCGGCGCGCTTCGTCGGTCATCACCGCCTCGAACGACGAGATGAAATTCACCGCGTTCTTCACCTGGTGCTTCAGGTACTGCGACAGCGACCAGTATTGGAATCCGAAGCGGCTCCTGATCCGGTTGAACCAGCGGTTCAGCACCAGAATCAGCGTATAGAGCGTGTCGCCGAGATATGCGAGCCACTTCGCATGCTGGATCACGCCGTCGAACAGGTCGCCGTGCACCACCCACAAACGTTTGCCGGACAGCGTCGTATGAAACGCCTCGCCGCGCACCTGGATCTCGCCGAACGCGAGGTCGCAGAACTGGCGCGCGGCCTCGTCGTGGTTGCCCGGGATGTAGACGACCTGCGTGCCTTTTCTCGCCTTGCGCAGGATTTTCTGGACGACGTCGTTGTGCGTCTGCGGCCAGTACCAGCCTTTCCTCAGCTGCCAGCCGTCGATGATGTCGCCGACGAGGTACAGGTATTCGGACTCGTTGTGCTTGAGAAAATCGAGCAGATAGCTCGCCTGGCAACCGCTCGTGCCGAGATGGATATCCGACAGCCAGATCGTCCGATAGCGGTGCGGCGCAGGTTCCGAATCTTCATGCCGTGTGGCCGGCGCGGCCGGCGGGGTGAGCATTTCGCTTGCCGCCGAGCCGGACAGAAATGCGCTGGCGGTTTCGAGGCCGCCAGGGTGACGAAATAAGGAAGCCGCGGACGTTCTTTTGCCCATGCATGACTCGCGCCAATTGACGTTATCGGCATTGCGCCATGCGGGCGTGACTGTGCCATGACAGTCACGAAATGTTCTTATGCTGCAACTTTACCCGCGCGCGGGACGTCGACGATGCAGGTGCCGGCGAGGCGGTCGTGCGGGAATTGGCGGCTCGGATGCACGCGGGCGGCGAGTACCCAGAGCGCAAACCAGACAGCCGCTGCCGCCAGCGTGCGCGGTAACGGGAAGCCCGCGAGCGGGTGCAGCGCGAGCGGGGGCAGGAACCACAGCCAGCCGAGCGCGTAGCGCGCGATCGCGCGGCCGAACGACAGCGGCGCGCCGCCGGCGGTCTCGACGCGCAGCCGCCAGGTTTTCATCGGCAGCGTCTGGCCGCCGTGCGTCCAAAACCAGACGAAGTACGCGCCGGCGACGAGCGCGATCCACGCGGCGAGCAGCCGCCGGTGATCGAGACCGCTGTGCTGCTGAAATACGATGCCGAACGCAAGCGCGGCGAGAAACACGACGCCGAACAGCAGCAGGCTTTCATAGACGAGCGCGGCGAGCCGGCGGCGTAAGCTCGGCGGCGCGTCGGTTGCGGTCGGCGGCGGCGTCACGGCGCGCATGGCCCGCTTACGAGCCGTTGAAAATCGACGGAGCCTCGGACGGCGAGACGGGGGTCGGCGTGACGGGCGCGATGATGCCGGGTATGACCAGCGTGGAGGCCGGCGCGGGGGCCGCGGGCGCACTCGCCGGCACCGCGGGCGGTGCGGCATTCATCGCGACGGGCGCGCTCGCCGGGTGCCGGTCGTGGGCATTCACGAGCCGACTGATGTCACGGTCGCTCTTGCCGGTAGGCGGCGCGCTGACGACGGTGGGCCGGCGCCGGCGCTCGGCTGCCGCGAGCTTTTCCTTCTGCTCCGGCGACAATTGCTGGTACGCCTTCCATGCTTTTTCGCGCGCCTGCTCCGGCAGATCCTTCGACACTTGGTAGTTTTCGCGCGCGACGCGGCGCTCCTCGGGCGTCATGCGGGCCCATTCGGCCATCCGTTCCTGTAACCGTTTTTGCGCCTCCGGCGTCATCTTCGAAAAACGGGCGGCGATTTTGAGCCATTTACGCTTGCGCGCGTCGCTGAACGAATCCCACTGATTCTCGAACGGCGCGAGCGCGACGCGCTGTTGCGGCGTGAGGCGCGCCCACGACAGCGGCCCCGACGCCGGCAGCGCCGGCAACTCGCTCGTCAGCGCAAGCGCCGCCGACGCGAGCGCAGGCGCGTTCGCGACCGCTGCCGCGGCCGCCGGCTGAGGATGAAAGCGCGGGTAGGTGGCGACATACGCGACGGCAAGCGCGATCGCGCAGCCAAAAAAAACAGCCAGTCCCCGTTTTTGACTCACCCGTGCGTTCCCCTTGTTGCTTATGCGTTAGTGGGCGTGCGAAAGATAGGCGTTGAACCCGTGATCGAGATACGCATCGAGGGGCAGGTTGTCGCTCAGCATGGCCGCGTCGATGTCGGCCAGCTCCGCGGTGCGCTGCATGTCTTCCCAGTACGCAATGCCGACGAGCCCGGCGAGCAGCAGCACGAGCGGCCACGCGCCGATCAGCCGGCGGCCGAGCGATTTGCGGTGCGGCGTGCTGTCCGGCATGCGCAATTCGAGCGCGCCGGCGCCCCCCGCGAGCGCGGGCACGAGCACGATCGACGCATCGGGTTTCTTGCGGGCGAGCGCCGCGCGGCGGGCGGCGGCCAGACGCTGCGCCGTCGACGCGGGCAGCGCGGCCGCGCGCTCGTCAAGGGCGCGCCGGATCTTGAACGCAAGTTCGAGTTCTTCCTTCGTGGCGGGAGCGGAGCTCATAGCGTGATTCCTTTGGCCTTGAGCGCCAGCGCCAATGCGTGAGTGGCCCGCGAGCAGTGCGTCTTGACGCTGCCTTCGGAGCACCCCATGGCGGCGGCTGTCTCGGCGACATCCATATCTTCCCAATAACGCATCAGGAAGGCTTCCCGTTGACGCGCCGGAAGCTTCTGGATTTCCTCGTCGATCAGCGTGAGCACCTGCTCGCGTTCAAGCCGGGTTTCGCTGCTTTCGATGCCGTCGCCGTCCGCCGATTCTAGCGTTTCGAGCGGGTCGAATTCGTCGTCGTCGGTGCTGTTGAGCGACGAAAACAGGCTGACCCACGTATTGCGCACCTTTTGTCTGCGGAAATGATCGTGGATCGCATTCTGCAGGATGCGCTGAAAGAGGAGCGGCAACTCGGCAGCCGGGCGGTCGCCGTATTTCTCCGCGAGCCGGATCATTGCGTCCTGCACGATGTCGAGGGACGCATCGTCGTCGCGCACCGCATAAGCGGCCTGCTTGAACGCGCGCCTTTCGACGCCCGCCAGAAAATCGGCGAGTTCCTTTTCTGATGCCATGCCGTGAAGGTCCGCGCTGCGTTCTCGTCGCGTAAAAAGTCAGAAAAAATTCGTAAAACCCGCGGATGCTAACAAATTTTCGCGCGAGAGGGCACCTTGTTTGGGCCTTCCGGCCGCATGAGCCGGTGCTCGCGGCGGTTTGCGCCACATTGCGGCGGCGCGGGCCGCGAGGCCGCGGCGGCAGGCGGCACATGGGCGATACACGGCGGCGAGCCGGTCGGCCGGATCTCGGGTGCAGGAGTCGAGCCGGCTGATCTCGAATCGAATATCGAATGTCGGGCGCAGGTGCCGTAACACGCGATCAAGCCTGGATTCGAACACCGGCGTTGGGATCGGTCAAATGCCACACCGCAAGAGCGGGCCGCGCACGTTCGGGCAGCGGGGCGCGGGCGCGGCACCGCTCGCGGCGAATATCGGACGCTTGGCATGCCGAAACAGGGTTTGATGCATTGCGGGATTTTCTGCTTGACCGCTTGCTGGGGAGACGCTATCGTCGACAGTTCGCAACATAAAGTGACAGTCTCAATTGAGGCCGGCCCAAGAAGCCCGCCTTTCAAATGGACGCGCCGCTTGAACCCGAGCCACAAGCCCGGCAGAGAGCACCCGATCAATTTTTTGCCGAAAATTCGAAAGGTCTACGATGAATATGCCCAGCGCGGAATTTTCCACGTCGGAATCCCTTTCTCCTCAGAAAACCGGCTCCATCGGCGCCACCGTGCTCATGAAGGCACTGGCCGACGAGGATGTCGAATTCCTCTGGGGCTACCCTGGCGGCTCGGTTCTCTATATTTACGACGAGCTGTACAAGCAGGACAAGATTCAGCACATCCTGGTACGCCATGAACAGGCCGCCGTGCACGCCGCCGACGCGTATTCGCGTTCGACGGGCAAAGTCGGCGTCTGCCTCGTCACGTCCGGGCCGGGCGTCACGAACGCGGTCACGGGTATCGCGACCGCCTACATGGACTCGATTCCCCTCGTCGTGATCAGCGGCCAGGTGCCGACTGCCGCGATCGGTCAGGATGCGTTCCAGGAGTGCGACACCGTCGGCATCACGCGCCCGTGCGTGAAGCACAACTTCCTCGTGAAGGACGTGCGCGAGCTGGCGGCGACCGTCAAGAAGGCTTTCTACATCGCGCGCACCGGGCGTCCCGGCCCGGTCCTCATCGATATCCCGAAGGACGTGTCGAAGACGCCGTGCGAGTACGAGCCGCTCAAGAACGTGGCGTTGCGCTCGTACAACCCGGTCACCAAAGGTCATTCGGGCCAGATCCGCAAGGCGGTCTCGCTGCTGCTGTCCGCGAAGCGTCCGTATATCTATACCGGCGGCGGTATCGTGCTGGCCGAGGCGTCGCGCGAGCTGAACCAGTTCGCCGATCTGCTCGGCTATCCGGTCACGAACACGCTGATGGGCCTGGGCGGCTATCGCGCGTCGGACAAGAAATTCCTTGGCATGCTCGGCATGCACGGCACTTACGAAGCGAACATGGCGATGCAGCACTGCGACGTGCTGATCGCGATCGGCGCGCGCTTCGACGACCGCGTGATCGGCGATCCGGAGCACTTCGCGTCGCGGCCGCGCAAGATCATCCATATCGATATCGATCCGTCGTCGATCAGCAAGCGCGTGAAGGTCGACATTCCGATCGTCGGCGACGTGAGGGAAGTGCTCAAGGAACTGATCGAGCAGCTGCAGACGGCCGAGCACGGCCCTGATGCCGACGCGCTCGCGCAATGGTGGAAGGATATCGAAGGCTGGCGTGCGAAGGACTGCCTGAAGTTCGACCGCGAAAGCGAGATCATCAAGCCGCAGTACGTGGTCGAGAAGGCATGGGAGCTGACGGACGGCAACGCGTTCGTGTGCTCCGACGTCGGCCAGCACCAGATGTGGGCCGCGCAGTTCTACCGCTTCAACAAGCCGCGCCGCTGGATCAATTCGGGCGGCCTCGGCACGATGGGCTTCGGCCTGCCGGCGGCGATGGGCGTCAAGATGGCGCATCCGGACGACGACGTGCTGTGCATCACCGGCGAAGGCTCGATCCAGATGTGCATCCAGGAGCTGTCGACCTGCAAGCAGTACGACACGCCCGTCAAGATCATTTCGCTGAACAACCGCTATCTCGGCATGGTCCGGCAGTGGCAGCAGATCGAATACAGCAAGCGCTATTCGCATTCGTACATGGATGCGCTGCCGGATTTCGTGAAGCTCGCCGAAGCATACGGCCACGTCGGGATGCGCATCGAGAAAACCGCGGACGTCGAGCCGGCGCTGAAAGAGGCGCTGCGCTTGAAGGACCGCACCGTGTTCCTCGATTTCCAGACCGATCCGACCGAGAACGTCTGGCCGATGGTTCAGGCCGGCAAGGGCATCACCGAGATGCTGCTCGGCTCCGAAGATCTGTAACGGCGCGACGCGCGCTCGGCTTCGCGGGCAGCCGCCTCCATGAAGGGCGGCGCGGCGCGCGGGCGGCGTGCGGCGCAGGCGAATCGATACGGAACACACTGGAAGAAGCGAACATGAGACACATCATTTCCGTGCTGCTCGAAAACGAACCGGGCGCGCTGTCGCGCGTCGTCGGCCTGTTCTCGGCGCGCGGCTACAACATTGAAACCTTGACGGTGGCGCCGACCGAGGATCACTCGCTGTCGCGTCTGACCATTGTCTCCATTGGCTCCGACGACGTGATCGAACAGATCACGAAGCATTTGAACCGCCTGATCGAGGTGGTGAAGGTGGTGGACCTGACCGACGGTGCGCACATCGAACGGGAGCTGATGCTGATCAAGGTGCGCGCGGTCGGCAAGGAGCGCGAAGAGATGAAGCGGATGGCGGACATCTTCCGCGGCCGCATCATCGACGTGACCGAAAAGACCTACACGATCGAATTGACGGGCGCGAGCGACAAGCTCGACGCATTCATCCAGGCGCTGGACGCGGGCTCGATTCTCGAGACGGTGCGCACCGGCAGCTCGGGTATCGGTCGCGGCGAGCGCGTGCTGAAAGTCTGAACAACGAATCTCATTGAATTACCGAATTAGCCAAGGAGCGATCATGAAAGTTTTCTACGACAAGGATGCCGACCTTTCCCTCATCAAGGGCAAGCAGGTCACGATCATCGGCTACGGCTCGCAAGGCCATGCGCACGCGCTGAACCTGAAGGACAGCGGCGTGAACGTGACGGTCGGCCTGCGCCGCGGCGGCGCGTCGTGGAGCAAGGCCGAGAACGCGGGCCTCGCGGTCAAGGAGGTCGCGGAAGCGGTAAAGGGCGCGGACGTCGTGATGATGCTGCTGCCCGACGAGCAGATCGCCGATGTCTATGCAAAGGAAGTGCACGCCAATATCAAGGAAGGCGCGGCGCTCGCGTTCGCGCACGGCTTCAACGTCCATTACGGCCAGGTGATTCCGCGCGCGGATCTCGACGTGATCATGGTCGCGCCGAAGGCGCCGGGCCACACGGTTCGCGGCACGTACTCGCAGGGCGGCGGCGTGCCGCACCTGATCGCGGTCGCGCAGGATAAGTCGGGCGCGGCGCGCGATATTGCGCTGTCGTATGCGGCGGCCAACGGCGGCGGCCGTGCGGGCATCATCGAGACGAACTTCCGCGAAGAGACCGAAACCGACCTGTTCGGCGAGCAGGCCGTGCTGTGCGGCGGCACCGTCGAGCTGATCAAGGCGGGCTTCGAGACGCTGGTCGAGGCAGGCTACGCGCCGGAGATGGCGTATTTCGAGTGTCTGCACGAACTGAAGCTGATCGTCGACCTGATCTACGAGGGCGGCATCGCAAACATGAACTATTCGATCTCGAACAATGCCGAGTACGGCGAGTACGTGACGGGCCCGCGCGTCGTCACCGAAGAGACGAAGAAGGCGATGAAGCAATGCCTGAAGGACATCCAGACCGGCGAGTACGCGAAGAGCTTCATTCTCGAGAACAAGGCGGGCGCGCCGACGCTGCAATCGCGCCGCCGCTTGACGGCCGAGCACCAGATCGAGCAGGTCGGCGAGAAGCTGCGCGCGATGATGCCGTGGATCGCGAAGAACAAGCTCGTCGACCAGACGAAGAACTAAGTCGCGCGCTTTATCCGGCCCCGGATCGGGGCCGGACTCGAAAGCCGCCCGAAGGCGTCAGTGCCGCGGGCGGCTTTTGCTATCCTACGGGCTTTGCCATTCAACGAAGAACGAACCATGAATTATCCTCATCCGATCATTGCGCGCGAAGGCTGGCCGTTTATCGCGATCGCGGCCGTCGTCGCGCTGCTGATCCACGCCATCGGCGGGTTCGGCCTCGCATGGCCGTTCTGGCTGCTGCTTGTCTTCGTGGTCCAGTTCTTCCGCGATCCGCCGCGGCCGATCCCGACCCAGCCGAACGCGGTGCTTTGTCCGGCCGACGGCCGGGTCGTGGCGGTCGAGATCGCGCAGGACCCGTATGCGCAACGCGAAGCATTGAAGATCAGCGTGTTCATGAACGTGTTCAATGTCCACTCGCAGCGCTCGCCCGTCGACGGCGCGGTGCAGAAGGTCGAGTATTTTCCGGGTGCGTTCCTGAATGCGGCGCTCGACAAGGCGTCGGCGGAAAATGAGCGCAACGCGGTCGTGATCCAGACGACGGGCGGCCAGACGGTGACGGCCGTGCAGATCGCGGGCCTCGTCGCGCGCCGGATTCTTTGCTACGTGCGCGCGGGCGAACCCGTGACGCGCGGCCAGCGCTACGGCTTCATCCGCTTCGGCTCGCGCGTCGACGTGTATCTGCCCAAGGGCAGCCGTGCGCGCGTGACGATCGGCGAAAAGGTGTCCGCGTCGTCGACGATCCTCGCCGAGCTGCCAGAGCAACAGTAAGCGGGAATACGTATCGATGGCTGCACTCAAACCGCGCCGCCCGCGCAATGGCAAAGCCCCGTGGCCGCGGTCGTTTCGCCGCAACAAATCCGTTGCCGCCGCGCCGGATCTGGCGCCCGTCGAAGGGCGCCGCGCCGCGCGCCGGCAGCAATTCCTGAGATCGCGCGGCATTTATCTGCTGCCGAACGCGTTCACCACGGCCGCGCTCTTTTGCGGCTTCTTTGCTGTCGTGCAGGCGATGAACGTCCGTTTCGAGACCGCGGCGATCGCGATCTTCGCCGCGATGGTGCTCGACGGAATGGATGGCCGCGTCGCGCGGCTCACGCATACGCAAAGCGCATTCGGCGAGCAGTTCGACAGCCTGTCGGACATGGTGTCGTTCGGCGTCGCGCCTGCGCTCGTGATGTACGAATGGGTGCTGAAGGATCTTGGCCGCTGGGGGTGGCTTGCCGCATTCGTCTACTGCTCGGGCGCGGCGCTGCGTCTCGCGCGTTTCAACACGAATATCGGCGTCGTCGACAAGCGCTTCTTCCAGGGGCTGCCGAGCCCGGCCGCCGCGGCACTGATCGCGGGCTTCGTGTGGCTCACCGTCGACAATCGCGTGCCGGTGAAGCTCGGCTGGCTGCCGTGGGTCGCATTCGCGCTGACGGTTTACGCGGGCGTGACGATGGTGTCGAATGCGCCCTTTTATAGCGGCAAGGCGCTCGACGTCCGCCACCGGGTGCCGTTTGCGGCGATCCTGCTCGTGGTCGTCGCGTTCGTGCTCGTTTCGTCCGATCCTCCGCTGATGCTGTTCGGCCTGTTCGTGCTGTACGGGCTGTCCGGCTATGTGTTTTGGGCGTATATGGCGGTGCGCGGCCGGGCGAATCCGGCACGCTCGTCGCAGCGCGAGCATTGACGGCCCGCCGCGCTTGATGCGCCGCAGTGTGATGTAACGGGGACGGCGGCCGGTTTGGCCGCCGTTTTCTTTGGCGGGCCGCAGCGGTGGTTTTTCCCGCGCGGCGCATGCCGTTCCCGGCTTTGCGACGACGCCCGTCCAGGGCAAAACCGTGCCGCGGCGCGCGGCGGGCGCTTGGGGAAGCCGCCGATTGCGCGCGACCCGGAATGCCGCTATAGTCGCCAGCATGACCGCATCCTCCCGCCTTTCTCTTCTTCTAGCCGGCGCGCCGCTACGTGCGCTAGCTCTAGCGCGCCCGTCGCGCTGACCGTTTTCGCCCTCCGTCGAGCTTCGTCTGCTGTTCCAGTGTCGCCTGCGGTGGCGCGAGCTTCATCACGTGTATTGCCCCATTCGAAACCTGGAGTCTCCCATGACAGACAAGCTGATCATTTTCGACACGACGTTGCGTGACGGCGAGCAGTCGCCCGGCGCGTCGATGACGAAGGAAGAGAAAATCCGCATCGCGAAGCAACTCGAGCGAATGAAGGTCGACGTGATCGAGGCCGGCTTTGCCGCCAGCTCGAATGGCGATTTCGACGCGATCCACACGATCGCGCAGCAGGTCAAAGACAGCACGATCTGCTCGCTCGCGCGCGCAAACGACAAAGACATTCAGCGCGCGGCGGATGCGCTCAAGCCCGCCAACAGCTTCCGGATCCATACGTTCATCGCGACGTCGCCGCTGCACATGGAGAAGAAGCTGCGGATGACGCCCGATCAGGTGTTCGAGCAGGCGCGTCTCGCCGTGCGTTTCGCGCGCAAGTTCACCGACAACATCGAATTTTCGCCCGAGGACGGCAGCCGCTCGGACATGGATTTCCTCTGCCGCGTGCTGGAGGCGGTGATCGACGAGGGTGCGACGACGATCAATATCGCCGATACGGTCGGCTACGGCGTGCCGGAACTGTACGGCAACCTCGTGAAGACGCTGCGCGAGCGCATTCCGAATTCGGACAAGGCGGTTTTCTCGGTGCATTGTCATAACGATCTGGGCATGGCGGTCGCGAATTCGCTGGCCGGCGTGAAGATCGGCGGCGCGCGGCAGGTGGAGTGCACGATCAACGGTCTCGGCGAGCGCGCGGGCAATACGTCGCTCGAGGAGATCGTGATGGCGGTAAGAACCCGCAAGGACTACTTCGGGCTCGACCTGGGTATCGATACAACGCAGATCGTGCCGGCGTCGAAGCTCGTATCGCAGATCACGGGCTTCGTCGTGCAGCCGAACAAGGCGGTGGTCGGCGCGAACGCATTCGCACATGCGTCGGGCATCCATCAGGACGGCGTGCTGAAGGCGCGCGACACCTACGAAATCATGCGGGCGGAAGACGTCGGCTGGACCGCGAACAAGATCGTGCTGGGCAAGCTGTCGGGCCGCAACGCGTTCAAGCAGCGTTTGCAGGAGCTCGGCGTGTCACTCGACAGCGAAGCCGAATTGAACGCCGCGTTCGCGCGCTTCAAGGATCTCGCCGATCGCAAGGCCGAAATCTTCGATGAAGACATCATCGCGATCGTCACCGAGGAAGAGTCGGCGCTGGCGCACGAACACGAGCATTACCGGTTCGTGTCGCTGTCGCAACGCTCGCAGACGGGCGAGCGGCCGCAGGCGACGGTCGTATTCTCGGCGGGCGGCGTGCAAGTAGAGGGCGAGGCCAACGGTAACGGGCCCGTCGACGCGACGTTCAATGCGATCGAGAGCGAAGTGGGTAGCGGCGCGGAACTGCTGCTGTACTCGGTCAACGCAATTACAACCGGCACGCAGGCGCAAGGCGAGGTGACGGTGCGGCTGTCGAGGAGCGGGCGCATCGTCAATGGCGTCGGCACCGATCCGGATATCGTCGCGGCATCGGCGAAGGCGTATATCGCGGCGCTGAACAAGCTGCATTCGAACGACAAGCTCAATCCGCAGCGCGCGTGATGCGAGTTTGATACGCATTCGGCACGTCTGGCGGCGCGTTAGCCGATTGCACCGCCGCATGCCGCATGAAAAACGCCCCGCCGGCCAGCCAGGCCGCGCGGGGCGTCGTCGTTCAGGGGGGCGGCGCTTACTGCATCGTCGGGCTGCGGGAGAACCAGCGCATGCCGCTTTCGCGAGCGTGTTCGACCTGGCGCCGGTAGTCGACGGTGATCGCGCGCCGCGGTGCATCCTCGACGAACGCGTCGATCATCTCGTGCACGTCATGGTCGATGTAATCGACCCGGGTGGCGTCGATGATGACGACCGCGCGATCCGGAATCTGCGCGAGATACTGCTTGATCCGTACCTTGCCGAGAAACGACACGTCCTTGCGGAATGTCAGCAGGTAATGATCGTCGTGCTGCGCGAGCGTCGCCGGGCTGCGCAGGTTTGCGATCGCGACCGCGAGCACGCAGCACGCGATGCCGAGCGCGATGCCGGCGAGCAAGTCGATTGCGAGCACGCCGGCAATCGTCACGGCGAACGGCACAAACGCGCCGGGCCCCTGTTTGGCGACGGATGCGAACAGCGCAGGCTTCGCGAGCTTGAAGCCGGTGTGAATCAAGATCGCCGCGAGACTCGCGAGCGGGATCAGATTCAGCAGGCCGGTGAGCGCGAACACGCTGACGAGCAGCAGCACGCCATGCACGATGGCCGACATCCGGCTTTGTCCGCCTGCATTCACGTTCACCGAACTGCGCACGATGACCGCCGTGATCGGCAAGCCACCCACCATGCCGGCGAGGAAATTGCCCACACCCTGCGCCTTGAGTTCGCGGTTCGGCTGCGACGGGCGGCGCTGCGGATCGATCTGCTCGACCGCTTCGAGGCTCAGCAGTGTCTCGAGGCTGCCGACCACCGCGAGCGTGATCGCGACGCGCCAGACGTCCGGATTCAGCAGTTGTGCGAAATTCGGTCCGAAGTCGGCGGTTTGCAGCACCGAGCTGAGCGCGGCAAACGACGTGAGTTCAGGCAATGCGACGCGATGCTCGACGGGCGGTACCGCGTTCGGCGCGACGAAGCCGAGCAGGGCGGTCACGCCGATGCCGATCAGCACGACGATGAGCGGCGCGGGCACGACGCGTACAAACTTGAAGCGGCGCATCGCGCGCGTGTCCCACGCGGCAAGCAGCGCGAGCGACGCGATCGCGATCGCGCTCGACGTGAATACTGCATGGCCGGGCGCATTGCCGTCACCGGCCAGCCCAAGCGCGAACGGCGCTTGCTTGATGATCAGCAGCAGCCCGATGGCGGCGAGCATCCCTTTGATGACGGGCGACGGCACGTAAGCGGCGAAGCGGCCCGCTTTCAGCAGCCCGAAGCCGATTTGCAGAACGCCCGACAGCAGCACCGCGAGCAGGAACGCCTCGAAGTTGCCGAGCCGCGCGATCCCCTCGACGACGATCACGACGAGACCGGCTGCCGGGCCGCTGACGGACAGCGGCGAGCCGCTCAGGATCGCAACGATGAGGCCGGCGATGATGCCCGACACGAGCCCTGCGAACGGCGCGACGCCTGACGCGTTGGCGATCCCGAGGCAGAGCGGCAATGCGACAAGGAAGACGACGACGCCGGCGACGAGGTCGCGCGGAAATGTGGAGAACGAAGCACTGAGATTCTTCATGGTGAACGGGAAACGTAATGGGGCCCAGGGGCGATGCGGCACGGACGGCCGCGGTGTTGGCGCTCGTGCCCGCTCAGGCCGCGGCGGTTTCGGCGCGCTCGGCCGGCGGCGCGACGTTGGCTGCTGGCGAGTAGCCGGACGCGAGTTCCTTGAGCCGGCCGTCGGCGAGCGAGAAGATCCAGCCGTGCACGAGCGGCGCGGGATCGGCGTCCCGGATGATCGGGGAGTTCGACAACAGACGGACCTGCTCGATCACATTGAGCTCGGCAAGCCGATCGGCGGCCTCGTCGGGCGGCACGCCGTCGAGTTCGGCGTGATGACGGCGGGCGAGCGCACAAAGCGGCGCAATCCGGCGGTTGACGTGCGGCAGCCCCGGCGACGGCGGCAGCAGCGACGCGCGCACGCCGCCGCAGCCATAGTGCCCGCAGACGATCACGTGATCGACCTTGAGCACGCGCACCGCGTACTCGAGCACGCTCGCGCTGTTGTCATCGTCGGGGTGGAACAGATTCGCGATGTTTCGATGTACGAACAGCTCGCCCGGCATGCTGTGCGTGATCGTCTCCGCCGGCACACGGCTGTCCGAGCAGCCGATCCACAGCACGCGAGGGTTCTGGCCGCGCGACAGCGAGTCGAAGAAGGCGGGCGAACGCTCGGCGGTCTCGCGGGCCCAGGCGATATTGGCGACGAGCATGCTTTTGGGGCGATTCATTGAGGACTCCTAGATACATGAACACGTGGTCCGGCGACGCAAACTTGCATTCGACGTGGTACGCCTGTCTTTCTAAATTGAAAGCTTGGTGACTGCGATATTAGGTGATGGCCCGAATCAGAAGTTCGGTTTGAAATATTCTGTTGCAATTTATTTTTGTGAACGTTGCGGTTGCACCACCGGTCCATCGAGAATGTTGGGAGCAGGTGCATGCTGCACTAAAAATGAACATTGCCGCTCAGGCTCGTGCAGCTTGGCTGAGAGACGGTGGTTTCATTTTTTTGGTTTTAATTGACTGGTTGGTCGGCGTATTTGTCATTTGAAAAAAGATGACAAAAATATTAGAAACGAGCGGTAAAGAATTTATTTGCCGAAGCGCGATGAACAGAAATTTCATGAAAAAAGCGTCATATTGCGCGAGGGCGATTCGATTGGTGCGGTGTATCACCGTGAGGGAAGATGTTTGGTTCGTCCAGAGAGCGGGAGCGAACCAACGCGAGCTGGAGTCACTGCTAAGGGGCAGGTGGTCGGCGTGGCTGCGGCGGTCTGATATTCGACGCGTCGACGCGATGAAATTGGGGGCGAGGCGTGGAGTTTGCGCATGCAGCCGCCGGACAGGCATGGCGTGTAGGCTGCGGTTGCGCCCGTATATCCGCTTGCACTTAAGCGAGCAGGCTTAGCCGCATCGTGAAGGTCTGTGTTCGCGGTTTGAATCTGTATTTTCGAGATTGACGCGCTGTGGGTCGCATTCCGCTTGAACGGGCGCGGTTCCGACGCCGCCTTGAGTCTTGAGCGGGTAGGTAGCGCGGCCGATACGATGCTGAGCGAGCCGGGAGCCGCCGCCGGCCGCGCCGATTGCGTCGCGGCCGGCGTTTTTCTTCGTCCGGATCGAAATCAGAACAGCGTGCGGCGATCCGGATCGTGCAGCGGGTCGGGCGTTTTCTGTGTGAGGCGCAGGACGCCCGCGTCGTCGAAATAAAAGTTGTAGAGCATGTACCAGACGTTGTCTTCGAGATAGCGGTACGTCCAGACTTCGCGTTTCATCAGCGGAAAGTACGCGGTTTCGACCGGCCGGCCGAAATTCACGAGCACGTCGGTCTTGGTCCAAGTGCCGATTTCGGCGCGGTAGAACTCGAGCGGTTGCAGCACTTGCCGCACGTTGACGATCCGGCTCGCGGCATCGATATCCGCGGCCACGGTGACTTCGCCCATCGGTTGCGTCGGCCACATCAGGCGCTTGCCGCCGTTCGGCAGATCGTAGATTTCGCGCGGCGGACCGAGGCTCGCGACGATCGCGGACGAATCCTGTCCCGCGTGAAAGCGCTGCCACGGCTGCGCGCAGCCGGCTAACAACGCCGCCGCGCACACGAACAATAGCGGGAGACGGGCTGACATAGGTTCTTCTCCATGGGTCTCGGATGGAGACGTTTTATCACGCTGGCTGCCTGACCGCGAGAATGGGGACGGAAAAGTTTGCGTGGCGGCCGGGCGGCCTTCACCTGTCGCGTTTCGGCGCGCGATGTGCTGCCCGAGTCCGCGTTCGCGAGGGCCGCGCGGGAAGAGGCGGGTCGCAACTGGCTTGGACGGGCGCGACGTTACGCGCCAAGGGCGGCGAACATGCGGGAGGGCGGGGTAAAGGCGGCAAAACCGGTGCGCGACAGGCAATCCGTGCAGAATCGATACCGGCATTGCCGCTGCCGCGCTTGCGGCCGACCGTATGAAACGGGCGTGCCGGGTTGGATTCACCGGCTGAGCGACTTATGTTACAATGCGCGCCGTTGTAATCACGGCACGGCCTTTCTTCCGTGTCCGCCTGTTCAGTTGAAAAGGAAATCAAATGTCTGTTGCTGATATCAAGAAGTCGGAAGTTGTTGCTCAGTTCGCCCGTGGCGCAAACGATACGGGCTCGCCCGAAGTTCAGGTCGCACTCCTGACGGCGCGCATCACGGAACTGACGGGTCACTTCAAAACCCACGCGAAAGATCACCATAGCCGCCGCGGTCTGCTGCGCATGGTGAGCCGCCGCCGCAAGCTGCTCGACTACCTCAAGGGCAAGGATGCCGACCGTTATCGCGCGCTGATCGAGAAGCTGGGTCTGCGTAAGTAAACGGGGCGCTTTTCGCCTTCGCAAGATGCCTGTGTCAGTTGCGCTGATGCAGGCATTTTGTTTTTCGCGGCGCGCATCGCGCGTGCCGCCGGGCTATCGAAGCCCACAACCGGCCAGGCACACACGGGTTGAGCTTTGTGTCATTCCAGCGCGCTGTTCGCGATTCGCTCGACGGCGGCGGCATGCGGCGAATACTGCGCTGGAATGGCATAAAAAACACACCTCTTCCCATGTGGCCTGGTCGTGCCGCTGCCGTGCCGGCTTCGTCCGGGCGCGGCATCTGATGAACGAACGAAAGGAGCGACCATGTCTCTGTTCAACAAGGTGGTGAAAGAATTCCAGTGGGGCCAGCACAAGGTTCGCCTCGAAACCGGCGAGATCGCGCGCCAGGCGAGCGGTGCGGTGCTCGTCGACGTCGAGGATACCGTCGTGCTCGCGACCGTCGTCGGCGCGAAGTCGGCGAAGCCGGGCCAGGATTTCTTTCCGCTGACCGTCGACTACATCGAAAAGACCTATTCGGCCGGCAAGATTCCGGGCGGCTTCTTCCGTCGCGAAGGCCGTCCGTCCGAGCACGAGACGCTGACGTCGCGCCTGATCGACCGGCCGCTGCGTCCGTTGTTCCCGGAAGGCTTCTACAACGAAGTGCAGGTCGTGGTTCATGTGTTGTCCGTGAACCCGGAGGTTCCGGCCGATATTCCCGCGCTGATCGGCGCGTCGGCCGCGCTCGCGGTGTCGGGCCTGCCGTTTAACGGCCCGGTCGGCGCGGCGCGCGTCGCATATATCAATAATCAGTACGTGCTGAATCCGACGCGCGAGCAGCTGAAATCGTCGCGCCTCGACCTCGTCGTCGCCGGTACCGAGCGCGCGGTGCTGATGGTCGAATCCGAAGCTGATCAGCTGCCGGAAGATGTGATGCTCGGCGCGGTCGTGTTCGGTCACGAGCAGATGCAGATGGCGATCGATGCGATCCACGAACTGGTGCGCGAGGGCGGCAAGCCCGAGTGGGACTGGCAGCCGGCTGCGAAGAACGAAGCGCTGATCGCGCGCGTGACCGAACTCGCGCAAGCCGATCTGCAAGCGGCCTACCAGACCCGCGAAAAGCAGGCGCGTTCGGCGAAGCTGAAGGAAATCTACGCGGCCACGACCGCGAAGCTGGCCGAGGAAGCCGTGGCGTCGAGCGCCGAAGCGGCCGATGCGGCAACGGTCGGCAACATCCTGTTCGATCTCGAGGCGAAGATCGTCCGCTCGCAAATCCTGAACGGCGAGCCGCGCATCGATGGCCGCGACACGCGTACCGTGCGCCCGATCGAGATCCGCACGGGCGTGCTGCCGCGCACGCACGGCTCGGCGCTTTTCACGCGCGGCGAGACGCAGGCGCTCGTCGTCGCGACGCTCGGCACGAAGGGTGACGAGCAGATCATCGACGCGCTCGAAGGCGAGTACCGTGACCGCTTCATGCTCCACTACAACATGCCGCCGTTCGCGACCGGCGAAACGGGGCGCGTCGGCTCGCCGAAGCGCCGCGAAATCGGCCACGGGCGCCTTGCCAAGCGTGCGCTCGTCGCATGCCTGCCGAGCGCTGACGAATTCGGCTATTCGATTCGCGTCGTGTCGGAAATCACCGAGTCGAACGGTTCGTCGTCGATGGCATCGGTGTGCGGCGGCTGCCTCGCGCTGATGGACGCCGGCGTGCCGATGAAGGCGCACGTCGCGGGCATCGCGATGGGTCTGATCCTCGAAGGCAACAAGTTCGCGGTGCTGACCGACATTCTCGGCGACGAGGATCACCTCGGCGACATGGACTTCAAGGTGGCCGGCACGGCCGACGGCGTGACGGCGTTGCAGATGGACATCAAGATCCAGGGGATCACGAAGGAAATCATGCAGGTCGCGCTCGCGCAGGCGAAGGAAGGCCGTCTGCACATCCTCGGCAAGATGAAGGAATCGGTCTCGGGGGCGAACACGCAACTGTCCGAATTCGCGCCGCGCATGATCACGATCAAGATCAATCCGGAGAAGATCCGCGACGTGATCGGCAAGGGCGGCTCGGTGATCCGTGCGCTGACGGAAGAAACCGGCACGACGATCGACATTTCGGACGACGGCGTCGTGACGATCGCGAGCACGAGCAGCGAAGGGATGGCCGAGGCGAAGAAGCGCATCGAGAACATCACGGCCGAGATCGAAGTCGGCCAGGTGTACGAGGGCTCGGTGCTCAAGCTGCTCGATTTCGGCGCGATCGTGAATCTGCTGCCGGGCAAGGATGGCCTGCTGCACATCTCCGAAATCGTCAACGAGCGGGTGAAGGACATCAACGACTACCTGAAGGAAGGCCAGCAGGTGAAGGTCAAGGTGATCCAGACGGACGAGAAGGGCCGTGTGCGATTGTCGGCGAAGGCGCTGCTGAATGAGGCGGCCGCCCAGCAAACCGATGTGCCTCCTCAGCAGTAAGTAAGGCGGTACCAACGGCCGGCAGCGCGAAGCGCGCCGGCCGTTTTTTCTGTAGGATCGGGCCGCGTTCGACGCCGCTCCGGCATCGCCTGTTGTCGGCGTCTCCCATTCATTTCGATCCTGGATCCTGGAGCCATACAGATGAGAGCCATTGAAATCGCCGAGTTCGGTGCTCCCGACGTACTGAGGCTGGTCGAGCGTCCGAAGCCGGAACTCAAGCGTGGCGAGGTGCTAATCAAGGTTGCGGCATCGGGCGTCAATCGTCCTGACGTGCTTCAGCGCAAGGGCTTGTACGCGCCGCCGCCCGGCGCATCGGATCTGCCGGGGCTCGAGGTTGCGGGGGAGATCGTCGGCGGCGATCTTTCCGATCCCGCGTCGAATCCGTTCGGCCTGAAGCTTGGCGACCGCGTTTGCGCGTTGCTCTCGGGTGGCGGCTATGCGCAATATGCGGCCGCGCCGTTGCTGCAGTGTTTGCCGGTGCCGGATGGCTTGACCGAGGTCGAGGCCGCTTCGCTGCCTGAGACGTTTTTTACAGTATGGAGCAACGTGTTCGACCGCGCCCAGCTTGGCGCGGGCGAGGGCGGCGCGCAGGAGTCGCTGCTGGTGCAGGGCGGTTCGAGCGGCATCGGCGTTGCGGCAATTCAAATCGCGCATGCGCTGGGTTTTCGCGTATTCGCCACCGCGGGCACCGACGACAAATGCCGCGCGTGCGAGCAACTCGGCGCCGAGCGGGCGATCAACTACAAGAGCGAGGATTTCGTCGGCGTCGTGAAGTCGCTGACGCACGATCGGGGCGTCGACGTGATTCTCGACATGGTCGCGGGCGCCTACGCGCCGCGCGAGTTGACGGCGCTCGCCGACGGCGGACGGCTGGTGGTGATCGCGCATATCGGCGGAGCGCGGGCCGAGATGAATCTCGCCGAGATCATGCGGCGCCGGCTGACGGTCACGGGTTCGACGCTGCGGCCGCGTCCCGTCGAGTTCAAGGCGCGGATCGCCGCGCAATTGAAGGAGCGCGTGTGGCCGCTCGTTGCCGACGGCCGCGTGAAGCCCGTGATCTATCGCGTGCTGCCGGCCGAGCAGGCGGCCGATGCGCATACGTTGATGGAAAGTAGCGAGCACGTCGGCAAGATCGTGCTCGCTTGGGGTGCGAATCCGTAACCGGCGATATCTGAGCGTCGATGCTTGACATCGGCAGTTTGACCTGTTCTTGAGCGCCGCAGTAAAATTGCGGGTTCGCTTCGCCAGAGCCAGATGAACACGACGCCCTTTCCGGGGCGTCCACGACGAGACAAACCATGTCGAAACAAAGAATTCAGCGAGTGATCGGCAACTGGAAGATGCACGGCCGTCTGAGCGGCAACCAGGCATTGCTGAACGAGGTCGCTCAAGGGGCGCAGGCCGTGCGCGAGGGCGTCGAAGTCGGCGTGTGCGTGCCGTTTCCCTATCTTGCGCAGGCACAGTCGTTGCTGGCGGGCGGGCGCGTAGCGTGGGGTGCTCAGGATGTGTCGGCGCACGAACAGGGCGCGTACACAGGTGAAGTGGCGGCGGCGATGGTCGCGGAGTTTGGCGCGGCCTATGCGATCGTCGGGCATTCGGAGCGTCGTGCGTATCACGGCGAAACGAACGAGGCGGTCGCGGCCAAGACGCAGCGCGCGCTTGCAGCGGGGTTGACGCCTGTCGTTTGCGTCGGTGAGACGCTTGCCGAGCGCGAAGCCGGGACGACCGAGCAGGTCGTCGGCACGCAGCTCGATGCGGTGCTCGCCGTGCTGTCGGCGCAAGATGCGGCACGTATCGTCGTCGCGTATGAGCCGGTGTGGGCCATTGGCACGGGCAAGAGTGCGACGTCCGCGCAGGCGCAGCAGGTGCACGCGTTCTTGCGCGCGCGGCTCGAGCAGAAGGGGGCGCCGCAGGTGTCGCTGCTGTATGGCGGCAGCGTGAAACCCGATAACGCGGTCGAATTGTTCGGGCAGCCGGATATTGATGGCGGCTTGATCGGCGGCGCGTCGTTGAAGAGTGAAGATTTTCTGGCAATTTGCCGGGCCGCGCAGTAAGCGCTCGCGAAGTGCGGGGATATCGGGCAGCGGGCGAAGGCGCCGGCTGTATCAACCAATAGGTGAGGGTGTATGCCGTTTTTGAAAGTTTTGATTATTGTGGTTCAGCTGCTGTCCGCGCTGGGCGTGATTGGTCTCGTGTTGCTGCAGCATGGCAAGGGGGCCGACATGGGGGCGGCGTTCGGCAGCGGCGCGTCGGGCAGCTTGTTCGGTGCGACGGGCTCGGCAAATTTCCTGTCGCGCACGACGGCCGTTCTCGCAACGATCTTCTTCGTCGCGACCCTCGCGTTGACTTACCTGGGTTCGTATAAATCGGCGCCGTCAGTCGGCGTGCTGGGAGCGGTGGCGACGGCACCCGCGTCGGCGGTTGCTGCATCGCAGGCGCCTGCGGCATCCGCACCCGCGGCAGTGTCGGCGGCGTCCGCGCCCGGCCAGGATGTGCCGAAATAAATTTTCGAGAAATGCGGGTTTGTGCGTTGAACAAATCTAAGAACCGGGTTAGAATTTGAGTCTTGAAGCGATTCGCGGGTTATGTAGTTTTCCCGGGTTGCATGCAGTGCCGACGTGGTGAAATTGGTAGACACGCTATCTTGAGGGGGTAGTGGCGAAAGCTGTGCGAGTTCGAGTCTCGCCGTCGGCACCAAAGTTGCTCAATGCCAGCCGCTTCGTGGGGCTGGCATTTTTTATTTCCGGCGTATCCTTGCGGTTGTCTTGGATTGACCGGGAGTCCGAAATGATCCGATTTCCGGATCGGTGTTATTCTCCGGAACGCTCGGATCCAACCAATAGAGGATAGCCTTGAACCTCGCAGCCTATTACCCCGTCTTGTTGTTTCTCCTCGTAGGCACTGGTTTAGGTATAGCGCTGGTCAGCATCGGCAAGATCCTCGGTCCCAACAAGCCCGACAGCGATAAGAATTCGCCGTATGAATGCGGCTTCGAAGCATTCGAGGATGCACGCATGAAGTTCGACGTGCGCTATTACCTCGTCGCGATTCTGTTCATCATCTTCGATCTCGAAACCGCGTTCCTGTTCCCGTGGGGTGTTGCCCTGCGCGAAATCGGCTGGCCCGGTTTCATCGCAATGATGATTTTCCTGCTCGAATTCCTGCTTGGTTTCGCCTACATCTGGAGAAAGGGCGGCCTGGACTGGGAGTGACGGTCAATCGCCGGTTTGCATGGGTGGCCACGCGTCGCCGCCTATCTGGAGTGGATAGCAAATGAGTATCGAAGGGGTCTTGAAGGAAGGGTTTGTCACCACGACGGCCGACAAGCTGATCAACTGGACGCGTACCGGCTCACTGTGGCCCATGACGTTCGGTCTCGCGTGCTGTGCGGTGGAAATGATGCATGCGGGCGCCGCGCGTTACGACCTCGACCGGTTCGGGGTTGTGTTTCGCCCGAGTCCGCGTCAGTCCGATGTGATGATCGTCGCGGGCACGCTCTGCAACAAGATGGCGCCCGCGCTGCGCCGGGTCTACGACCAGATGGCCGAGCCGCGCTGGGTGATTTCGATGGGTTCGTGCGCGAACGGCGGCGGCTATTACCACTACTCGTATTCGGTGGTGCGCGGCTGCGATCGGATCGTTCCTGTCGATGTCTACGTGCCGGGTTGCCCGCCGACCGCCGAGGCGCTCGTTTATGGCGTGATCCAGTTGCAAGCGAAGATCCGCCGCACGAGCACCATCGCCCGTCAATAAAGCATCGAATCCCCACATAACATGGCAAGCAAAATCGAGACCCTGAAGGCGAACCTCGAGGCCGCCATCGGCGCGCGCGTGGTAAGCCTCGTAGAGGCGGTCGGCGAGCTTACGCTCGTCGTGAAGGCAAGCGATTATCTCGAAGTCGCGAAGCAGTTGCGCGACGATCGCACGCTCGGCTTCGAGCAACTGATCGACCTGTGCGGCGTCGATTATCAAACCTACGGCGACGGCGCTTACGACGGCCCACGTTTTGCCGCCGTGCTGCATCTGCTGTCGGTCGCGAATAATTGGCGTTTGCGCGTGCGCGTGTTCGCGCCCGACGACGATCTGCCGATCGTCGCGTCCGTCGTCGACATCTGGAATTCGGCGAACTGGTATGAGCGCGAGGCGTTCGATCTTTACGGCATCGTGTTCGAAGGGCATCCGGACCTGCGCCGTATCCTGACCGATTACGGTTTTATCGGCCATCCGTTCCGTAAGGATTTCCCGGTTTCCGGCTATGTCGAAATGCGCTACGACCCGCAAGAAAAGCGTGTCGTCTATCAGCCGGTGACGATCGAGCCACGCGAAATCACGCCGCGCGTGATCCGCGAGGATCGCTATGGCGGTCTGAAACATTAAGGGGGCGTCATGGCTGAAATCAAGAACTACACGCTCAATTTCGGGCCCCAGCACCCGGCCGCGCACGGTGTGCTGCGCCTCGTGCTCGAACTCGACGGCGAAGTGATCCAGCGTGCCGATCCGCACATCGGCCTGCTGCATCGCGCGACCGAAAAACTCGCCGAAAACAAGACGTTCATTCAATCGGTGCCGTACATGGACCGTCTCGACTATGTGTCGATGATGGTCAACGAACACGGCTACGTGCTCGCGATCGAGAAATTGCTCGGCATCGAGGTGCCCGAGCGCGCGCAGTACATCCGCGTGCTGTTCGACGAAATCACGCGCGTGCTGAACCACTTGATGTGGATCGGCGCGCACGCGCTCGACGTCGGCGCAATGGCGGTGTTCCTGTACGCGTTCCGCGAGCGCGAGGATCTGATGGACGTGTACGAGGCGGTGTCGGGCGCGCGCATGCATGCGGCGTACTATCGCCCAGGCGGCGTCTATCGCGATCTGCCTGACGCAATGCCGCAATACAAGGCGTCCAAGATTCGCAACGAGAAGGCGCTCGCGAAGATGAACGAGGCGCGCAGCGGCTCGGTGCTCGACTTCATCGACGATTTCTTCACGCGTTTTCCGAAGTGCGTCGATGAATACGAAACGCTGTTGACCGACAACCGGATCTGGAAGCAGCGTCTCGTCGGCATTGGCGTCGTGAGTCCGGAGCGCGCGCTGCAGCTCGGTCTGACAGGGCCGATGATTCGAGGCTCGGGCATCGCATGGGATTTGCGCAAGAAGCAGCCGTATGAAGTGTACGACCGCCTCGACTTCGACATTCCCGTCGGCGTGAACGGCGATTGCTACGATCGTTATTTGGTGCGCGTCGAGGAAATGCGTCAGTCCACCCGCATCGCGAAACAATGTATTGAGTGGCTGCGTAAGAATCCCGGTCCCGTCATCATCGACAATCACAAGGTTGCACCGCCGTCGCGTGTTGGCATGAAATCGAACATGGAGGATCTGATCCACCATTTCAAGCTCTTCACCGAAGGTTTTCACGTGCCCGAAGGCGAAGCGTATGCGGCCGTCGAGCATCCGAAGGGCGAGTTCGGCATTTATCTCGTGTCGGACGGGGCGAACAAGCCGTATCGCCTCAAGATCCGCGCGCCGGGCTATGCGCATCTGTCCGCACTCGACGAAATGGCGCGCGGGCACATGATTGCCGACGCCGTCACGATCATCGGGACGCAGGACATCGTGTTCGGCGAAATCGACCGCTGACGGTCGGGCGCCGCTTGCGGCCCGGCTGGAGCGGGCACGAGCGGCGAGTCACACGCGGCGCGGCTGACCGGCGCGCCGCCGCAGCAAGCTGTCAACAGTGAACGCCAGGTCTGCCGCGGCATTGGCCATGCGGCAGGTTGTTCGTGCGGTAGGAATTGAAAGAGTCGTGTCTGAAAATGATCTCAGCTGAAGGCCTGAAAGAAATCGATCGAGCGATCGCGAAGTATCCCGCCGATCAGAAACAGTCCGCCGTGATGAGCGCGCTGGCCGTCGCCCAAGAGGAGCATGGCTGGCTGTCGCCCGAACTGATGCAGTTCGTCGCGGACTATCTCGACATGCCGGCGATCGCGGTTCAGGAGGTCGCGACGTTCTACACGATGTATGAGCTTGCGCCTGTCGGCCGCCATAAGATCACGCTCTGCACGAATCTGCCGTGCCAGCTCGGGCCCCACGGCGGCGCGCAAGCGACTGCCGAATATCTGAAGCAGAAGCTCGGCATCGGTTTTGGCGAAACGACGCCGGACGGCAAGTTTACGTTGAAGGAAGGCGAATGCTTCGGCGCGTGCGGCGATGCGCCGGTGCTGCTGCTTAACAACCACAAAATGTGCAGCTTCATGAGCCGCGAGAAGATCGACCAGCTGCTTGAGGAGCTCTCGAAATGACGTCCCTCCACGATCGTCACATCAAACCGCTGATTCTCGCCGGCCTGAACGGCGAGAACTGGCGCCTTGCCGACTACGTCGCGCGCGGCGGCTACAAGCAATTGCGCCGCATTCTCGAGGAAAAGATCCCGCCCGAGCAGGTGATCGCCGATGTGAAGGCGTCGGGGCTGCGCGGCCGGGGCGGCGCGGGTTTTCCGACTGGCCTGAAGTGGAGCTTCATGCCGCGGCAGTTTCCCGGGCAGAAGTACCTTGTGTGCAATTCGGATGAAGGCGAGCCGGGTACGTTCAAGGATCGCGACATCCTGCGCTGGAATCCGCACGCGCTGATTGAAGGGATGGCGATCGGCGCATACGCGATGGGCATCACCGCCGGCTACAACTACATTCACGGCGAGATTTTCGAAGTCTATCGCCGTTTCGAGGCGGCGCTCGAAGAGGCGCGTGAAGCGGGCTTCCTCGGCAAGAACATCCTGGGTACCGATTTCTCGTTCGAGCTGCATGCCCATCATGGCTATGGCGCGTATATCTGCGGCGAGGAAACGGCGCTGCTCGAATCGCTTGAAGGCAAGAAGGGCCAGCCGCGCTTCAAGCCGCCGTTTCCGGCGAGCTTCGGCGTGTACGGCAAGCCGACGACGATCAACAACACGGAAACCTTTGCCGCAGTGCCGTTCCTGCTGGCCGTCGGCCCACAGAATTATCTCGAGATGGGCAAGCCGAACAACGGCGGCACGAAGATCTTCTCCGTGTCGGGCGATGTCGAGCGCCCGGGCAATTACGAGGTTCCGCTCGGCACGCCGTTCGCCACGCTAATGGAGCTGGCGGGTGGGATGCGCGGCGGCAAGAAGATCAAGGCGGTGATTCCGGGCGGCTCGTCGGCGCCTGTGATTCCCGGTGACATCATGATGCAGACTGATCTGGATTACGACTCGATCGCGAAGGCGGGCTCGATGCTGGGTTCCGGCGCGGTGATCGTGATGGACGAGACGCGTTGCATGGTGCGCTCGCTGTTGCGCCTGTCGTATTTCTATCACGAGGAATCGTGCGGCCAGTGCACGCCGTGCCGCGAGGGCACGGGCTGGCTGTGGCGCGTCGTCAATCGGATCGAGCACGGCGAGGGCCGCCAGGAGGATCTGGATCTGCTGAACTCGGTCGCGGAGAACATCATGGGCCGCACGATCTGTGCACTCGGCGATGCCGCGGCGATGCCGGTGCGCGGGATGCTCAAGCATTACTGGGACGAATTCGCGTACCACGTCGAGCACAAGCGTTGCATGGTCGGCGGCCACGCGCACGCGGCCGCGGCCTGAAGCGCGCAATCCGATTGCGGAATTCGAGCGCCCGGACGAGCGTTAGCGGGCGAGCGGTAATAGGTTAAGGACCAGTCACCATCATGGTTGAACTTGAAATAGACGGCAAGAAGGTCGAGGTGCCTGAAGGCAGCATGGTGATCCAGGCTGCGCATAAGGCGGATACGTATATTCCTCACTTCTGCTATCACAAGAAGCTGTCGGTCGCGGCGAATTGCCGGATGTGCCTCGTCGAAGTCGAGAAGATGCCGAAGGCCGTGCCCGCGTGCGCGACGCCGGTATCGGCCGGCATGATCGTCCACACCAACTCTGAAAAGGCCACGAAGGCGCAGCAGTCGGTGATGGAATTCCTGTTGATCAACCATCCGCTCGATTGCCCGATCTGCGATCAAGGCGGCGAATGCCAACTGCAGGATCTCGCGGTCGGCTACGGCAAGTCGTCGTCGCGCTACAGCGAAGAGAAGCGTGTCGTGTTCCACAAGAACGTGGGTCCGCTGATCTCGATGGAAGAGATGTCGCGCTGCATCCACTGCACGCGCTGCGTGCGCTTCGGCCAGGAAATCGCCGGCGTGATGGAGCTTGGCATGCTGGGCCGCGGCGAGCATTCGGAAATCACGACGTTCGTCGGCAAGACGGTCGACTCCGAGCTGTCGGGCAACATGATCGATCTGTGCCCGGTCGGCGCGCTGACGAGCAAGCCGTTTCGCTACAGCGCCCGCACGTGGGAGCTGTCGCGCCGCAAATCGGTGAGTCCGCATGATTCGGTCGGTGCGAATCTCGTCGTCCAGGTGAAGAACAATCGCGTGATGCGCGTGTTGCCGTTCGAGAACGAAGCCGTCAACGAGTGCTGGATCTCGGACAAGGACCGTTTCTCGTATGAAGGCCTCAACAGCGACGAGCGTCTGACCAAGCCGATGATCAAGCAAGGCGGTCAATGGCGTGAAGTCGATTGGCAGAGTGCGCTCGAATATGTCGCGCGCGGGTTGAAGGGTGTCGTGGCCGACCACGGCGCGTCGGCGCTCGCGACGCTGGCGAGCGCGCATAGCACGGTCGAGGAACTGTTCCTGCTCAAGTCGCTCGCGCACGGTCTGAAGACGCCGAACATCGATGTCCGTTTGCGCCAGTCCGATTTTTCCTCCGCAGCGGAAGGCGCGCCGTGGCTTGGCATGCCGATTGCGGCGCTGTCCGGCGTCAGCGGCGCGCTCGTGATCGGTTCGCTGTTGCGCCGCGATCACCCGCTGCTCGCCGCGCGTCTGCGTCAGGCCGCGAAGGGCGGCGCGCAGTTGCATTTCCTGCATGCGACCGGCGACGACTCGCTGATCCCGAGCGCGAAGCGCATCGTCGCCGCGCCGTCGGCATGGCTCGACGAACTCGCGGGCATCGCGGCAGCGGTCGCGCAAGCGCGCGGCGTCGCATTGCCGCAGGCGCTCGCGGGCGTTGAAGCATCCGCCGCCGCGCAGGCCGTCGCGCAATCGCTCGCAAGCGGCGAGCGCCGTGTCGTGCTGCTCGGCAACGGCGCGGTTCAGCATCCGCAGTTCGCGCAGATCCACGCGCTCGCGCAATGGATCGCCGACAATACCGGAGCGACGCTCGGTTTTCTGACCGAAGCGGCGAACACGGTCGGCGCGCATCTCGTCGGCGCGTTGCCCGGCGAAGGCGGCCTGAACGCGCGCGACGCGTTCGCGCAGCCGCGCAAGGGCTATGTGCTGCTCAACGTCGAACCCGAATTCGATACGGCCGATCCCGTGCAAGCGCTCGCCGCGCTCCAGCAGGCGGAAACGGTCGTTGTGCTGTCGCCGTTCAAACACGGTCTCGACTATGCGGACGTGTTGTTGCCGATCGCGCCGTTTACCGAGACGGCCGGCACGTATGTCAACGCGGAAGGCCGCGTGCAGTCGTTCAACGGCGTCGTGCGCCCGCTTGGCGACACGCGTCCGGCGTGGAAGGTGCTGCGCGTGCTCGGTAACTTGCTCGGCCTGCCGAATTTCGAATACGAGACGTCCGACGAGGTGCGCATTGCCGCACTTGGCGACGGCGAGATCGCGCCGCGTCTGTCGAATCGGACGAAAGCCGCGGTCGAGCGTGCGGCGACGAAGGCGAACGGCGCGCTCGAACGTCTTGCCGACGTGCCGATTTATCATGCCGACGCGCTCGTGCGTCGCGCCGGCGCGCTGCATCTGACGGCCGCCGCGAAAGTGGCGTCCCAGGCCGGCTTGCCTGCCGCGTTGTTCGATCAGCTCGGCTTGAAGGACGGCGACGCGGTGCGCGTGCGCCAAGGCGATCGTGCGGTGCAATTGCCGGCCGTGCGCGACGAGAATCTTGCGGCAAATGTCGTTCGCGTGTCGGCGGCAACGCCTGCCGGCGCGGCGCTCGGCGGCCTGTCCGGTGAACTGGTGGTGGAGAAGGCGTAAATGAGCTTGTTCGATACGATCAATTCGGGCGGGGCGGAGCTTCTCGGTGCGGCGTGGCCGACGGTATGGGCGCTGGTGCGCATTCTCGTCGTCGCCGTCGTGATCCTGTTGTCCGTCGCATATCTGATTCTGTGGGAGCGTAAGCTGATCGGCTGGATGCATGTGCGTCTCGGTCCGAACCGCGTCGGTCCCGCGGGCCTGTTGCAGCCGATCGCCGACGTGCTGAAACTGCTGCTCAAAGAGGTGATCCACCCGACGGCGGCAAGCCGCTGGCTGTATCTGATCGCGCCGGTGATGACGGTCGTGCCGGCGTTTGCGGTGTGGGCCGTGATCCCGTTCCAGGCGGGCGCGGTGCTCGCAAACGTGAATGCAGGCCTCTTGTACGCGATGGCGATCTCGTCGGTCGGCGTCTATGCGGTGATTCTCGCCGGCTGGGCGTCGAACTCGAAGTACGCGTTTCTCGGCGCGATGCGCGCGGCCGCGCAGATGGTGTCGTATGAAATCTCGATGGGTTTCGCGCTCGTGCTCGTGCTGATGACCGCCGGCAGCCTGAACCTGTCGGAGATCGTCAACTCGCAGCAGCACGGCTTCTTCGCGAACCACGGCGTCAACTTCCTGTCGTGGAACTGGCTGCCGCTGCTGCCGGTGTTCGTCGTCTACTTCATTTCGGGCATCGCCGAAACGAACCGCCATCCGTTCGACGTGGTGGAAGGCGAGTCGGAAATCGTCGCGGGCCACATGATCGATTACTCGGGGATGGCCTTCGCGCTGTTCTTCCTTGCCGAGTACATCAACATGATCGTGATCTCGGCGCTGGCGGCGACGATGTTTCTCGGCGGCTGGGACGCACCGTTCGAATTCCTGTCGTTCATTCCGGGCATCTTCTGGCTGGTGCTGAAGGTTTTCGCGCTGCTGTCGGTGTTCATTTGGGCCCGTGCGACGTTCCCGCGTTTCCGCTACGACCAGATCATGCGCCTCGGCTGGAAAGTGTTCCTGCCGGTGTGCGTGATTTGGGTGGTCGTGGTCGGTTTCTGGATGATGTCGCCGCTGAATATCTGGAAATAAGGGGCGGACGAAATCATGACGGCAATCCAACAGTTCTTTAAAACTTTCTTCCTGACCGAGCTGCTGAAGGGGCTCGCGCTGACGGGGCGGTACACGTTCAAGCGCAAGTTCACCGTACAGTTCCCGGAGGAGAAAACGCCGATCTCGCCGCGCTTTCGCGGTCTGCATGCGCTGCGCCGCTACGAGAACGGCGAGGAGCGCTGCATCGCATGCAAGCTGTGCGAAGCGGTGTGCCCGGCAATGGCGATTACGATCGAATCGGAAACGCGCGCGGATAATACGCGCCGCACGACGCGCTACGACATCGATCTGACGAAGTGCATCTTCTGCGGTTTCTGCGAAGAAAGCTGCCCGGTCGATTCGATCGTCGAAACGCAGATCCTCGAGTATCACGGCGAAAAGCGCGGCGACTTGTATTTCACGAAGGAAATGCTGCTCGCGGTCGGCGATCGCTACGAGAAGGAGATCGCGGCTGCGAAGGCCGCCGATGCGCGGTATCGGTGATCCTTCGGGGAACCGACGGCCGCCCCGGCGAGCGGGTCGGCCAACCCGCGGCGACGCCGCGGTTCGCCCGGCGGTGACAGCCAACCGCGCCTGACAATGGCCTAATGATGAACCGGTAATCATGGACTTCACGACCGTACTCTTCTACATCTTCTCGTTGCTCCTCGTGGTATCGGGGCTGAAGGTGATCACTTCGCGCAACCCGGTGGCGTCTGCGCTTTTCCTCGTGCTCGCGTTCTTCAACGCAGCCGCGATCTGGATGCTGCTCGAGGCCGAATTCCTCGCGATCCTGCTAGTGCTCGTCTACGTGGGCGCGGTGATGGTGCTGTTCCTGTTCGTCGTGATGATGCTCGACATCAACATCGACGTGCTGCGCCGCGACTTCCGGCGTTTCGTGCCGATGGCGACCGCGGTGGGCGCGATCATCGTCGTCGAGACGGCGCTGATTCTCTGGCGCGGCTATGGCGCGACGTCGTCGCCGGTGCGCGACATCGCCGCGGGCGCGGCGGCCGGCATGCCGAATACGAAGCTGATCGGCAAGGTGATCTATACCGATTACATCTTCGCGTTCGAAATCGCGGGCCTCGTGCTGCTCGTCGCGATCATCGCGGCGGTCGCGCTGACTGCGCAGAAGGGCAAGGACAGCAAGCGCCAGCGCGTGTCCGACCAGGTGAAGGTGCGCCGCCAGGACCGCGTGCGCCTCGTGAAGATGGCAGCGGACAAGCCGCAGCCGGAAACGGCCGAGCGCGCGGCAGGCGCCGCCGGCGGCAACGGCTAAGCGGAGGAAAAGAAACTATGTTGACCTTGGCGCATTACCTCGTGCTCGGTGCGATCCTGTTCGCGATCAGCATCGTTGGGATCTTCCTGAACCGCCGCAACATCATCGTGATCCTGATGGCGATCGAATTGATGCTGCTCGCGGTGAATACCAATTTCGTCGCGTTCTCGCACTACCTGGGCGACGTGCACGGCCAGATCTTCGTGTTCTTCGTGCTGACGGTCGCGGCGGCGGAAGCAGCGATCGGCCTCGCGATTCTCGTGACGTTGTTCCGCAAGCTCGACACGATCAATGTCGAGGATCTCGATCAGCTCAAAGGTTAATTTCAGGCAAGGCTGTTATGTCAACGACACTCAATGAAAACCTGCTGTTGGCGATTCCGCTCGCGCCGCTCGCCGGTTCGCTGATCGCGGGGTTGTTCGGCAACGCGATCGGACGCAGCAACGCGCACCGGGTCACGATTCTCGGCGTCGCGATCTCGCTCGTGCTTTCCGCGATGGTGTTCTTCCAGGTGCTGGATGGCGCGAGTTTCAATGCCACCGTCTACGAATGGATGAACGTGGGCTCGCTGAAGCTCGAGGTCGGTTTCCTCGTCGACACGCTGACCGCGATGATGATGGTGGTCGTGACCTTCGTGTCGCTGATGGTGCACATCTACACGATCGGCTACATGTCGGAAGAGGACGGCTATCAGCGCTTCTTCTCGTACATCTCGTTGTTTACGTTCTCGATGCTGATGCTCGTGATGAGCAACAACTTCCTGCAGCTTTTCTTCGGCTGGGAAGCGGTGGGTCTCGTGTCGTACCTGCTGATCGGCTTCTACTTCACGCGTGAAAGCGCGATCTACGCGAACATGAAGGCGTTCCTCGTGAACCGCGTCGGCGATTTCGGCTTCCTGCTCGGCATCGGCCTCATCCTCGCGTATGCGGGCTCGATGAACTACGGCGAAGTGTTCGCGAAGCGCGCGGAACTCGCGACGCTGCACTTTCCGGGCACGCAATGGGGTTTGCTGACGGTCGCATGCATTTGCCTTTTCGTCGGCGCGATGGGTAAGTCCGCGCAGTTCCCGCTGCACGTGTGGCTGCCTGACTCGATGGAGGGCCCGACGCCGATCTCCGCACTGATTCACGCGGCAACGATGGTGACGGCCGGCATCTTCATGGTTACGCGGATGTCGCCGCTGTTCGAACTGTCCGACGCGGCGCTGTCGTTCGTCACGGTGATCGGCGCGATCACGGCGCTGTTCATGGGATTTCTGGGCATCGTGCAGAACGACATCAAGCGCGTCGTCGCATACTCGACGCTGTCGCAGCTCGGCTACATGACGGTTGCGCTCGGCGTGTCCGCGTACCCGGTCGCCGTGTTCCACCTGATGACGCACGCATTCTTCAAGGCGCTGCTGTTCCTCGGCGCGGGCTCGGTGATCATCGGCATGCACCACGATCAGGACATGCGCAACATGGGCGGCCTGCGCAAGTACATGCCGATCACGTGGATCACGTCGCTGATCGGCTCGCTTGCGCTGATCGGCACGCCGTTCTTCTCCGGTTTCTATTCGAAGGACTCGATCATCGACGCGGTGAAGCTGTCGCACCTGCCGGGTTCGGGCTTCGCGTACTTCGCGGTCGTCGCGAGCGTGTTCGTCACCGCGCTGTACTCGTTCCGGATGTACTTCCTCGTGTTCCACGGCGAAGAGCGCTTCCGTCAGCCGAAGCACCCGGATTCGCCGATGGCGCAGGCGGCCGCGCATGGTCATGACGATCATGGCCACGGTCATGACGACCACGGCCACGCGCATGTGCCGCACGAAACGCCGTGGGTCGTCTGGGTGCCGCTCGTGCTGCTGGCGATTCCGTCGATTGTGATCGGCGCGGTGGCAATCGGCCCGATGCTGTTCGGCGATTTCTTCCAGCACGGCGTCGCGTTCGACAAGGTGATCTTCATCGGCCAGAATCACCCGGCGCTTGCCGAGATGGCCGAGGAGTTCCACGGCTGGGCGGCGATGGGGCTGCATTCGGTGTCGGGGCTGCCGGTTTATCTGGCGCTCGCTGGCGTTGTCGTCGCGTGGTTCCTGTATCTGAAGCGTCCGGATCTGCCGGCGTCGATCCGTCGCGCGTTCGGCCCGATCTACACGCTGCTTGACAACAAGTACTACATGGACAAGATCAACGAGGTCGTGTTCGCGAAGGGCGCGGTCGCGATCGGCCGCGGGCTGTGGAAGGAGGGCGACGTCGTGGTGATCGATGGCCTCGTCAACGGCAGCGCGCGCTTCATCGGCTGGTTCGCCGGCGTGATCCGCTTCCTGCAATCCGGTTACATCTATCACTACGCGTTCGCCATGATCATCGGCATGCTGGGGCTCCTGACCCTGTTTGTAACGCTCGGCGGCAAATAAGGCGGAGACGATACTAATGCACTCTTTTCCGATTCTCAGTACCGCGATCTGGCTGCCGATCGTCTTCGGCCTCATCGTGCTCGCGGTCGGCTCCGATAAAAATCCGGGCGTGGCGCGAGGGGTCGCGCTGATCGGCTCGCTGCTCGGTCTGGCCGTGACGGTTCCGCTCGTCACGGGCTTCGATTCGAGCACCGCGGCGTTGCAGTTCGTCGAGCAGTCGACGTGGATCGAACGCTTCAATATCTCGTATCACCTCGGCGTCGACGGCATCTCGATGTGGTTCGTCGTGCTGACCGCGCTGATCACCGTGATCGTCGTGATCGCCGCGTGGGAAGTCATCACCGAGAATGTCGCGCAGTATCTCGCCGCGTTCCTGATCCTGTCGGGGATCATGATCGGCGTGTTCTCGGCGGCCGACGGCCTGCTGTTCTACGTGTTCTTCGAGGCCACGCTGATCCCGATGTACATCATCATCGGCGTGTGGGGCGGCCCGAACCGCGTGTATGCGGCGTTCAAGTTTTTCCTGTACACGCTTGCCGGCTCGCTGCTGATGCTGGTCGCGCTGATCTATCTGTACACGCATACGCATTCGTTCGATCTCGCGACCTGGCAGAACGCGAAACTCGAGATGACGCCGCAGATTCTGCTGTTCATCGCATTCTTCCTCGCCTTCGCGGTGAAGGTGCCGATGTGGCCGGTTCATACGTGGTTGCCGGACGCGCACGTCGAAGCGCCCACGGGCGGCTCGGTCGTGCTGGCCGCGATCATGCTGAAGCTCGGCGCATACGGTTTCCTGCGCTTCTCGCTGCCGATCACGCCGGATGCGAGCCACTTCTTCGCACCGGTCGTGATCACGCTGTCGCTCGTCGCGGTGATCTACATCGGTCTCGTCGCGATGGTGCAGGCGGACATGAAGAAGCTCGTCGCGTATTCGTCGATCGCGCACATGGGCTTCGTTACGCTCGGCTTTTTCATCTTCAATCAGTTGGGCGTGGAAGGCGCGATCGTTCAGATGATCTCGCACGGCTTCGTATCGGGGGCGATGTTCCTTTGCATCGGCGTGCTGTACGACCGCCTGCATTCGCGTCAGATCGCCGATTACGGCGGCGTCGTCAACGTGATGCCGAAGTTCGCCGCGTTCGCGATGCTGTTCTCGATGGCCAACTGCGGCTTGCCGGGCACGTCCGGTTTCGTCGGCGAATTCATGGTGATTCTCGCGGCGGTCCAGTTCAACTTCTGGATTGCGTTCGGGGCGGCGTTCACGCTGATTCTCGGCGCGGCCTACACGCTTTGGATGTACAAGCGCGTGTACTTCGGCGCGGTAAAGAGCGACAAGGTCGCGAAGCTCTCGGACATCGGCCGCCGCGAATTCTCGATGCTCGCCGTGCTTGCCGCGTTCACGTTGCTGATGGGCCTCTATCCGAAGCCGTTCACCGACGTGATGCACGTTTCCGTGGAAAACCTCCTCTCCCATGTCGCGCAGTCGAAACTGCCGCTGGCCCAGTAAGCGCGAGCGGAGGAAATCAAGATCATGCAAAACGCACCTATGAATGTTCTGTTGCCTGATGCGCTGGTGATGGCCGCCATCGTCGTCGCCTGGCTGAACGACACCATTTCCGGCGCGGCCGGCCGACGCGTCACGTATCTGATCGCGGTCGTCTCGTCGATCGCGGCGGGCGTTTGGTTCGCGCTGCAAGCGCTCGATCCGCAGCAGTACTATTTTTTCTCGCGGATGGTCGTCGTCGATTCGTTCGCGAGCGTGATGAAGGCGGTCGTGTCGTTCGGCTTTGCCGTGTCGCTCGTCTATTCGCGTAAGTACCTTGAGGATCGCGACCTGTTCCGCGGCGACGTGTTCCTGCTCGGAATGTTCTCGCTGCTCGGTCAGATCGTGATGATCTCGGGCAACAACTTCCTGACGCTGTACCTCGGCCTCGAACTGATGTCGCTGTCGCTGTACGCGACGATCGCGCTGCGCCGCGATGCCGCGCAGTCGAGCGAGGCGGCGATGAAGTACTACGTGCTCGGCGCGCTGGCTTCGGGCTTCGTGCTGTATGGGATTTCGATGCTGTACGGCGCGACGGGTTCGCTCGAATTGAACGAAGTGCTGAAGGCGGTTGCGTCGGGCCACATCAACGATGCGGTGCTGCTGTTCGGCGTGATTTTCGTCGTCGCCGGCGTCGCGTTCAAGCTGGGCGCCGTGCCGTTCCACATGTGGGTGCCGGACGTCTATCAGGGCGCGCCGACCGCGATGACGCTGTTCGTCGGCGGCGGCCCGAAGGTGGCGGCATTCGCGTGGGGGCTGCGCTTTCTCGTGATGGGGCTGTTGCCGCTCGCGGCCGACTGGCAGCAGATGCTCGTGATCCTGGCGGCGCTGTCGCTGATCGTGGGCAACGTGACCGGTATTGTCCAGCGCAACGTCAAGCGCATGCTCGCGTACTCCGCGATTTCGAACATGGGCTTCGTGCTGCTCGGTCTGCTCGCGGGCGTCATCGGCGGCAATCCGTCGTCGGCGGCGAGCGCGTACAGTTCGGCGATGTTTTATTCGATCATTTATCTCGTGACGACGATGGGCGCGTTCGGTGTCGTGATGCTGCTCGCGCGCCGCGATTTCGAGGCGGAAACGCTCGACGACTTCAAGGGGCTCAACAAGCGCAGCCCGGTGTTTGCGTTCGTGATGATGGCGATGATGTTCTCGCTCGCGGGCATTCCGCCGACGGTCGGTTTCCATGCGAAGCTCGCGGTGCTCGAGGCGACGGTCAACGCAGGTCTCACGTGGCTTGCGGTGCTGGCCGTCATCACGTCGCTGATCGGCGCGTTCTACTATCTGCGTATCGTCAAGCTGATGTATTTCGATGCGCCGCAGGACACGACGCCGATCGCAGGTGACGCATGCAAGCGCGCCGTGCTCGTGCTGAACGGCGTCGCCGTCGTGCTGCTCGGCATTCTGCCGGGTCCGCTGATGACGATCTGCCTGCAGGCAATCAGCCATACGCTGCCGCTCTAATGTCGGCTGCGGGCTGGTTCATCGTGTTGTTGGCGCTTGCGGGCGCCAACCTGCCGTTCCTGAATCAACGCCTGTTCGCCGTCGTGCCGCTCAATGGTGGGGCGGCGGCGAAAAAGAGCGCGTGGCTTCGGATCGGCGAATTGATCGTGCTGTATTTCGCGGTCGGCGCGCTGGGCTTCTGGCTCGAATCGCGCGCCGGCAACCGTTTCGAACAGGGCTGGCAGTTCTATGCGATTACGTTCAGTCTTTTTGTCGTGTTCGCGTTTCCCGGCTTCACGTTCCAATATTTAGTCAAGCGGCGCTGACGGACTGGCCGTCACGTCCCCAACCGGAGCCGCCGATGGCCGATTTGCCGAATCACGACGCCACGCTCTTCGAAACCTGTATCGAGAGCCAAGCCGTCTACGACGGTACGTTCCTGAAAGTGAAGCGCGATACGGTGCGTCTGCCCGACGGCAAGCATGCGACGCGCGAATACGTGACCCATCCGGGCGCGGTGATGGTCATCCCGGTCTTCGACGACGGCCGGGTGCTGATGGAGAACCAATATCGTTATCCAATCGGCAAGGTGATGACGGAATTTCCGGCCGGCAAGCTCGATCCGAACGAGGGTGCGCTCGCTTGCGCGATCCGCGAACTGCGCGAGGAAACCGGTTACACCGCGCGCGAATACGTGTATCTAACGCGTATCCATCCGATCATTTCGTATTCGACCGAATTCATCGACATCTATCTCGCCCGCGGCCTTACGCCGGGCGAGCGCAAGCTCGACGACGGCGAATTCCTCGAGACATTCACGGCGATGCTGCCGGATCTGCTCGAATGGGTGCGCACCGGCCGGATCAGCGATGTGAAGACGATCATCGGGACGATGTGGCTCGAAAAGGCGCTGTCGGGCGCGTGGCCGCTCGGCGAGGTCGTGCGGCCGTAAGCCCGTGCTCGCGGGCGGGCCAAGCGGGAGATTTTGGACCACGATACAATCGGTGTGAGTGTGGTGATAGCGAGAGCCGCTCATTCACCAAACTAATTTAGCACGATCGTTCACAAAATTTCTTTTTGCGCTACACTGGCACCACGCCCTGATTCAGCATGAAGGTTCTCGACTTACAGTGCCCCCATGGCCATCGGTTCGAAGGCTGGTTTGCGTCAGCCGACGAGTTCGACGCGCAGTTGTCTCGCAAGCTGGTCGAATGTCCGGTTTGCGGGGCGACTGAGGTCAGCCGCATGCCGTCCGCGCCTCGCCTGAATTTGTCAGGCGCGACGCGCGAGCAGCCGGTTGATCCGCGCGTGCTGCAGGCGCAGGTGATGCGCGCGCTACGGGAGGTGCTGGCGAAGACCGAGAACGTGGGCGAGCGCTTCGCCGAGGAAGCGCGGCGTATTCATTACAACGAAGCGCCCGCGCGCAGCATTCGTGGCGTGACGACGCTTGAGGACGCGCAAGCCTTGGTCGAAGAAGGCATCGATGTGCTGCCGCTGCCGGTTCCGGCCGCGCTGAAGGAACCTCTCCAGTAATCGTTCACGATTGCCGGGCGGCCTCGGCGGCCGCTGGTGCGGTCCTGGCCCAGGAGGAGACACCGGCATGAATCTCGATTATTCCCCCGCCGACGACGCGTTCCGCGCCGACATCCGCGCATGGCTCGAAGCGAATCTGCCTCGCGAGCTGCGAGCGAAAGTTCTTGATCATAAGCGTTTGAATCGCGAAGACTACGCGAATTGGCACCGGCTGCTCGGCGCGCGCGGCTGGTCCGCGCCTGCATGGCCGGTCGAATATGGCGGTCCGGGCTGGAATGCGATCGAGCGGCATATATGGGAAGAGGAGTGCGCGCGGATCGGCGCGCCGCCCGTGCTGCCGTTCGGCGTGTCGATGGTCGCGCCGGTGCTGATGAAGTACGGCAGCGAAGCGCAGAAGCGTCATTATCTGCCGCGCATCCTCGACGGCACCGATTGGTGGTGCCAGGGCTATTCGGAGCCCGGCTCGGGCTCGGATCTCGCGTCGCTGCGCACGCGCGCCGAGCGTCACGGCGATCACTACATCGTCAATGGCCAGAAAACCTGGACAACGCTCGGCCAGTACGCGGATATGATGTTCTGCCTCGTGCGCACCGATCCCGCTGCGAAGAAGCAGGAAGGGATTTCGTTTCTGCTGATCGACATGAAGACGCCCGGCATCACGGTGCGGCCGATCGTCATGCTCGACGAGGATCACGAGGTCAACGAAGTGTTTTTCGAGGACGTGAAGGTGCCGCTCGATAACCTCGTCGGCGACGAGAATCGCGGTTGGACCTACGCGAAGTATCTGCTTGGGCACGAGCGCACCGGGATCGCGCGCGTCGGCGCATCCAAACGCGAACTCGCATTCCTGAAGCAGCTCGCATCGCGCGAGCGCAAGAACGGCCGGCCGTTGATCGACGATCCGGTGTTTGCCGGAAGAATCGCCGCGCTCGAAATCGAACTGATGGCGCTTGAGGTGACGGTGCTGCGTGTGGTCAGCAGCGAAGCGAGCGGGCGCGGGCCGGGGCCGGAGGCGTCGATGCTGAAGATCAAGGGCACCGAGGTCCAGCAGGGGTTGACCGAGTTGATGGTCGATGCGATTGGCCCGCTTGCCGCGCCGTTCGACGTGCCGTTTCTTGAAGGCGAGCGCGAGCGCAGCGTCGTCGACGACGATGCCGCGGCACCGCTTGCCGCGTATTACTTCAACTATCGCAAGACGTCGATTTACGGCGGCTCGAACGAGATCCAGAAAAACATCATCGCGCAGATGATGCTTGGATTGTGAGCATGGGATGAGAACGGCGCCGGCGCTGAATGCCCGCGGCTCGGCATCGCCGGGCCCGACCGGGCGTCGGCGCCAAGCCGGACCGATATCCGATCGACTGCGTTGCGTGCGGCGGGATCAGGCGCCAAAGGCGCTCATTCCGGCCGACATAGGAGACAAGTGATGAATTTCACTTTCAGCGAAGAGCAGCAGCAATTCGGCGACGCGTTGCGCCGCTATCTGACCGAGCGCTACGATTTCGACGCACGGCGCGCGATCATTCACTCGGAGGCTGGCGTATCCGCCGACCAATGGCGCGCGTTCGCCGAACTCGGCTTGACTGCGCTGCCAGTGCCGCAAGCGCACGGCGGCTTCGGCGGCGATGCCGTCTATATGCTGGTCGCGATGCGGGAATTGGGGCGTGCGCTCGTCGTCGAACCTTATTGGGCGACGGCAGTCGGTATCGAGGCGTTGCGCATCGCGGGCTCGGGTGACGCGGCGGACGCCGCGCTGCTCGAACGGGTCGCGCAGGGCGACGCGAAGCTCGCCGTCGCGTTTCACGAGCCGCATGCGCGCTACGACCTGTTCGCGATCGAGACGAGCGCGCGGCCGGACGGCGATGCGTTCGCGTTGAGCGGTGTGAAATCCGTGGTCACGCACGGCGCGCAAGCGGACGTGCTGATCCTGCCGGCGCGGCTGCCTGACGGTGCGCTTGGCCTGTTCGCGCTCGAGCGCGGCGCGGCGGGCGCCGACGTGACCGATTACCGGACGATCGACGGCCAGCGCGCGGCGACGATCCGTTTGTCGAACGCGCCGGCTCGTGCGCTCGCGGGCGGCATGCACGGCGACGCCGCATGGGAGCAGATTGCCGATTACGGCACTGTGCTGCTATGCGCCGAGGCGCTCGGCGCGCTTGATGCGCTCAATCACGCGACGCTCGATTACACGAAGACGCGGGAGCAATTCGGCGGACCGATCGCGCGCTTTCAAGCGCTCCAGCATCGGATGGTCGACATGCTGATCCATGCCGAGCAGGCTCGCTCGCTCACCTACCTGGCCGCCGTGCGCTATGCGAGCAGTAACGCGGACGAGCGCCGCCGCGCGGTGTCGGCGGCCAAGGCGCGGCTCGGGCAGGCGGCGCGTTTCATCGGCCAGCAGGCCGTGCAGTTGCACGGCGGCATGGGCGTTACCGACGAAGTCGCGGCCGCGCATTGGTTCAAGCGGTTGTCGATCATCGAAACGACCCTCGGCGACGTCGATCACCACGTTGCGCGTTTTGCTTCGCTGCCGGATTTTGCGGCGCCGCAGGCCGCTTGAGCGCGGCGCGGATCACTCACTTTGACGGAGACGTTTGATGGGCATCAGCTACGAAGATCTGATAGTGGGCAGCGCGACCGAAGTCGGCAAGCACACGTTCACAGCCGACGAGATCGTGACGTTCGCGCAAGCCTACGATCCGCAGCCTTTTCATCTCGACGAGGCGACGGCAAAGGCATCGATGTTCGGCGGATTGGTTGCGAGCGGCTGGCACACGTGCTCGGTGTTCATGGGAATGCTCGTGCGCAACGTGCTGCAAGGCTCGACGAGCATGGGCTCGCCCGGCATCGACGAAATCCGCTGGCTGAAGCCGGTGCGTGCCGGCGACACGATCACGATGTACAACAAGATACTGGACAAGCGGGTGTCGGCGAGCCGCCCGGATCGCGGGATCGTGTCGACCGAATGGGAAGGCGTCAACGAGCGCGGCGAGACGGTGATCACGGTGCGCTCGAAGGTGCTGTTCGGGCTGCGCGAGCCGAAGGGGCAGGCATGACGGCCGACGTGACGCAGGAAGAGCAAGCGGCGCTGCCGACGATTGCGTCGGCGCAGGCGCTGCGCGATCTCGTCGGCGCGGCGCCGTTCGTCAGCGATTGGTGCGTCGTCGACCAGCCGCGCGTCAATGGTTTTGCCGAAGCGACCGATGATCGTCAATGGATTCACATCGATCCTGAGCGTGCGCGGCGCGAGTCGCCGTTCGGCGGCCCGGTCGCGCATGGTTTCTTGACGCTGTCGCTGATTCCGGCGTTGATGTCCCGCACGATCCGTTTTGCCGAGCGCATGAGCGTGAACTACGGACTCAATCGCGTGCGTTTCGTGCGGCCGGTGCCGGTCGGCTCGCGCGTGCGGGCGCGCTTCGGGGTCAAGGACACGGCCGACGGCCCGCAGGGCAGCGTGCGCGTGACATGGTCGATATCGGTTGAAATCGAGCATCCGGAGAAACCGGAGTTGGCATGCGCGATGGAATTTGTCACGCTGCACTTCTTCTGATCGCCGAAGGCTGCGCCGCAGCGGCGGCTTGCCTCTCGCCGGCCGCCGCGGCGCCGGAGATGCTGGAGAGCGCGGCAGCGTGCTCAGCGGCGCGTGTATTGCGTCGCGCCAAACAATATTTCGCGTGCGCGGGCGTCGTCCTGCAGCGGCTTGCGTTCGGACGTCAGCACTTCGACGCCGCGCCGTACCGCGTCGCGTGCGGCGATTGCGTCCTGCCAGCGCTTCACGTTCGGAAAATCCTCGAGCGCGATGCCCTGGTTTTGCCATGAGCGCGTCCACGGGTAGGCGGCGATGTCGGCGATCGTGTAATCGTCGCCCGCCAGGTACGCGGACTGACCGAGCTGCTTGTCCATCACGCCATACAGGCGCTTCGCTTCGTTCGTATAACGGTTGACCGCGTATTCGATCCGCTCGGGCGCGTAGAGGCGGAAATGGTGGGCCTGGCCAAGCATCGGGCCGATGCCGCCCATCTGAAACATGAGCCATTGCAGCGTTGCATAGCGCGCGGTGGGTTCGGACGGCAGGAACTTGCCGGTCTTCTCGGCGAGATAGATCAGGATCGCGCCCGACTCGAACAGTGAGATCGGTTCGCCGTCGGGGCCGTCGTGATCGACGATCGCGGGGATTTTATTGTTCGGGCTGATTTTCAGGAACGCCGGCTTGAACTGGTCGCCCGCGCCGATATCGATCGGATGCGCGCGATATTCGAGCCCGGTTTCCTCGAGCATGATGTGGATTTTGTGACCATTCGGCGTGGCCCAGCTGTAAACGTCGATCATCGTCGCTCCTCGTTTGCGGTTCGGTCGTCGCGGCATGGCGGAGCGCCGCGGCACGGACGAGGAAATTAGAGCATAGATCGACGCGCGCCGCAGACGGCGCGCCCGCGTTCGGCAACGCGCCCGCGCGCCTCGCCGAACGCGGATGCGCCGTCAGTGCGCCTGTTGCGCGTAGCGCCATGCGATCTCGGCGAGCGGCCGCGCGCGCCGGCCCGCATCGAGCGCCTGCGCGCTCGATGCGGTGCCGTCGACCGCGCGTTTCATCACGCCTTGCAGGATCGCCGCGATCCGGAACAGGTTGTACGCGAGATAGAAATTCCAGTTGTCCGGGACCTTCAGGCCGGTGCGCTCGCAGTAGCGGGCGACATAGTGCGCTTCGTCCGGAATGCCGAGCGACGGCAGATCGAGCCCCGCGATTCCGCGGAAGTGCCCCGGCTCGACGTGCCACGCGATGCAGTGATACGCGAAATCGGCGAGCGGATCGCCGAGCGTCGACAGCTCCCAGTCGAGCACCGCAAGCACACGCGGCTCGCGCGGCTCGAAGATCAGATTGTCGAGCCGGTAGTCGCCGTGCACGATCGACACGCGCGCGCCCTGTCCGGTTTCGGGCGGCAGATGCTGCGGCAGCCAGTCGATCAGCTTGCGCATCGCGTCGATCGGCTCGGTTTCCGATGCGAGATATTGCTTGCTCCAGCGCGCGATTTGCCGCTCGAAATAGTTGCCGGCCTTGCCGTAATCGGCGAGGCCGATCGCATGCGGATCGATCGAGTGCAGCGCGGCGATGACCCGGTTCATCTCGTCGTAATGGCTGGCGCGTTCCTCGGGCGTCAGATTCGGCAGCGACGGGTCCCACAGCACGCGGCCGTCGACGAACGCCATCACATAGAACGCGCGGCCGATCACGTTTTCGTCTTCGCAGAGCGCAAGCATCGGGGCAACGGGTACGCCGGTTGCGGCGAGCGCGGCCATCACGCGGTATTCGCGCTCGATCGCGTGGGCGGACGGCAAGAGCTTCGCCGCCGGCGCAGGCTTCGCGCGCAGCACGTAGCTGCGTTGCGGCGTGACGAGCTTGAACGTCGGATTCGACTGGCCGCCCTTGAATTGCTCGATGGAAAGCGGCCCGGCGAAGCCGTCGATATGCTCGGCAAGCCACGCGCTCAGCGCATTCACGTCGAAGCGCTGCGCGCCGTCGACCGGGCGGGTGCCTTCGAAGGCGGCATAAACGGTTTGAGCGGAAGTTTGTTCGTTCGAAGCCATCGTTGTCTCCGTGGCGAAATCCGGATGTGACGGCACGCCGATGCGCTCACGCGCGCGTGCCGTGTACGAATTGGTGATAAAGCACTTCCATCGTCGTGTTGCGGCTGTCGCGGTGCAGCGCGTCGGGCGGCGAATAGTTGACGAGCCGCACGACCCAATCGTGCTCGCGCTCGCCGACGTCCAGCGCATTGATGCAGCCGGTGTCCTGCGACAACGTGCCGAGGAAGAAGCGATGCCCGGGCACGATGGCGTGCGACAGCAGCGCGCAATTCACGCCGCCGTGCAGCACGAGCAGCGCGGTGCTCCACGACGGGTCCGCCCGCAACGCGGCGAGCGGCGGCAGCACGCGGTCGATCAACTCGCCGATCGTCTCTCCGCCGAGAAATCGGGTGTGCTCCGCGACGATCCCGTCGAGTGCGCTGAGGAACGCGGCTTCCTGCTCGTCGGGGGCAATGTCGGCGAGGTGGCCGCCGCGGATTTCGCGCCACGCGGGCTCGATGCCGATGTCGATCGACTGGCCGGTTTCGGCGAGCACGCGCCGCGCGGTTTCCATCGTGCGCGGCAGTCCGCTCGCGATCACGCGATCGAATTGCACGCGCTGCTCGGCGAACACGCGCCCGGCGGCGGTTGCCTGCGCCTGGCCGCGTGCGTTGAGCGGCACGCTATCCGAATCGAACGGCCGGCCGCGTTCGTCGAAATAGGTGACGTCGCCATGACGCATCAGATAAATACGGCGACGCTTGGGTAATTGAAAAGGCATGTCGGGAGGCTCGCTTTAGCGTTTGTAGACGGGCGTGCGCTTGTCGAGGAACGCGGTGATGCCTTCGAGCGCATCCGCGTGGCGCAGCGATTCGACGAAATGATTTCGCTCGGCGATCAGATGCGCGTCCAGCGGCTGCGCGTGCGCGTCGGCGATCAGCGATTTGATCCGCGCAAGCGCGTTCGGCGACAGCCTGCCCAATTCGTCGGCCCATGCGATCGCTTCGTCGCGCGCGGCGCCCGGCCGGCTCAGGCGGTTCACGACGCCGAGCGCGTGCAGCCGGGCGGCGGCGGCCGGCTTGCCTTCGAACATCAGTTCGGCTGCGAGCGCGCGCGGCAGCGCGCGGGCGAGGAACCACGAACCGCCGCCGTCGGGCGTCAGGCCGACGCGTGCATAGGACATCACGAACTTGGCGTCGTCGGCGGCAACGAGCAGATCGCACGCGAGCGCGAGCGAGAAGCCCGCGCCCGCCGCCGCGCCTTCGACCGCGGCAATCACGGGTTTCGTCACGGTGGTGAGCGCGGTGATCCATTCGCCGAGCAGATCGATGCTCGCCGCCTGCACGGACGGGTCTTTCGCGCGATTGTCGAGCAGCCGGTTCAGATTGCCGCCTGCGCAAAAGAAGCGGTCCGCGCCGGTCAGGACCACCGCGCGGATCGTCGGATCGCGCTCGGCCGTATTGAGCGCTTCGAGGCCGGCGGCATACATGTCCGGATGCAGCGCGTTGCGCGCGCCGGGGTTGGAAAGGGTGAGGACGAGCGTCGATTCGCTTTCGGTCGGGCGCGATGCGAGCAGTTCTGCGCTCATGCGGCAGTCTCCTGGGATGCGCCGGCCGGTTTGGCCGGCGCTTATGGTGGCGGTTCGAAGCGGCTGCGGTGACGCAGCCCGATTCGAGCGTTTTAGAATAACACGGACGTGCTTTTTGGGCGTCGAGCCGAACCCGACGCGCGAAGCATATCGCGCGCGGTTTTCCCCATGAACAAGGAGTCATCGATGCTCAGGCTCTGTGGTTTTCCGTTGTCCAACTATTACAACAAGGCCAAGTTTGCGCTGCTCGAATACGGTATTCCGTTCGACGAGATGCTCGTCACGACGCCGATCGACGATGCTGCGAAACGGGCCGACACGCCGCTTGGCAAGGTACCGTATCTGCAGACGGAACACGGCCCGATCAGCGAGTCGCAGGCGATCGTCGATTATTTGGCGATGCGCTATCCGGAAAAGCGGATTTACCCGGCCGATGCGTATGCGGCGGCGAAGGCGCGCGAGATCACGATCGTGCTTGAGCTATATATCGAATGGTGCGTCCGCGATCTGTTCCCGGAGGCGTTTTTCGGCGTCAAGATCAGCGACGGCACGAAGGCGCGCGTCGAAAAACGCCTGCCGCATGCGCTCCAAGGCTTCAAGCGGCTCGCGTCGTTCTCGCCGTACTTGCTGGGCGACACGTTCAGCATTGCCGATATTGCCGCGTTCATTCATTTGCCGATCGTCGCGCTTGCGACCAAACCGATCTATGGCCGTGATCTGGTCGTCGAGGCGGGAATCGATTGGAAAGCGTACGTCAAGCGCATCGAGGCGCAGCATCCGGCCGCGCGGCGCGTGAGCGCGGATCGCAAGGCTTACGTCGCGGGCCTTGCGAAGCCGGCTTGATTGCTTGAGTGCCGAATGGGCGCGGGCGGCTCGAGCGCCGCCCGCGCGTCGCGCACGGGATCGGCGCGCTTGCGCACGTCGCCGGATCAAACCGCCCGCCGGATGCGCCGCTTGACGGCTCTTGACGGCTACAAACGACCGAGCCGCTCGAGCGCGAGGGCGAGCGTCTCTTCGCGCTTCGCGAAGCAGAAACGCACGACGTCCGATTCATGCGGCTCATGATAGAACGCGGACACGGGGATCGCGGCCACGCCGATTTCCGTCGTCAGCCATTTCGCGAACTGAGCCTCGGGCAGATCGCTGATTGCCGAATAATCGACGCATTGGAAGTACGTGCCCGTGCACGGCAGCAGCTTGAAACGGGTGTTCGCGAGTCCGGCACGGAAGAAGTCGCGCTTCTTTTGATAGAACGCGGGTAAGGTCAGATAAGGCTCGGGGTGGCGCAGATAATCGGCGAGACCATATTGCATCGGCGTGTTGACCGTGAACACGTTGAACTGATGCACCTTGCGGAACTCTGCCGTCAGCGCGGCGGGCGCGGCCACGTAGCCGACCTTCCAGCCCGTCACGTGAAAGGTTTTGCCGAAGCTCGACACGACGAAGCTGCGCGCCGCGAGTTCCGGGTAGCGAACGACGCTCTCGTGCCGCGCGCCGTCATAGACCATGTGCTCGTAGACTTCATCCGACACGATCAGGATGTCGGTGCCGCGCACGATGTCCTCGAGCGCGCGCATGTCGGCGTCGCGCCAAATCGTGCCGGTCGGATTGTGCGGCGTGTTGATGATGATCGCGCGCGTTTTGGGCGTGATCGCCGCGGCGAGTTTGTCGAACGGAATCGTGTAATCGGGCGCCTCGAGCGTAACGAAGACCGGCGTGCCGCCGGCGAGCGCGATCGACGGCAGATAGCTGTCGTAGGTCGGCTCGATCACGATCACTTCGTCGCCCGGATGCACCGCGCACAGGATCGCCGTGAGGAGCGCCTGCGTTGCGCCGGCCGTTATCGTGATCTCGTTTGCCGCGTCGTAGCGGCGGCCGTAGAGCTGCTCGGTCTTGTCCGCGACCGCCTCGCGCAGCGGCGCGATGCCCGCCATCGGCGGATACTGGTTATGGGCGTCGCGCATCGCACGCGCGACCGCATCGACGATCGCCGGATCGCAGTCGAAATCCGGAAAGCCCTGGCCGAGATTCACCGCGCCTTTTTCCGCGGCGAGCGCGCTCATTACAGTGAAGATCGTCGTGCCGACATGGGGCAGGCGGGATGGGAAGGTAGGTGTGTTGGGCATATCGTGCGATGCGTTCATCATGGCTTGTATGCGCGAGATCGGGCGGAAAAGGGTGCTTACGCCGGCTCCGGCGCGCCGGCCGGAAGCGCTCGCGCGGCGAACGACTCGGGCGGCGCGATCCGGAAACCGAAATCGCGTTCGGTGCGGCGCGCGAGTTTCAGCAGCGCACGATCTTTCGACACGAGCCAGTCGGCGCGCGCCGCGTAAGCGAGTTCGAGGAATTTCTGGTCGTCGCGATCCTTGCACTTGGGCAGCGGCCGCGGCGGCGCGTCGCCCGGCGGCGGGGGCAGTGCGTCGGTCCGCGCCAGCAGCGGGTTTGCCGCCGGCACGCCGGCGCCGGATGCAGGCGATGCGCAGGCGGCGGGCGTGACGTGCGCATCGGTGCGGCTCGGCAAGGCACTGCCGGACGGCGCGCCGGGCGTCCGCGCCGCGCCCGGCTGCTGCTGCTGCGTATCGGCGACAATCGCCTGGGCGGCCGATGCGGCCGGAGTCGGGGCGCTCGCTCCGGTGTCGGCGGTTGCCGCTACGCACGAGCCGCCATTGGCGCGTGGCCCTGCGACATGCTGCGTCAAACGCGCGACCGTCGCGAGCGCGGCGGCCTTGTCGACCGCGCGCGCTTTGAACTGAGGATAATCGAGCACGCGCTCGAGTTCGCCGAGGCAGCGGGCGTCGATGAGCGCGGTGACGGCGCCGGTTTCGAGGGCCGCGCGGATCGGACGGGTGGCGGGGTCGTCGAACACGAGGATATCGATCCACACGTTCGAATCGAGCACCACGCGCAGACCGTCGCATAAAGCGTCGGGGCTAGGCATTCGTTACAATTGAGGGTTTTCGTTTGATTGCCCGGCATCGCACGGCATGCCAGCAAGCCTCTATGATAATCGTTCTGTCTCCCGCGAAATCGCTCGATTACGAAACGCCGCCGCACGTCGCCGCCCATACGCTGCCGCAGTTCATCGATGACGCGGCCGAACTGATCGGCGCGCTGCGCCGGTTGTCGCCGCAGCAGATCTCGACGCTGATGAATATTTCCGATCCGCTCGCGCGGCTCAATTTCCAACGCTATGCGGACTGGTCGCGCGCGTCGACGCCGGCGAACGCCAAACAGGCGCTGCTTGCGTTCAATGGCGATGTCTACGAAGGTTTCGACGCGCGCTCGCTGTCGGCGGACGATCTCGATTACGCGCAACGGCACGTGCGCGTGCTGTCCGGACTGTACGGGCTGCTGCGGCCGCTCGATCTGTTGCAGCCGTACCGGCTCGAAATGGGCACGCGCTTTGCCAACGCGCGCGGCAAGGATCTGTACGCATTCTGGGGCGAGCGGATCACGCGCGCGCTGAACGCCGAGCTTGACAAGCGCGACGCCGCATCGCGCGTACTGGTCAATTGCGCATCGGCTGAATATTTCAAGGCGGTGAAACCGAAGCTGCTCGGCGCGCGCGTCGTCACGCCGGTGTTCGAAGACTGGAAGGACGGCCGCTACAAGATCATCAGCTTTTACGCGAAACGCGCGCGTGGACTGATGGCGCGCTACGTCGTCGAGGGACGGCTCGCGTCGCCCGGTGCGCTGATGCGCTTTTCGTCGGAGGGCTATGCGTTCAACGAAGCCGCGTCGAACGACGACACTTATGTATTCCGCCGCCGAGCAGGCGCGTGAAACCGTATGAAATCCGGGCGGCCGTGCGCGGCCGCCGTCACCAGGAGACGCAGCAATGACTCTCTCGATCACGAGCAATTTCGATGCGGGCGCGATCGACGTCCTGTCGTGCGAGCGGGCGGACGCGATCCGGCTGCGCGTGCGCGGCGACAATCATTCCGAGTTCGCGCAATGGTTCTATTTCCGCGTCACGGGCGCGCGCGGCGAACGCTGCGTGATGACGTTCGACAATGCGAAGGAATGCGCATACCCCGACGGCTGGCGCGACTATCGCGCGGTCGCGAGCTACGACCGGGTCAACTGGTTCCGCGTGCCGACGTCGTATGACGGCCAAACGCTGACGATCGACCACACGCCCGAATTCGACAGCATCTATTACGCGTACTTCGAGCCGTACAGCGAGGAGCGCCAGGCGGAGTTTTTGGGGGCTGTTCAGCAGATGCCGCAGGCGAACGTCGTCGAGCTGGGGCGCACGCATGACGGGCGGCCGCTGTCGCTTATCGTGCTCGGCACGCCGCAAGAGGATGACGTCGCGAAAAAGAAAGTCTGGATCATCGCGCGCCAGCATCCGGGCGAATCGATGGCGGAGTGGTTTGTCGAGGGACTGGTCAAGCGGCTCGTCGGCTGGGGCGACTGGTCGGGCGATCCGGTGGCCCGCAAGCTTTACGATCACGCGACGTTCTATATCGTGCCGAACATGAATCCTGACGGCAGCGTGCGCGGCAATCTGCGCACGAACGCGGTGGGCGCGAACCTGAATCGCGAATGGATGGCGCCCGATGCCGAACGCAGCCCCGAAGTGCTCGTCGTGCGCGATGCGATCGAAGCCGCGGGTTGCGATCTCTTTTTCGACATCCATGGCGACGAGGCGCTGCCGTATGTGTTCGTGGCCGGCTCGGAGATGTTGCCGGGCTTCACGGAACGTCAGCGCGCCGAGCAGCGTGCATTCATCGACGCGTTCAAGCGCGCGAGCCCCGATTTCCAGGACGAGCATGGCTATGCGGCCAGCAAGTACAACGAGGAGGCGCTCAAGCTCGCGTCGAAGTACATCGGCAATCGGTTCGGCTGTCTGTCGTTGACGCTCGAGATGCCGTTCAAGGACAACGCGAACCTGCCTGACGAGCACGCCGGCTGGAGCGGGGCGCGTAGTGCGGCGCTTGGCGCGGCGATGTTGACCGCGATTCTCGAGCACGTGCGCGCGTTCGCCTGAGCACTTGCCCGGGCGCGATCGACGCGCGTCGGCGGAAAAATGCCATGCGTCGACGCACGAAAAAAGCCGGAGCGGGCTTGCCGCGCTCCGGCTTTTTTCGTGAATGGCGACCGGCGTGTCGGCCGCCGCGCGTCATTCGGCTTTACCGGCCGGTCGGGCCGCGGCGGCCGATCATCGTGCCTTGCGGGCCGAATGCTTCCTCACGGCCTTCACCGTCGACGATCGTTTGCCGCTTTTGCCAGACGCCTTTGCTTTACCCTTGCCTTTGCCGGCGTGCTTGTGAAACTTCTTCTTCGATGCTGCCGGCCGCTCGGCGCGCGGTTTCACAGGCGGCGACGGATCGTTCCAACTGAACGCGAGCATTTGCGTGCCGACGTACCCGCAGCGGAATTTCAAATGCGCGGGCTCGCCGCCGTCGTTACGCATGCCGAGCCCTTCGACCGTCACGACGTTGTCGACTTTCACGCGTTGCTTGCCTTCGTCGAACGAATCGTTCCAAGGGGCGATCGCTGCGTTGCCGCTTTCGAATGCGCTCGGCGGGAATTCGACATGATCGAAACTGTTCGACGTGCTGGCAATGAAGTTGCCATGCGCCGCGCAATCCGCGACGAGCGGATCGGCGTGCATGTCGTTGATGTATTTGTTGACGAGCTCCGCGCGTTGGTCGAGGAGATCGGCGAATGCGGGCGCGGCGAAGGCGAGCGTCAGGCCGGCGACGCAGGCCGTCAACGTGCCGAGCGCGCCAAGGAGGCGTTGCGGGGCGGGGAAGCTGTCCATCTGGGTAGAGGATAACGGAGATCGAGACACCAGGCACGTCAGATGCCCGATGAAGAGCAGGGTTCCATCTTAGCGTAATTTCTGAGCGGCGCAGTAGTGCGCTCGGCAGATATCTTTGGCCGCGCGCAGATGCGCAACTCGCGGCGGCGCGTTACAGGCGGGGGCCGCCGAGGCGGTAGCGGCGCACGTCGGACGTTGTGACCCAGGCGGGACGGTAGACGGCGATCAACGCGGTCGCGACGCCGGTGAACCATGCCTCGCCGAGTGCCAGCAACAGCGCGCTGAGTACATAGCCGGACGGTATGACGACGAACGCGCCGTTGGCGAGCGCGATCTGCATGCCTGCTGCCGCGATCGACACCGCGCCCGACGCGACCGCGGGCGACACGATGCCCTGACCGGCGATGAGGGCGGTCAGATTGTGCGGCAGCCGCGCGAGTGCCGCACGCTGCAGCAGTGCCGATGCCGCGACAGGTAGCGCGCCGTAGATCAAATAGGTGAGTCCGACGCCTTGCCAGGTCGCGTCGAATGCGAACGCCGCGATACCGATGACAACGGCCATGGCGATGAGAGATAGCGCCCAATCGAACAGCGTGACGAGCAACGTGGCGCCGAGCAGATGCATGACGAGGCCATCGTCGAGCCATGCGTTGGATGCCCAAAGCACGGTGATCGACGTGATGAGCGCGAGCCATACGTGCTGCAGAGTCGGATCCTGCAGGCGGCCGAACGGGCGTCTCCATGATGCGAGGACGAGCAATCCCACGGCGGCGATCCAGCCACCCACGGCAACCCAGAACGGAAGCGGCGTATAGAGAAACCCCATGTTTTTATATTACTCGTTGAATACAAAAGATGGGAACGGATTCACGCGACCGCCGGGGCGCACCGGGTTCACCGGCTATTCATTCGCCTTGTACGGAGTGGGCAGCTCGGCCGCGATGAGGGGTTCGCTGGTCGATTCGCTTTCGGCGGCGAGCGGGTATTTGTGCCGCGTTTTCACTGCGCGCAGCGGTACGGGGCCGGGTGCGCCATGTACAGGCTTGGGCGAGCTTTCGTTCGAGGCCAGCAACACTTCGAGGTGCGGCGGCAGCCAGCCGTTGTAAATGGCGACGGCGGACGCGCGATTGTTCGCGCCCAATTGCTGGAAGATGCTGGCCAAATGAATCTTGACCGTGCCTTCGCTGATGCCGAGCGTGCGCGCAATCATCTTGTTGGTGCTGCCCATGTGAACAAACCGCATGATCTGCGCTTGGCGCGGCGACAGTAGACTGCATGGTGAACGCTTCCGGGCCGGAAGCTGACCGGCCAGCGAATCGGCGCGGCTGTCGCTGGCACGTGCGGATGGCTCTGCAAGATCGAGTGCGCTCGGCGGCACGTAGTAGCTGCCGAGCAGCACGATCTCCAATGCGCGCACGATCAAGTGCGGGCGCGTCGAGCGCGGGATGACGCCAAGCACGCCGGCGGCGAAAAGCGCTCGAGTCTGCTCGGGCGACGCGTCGTCCGTCAGTGCGGCGACGGGCGTTGGCGAGCACGCCTTGCAGAACGCATGCAGATCGCCGAGCCGCTCGATGTCGCGCCAATCGACTGTGATCAAGTCGAAACTTTGTTGCTTGATCAGCCGTTGTGCCTGCCGCCAATCTTTTGCATCGTTATAGCCGGCGTGCCGGTCGATTTGCCGCAGCAGGGTTTTCAAGCCGTCACGCCGTTCCGCGTCCGAATTGAGCACCAGAAACCTCATGTGTATGCCTCCGATTGTCGAGAAGACGGTGAGTGTCGCCTGCACCATGATGACAAACTACTTACGAAGTGTCGGCCTAGCTGAAAGGTGTAGGAAAAATTCAGACAAACGGGCGAGATGGAAAGGAGGATGGCTTGGGTTTGAATGAGCCGCCCAGTGAGTACGGGAAGCGTGTTGATGTGGCTGTTGCCGACGTCGCTTTTATTCGAGCTTCGAGCGGCGCGCCATGTGTCGCGCCTGATTTTCGAATGCGGGGTTGCGTGTTTGTGGGCGCGCGTCTTTATGCAGTCGCGCCACAACCGGCGCTTGCTGCGCCTGTATTTCCATACCGAATGCGATTTGTAGTGATGCCCGAATGGGGAAGGGGCAAAAACTGGTGGGCAAAACAAAAATCAATATCGGATTTCTGCCGCGACCGAGGAGCGATTGGGGTCATGAAAATTTTTTCGCTAAGGGGTTGCGCGAAGGGCGGGGCCTGACTAGAATCACGCCTCTTTCGCTGAAACGGAAACGGACAGCGGGGGAGAGAGAAGGAAGCGCGGCCGACTGCTAGAGAGGGAGTTGA